>JANYGI010000200.1 GCA_025362495.1 Byssovorax sp. | reverse complement strand
CGCGATGCCGAGGTCCGTCATCGGAGGGAGCTCGACGACAGGCTTGGTGGGCGCGAACCAGGCTTGGAACGCGGCGGGATCGGCGAGCGCGGTGGGGCAGGCGACGAGCTCCTCGTTGAGCGGGAAGCGCTTGCCGCTGAGCTTCGAGTTGCCGATCTTCATCCGCGCCCACGAGATCGGGCGGCTCTCGGCGATAGCCTCGGCGACGACGCGATCGATGAGCAGCGCGCGCGAGATCGCGATCTCCTCGGCGCTCGCCGGCGGGGTGCCGTCGTCGGGCTTCGCGAAATCGCGCGGCGGCTTCATGCCAAACCGGCGCACGAACTCGTGGTGACACCAGCCAGGCTTGCGCTTGCCGCGCGCGGCACAAATCTCCTCCCACGCCTCAAGCATCTCCTCGCGGGTCGCAGCGCGGACCTCGACGAGCTCGCCGGCCTGCTCTTCGATCTCGGTGCGCGGCGGGGGCGGCGGGAACGCCCAGCCGCACGCGGTGCCGTCGGGGAGCGGCGCCGTGCAGACCTCGGTGCCGCCGGGCCAGACGGCGCGGCATTGCTCGCACACGCACGTGGGCGGGCTCTTGAGCTTCGCCTTCTTGCTCCTGCCCTCGAGCGACCACTCGCGCGGCCACTGCGGCATCCCGTGCTCGATCGCGCAGCCCGCGTGGTCGTGCACGTAGCAATCGATCTTGCCCAGTGCGGGGCGCGAGCCGCGGCCGACCTGCTGGAGGTACACGCGCACGCTCTTCGTCGCGCGGGCGAGGATGATGCACGAGACGCCCGGCGCGTCGAAGCCCTCCGTGAAGACGTCGACGTTGGAGACCACGTCGAGGCGGTCCGGGTGCTCGTACGGCAGGAGGAGGCGGCGGCCGACGGCGCTGCGCACGCTGTCGTCCGAGTCGGCGTCGACGTGGAGCGCGCGCACGCCGGCCGCGACGAAGCGCTCGACGATGTGCCGGGAGTGGTCGCGCGTGACCGCGAAAGCGATCGTGGGGCGGTCCCGCGCCTGCGTGAGCCAGCGCTCGACGATGTCGCCGACGAGGCCCTCGCAGTCGAAGAGCTTGGCCGCCTCGGCCTGGTCGTAGTCGCCGTTTTTGGCGATCTTGAGCGACTCGATCGCCGCGAGTTGCGACGCCGGGATCGTCCAGACCCGCTGGTCGACGAGGAAGCCGTCGTTGTAGAGGTCGAGGTACGTTGCGCCGACGACGATGTCCTCGTAGGCCGCGAAGGTGAGGGGCTTGTTGTCGGGCCCGTTGACCACGGCGCCTTGCTCGTCGGTCACCTTGAGCGGCTCGCCGAGGCCACGCCCATCGGAGCGCACCGGCGTGGCAGTGAGGCCGAGGACGACGGCGCCGGCTGCCTGGTAGTGCCGGAGGACGCGGATGTAGCCGGCCGACAGCGAGCGGTGGCACTCGTCGATGACGACGAGCTGCGCGACCGGTAGCGCCTTGGTCCTCAACGTGTCAATCGACGCGACCTGCACGAGCGCGGAGGGCCGTTTGCGCGCGTAGCGGTGCCAGAGCTCGTCGTCGCTGAGCGTGCTGTAGTCGACCGGAGGGAGGCACGTGCCGCTGGTGACGCCCGCGAGGATGGTGCCGATGTGCGAAGGGTCGAGCCCGTTCCGTACGAGTTTGCAAAAAGCCTGCTTGATCAGCTCCTTGCGGTGCGCGAGGAAGAGGACGCGGCTCTCCTTGGCGACGGCGCCGTGGATGATATGTGACGCGCAAACCGTCTTGCCGCCGCCCGTGGCGAGCACGAAGACGATGCGCTTTTTGCCGGTGCGGATGCGGTGGCGGATCTCGGAGATGCCGCTTTCCTGGTACTCGCGCAGGGGGATAAGGCCGCTCAAACTGCACCTCCGTTGTCGGTGATGACGGACGCGGTGCCGCGCCCCGCGCGGTGCCTGGCGATCTCCTCGCGGAGCACGTCGGGGCCGATCCACGCGCGGTGCCCGCGACTCGCCACGATCTCCGTCGAGCCGTGCGCGCTGGCCTCGGCGAGCGCGGCCGCGAGGTAGCCGTCGACGAGCTCGTCGACGACAGCGCGCAGCGCCTCGCGGAGCCGCGCGCGCTCGGCCTTGATGTCGGCGCGGTGCCGGGCCTCGGCGGTGAGCAGCGCGAGCGCGGCCATCGCGGTGGGCCTACGCGGCGCGGCGCGCGCGAGGTCGAGGAGGCTGCAGAGCACGGGGGGATCGACGGAGACGACGCCGATCGCCCAGATGCGCGGCGAGGCGCACGCGCGCTCGGCGAAGCGCCAATCGAGGCCGGGGGCGCCAGGGATTTTGAAGCCGTCGGCGCGCATCTCGAGCAGGATGGTGAGGCGCTCGAGCAGTAGGCGATGGTGCAGGTGCCCGCAGAGCTCGTCGGGCGCGCGCTGGAGATCTTGCAGGCGGAGCGCGCCGGTGATGACGGCGCCGAGCACTTGGCGCTCAGCGTCGAGGATCTTCTGGCCGTGCGGGGTCTGGCGCGGCGCGGGCGCGACGGGCCAGGGCGCGGGGGCGACAGCGGGCCAGCGCGCGGCGATCTCGCGGTAGCGGACGAGCGCGCGGTACAGGCTCGCGGTGGTGGCGGTGAAGGGCGCGATCACTCTGCCGCCTCGGCCTGCTCGTCGTCCTCGTCTTCGTCTTCGTCTTCGTCCTCGGCGACCACGACGGGCCCGCGCACCACGACGGGCCCCTCGGCGGCAAAGTCGCGGAGCACGCGGCCGCGCAGGCCTTCGAGCTTGGCG
Source organism: Byssovorax sp. (assembly GCA_025362495.1). Taxonomy (GTDB): domain Bacteria; phylum Myxococcota_A; class Polyangia; order Polyangiales; family Polyangiaceae; genus JANYGI01. The sequence goes on along the minus strand of JANYGI010000200.1, from coordinate 2,774 downwards.
AGCGCGCTGACCTCGATCTGGCGCACGCGCTCGCGCGTGAGGTTCAAGATCTTGGCGATCTCCTCGAGCGTGTTGCCGCCGCCCTGGCCCGTGGCCGGATCGCCGGTGCCCAGCGCGACGTCGAGCGCGCAGCTGTGCTCGAGCTCGTCGACCTCGAGGTCGGGGAAGTTGAGCTTGATGCTGCCCGTGGCGCCGTCGACGTCGAGGTAGAGGTGGTGCTGGCACGAGACGTACGGGCAGGGCCGCTCGATCGAGGCGCACGCCCCGCGCACCATCGGCAGCCGCCGCACGTTGGCGCCGGGGTTCTCGGCGCGCGCGATCAAGATCGCCCGCCGCGTCACGCGGGTCATGTCGATCGTCGACGCGCGCACGAGGCGGTGTCGGCGGCTGCGGACCATGTCGTTGGTGGTCAGTCGCGCGGCGCGCTCTGCCGTGGTGGCGCTCACGTCGCTGCCTCCTGCAGCGCGGCCGCGCTTGCGCTGAGCGGGTTTACCGCTGAGCTGCGCGGCGATGCGCTGACCGTCGGGGCACGCTTTGCACGCGCCGTAAGCACCGGCGCCTCCGGTGGCCACGCGCTCGCCGGGGGAGAGCAGCTTGCGCGCGACGGGATCCGCGGCGCGCTGGCGCGACAGGCACGAAGAGGCGGTGATCGTCGCTCGGAGCGGGGAGCAGGCGAAGTGCTCGCCCAGCGCGGTGATGTCGGCGATCGGCAGCACGACGAGGCGGAAGGCGGGCGGCGCGGGCGTGGTGGCGCGCAGCGGGGCGAGGACCGGGAGGGGCAGTGGCGCAGGGCGGAGCGGCGCGCGCAGGGCGAACGGGGCGACGTCGGGGCGGCTTGACGACGGGCCAGGGATCGCGCCGCGAGACGGCAGCGCGGGCACGCGGCGACTCGACGACGGGGGCGCGGGGGCCATCGAGAAGACCGAGGCGAAGGCGCCCGCGCCGGGCGGGGCAAGGGGCGCGGCGATCGCGAGCAGCTCGGCGGCGGCCACGTCGCATGCGCACTCGCTCACCAGCTGGCCGCACTCGCCGGGGCAGTGGTTGTCGACGATCGCGGGCACGTCGCGCAGCTCGATGGTGGCCAGCGCGCGCTCGGTATCGGCGAGGGGCTCGACGCGCGCGTGCGCCACGAGCGCGGCCCGGGCGGCGCGGAGCGCAGCCACGAGGAGGCGCACGCGCGCGTGGTTGATCGAGCGGGCACGCCAGAGCGCACGGCGACGCTTGTACGCGAGGGCGACGCTCTCGTCGGCGACGTGCTGGAACCTGTCGGCGAAGCGGCGGGTGATGTCCCGATCGACGATCGCCTCCCAGCCGATCGCGCAGATGGCGTCGCGGTCTGCCTCGGCGGCGGCGCGCAGGCGACGCTGCTCCGCGTGCCTGTTGTTGAGCGCCTCGATACCGCGCGCGAGATCTTCTGCGCGCGCCTGCCACTCCGTCGCGCTGCGCCGCGCCTGCTGTGCCTCCGCGCGCGCGGCGTCGCAGGCCTGTTCCCACGTCGCAGCGAGCGGCGCCCGCGCGTCGCCACCGAGGCGCCGCAAGATCTCCGGCCCCACCAGGCCGGCGATGTCGTCGTCGCTGGAGCTGCGCACCATCGCGGCGATCGCGCTGGCCAGCGTGCTCGGCTGCTCGGGGGTCATGTACGCGCGCGCCATCGCCTCAGCGATCACCGCGTGGATCACGTCGGGCGGCAGCGAGCGCCAGAGGGCGACGAGGTCGAGGGCGATCATCGGCGCGCCTCGGCGTCGAGGGTGAGGACGGCGGAGAGCGCCGTGCGGGCGACCGCGAGGAGCGCGGCGCGCTGCTTTGCGGGCTCGTCGTTGACCGCGACCTCTTCGGTGTCGTCGAGCATGCGAGTGATCGCGTCGTCGATCCCGATCGCATCGAGCGGCATGGCGAGCGCCACCTCGACGAGCAGCGCCGCGCGCGCGTCCACGGTCGCGCCCAACGCCTCGCGCACGGCGCGCACGGCGTCGCCAGCGCGCTCCAAAGTACCTCGCTCGGTCGGGCTCATTTGTCGCTCCGTCCGGCGCCGACGATCCCGAGCACGTCGGCCATGATGGCGAGCGCGGCGCGCTTCACCGCGGCGTCGTCGCCGGTGGACTGCGCGAGCGCGATCGACAGCGCGCCGGTGAGGAGGTCGCGCACGATCGCGTCTTGCGACTTGGCCGGCGCGTTGCCCTGCACGCGCGCCTGCGCGAGCGCGAGATCGATCTGGGCATAGGCGAGGTGGACCCGCGGCGGCAGCGCCCGGATATCGCCCGCGGCGGGGTGCGCCTCCGATGCGGGATCGCACCACGAGCGAATGACCTTCTCGTCCAGCTCCACGTGGCGAGCGACGGCCGAGACGGTCGATCCTGCGGCGCCAATCGCTTGACGAAGATCGAGATCGCTCCCCGTTCGCGCGACAATTCGTGTCGGACTGACACGCGGACGGGTCCGAGAAATCGTCTCCGCTCGGGGTAATGCGGACGCCGCGATCGGCGCATCTTCCACGGCATGAAGAACGCCGCTCCCGACGCCCTCCCCGCTCATCTCAGCCAGTCGCCGCTTCGCCTCCTCGGGGCCGACGCGCACGACGCGCAGGTACTCGCCGGACTCAAATTCCCGGGGTGGCCGGGACTGCCCATGACCATGACTCTGCTGTACCGCATGCGCTCTGGTGGGCATTTACCGGCTCCTCTCGGTGTGTTGCTGCGCGCCCACAGGCTGGGCTTGCGCGTGGTCCAGGGCGGGGCTGACGACCGCGAGCCCCCGCCGGCGGCGCCGGGCGCGCG
>JANYGI010000197.1 GCA_025362495.1 Byssovorax sp. | reverse complement strand
CGAACGGAGAGGAGGAGCTACTGGGCGCTTCAGCGCTTGCGTCGTCGAACTTGCTGCTCATGACCTTCTATTCCCTGTCGTTCGCGCACAATTCTCCATCATCACAGCCGCCTTTCCAATTGGAAACTACGCGTGTCGGCGCGAGCAGCCCGTCCTTCGGATCCTGTGCCGAAGCTCCCCGGCCGGGAAGGATCAGGATGTGCGGCCGCTCGATACACCCGCTTCTTACAATCATCCTTCCGGGGCGGTGATCTGGGGCAAGCTCGACGAGAAGACCGCAGCGCGGGTGACCCAAGCGCCGTCGACACCGGCCGCCGGCAGGGAGACGCGCGAGCGGCGGAGCGCGACGTAGGCGGATCCGCGAACTTCCGCTTGACGACGACGCCTCTCACGGTGATAGCCTTCAGCGAGAGGCGCGCTATCGATGTCGGTAGATCACCGTGGTGCCCGTGTGAGCAGCCTCACCAACAAACTCCCAGTCCCGAGGTCGCGAATCGAGAGCCACCTGCCCCGAGCTCGACCGGCCGACCGCAACCCACTTGGGCTGGACCTGATTGAGTCGGTCAAGGAACTCGTCCGCGCGCGTGAATGGCACATACTCGACGTGGTTGGTGAACCGGAAGTTCCACAACACACCGGAGAAGGCCAGCTCTTGCGTGTAAGCGACTCGATCGCCCGGGCCGAGCTCTATCTCACGCAGGCGCGCGACGGCCGCCGGCATCTGGAAGCTCGCAATGTTCATCGACGCCCGCTCTTCGCGGGAGTGATGAAGGAGAACCGCGAGCCCGGTCGGGTTCGTCCCCCAGTACCAGCCCTGCATCCAGAAGAAGGGCATGATCGAGAGCACGATGGCGGCGGCGACGGCTCCCTCACCCCATCGAAGCCAGTGCTTGTGCCCTGCAGACCAGCTCACGGCGAACATGAACGACGCGACGATATGCACGTTGAAGCGGCCAATCGAGAGGCTCGGTGAAAATCGGAGCGCGACGAGAGCGGGAAAGCTCAGCAGGATGAGCTCGCAGGCCCGACTTCGCTGCCCCAACACCAGGTCTCGGACTGAGGCGAGGAGCGCAATGAAGAACGCTGACGCGCCGAGCGGGACAATTACCCAGGGGACTGCGTAGCCATAGTCCCGCCGGATGACGTCGCCCACGCCGCCAATCGGTAGCCCGTATTTGACTGCTGCGAGGTCCGCGAGGGGTGGATCCGGCACCATGCTCGCCAACGTCTGCAAACCGGCCCAGTGAATGCCGAGCTTCGGGACATCGTAGGTGATGGGCCACAGTGGATTCTTGAAAACGATCCAGTTGCGCACGAACGTCAGCGCAGCTAGCCCAACCATGAGGGTCACGCCACCGCCGATCACGGCGACGGACGGCCATCGGCGACCGCGCCAGTGGTGCAGGAGCAATCGGCCGTACGCGATGAGGGCAAGCGGCGGAACCCACACAAGAGCTGTGCTCTTGGAGCCGGTGACGAGCAGCATGGCGAGCGTGGCGCAGACGGCGTCGCGCACTCGATACCGGGGACGGGTGCAGAAGTAGAGCGCGGCAAGGAGGAAGAACGCGACCTCGACGTCGATCATGCTCGTGGCTAGCTGCGTCCACATCGCCGGCATGAGGATCGTCACCGCAGCCCAGCCCATGGCGATCACCCGATCGCCGAAGCGACGTGCGATGGCGTAGACTGCCCACATCAGCGCTGGTGCGGCGAGCGTGTTCCCGATCTCGATAAAGGTCTTGTCCGTGAAGATCACGAACCAGAGGGCGACCGATTCGCACAGGCGCGGATAGCCATTGATTGCCTGTACCGCCTCGATTGGTGGGAGGTTCACGACAGAGAATCCGTGGTTCTGAATGGCGAGCCCGACCATTGGCTCGTGGTAGAAGAGCCCGTCCCACGACTCGGATGGCGCGAGGTACATGACCCACGCCGACAGCCCGATCACGCCGGCCGCCCAGACGAGCCCGATGAGCACGACACTCCGCGCTCGCGTCGCCTGGCGAAGGCCGTCGGGCGCCATGCAAAGTATCGTGATCGCGTGGCGGAGAGTGTCCTCGAAATGACGCCGGACGCCGCGCCGCCATGCTGACGCGAGGAACGCTGCACCGGATAACAGCACCGAGAAGGCCGCGAGCAAGGGAGCCGTCAGATGACCGGAGTACCCGAGCAGATGCACCGGCGTCACGAGCAGCGCGAAGAAGACGAGGGTCGCGAGGACGCCCAGCTCGGCGCGTCCTTCGGGTGCAGCACGCGAGGCGACCCCGACGGCCGCGAGCGCCGCGAGCGCCGTCAGCGCAATCAGAACTAACCATCCAAAAAACATACGAGCTCAGACTGCTAGCGCCCAGGAGAGACCGGTTGCCCGCCAGTGTGTCTCAAGGCCAGGAGACCGGAACGGGGACCGAGCTGAGATTCGTGGTGCCGTCGCCAATCTCTCCGTAAGAGTTGTCTCCCCAGCACGACATCTGGGATGCCGCGGTCAGGCCGCAGCTGGTTCCGTTCGCGAAGCTCAACTTCGTGAATGTCGCGAGCCCAGGGACCAGCTCGGGCGTTGAAACGATCGCCGTGGTCAGTCCGTCGCCAAACTCTCCCTGTCCATCTGAACCCCACATGTAGTTACCGCCGGCGGTGACCGCGCCCGCGTAGAATACGCCTCCGCCGAGCTGGCTCACGTTCGTCACACCGGGCACGACCTGAGGAGTCGTCTGTTGCATCGTGTTGCCGAGCCCGAGCTCGCCCGCCGCGTTTCGCCCCCAGCAGGATACGGTAGTGGCCGTCCGGGCGCAGGTGAAGGATTGGCCAGCCGCAATCTCGACGAGGCCGGTCAACCCCGCAATCGCCCCGCCCGGGCCGCTCGTTGCGGTGAAGTTGCCGCTGCCGAGCTGGCCATTCGTGTTGGCTCCCCAGCAATACGGGTTGCCGTCAGTCTTGATGATGCAGGTATGAGCGCCCCCGAGCGTGACCTTGCTGGTCACGCCAGAGAGCACGAGCACCGGCGTCAGGACCGGTGTCACTGTGCCATTGCCCACTTGACCACTCGCATTGCGGCCCCAGCAGTAGAGATCGTTGTTCACGTTGACAGCGCAGGTGTGGGCGCCGCCGACAGCAAGTCGGTTGACGCTACCGAGGTTCTTCACCTTCACGGGACCGGCATACACTGCCGTGTCGCCCTGGCCGAGCTCGCCATTGGCGTTGCCACCCCAGCACCACACCGACTGATCGAGGAGAATCGCGCAGGTGTGTGCGGAGTAGCTCACGCCGCCGAGGAACACCCCCCGCGCCGAGATCGCTGTCGCAGCGCCGGGCAGAGTGATCTTTGTCGGCGAGATCTTGTTCCCGGTCGTCCCGTCGCCGACCTCGCCGAGCTGGTTGAACCCCCAGCAATAGACATTGCCGTTCTTGAGGATCGCGCAGGTGTGCGAGTAACCTCCCGCAATCGCGACAGGATCGTTGCAAGTGCCGTTCACGCAGTATGCCGAGCAAGACACGTTGCAACTGCCGCAGTTGGCGGGCTTCGTGGTGTCAGTTTCGCACCCGAGCGCAGCGTCGCAGTCGCCGAAGCCAGCGGAGCAGGCGAACCCGCACGTTCCGTTGCAGGTCGGCAGGCCATTGACGCCAGTCTGGCAATCACCAGCGGTCACGCAGGCCTTTCCTGGCGCGCATTTCGGGCACTTCGTGCCACCGCAGTCGAGATCGGACTCGTCGCCATCTTGATGGCCGTCCGAGCACGTCGGCATGGCACACACGCCGTTCTTGCAATAGCCAGGGGTGCAGTCCGCTTGCACCAGGCAAGCCTGGCCGACGGCGCACGGCAAGCAAGATCCGCCGCAGTCCGTGGCGGTCTCGTCGCCGTCCTTGATCTGATCCGTGCAGTTAGCCGGGGCGCACGAGTTCATCAAGCAGCCTTCCCCAGGCTTGCAATCCGCGGTCACGTTGCACTCGACGCATTTCCCCGCTGCGCCCCCCGCAAGGTCCCCGCAGTGGGCCGCCGCACCGTTGAGCATGCACTGGCCAGCAGTGGGCTGCTGCTCGGGCTGCAGTCCGTTGCAGGCGCCGACATGGCACGCGTCCATCGCAGGAGGGAGATCCGTCGGAGCGGCCTCGATCTTCGTCGCACCGTTGCCGTCGCACACCACCTGCTCGCAGTCGCCCGCGATCTGGCCCATTTTCAGCGCCGTGTCAGCGGGCTGATCAAGCACAGTACAGCAACCACTGACACAATCGTGGAGCGCGCACTCGGTCGATGTACCGCAAACCGACGCGTCCGTGCACACAATTGCGCCAGCGGCGCATCCGCCGGCGCTGCTGGCGGAGGAGGAGCTGGTCGAAGCCGTCGAGCTGCCCCCGGCACCCGTGCTCGTCGAGCTCCCCTCGGAGAACGCATCCAGTCCGAGGACTAACCCGCACCCCAGGGGGGCGGCTCCACCAAGACTGCACAGCATGAGCGCGAAAAATAGGCTGAGCGGGCGTCTGGCGGTTTTCAAATTCTTCCTCGCGGTGTCTCTCCGGAAGCTCTCGCAGATACACCCGCGACGCAAGCGCAAAAATCTGGAAGTGATTCAGACTCGCGAGCAAAATTGGCCTTCGAGATCGTGGGCGACGCATCACGGAGGGTCCCGAAGTAGGCGCCCCGCCATTGACGATGAGGCAATCCCGCCACACCAAATCTCGGTCACCTTCATAGGTAGCCGAATTTTTCCAGCAAAATTTGTGACGATAGGCGCTTGCCTGGTGATCTCGCCGTCGATGACAACGGAGCTCCCGCGGCACTTTAATCATGCCTCGCTTCCGTGGACGCCCGGATATGGCGATAATGCGCCGGGAGTCGTCGATGGCACGAAGGAAACGACAGTCATTCACGCCCGAGAACAAGACCGAAGCGGTACGCTTGGTCCACGTCGGGGATCGCAGCGTGGGCGAGGTTGCGAAGGCGTTGGACCTGCCCGAGACGGCGCTGCGGAACTGAGCCAAGCTCGCGGCGATCGACGCCGGCAAGGGGCCGCCGGGCCCCCTGACGACGGCAGAGCGCGAAGAGCTGGTGCGATTTCGGCGGGAGAACAAGCGGCTTGAAATAGAGCGAGAAGTCCTGAAGAAGGCGGCGTTCTTCGTGAGGGAGAGCAGGTGAGGTTCGAGCCTATCGACGTGGAGAAGGCCAAGTACCCCCTCGCCGTCCTGTGCGCGGCGCTCGACGTCTCGCGGAGCGGCTACTACGCGTGGAAGGGGCGCCCGGCATCGGCGAGGGCAATGGCGGACGAGCAGCTCGGCGTCGAGGTCGTGGCCATTCACCGCCGTAGCCGCTGCACGTACGGGAGCCCTCATGTCCGAGCCGACCTGCGCGCGAAGGGACGGCGCGTCGGCAAGAAGCGGGTTGCGCGTTCGAGCGCTTCGACCTCGCCGCGCTGCGTGCACGCAGCCGCTTGGCGAACGATCCGCAACTTCTCGCCAGCCGTGAAGGACCGCCGACGACCCGGCTTCGGCTCGACTTCAATCTCGACTTCAATGGCGACGCCACTCGGGCCACCATCAGCGTCAGGCGACGCGGGCGTGGTTATAGGAGTGATTGATCGGAGGTGGGACGGCTTGGACACGGGTCAGATCCATTCTCCGCCTCTGCACACAAATTGCCAGGAGGAAGCTGTCTCACTCGTCATTGGCACAGAGGGGCACGCCCACCGGGTACTACGCGTGCGTCCGACGCACCGGTCGGAGCGGTGTGGGACGGTGCACCTCCGCGTTCTGCCGCGTCCCCGAGAGCGACGCCGGGGCGGCTGCCTTGGCCCTCGCGCGACTTCTCGAAATCCGCCACCTCCTCACCGCTCCCGCCCCAAGTCGCGTCGAGGTACCGAGGACCAACGCCGCGGCCGCGCGCGAGAGGCTCCGAAAGAAGCGCGAGCGTTTGCTGTCTCTCGCCGCCGACGACACTATCTCGCGGGCCGATCTTCGCATCGCCTTGGCAGCGGTCGATATCGAGGCCGGCGAGCTCGCGACAGTGCTCGAAGCCGAAGAGCGGGCAGCCCATGTCCCCGATCCTGGGGTCGCCGAGGACCTGCTCGCGAACGTAGAAGCCCTCGCCGCCGCGTGGGGGAACATGCCCGGCGCCGCGAAGCGCGAGGTGCTGCGCGAGCTTGCAGCCGCCGTAACACTTGGGCCAGAAGGCCCGCGCCCTCTATGGCGAACGGCGGATCAATTGCTTGCACAGTCGAGCACTCACAGGAATATCCCTGCCCGATCATGACCGCGCCCGGCTGGCGCGTGATGAAGGGCGAGCAGGCGGTGCGCGTCCGCTTGCCCCCCGCCGCGCGCGCCGAAGTCGAAGCGCCGCGAGCGATCGACGGGCCGCAGCGAGGCCTCGGGCGACAAGGGCGACAAGGGCGACAAGGGCGACAAGGGCGACAAGGGCGACAAGGGCAAGCCGCAGCGCATGAGCGTCGAAGAGGCGGTGCGCGCCGGGATGAACGAGGCCGTGTTCGAGGCGTTGCGCGCGCGCCGCGCCGAGCTCGCGCGCGACGCCGACGCGCCCGCGTACGTGATCGCGCCCGACCGCACGCTGATGGAGCTGTCGCTGCACCTGCCGCGCTCGCTCCACGAGGTCGCCGCCGTCCACGGCATGGGCCCCGCACGGATCGCGGCCCACGGCGATACGCTGCTCGGCGTGATCGAGGCCGCGCGCCCCGCCGCGGGCTCGCGCTAAGGTTCGGGCGTGTCCTGGATCTTCTTCGCCGCCGCGCTCGCCGGAGCGCTGTTCACGCTCAACGCGCTCCGGCCGCCGCGCCGCTTCTGGCTGGTGCAAGGGCCGGCCTTCTTCGCCTCGTGGCTGACGGGCGAGCTCGCGCCGCATCATCTCTTCTGGCAGGCGGCCGCGACCGCGGCGTTCCTCTGGGCCGGCGCGGCGACGGGCTGGCAAGGCCACGCCGCGCTCGGGCTCGTCGCGCTCTCGTGGGCCGGGCTCGCCTGGCTTCACCTGGAGAGCCGGCGCGCGCGACCGACGCTGGAGGGCGCGCTGCGCGAGGCGCTCGGCGACGACTATCGCAGCGAAATTGACGCCGATCTGGCCGCGACGCTCGACGAGCCAATGACGCTGCGCCAGCGCGTGATGCCTTTGCCGATCCGCGATCACCGGGTGGAGCGCGCTGGAAACATCCCCTTCCACGAGGCCGGCGGGCGCACCTTGAAGCTCGACGTTTACCGCAGCCGCCAGCGCCCGAAAGGCGCTCCCGTGCTCCTCCAGATCCACGGCGGAGCCTGGATGGTGGGCCGCAAGGACGATCAGGGATTGCCGCTGATGACGCGCCTCGCCGCGCATGGATGGGTGTGCGTCGCCGCCAGCTACCGACTCAGCCCCAAGGCCACCTTCCCCGATCACCTCATCGACGTGAAGGCGGCCATACGCTGGATCCGCGAGCACGTGGCCGAGTACGGCGGCGATCCCGATTTCGTGGTCATCTCCGGCGGTTCGGCGGGCGGCCACCTCTCGGCGCTCGCGGCGCTCACCCCCAACGATCCCGAGTACCAGCCAGGCTTCGAGGGCGTCGACACCCGCGTTCAGGGCTGCGTGCCGTTCTATGGCGTCTACGATTTCACCGACCGTCGCCAGCACTGGAACAAGAGCTTGCTCTTGCCGATGCTCGAGCGCGTGATCATGAAGCGCCGCCGCGCCGACGATGCCGACGCCTTCGATCGCGCCTCGCCGATGAGCCGCGTCCGCGCCGACGCGCCGCCGTTCCTGGTCATCCATGGCACCCGCGATACCCTCGTTCCCATCGACGACGCGCGGACCTTCGTCGAGCTCTTGCGCGCCGTATCGAAGGAGCCTGTCGCGTTCGCCGAGATCCCCGGCGCGCAGCATGCCTTCGAGGTGTTCCCCTCGGAGCGCACCGCGCACGCCATTCAAGGGGTGGAGCGGTTCATCGACTGGGTGTATTCGCAGCACCGGAAGACGGCGCAGGTCGCCGCAGAGAAGCACTCTCGGACCGCGAGCGCCCCCGCGCGCGAAGGGGCCGTGACGCGCGCGTCGTGACACCCGGCGCGGGTAGCGGCGACGGCCAGCCTCGCCAGCCGCGGCGACTCCATGGTACGACTGCGGGCTCGTGATTCGCTGTCGGCGCTGCTGAAGTGGCCGCGCGCCCGGCGACGGAGCCCGACGGCGACCCTCGGATGGCCGCAAAGCGCGCGACCATGGCAGCAAATGGCGGCCATCCGTCCGCAATTGGCGCAACGACGTCGGCAATTCGTCGAACAATCGTCTTCAATTGGCCGAATTACGTCCGCAACCCGGACATTAATGTCCGCAACTCGGACATGAATGTCCGCAACTCGGACATGAACGTCCGCAACTCGGACATGAACGTCCGCAATTCGCTGGACCTTGGCTCCCGATGGCGGCACGATGGCGACGATCCGGGCTCGTTGGGCCGGGATCGCGCCATCACCCCATGAAGAAGCCGCCTCGCTCGCTGCATGGCTCCGACGCTCTCGCGGCCGCGGGCCGGATTTCCAAGCGCCAGCTCACGCGCTGGTTCGCGCATGGCGTCGTCGGGCCGCCTCCGCGCCGCGGCCCTGGCGTGGAGTACAGTGACGAGCAGATCCTGCGCGCCCAGGCTGCCTCGACGCTGCGTGGCCAGATTGCCAGTCTCGACGAGATCCGCCGTCGACTCGACGCGGCCACGCGCGCCGATCTCGAGCGCTGGGCCGGAGGCGACGCGACGCCGGCGACGGTGACGGCGACGGCGATCGCCTCTCCGGGCGCGACGACCGCTTATCCGGCAGCTCGGTACGAGCACGTCGAGCTGGCGCCGGGGCTGACTCTGCTGGTGCGGTCCGACTGCGATCCTGCGGTGCGGCGGCGCGCGGAGGAGATCTACGCTGGATACGGACCCTCGCGGCGGTGAAACAGCGCGCGGCGCTCCGGGCGATCCTCGACGCGCGCGAGGGCGTCGGCCTCGTGTACGTGGCCACGATCCGCGCGGCCGAGGCGCTGTCGCGCGAGCTCGCGGCCGAGGGGATCGCCGCGGCGCGCTACCACGGGAAGATGAAGATCGCCGAGCGCACCGCGGTGTTCGACGGCTTCATGCGCGACGAGTACCGGCTCGTCGTCGCGACCAAAAGCGTTCGGGATGGGGATCGACGAGCCCGACCTCCGCTTCGTGATCCACCGGGAATTTCCCGACTCGATCGCGAGCTATTACCAGCAGGCGGGCCGCGCCGGGCGCGACCGGAAGCGGGCCCTCGCGGCGCTGTTCTACCGGCTGGAGGACCGGCGCGTGCACGACGGGGCGAGCGCGGCGCCGATTACCGATCTCGCCGCGGCGCCGTCGCCGTACGCCGCGGGCGAGCAGGTCCACCACCCGCGCTTCGGCGACGGCGAGGTGCGGGGCGTCGACGAGGATCGGATCACCGTCGCGTTCGCCGAGGCCGGCGAGAAGACCGTGCTCCGCGGGTACCTCTCGCCGAGCCGAGCGCTGCCCCCGCGCGCCCCGACAGCGCGCCGCGCGTGACCCGCAGCGCGGCCGGCGTGCGCGCGCGCGTCACCAGCGTCTCCCATCGTCGCGCCGAGGTGCGTGGCGTGGTCTCCCCTCCCCTCCTCGAGACGCCACGTCGACGAGCATGGGTATCGGTCGAGATCGGTTGTCGCGTCGGCGGCGCCGGGCACGGGTGTTGATACGATCTCGCCCACCACGAACAGAAGACAAGGAGAGCGCAATGGCCGAGACGCAGGGGACGAGAAGCGAGCAGGACGCGCCCACGGCGAGCGGGGGCGACGCGACGCCCGACACCGATCGGGATCCGCTGGCCCAGGGAAGAGGACGGACTGACGAGGTCGATCAATCCAGGGGGATCTTCCCGCCCGGTGTGCCGCATCCGAAGGACGCCGAGGTGCGCCCGCCCGGCGCGCTCGGCGGCGGCCCTTACGAGGAGTCGGGTCGCGGCGGCGTCGGGGCGTCGGAAGGCACGTCGAGCGCCGGCGCGGGCGCGGCGGGATCGAGCGTCGCAGGAGCAGACGTGGCCAGCGCGGACCCGGCGGACGCGAGCGCGCGAGGCGACGACGAGGCGGCCGCAGACGTGCTGATGATGGCGGACGAAACCGACGTGCTCATCGTCGACGCCGACGCGGACGACGCCGACGTGCTGCGGGTGGTGGGCGCCGCCGACGCGGCCTCCGGCGTGGTGATCGTGGACACCGGCGAAGCGGACGCCGACATGGCAGCGGCAGACGCCGCCGCGGCTGCAGCCGAGGTGAACGAGGGCGGCGTGACGGCCGCGCGGCCCGTGGACGAGGAGACGGTGAGCGCGCTGAACGATCTGATTCACCTCGACATCGACGCCATCCAGGCCTACGCGCGCGCGCTCGAGGCCTGCGAGATCGAGGAGATCCGCGACAACCTCACCGCCTTCATGGCCGATCACGAGCGGCACGTGCGCGATCTGCGTGACGCGGTCCGCGGCCTCGGCGGGGAGCCCGTCGCCGGGCGTGACGTGAAGGGCGTCTTCATCGAGGGCTTCACGGCCATTGTCAGCCAGGGCGACAGGAGCGCTCTCGTCGCGATGCGCGGGAACGAGGAGCTCACGAACCGCCGCTACAAGGCGGCCCGCAAGGCCGGCTTGAACGAGGCCGTTCGCCCGCTGGTCGAGGGCAATTACCAGGACGAAGCGCGCCACCTCGCCTGGATCAAACAGACTATCTCGAGCCGCGCCTGGGACGCCGAGCCCGGCGCGAACAAGGCCGCCTGAGGCGCCGGCCCGGCTCGCGATCGTCGCCCCGAGACGGCCGACCGCGACCGCAGCCTGAACAATGAGCAAACCGATCTCGCCCGTCAGCCGGGAAGATCCCGAAGAGACCACGCGGACCGCGCGCTCGCTCCCCGCTCCCGCATCCAACGAGGCGACGAGGAGCGCCGGTGATGGAAAGAAGAGAGCGCAGAGTCCAGGTGGGCGAGCACGAGGCCTACGTGGTCGAGAGCGGCCGTGGGCCTCCGGTGGTGGTCCTCGCTGCGATGCTGATCGGGGCGCGCTCCTACGCCCCGATGGTCGAGCGGCTTTGCCGTCGATTCCAGGTCTTCGTGGTGGAGATGCCCGGCTGCGGACGCGGATCGCGGCTGCCTGTGCCGTGGAGCTTCGAGCAGTATGCAGCGCACGGCGCGCGCCTCCTCGACGCGCTCGAGCTGGAGCGGACGTCGCTCATCGGCCACTCGAACTCCGGCGCGGTGGCGCTGATCATGGGCGCCGCTCATCCCGCGCGGCTCAGGAATCTCGTCCTCGTCAACCCGATCGGCGCGCATCCCACGGGCTGCGCGCTCGAGCTCTTCGTGTCCCACGCGCGCAACATCTCCGGCGAGCCTCGCTTCACGCTCCAGGCGGCGCCGGACTTCGTTCACAACCTCGTTCACCACCCGCGCGACGTGGTGAGTCAGGTGCGACTCGCCGCCCACGACGACCTCACGGCCTGCGCTGCGCGCGTCGTGGTGCGCACGCTCCTGGCGTGCGGCGCCCACGACTGGACCGTGCCTCTCCGCGACGCTCGCCTCCTCCATCGGCTCATCCCGGGCTCGGCGCTGCACGTGTCGACCGCGGGGAGCCATGATTGGTTGATCACCCGGCCAGCCGAATTCGAGGAGGTGTTCACGGCCTTCGTCGAGGAGCGCTGACGCGGCCCTGCGAGGCGTCACGCGCGCTCGCCGCCGCGGCCTGGCCGCGCTGGTGATAGGCTCGCGCGGCCCCCGTGGAGCTTCGACCCGACGCCGTCCTCGCCAGCAAGCTCAGGCTGCTGCGGCCCCTCGGGCAAGGCGGGATGGGCGTCGTCTGGGCGGCGCGGCACCTCGCGCTCGGGACCGACGTCGCCGTCAAGCTGATCCGGCCCGAGCGCGTGGCGGCGGATCCGGCGCTCGTGGCGCGCTTCGAGCGCGAGGCCCGGGCGACGGCGCGGATCGCGCATCCGCACGTGGTGCAGGTGATGGACTTCGGCGCCGTCGACGAGGCCGTGCCGTACCTGGTCATGGAGCTCCTGCGCGGGTTCACCCTCGCCGAGCTGCTCGAGCGCGGCGGGCGATTGAGCTTCGCCACCGTGAAATCGCTGGTGCAGCAGGTCGGGAGCGCGCTCGCGAGCGCCCACGCGCACGGGATCGTTCACCGCGACATCAAGCCTCACAATCTCTTCATCCTGGAGGAGAGCAAGGGATATCCCCTCTTCGTCAAGGTGCTCGATTTCGGCGTCGCCAAGATGCTCGGCGACGAGCCGGCGGCCGGAGGGACCCTGGCGTTGACCGAGACTGGCATGGTGATCGGCTCGGCGCCGTACATGAGCCCCGAGCAGCTCGAGGGGAGCAAGGACGTCGATCTGCGCTCGGATCTGTGGTCCCTCGGCGTGATCGTCTACGAGGCGCTCACCGGCGCGCAGCCATTCCAGGGCAGCTCGTTCGTGTCGGTGGGAGCGGCGGTGTTGAAGGGCAAGTACCGGCCGGCCACCGAGCTGCGCCCGATCTTGCCGCGGTCGATCGACGACTGGCTCGCCAGGGCGCTCTGCCTCGATCCAGGCGGTCGATTCCAGTCAGCCGCCGAGATGGTGGCGGCCCTGCTCGATCAGGACAGCTCACTTGCCGAGATCGACGTCGGCGCCGTGGATCTGCGCCCCGCGGCGTTCGCGACGACGGTGGCCATGAAGGCGACGATCGACGCCGCGATGGTGACCGACGAGGCCGAGGTGCCCGCGAGCGTCGCTGTCGCTCCGGGTGCCCAGCTCGCCATCGCCGACGGCGGCACGGTCAGCCACGCGCCGCTGGCGAAGAAGCCCGCCGTGCAACCCGCCCTGCCCGGGCCCGCGCGGCGGGTCCGCGGCGCGCTGATGATCGCTGCGGCGGCGAGCGTGGCAGTCGCGATCGGACTCGGCCTCTCCGCGCGCGCGCGGCCCTCGGCGAGAGGCGGCTCTCCGCCGGGGATGGTGGTGATCGAGGGCGCGACGTTCCCGATGGGATCGCCGGCCGAGGGCGAGACGCCGAGCGACGAGACGCCGCGCCATGCGGTGACGGTGCCGTCGTTCTGGCTCGACGTGACCGAGGTGACGGTCAAAGCGTACCTCGCGTGCGCGTCGTGCGAGCGCCCGCCTCTCGTGGCCGAGTCCGAGGGCGTGACGCCCAACGGCCGCTCGTTCTGGAGCCAGTTCTGCAACCGCGACGGCGCAGCGGATCACCCGATCAACTGCGTCGACTGGAACCAGGCGAGGGCCTATTGCGCGAGCCTCGGGAAGCGGCTCCCGACCGAGGAAGAGTGGGAATTGGCGGCCCGCGGCAAGGACGCGCAGACGTTCCCCTGGGGCGCGGCGCCGCCCTCGGGAGCGCGCCTCAACGCCTGTGGCATCGAGTGCAGCCGGATGCTGACCGAGCGCCTCGAGGCCGTGGGAAAGCCGCCGTGGCCGCGGATGTACGATGAAGACGACTCGGCCCCTGCCACCGCGCCCGTCGGTCATTACCCCGCCGGGGCGTCGCCGGCCGGCGTGATGGATCTGGCCGGGAACGTGTGGGAGTGGACGGAGAGTCACTATTGCCCGTACGGCAAAGCCGACTGCGACGACTCGCGCCGGGTGCTCCGCGGCGGGGGGTGGGACACCGTCGAGAGTCAGTATCTGCGCGCCGCGCACCGGCTCCCGAGCGCCCCTCTCGCCCGCGGCTGGAGCATCGGGTTCCGCTGCGCCCGCGGGCTCTAGCCGGCCGAGCGCGCGCGCAATTCGCGGTGGGCGATGGCTTTTTCGGACTCGATGTCGATCGCGGTCGATCTCGTTCGTTCAGGGGCCGGAACAATCGCAAAAGGATCTCCGGATGAGCAGGATCGTCGTCTTCATGAACATGGCTCTCGACCGCATGACGACGACCACCGGCGTCGTGATCGCGGGCCACGAGCCGCTCGATCCGGCGGGCGCGACCACCGGGAGCCCGGTTGGGGGGCGAGAATGAACCGGGGAGCAGACCAGTGGATGGCGCTCTCACTTCGCTCGTTTGCGATACCGCAGCAGCTTCCCCCGCGAAATACCCAGTCTCGTCGCCGCCGCCGTGACGTTGCCGCCTTCCGCGGCGACGGCGGCCTCGACCATCTCCTCGGTGAGCGCCGACCGGTTCGCCGTCGACGCGCCCAGCACCTCTTCGAGCGCCCAGAGGCGCAGGCCCGGGGCCGGATCGACGCGACGCACCGCCGCGAGCGCGGCGTCGAGCTCGCGCACGTTGCCGGGCCAGGGCTCGAGCAAGAGCCGCTCGATCGCTTCCACCTCGACGTCGGTCTCCGCGAGCGCTACGCCCGCGCGCCGCGAGAGCTCGCTGGCGACACTGAAGAGATCCTCGACGCGATCGCGGAGCGCCGGCACGTCGACGCGCGCCATCGCCAGGCGCGCGAAGAGATCGCGACGGAACGCGCCCGCGGCGACCATGGCTTCGAGGCTGCGGTTGGTCGCAGCGATGACGAGCACGTTGACCTGCACCGCGCGTTGCGCGCCCACCGGGAGCACCTCGCGGTTCTCGAGGAGGCGGAGCAGCTTGGCCTGGAGATCGAGATCGAGCTCGCCGATCTCGTCGAGGAACAGCGTCCCTCCGTCGTGCGCGACGATGATCCCCGGTGCGGCGCTGCGCGCGTCGGAGAACGCGCCGGCGACGTGGCCGAACATCTGCGATTCGAAGACGCCGCGCGCCACGCCGGCGACGTTCACCGCGGCGAACGGCGTGGCGCGGCCGAGCGCGGCGGCGACGGCGCGCGCGACGAGCTCCTTGCCGACGCCAGTCTCGCCCTCGATCAGCACGTTGAGCGGCGGTCGCGGCGCGAGATCGCGGGTCGGGAGCGTGACGCCGCGGAGGCCGTACGGACCGACGAGGCCGCCCACCGGCGGAGCGGGATCGAGCGAGCCCTGGAACTCTTCGCGGTAGACGAAGATCGTGCGCCCGAGCCTTAAAATCGAGCCTGGATCGAGCGGCGTGAGATCGCGGGGCGCGAGCCGCGCGCCGTTGACCCAGGTGCCGTTGCGCGAGCCGGCGTCGGCGACGCGGAGAGCGCCCCCGGCGCGATCGACGCGCACATGCGCGCCCGAGACCTCGGTGTCGGCGAGGCCGCGCTCGGAGAGCCACGCGCGCCCGAGGACGGCGCCGGAGTCGGGCAGCGCGAGCGCCATCGGCCGCGGAAACGCGCACACCAGCGCGGCGCGACGACGCCCGCCCTCGGGCACCGCCGGCCCGCGGTGCGCGCTGGTGGTCGGCAGATCCTTGGCCATGCCCGCGCAGGGTGCCACGCGCGCGCCGGGCGCGGAAGCGCCGCGGAACGGAGGCGCGTGGCTCACGTCGGCGCGTCAGAAGATCCTCGTGCCGTCGAGGCCGCAGCCGGGATCGCCCTGCGCGCAGGCCTGCTTCGTGGACGTCGCCGTGGTCGTCGTCGCGTGCCCCGCGACGCCGCCGCTCGACGGGGACTGCGCGAGCGCGTCGCGGAGCTGATCGAGGGCGACCTCGTAGAGGCGGAGCGCGCTCTCGTCGGCGCCCGGCGATCGCGCGCGCAGCCCGGCGGCGCGAGCAGCGGCGGTGATCTCGGCGCGGCGATGATCGGCCGCCCACGCGGCGAGATCGGCCTCGCGGTGATCGAGCGCCGCGAGCTTGTCGAGCGCGTCGACGCGCGCGTCGAGCCCGTCGATGGCGTCGGCGAAGGCCCGCAGGCGGCCATGATCGATGGCGCGGATGTCGATCGCGCCACGCGCCGCCTCGGCTGTCGCGCGGGCCTCTTCGGCGCCGGCGGCGAGCGGCCGGGCGCGCAGCGCGGCGTAGCGACGATCGAGCGCGGCGAGGTCGGTCGACTTGGCGTTGTCGCGCTCGCGCCCGAGGGCGAGGTTCTCGTCGTGCAGCCGCGAGGCGTCCTGCTCGATCCGGGTCACGTGCTGCGAGGCCTCGTAGGCTCCGAGGGATCCGGCGAGGAGCGCGAGGCCGAGCGCCGCCGCGAGCCCGATCTGCACGCGGCTCTTCGTGCCCTCGGCGCGGGCGCGGAGCACGACGAGCTCGTGCGCGCGGGCCGCGTTGTCGGCGTCGAGCCGCGCTCGGGCCTCGACCTCGATGCGCGCGACGTCGGCCGCGATCCGCTCGCGCGCGTCGGTGCGGGCCTTCTCGGCCGCGGCGTCGCGCTCGCGCTTGATCCGCGCCTCGGCCTGCGCAGCGAGCTCCGCGGTCTCGAGAGCGCGCCGGTTCGCCTCGGCCTCGCTGCGGGCGCGAGCTTCGTTCTGGCGCGCGCGGGCGCGGAGCCCGTCCTCCTCGGCGACGCGCTCCTGCTCGATCTTCGCGAGCTCGGCGAGCGAGAACGTGACGGACGTGTCGGAGTTGCTGCGGGTCATCGTCGACATGGGAGTCTCCTCTTCCGGAGACCCCTTCAGCACCCGGCGTGCCGGCGCGATCGGCGAAAAAACCTGCTGAATTGAAGGGGAGACATCTCCGCGCGACCGATCGCGATCGGGCCGATCAGCCCGGGGCGCGATCGCGATCGCGATCGCCGAGCCGGCCGGCGAGAACGTCGGCGCGCGGCCGCGGCCCGTGGTGCAATCACGCCCGTGAACCGCGCTATCCTCCTGCTCCTCCTCGGCGCCTCCTGCGCCCTCGGCACCCTGGATTGCGCGAAGTTGAAACCCTCCCCCGCCCCGGCGCCCCCCGGCGTCTTGCTCGAAGACTTGACCTGGATCGAGGCGGAAAAACGCCTCGGCCCCGATACGGTGGTGGTGATCCCCGTCGGCGCCGCGGCGAAGGAGCACGGGCTGCACCTGCGCCTGAAGAACGATCTCCTGCTCGCCGATTACTTCAAGCAGCGCGTGCTTGCTGCCGCCGATGTGGTGATCGCGCCGACCGTGGCCTACCACCACTATCCGGCCTTCCTCGAGTACCCTGGATCGGTGTCGCTGCGGTTCGACACGGCGCGCGACCTGATGGTGGATATCTGCAAGAGCCTGGCGGGGTACGGGCCGCGGCGCTTCTACGCGCTCAACACCGGAGTCTCGACGGTGGGGCCGCTCGCGGCAGCGGCGGCGCTGCTCGGGGAAGAGGGGATCGTGCTCACGTATACCGATCTCGGGAAGGTGCTCGGGCCCGTCGAGCAGCAGATCGCGAAGCAGGAGGGCGGCGGCCACGCGGACGAGATCGAGACGTCGATGATGCTGGTGATCGCCCCCGAGACGGTGGACATGAGCAAGGCCGTGAAGGACTACGATCCACGGGGAGTGGGGATGACGCGTAATCCGGGCGGCCCCGGGACGTACTCGCCGACGGGGAGCTGGGGAGACCCGACGCTCGCGACGCGAGAAAAAGGGGAGATCGTGATCGCTGCGATGGTGACTGCCCTGCTCGGAGACATCGAGTCGCTGCGGCGGGCGCCCCTGCCGGCGGCGCCTCCGGAGGCCCGCTGAACGCGCCCTTCGCTAGAGCTGCGGCGAGGGGGGCTTGCCCTGCTCGTGCCGCGCGAGGCGCAGCGCGAGGCCTGCGAGGACCACCACGGCGAGGCCGAGCGCGCCCCAGAGGGCGTATTGCTCGGGGCCGCCTTCCGGGTTCGCGGTGACTGGCACTCTGTGGGTCGGGCTGAGGCCGAGAGGGCCAGTCTCGATCACGCCCGCCGCGGCGCCGAGGATCGCCTCGCGCGCCGGGGCGAGATCGTAGCGGGGCGGCGAGGCGCCGGGATCGCCGACCAGGAGGGCGTAGTCGCCCGAGGGCGCGACGAGGAGCAGATCGGGCACGGTGAAGGCCGCGCGCCCCTTCGTCAGCGCGAGCGGCGCGTCGTCGCCGTCCTCGATCACCAGGGCGAGCTCGTCGAGGCGCACCGGCGGCACGACGATCGCGGCCTGCGCCGCCTCACCGACGCGACGCACGATCCGACCGCTGGCGATCTCGCGCTCGGCGCCGCTCTCGCCGGCCGGCTTGCCGACCAGGCGATAGGGGCGATCGAGGTACTCGCGGTCGACGCGGATCAGCAGCTCGTCGATCTGCGCGGGCCACGCCGCGAGCTGGAGGGCATAGCGTGAGGAGCCGCGCGTGAGCACCGGCGGCGCGAAGGTGACGTCGACGAGCTGCTGCACCGCGAACGGCTTGAGGATGTAGGGCCACTGGCGCGACTCGGCGTCGACGACGCGCAGATCGCCGAGGTCGGCGCGGGCGAGCGAGAGCAGCTCGGGCGTGAGGCGGAGGCGGCTCACGCCCTCGGGCGAGGCGCGCACCGCGAGCTTGATCCGGTGAGTGAACGCGCCGGGATCGAGCACCGCCGCGGGCCGCATCACCGCGCGCAGATCCGGAGGCGGAGCCGCCGCGCTGCCCGCGACGACGGCCCCCTGCGGCTCGGCGCGCGCCGGCCTCGCCAGCCCCGCCGTGAGCGCGACGGCGAGCGTGACGGCGAACGAGAGGCGCGCCCTCACGCGTCCTCCTCGCTCGACGCGTCGACGCGCGGGCTCGCGCTCACGCTCGCGCCTGCGACCTTCCCGCCCGGGGCGCGCTTGCCGAAGACGAAGCGCTGGTAGGCGAGCGAGATCAGGATCAGCGAGAACGCGAGCCCGACCAGCGAGGCCACGCGGTAGAGATCCTGGAGGTTGGCGAGGTCGTAGAGGAACACCTTGCCGAGCGTGAGGATCATCAGCGCGAGGCTCGTCCACCGCAGCGCCGCCGACTTGCGCACCATGCCGACGGCGAGCAGCGTCAGCGCGTAGAGCGCCCACGCCAGCGAGAGCGTGAGATCCCGCGCCGGCAGGCGATCGACGACGAGCTTGAGATCGCGTCCGGTGCTGAAGGCGTCGATCACGGTGAGGTTTACCCAGAGAAAGATCACGACGACGGCCGCCGCGGCGGTGGAGATGGCGCCGATCTCGGCGCGGCCGGGGTTCACCGCGAGCTCCCACGAGCGCATGCGCTTGGCCTCGAGCCCGCGCAGCAGATACCACGCCCCGAGCAGCGCCAGCGCCGGGATCCAGTAGGTGTACGCGAGCCAGTTGAAGATCGGCAGCGACGCGTGCGGGTGGTACTCGAGCACGTACGGGTTGGCGACGAGCCGCAGCGTGACGACGCCGAGGTGCCAGGCGCCGATGTGCTTGAGCCCCGCGTGATCGAGGCCCTTCCAGAGCACGAGCAGCGCGACGCCCTCGAGCGCCCAGCCGGCTGTGATCCACTCGTTCTCGAGCTGGAGCGGGACGGCGAGGCTGACCAGCGCGACGGTGACGCCGAGCAGCCACGCCAGCGCGCTGCGCCGCACCTGGCTGTCGGGCGCCCACATGCCGCGCGCCGACGCGCCCGCGCCGAGCGTGCCCACCGCGAGCAGGACGGGGAGCGCGCCGATCGACGAGTGACCGAACGCCGTCGTCCAGCCGAAATAAAGGCTCCCGAACCACACCGGGCCCGCCAGCGCGGCGGCGCGGAACGCCCAGCGATCCTCGCGGAGCTGGGCGCGCGCGATCAGCGGCCACGCGAGGAAGAGGCCGACGGTGAGCCCCTGACCGACGAGCGCGATCACCGCGATCGTCGGATCGTGATCGATCTCGCGGATGGCCCACGCGGTGTCGATGAGGCCCGTCGCGAGCATCGCCGCGAAGGCCCAGCCGCCGCGGCCGAGGCGGGTGGCCGAGATCAAACCGAGGAAGCCGAGCAGGCCCGTGCCGAGCAGCACCAGCGACGGCGCGTGCGCCGGCGTGACGACGAGCGCGTCGAGGAGGCCGACGCAGGCGAGGACGCCCGCGCCGTGGCTGGCCCAGCGGCGCGCCTCGCCCTGCTGCAGGTGCGCGACGATCTGCAGCGTGATCGCGGCCGCGAGGACCAGCGCCATCCACGTGGTGGCCGGCGCCACGGCGGCGTCCGACAGGTGCGCCGCGTGCGCGAGCGGGAGGCCGATCCCGAGCAGACCGCCGACCCAGAGGTGCAGCTTGGCGCGGCCCTCGAAGCTCGCGTGGCGGAGCGTCATCGCCGTGAGCACGGCCCACCCCGCGAGCCACGGCCAGGGCGTGAGCGAGCGCCCCGACGCCGATCCGAGGACGAGGACGATCAGGCCGCCGAGGCTCGCCATCTCGGCGCCGGCCGAGGTCGCCTCGCGCCCACCGGGCTTCGGCGTCTTGCGTTGCAGCTCGAGAAAGACGTGAAACACGGCCGCATAGAGGCTGGTGAGCGCGGCCGTCTCCACCGCCGACAGCCCCGCGTCGTGAAACAGGAGCCAGGTGGCGATCACCGCGAGCCCGCTCAGCGAGACGGCCGGGAGGAGCCACCCGGCGGCCCGCGCGCGCGCGACCCACGCCGCGCCGCCCGCGAGGACGATCAGCAGCGACACGACCGGGTAGAGGTTCGGGCCGATGTCGTCGCGCGAGACGACGTGGATCGCCGTGGCGAACGAGAGCAGCGTGGCCGACGCCGCGCCCCACGTGGCCCAGCGTCGCGTCGCGGGGGCCTCGCGGATCAACGCCACCGCCTGGAAGCCGAACGCCGCGGCGATCATCACGCCGAGGAAGCGATCGGCGCGAGGAAACGAGTCGATCCCGAGATCGTGAACGTGCGCCGCGTAGACGAGCGGGAAGCCGAGGCCGACCACCAGCGCCGTCACGAGGTGCAGCGCCTCGCGCCCCGCGAAGCCCGCGTGGCGCAGCGTGATCGCCGCGACGACGAGCCAGCCCGCGAGCCACGGCCACGGCGAGAGCGACGTCGGCTGAGCCGCGGCGAGGATCAGCAGCAGCAGCGTGCCGAGGCTCGCGACCGCGGCGGCGCGCGACGCGCCAGCGCCGTCACCGTCGCGCGGGCGGAGGCGCTCGAGCTCGAGGAAGCCGTGAAAAATGGCCGCGACGAGGACGAAGATCCCGCTGATTTCCCAGGGGATCGTCGCCGTGTCGTGGCGCGCGAGCCAGGTGCCGAGCACGGTGACGGAGGCGATCGCCGCGGCGAGGCCGAGCCACGGGAGGCGCCGCGCCCGCGCGATCCATGCGGCCCCGACCGAGAGCAGCGCGAGCATCGCGCCGAGCGGGTAGAGGTGCTCGCCGAGATCGCTGCGCAGGCCGAAATAAAGGCCGAAACCGAAGGGGAGCAGCGTCGAGGCGGCGCGGGTTACCGACCACAGCGCGCCCTCTTTCGCCGACGCGCCGTCGCCCGTCGCGCGCGGCACCGCGGCGCCGAACACGCCCGCGAACACCAGCACGACGCCCATGCCGAGGACGAAGCCTTCAGGCGTCATCCGATCGGCGACCCAGAGCGCCTGGTAGAGGAACGTGCCCGCGAGGCTGAGCGCGCCGAGCACCGGCCACGAGCGTTTGTGGGCGAGGTAGAGCAGCGCGACGTCGAGGATCAGCAGGTAGCCGAACAGGCCGAAGGGCGCGTCCGATCCCGACGACAGCGCGAGCGGCGTCGAGAAGCCCCCCGCGAGCCCGAGCAGCGCGATCACCAGCGACTCGTGGCGAACCGAGAGCAGCCCGCACGCCAGCGTCACGAGCGCCATCAAGCCGAAGGCGACGGGCATCCCGACGAGCCCGTAGACGGCGTGGGCCGACCAGAACGCGAGGTAGAGGATCGCGATGCCCGCGCCCGCGAGCCAGTTGCCGAGGACCGGCGTCTCACGCCGCCGCGTGCGCTCGGATCCGGCGAGGCAACCGAGCCCGGTCAGCGTGCCGAGGACGACCCGGAGCGAGGGCGAAATGAGGCCACTATCCAGGGAATATTTGAAGAAATAGAGGCCGGCGATCACCAGTACGCCGGCGCCGAGCGCGGCGGCGCCGCGGACGCCGATCCAGCGCTCCCAGTCGATGCGCACGGGCAACGCAGTCGCGGCTTGCTCGGTCGGCTGCGCCGGCTTCGGCGTGCGCGCGGCGGGTGCGCGCTCCTCTTCGCGGGCGGCTCGAGGTTGCGCCGCGTCGCGCTCGCGCGGAGGCCTCGACGCCGCGGGAGGCGCCTTCCATCCGGCAGGCTCCGCGATGCTCGCATCGACGCCCGAGGGCTGCGTCGGCGCGCTCACGGCCGGCGGCGTCGGCGCCGCGGCAACCTCGGCGACCGCCTCGGGAGCGACCGCGGCGATCGCCTCCGCTGCAGCAACGACAGGGGCTTCGGGGACCGCCTCGACAGCGATCGGCGCTGCGACGACGGGCGCGATCTCCGCGACCGGAGCGAGCAGCGGAGCCTCGACGACCGGCGCGATCACGCGCGCAGCGACGGGCATCGGCGCAGCGACGGGCATCGGCG
>JANYGI010000178.1 GCA_025362495.1 Byssovorax sp. | reverse complement strand
GTGGAGCACGCGGTTTGGCGATGCTCAGAACCAGATCGGCGACGCGATCGCAGCGGACGAGCTCGGCGACGTGTTCATTGCAGGCTACTTCGATGGCGCGATCGATCTCGGCGGGGGGATGGTCATTACCAGCGCGGGAGGATCCGATGCGTTCGTCGCCAAGCTCGGGCCAACCGGCGCTCCCGTGTGGGGTCGTGGCTTTGGGGACGCAGCCTATCAATCCGTGTCGAGCCTCGCCGTGGACGCAGATGGGAGTGTCTTCGCCGCGGGGAGCTTCGCTGGATCGGTGAACTTCGGGGGGGGCGAACTCGTCGCGACAGGCAGCTCCGACGCGTTCTTGGCGAAGCTCGACACCCATGGGACGTATATGTGGGGCAAGCGTTTTGGCGGACCCCAGAGTACGGGCGGAACCGTGGTGCGGGTGGATAGTACCGGCGCTGCATTCGTGACCGGCTTCTTCACCGGGACGATCGACTTCGGTAGCGGTGCCCTGCCCAGCGCAGGTGCCGCGGACGTGTTCTTGGCCAAGATAGACAGCGCTGGAAACCTCGTGTGGAACAAGAGCTTCGGCGATGCCCAAAATCAGTACGGCAAGGCGTTGGGGGTGACCGCTGCGGGTGACGTCATTCTTGCCGGCATCTACCTGGGCTCAATCGACCTTGGCGGTGGGAAGCTCGTGAACATGGGCGGCATCGGCGCGATGAAGCTCTTTGTTGCGAAGCTCGACGCGAACGGGCAGCACGTGTGGAGCAAGAGCTTCGGCACGTCGGGCAATATCGGCAACATCCACGTCGCGACTTCTCCGCAAGGCGAAGTGGGGATCACAGGGAATTTCACGGGCGCCGTCGACTTTGGCGGGGGACCTCTTGTGGCGACGGGCGGATCGAGCTTCTTCGTCGCGAAGCTCGATCCGAACGGGCAGCACGTGTGGAGCAAGAACTTCGGCGATCCAGGATCGACGACCACCGCAGCGATCACGCTCGACGCGACCGGCAACACAATCCTCGCCGGCGGCTTGCTCGGTGCGGCGGACTTTGGCGGTGGGCCGCTCGTGAACGTCGGCGAAGGGAGCGACGATGCGTTCCTGGCGAAGCTCGACACCCACGGCGGTCACCTGTGGAGCAAGCGATTTGGCGACGAATTCGTTCAGGGTGCAAGCGACGTGGTGCTCACCACGGATGGCCAGATCGCCGTGGTGGGCACCATGGCGGGCACGATCAACTTCGGGGGCGGGCCGCTCACGAGCGCCGGCCAGAGCGACGTGTTCGTCGCCTCGTTCGGCCCGTAAGAGCACCTCTTCAAGAAATCGGCCGGCCCCGGTCGATTCCTAAATCCAAAGCGGAGGCACCGGATAATCGCTGCCGAGGGTGCTCACGCCCTCGAAGAAGCGGCCGGACTTTTCGGTGGCGCCGTGCGCGCCAGCGATGCTCGTTCCGGCCTTCCGTGAGCCGGAGGAAGGGGGCGCCGCGTGATCAACCTCCTGCGTTGTGTTCTCCGCCTTCCAGGCGACATGCTCGATCGCGTCGACGAGCTGGCGAGCGTCGCCAGCGTCGCTCTCGTCTGCGACGTCCCGCGCGCGGCTGTCGTGCGCGCTGCGCTCACGGCCTGGCTCGACGCCGCCGACGAGCGCAACCCGAAGCACATCATCGAGGCGATCCGAGTCGCGATGATCAAGCGCGGGAGGAAGGCGCAATGAGGCCCGCTCTCGTGCTTGAAGGCGAGACGTTGCGTGACGGGATCGCGCGCGACGCGTGCGGCTACGGGCGCACCGTCTGTCAGCTTGAGAGCGACTCCGCAGGTCGCATCGATCGCCTGGTGAAGCGGCTGCGCGCGCAACTCGGGGTGAGCGCGTTGCACCTCCCGCGCGCGGCGCTGTTGCGCGCCCTGATCCTTCGCGGCCTCGAAGGAGCCGAGCCGCAGGGGCTCTTGATTTCTTCCAACTCCAGGCCGTCGCGGTTCGCCGCGCGCCTCGAACTGATGCTCACCGAGATCGAGATCGATCGGGTGGATCGCTTCCGTGCGGCGCGCTGGTCGCGGAGCACGCAACCGGCCGCGGAACGACTGCTCGGGGCGCTCGTGCGTCGCGCGCTGCCCCTCGCCGAGCTGGAACCGGGCTTTGCGCAGGAAGCCCTCATGTCGCGGCTCCCGCCAAGGGCAGTGACGCCTTGAGGGCCCAAGCCGCAGATCGGCGACGCCGCGGCGAACCTCTGGCCGAGTCACTATGTCACGCTCGCCAAGGTGCTGAAGCCGATTCAGATCAAAGACCATTACCCCTTCCACTTCGGGGATTCACAGGGGCCTGCTCGCATGGTCCATCAAGCGCGCAAAGCGTGGATATTCCGTTTCGATGGGAAATAACGTCGTGCTCGGCCGGCGTATCAATCTGCCGCCATAGCGTGAACTTGCGCGTGCTCGGCGATGGAGTGGACGGCTGACGTCGCCGTTACCCGGTGGAGGCGCGGCGGCGGCCTACTCGGGGCCCAGGGTGGCCATGGCGCGCATCGTCCCGAGTGACCCCCCTGCACAAGCTCCTCGGCCATAGCCTCGTGTGCTGCGAGGCGCTCTCCCGGCATCTGTCCAGCGTACCACTCCGGCGTTACGAGGCGCCTTCTACGCCGCGCTCGCGGCCATGACGCGGGCCGCGCGATCCCCGAACGCGCGCTGGACGATCTGCTCCATGTCGACGCGTGTCGCCGAGACGGCGGCAGGCTCGTATCAGTCGAGCGCGACGAGGGCAGCCGCGTGCAGCAGGGCTTCGCGCTGCGTGACCGTCACCTCCTGTCCCATCGCGAGGCGCTCGAAGTGCCCGCGGTCGATCTCCGCTTTCACGGCCGGCGACGCGTCGGCCCACGCGGTGATCTGATCGTCTACCGCGAGCGCGGCGAAGTCATCGTACCGGGCCGTGTCTGGCGCCGACCGAGCCGTCGCGTCCCCGATCCTCGCGTGGATGCCGTCGTCCTCGGGCCCTACCGACTCGAAGATGCGGACCCTCTCCGCGAAGCTGAACGCGGCGTCGATGCGATGGCCGAAGCGCTCGTGCCAGATCGCGACGCGCTCCTGGCGATCTCGAGCGAACCACGCCGGCGCCAGGAACGCCTGAGCATCGGCGATCACCTCGCGCTGGGTCGCGGTCATCGCGGGCCGGGCGACCACGGCGCGGCGCAGGTGCTCGCGCAAGATCGTGCTCGCCGGGATGGGCGACAGCGCGAGGACCACTGCTTGCCGATGTCCTGACGGGAGACGGACGAGCTCGTCGTGGTCGGTCGGGAGCGCGTCGCGATGGGCCTCGATCCACGTCGCGACCGCGTGCTCGTCGTCGGCGATCTCGGCCAGCCGTCCAGCGAGCCCAGCCAGGCCTGTCGAGAAGCGCCGCCCGACAGCAAGCTCGATGCGTCGCGGTGCCGGTCGTGCGATGGGAGACTCGTCATGCGCAAAGCGGTGCTCATCACTCTGCTCCGGCTCTCCCTCGTCGTCGCGCTCTTCGCCAGCGCCGCGCTCTTCATCGAGTACCAGCGCGCCGGCGATCCGGCCTTCTGCGGCGTCGGCTCGGGCTGCATGGCGGTGCGGCTCTCGCCGTACAGCAAGCTCTTCAACATCCCGCTGCCGACGTGGGGCTTGCTCGTCTTCGGGAGCCTCTTCGCCTTCGTCATGGCCGCGCGCAGCCGGGCGCAGCACCTCGTCGTCGCCGTCGCCGCGGCCATCGGCGCGGTCGCCGCGGGCGTCCTCGTGTACCTCCAGGCCCACGAAATCAAGGCGTTCTGCAAGTGGTGCCTCATGGCCGACAGCAGCACGCTCGTGGCCGCGATCGCCGCGGGGCTGCTCTACCGGTACGTCGCCGAGGGGGCCGCCGCCGCCGACAAGCCCACGCAGAACGAGACCGCCGTGAGCGATCTCCTGGCCGAGCCGTCGATCACGATCGCCTGGATCCTGGCCGCCGTCGTGGGCCTCGCGGCGCCGTTTCTCTGGGCGCAGTACCCGGTGATCCCGCCGCTGCCCGAGCAAGTCGCCGCGCTCCAGGTGCCCGGCAAGGTCACCGTCGTGTCGTTCACGGACTTCGAGTGCCCGTACTGCCGAGGCCTTCATCCCACGCTCGAAGAGATCGAGACGCAGAGCGCGGAGAAGCTCGTCGTCGTCCGCAAGATGATGCCGCTCTCGGGCCACGCGGGCGCCCTCCCCGCGGCGCTGGTGTTCGAGTGCGCGCCTCCGGCGAAGCGCGACGCGACGGTGGACGCGCTCTACCGCGCCCCGGAAGAGCTGCTCAATCGCGAAGGCCTCCTGTCGCTCGCGGAGGCCAACCTCGGGCTCGACCGCGCCGCGCTCGGCCGCTGCATGGATGATCCGGCGACGCGCGCGATCGTCGACGCGGACCGGGACATGTTCCTGGCGATCCACGGCGCGGCTCTGCCGCTCACCTATGTTGGCGACCGGGCGATCCTCGGCTTCAAGCCCGATCAGGTGCGCGAGGCGGTGGCCCTCGCGCTCCAGGGCCCGCGGCCCAGCCTGCCGCTCTCGGCGCTGTTCGCGCTGGTCGGCGCCGCCGTCGCGTTGGCCTCCGGGATCACCCTCCGCAGCGGGAAAAAATCGCGCTAAGGTGGCCCATGTCTGACGAAGTCGCCGATCTCGGCCAGCCGCACCTCCCGCTCGAATTCTTCCAGAAGCTCCCGAAGACGGACCTGCACGTTCATCTCGACGGCTCGCTCCGCCTCGAGACGATCCTTGATCTGGCGCGGATCCACAAGGTTCAGCTCCCTTCGACGGACCCGGCCCAGCTCCGCAAGAGCATGAACCTCGGGCAGAACTGCGGCTCGCTCGTCGAGTACCTGAAGGCCTTCGACGTGACCTTGCAGGTGATGCAGCACGAAGACGCGCTTTACCGCGTCGCCTACGAGCTCGCCGAGGACGTGGCCCGAGAGAACGTGCGGTACATGGAGGTGCGTTATGCGCCGATGCTCCACACGCGCCTCGGCCTCAAGATCACGAGCGTGGTCGAGGCCGTGCTCGCCGGGCTGCGCGCCGCCCACGACTCGCTCGGCGTCGAGAGCAACGTGATCCTCTGCGGGATCCGCAACATCTCCCCCGAGTCGAGCCTGGAGATGGCCGAGCTCGCCGTGGCCTACAAGAGCCGTGGCGTCGTCGGCTTCGATCTCGCCGGCGCCGAGAACGATCACCCGGCCAAGCACCACAAGAAGGCCTTTCAGCTCGTCCGCGACAACAACATCAACTGCACGATCCACGCGGGCGAGGCCTATGGCCCGGAGTCGATCGCCCAGGCGCTTCACGTCTGCGGCGCGCACCGGATCGGCCACGGCTGTCGCCTCCGTGAAGATGGGGATTTGCTCCACTACATCAACGATCACCGCATCCCGCTCGAGTGCTGTCCTTCCTCGAACGTGCAGACGGGCGCCGTGCGCGATCTGGCCTCGCACCCGCTCAAGCTCTATTTCAACCTGGGCTTGCGCGTGACGATCAACACCGATAACCGCCTGGTGACGGACACCACGGTGTCGCACGAGCTCTGGCACTGTCACACCCAGATGGGGATGTCGCTCGCGGACATCAAGCAGATGATCGTGGCCGGCTTCAAGAGCGCGTTCCTGCCGTTCCACATCAAGCAGGCCTACCTGCGCCGCGTGACGGAAGAGCTCGAGCACTTCACGGCCGACGGGCAGATCCGGCCGCTGCCGCCGGCCGCCTCGTCGCGCCCCGCGGGCGTGGGCGATCGCCGCTTCGAGGCGCCGCACACCATCACCGTCGACAACCTGAGCTGAGACGCGGCAGCAGCCCTCCGGAGCCGCCGCGACCGCGCGGCCCGGAGGGCGATTGAAGCGTCTTCACGAGCAGGCCTCACAGACGTCAAGCGCGGCTCCATCCTGGTTCGAGCACCGCGGTGTCTGACCAGGCGCCATCAGGTGGTTCGCGTCGCCCGTTCGGCGCGGTGGTCAACCCACCTCGATCACTCGCCGTGACTCCGCACCTGCCGAGTCGACGAGCTGCACCGCGATCTGCCCTTCTCTCCTTGCAGCGTACGAATGGCTGGCTTCGACCACCAGGGCTGTCCCTTTTTTCGTGCGGGACGCGTGTGATCCCGCGCGGAACACGCGCCCATCGTACGCCCAGTCGACCGCCCAGAAATCCACGCGCGCGGCCTCGCCGAGCCGCACCGTCACGCGCCCCGCCTCGCTCGTCGCGGCGACGCTCACGTCACCAAAGGCTGCTTCCGCGCGCGTCGTCCCCGCGGGCGAAAGCACGTCGAAGGCCGAGCACCCGGGCAGAGCGAGCAGACGTTTCTTCGCGGTGTGGACGGCGACACTGCCCACGTCGCACCCGATCCACCGGCGCCCCAGCTTCTCCGCGACAGCGAGCGTGGTGCCCGAGCCACAGAAGAAGTCGGCCACCAGATCGCCCGGGCGCGAGGCCGCCTCGATCACGCGACGTAACAGCGCTTCGGGCTTCTGCGTGGGATAGCCGACGCGCTCGTGGGCAATCGGGGCGATGATGCCAATGTCCCAGACATCGGCCATCGGAGCGCCCAGCGTCTCTTCGTCGGTCTGGCTCGGCTTGCGGCGGCCGCTGGAAAAGTCGGCGACTTGACGCTTCGTTCCCCACGTCTGGAGCGTGCTCGGCGCCAGACTTTCGTAGAGAGGCGTCCACGCGTGGCTGTCGTCTGCGGCCTTCCCGTACCAGAACAGGACGTCGTGCATTCGCTGGAAAGCCTTCGTTTTGGCGGGCCAGCGGCGGTAGCGCCACACGATCTCGTTCTTGAAGGCGCCTTCGCCGAAGACCTCGTCGAGCAGGCAGCGCAGGTAGTGGCTCACGTGCCAGTCGCAATGGACGAAGATGGTGCCGCGCGGCGACAGCAGCGCGCGGAACAGCTCGAGCTGCTCCTGCATCCGCGTGAGATAGTCGCCGAGGCCGTCCTCCCAGCGATCCTCGTACGCCGGGATCTCTGCCGCGCCGGGGCCCGTCCGCGCCGAGAACGAGCCGCCGGTCGCGAACGGAGGATCGATGTACACGAGATCGATCCGCCCCTCGAGCTCGCCCAGCAGCGCGGGCATCGCCGCGCGGTTGTCGGCGTGGATGAGCCGGTTCTGCGCGCCGCCGTCCGCGCGCGCCGCGCCGTGATGCGCCGTCACGACGAGGGGCGACGAGGCCCCGAGCTCGCGCGTGCCGCGCGCGGGTTTGCCCGCCCAGACGAGCCTCGGGCGATCGTCGTTCCCCCGGCTCGGCCTTTCGTCCCGCTTCATCGCGCGGCGCCAGCATCGCGCGGGAGGCGAGAGCGATGCAACCTCCACGAGCACGTGCGCAGCCGCGTGGCACCGCGCGCGGGTGCGTTGCCTGAGCGCCGCGCGCCTGCGCACGCGCTGCCCGTCACGGTGAGCAGCGCGTGCGCGATCGAGGCGCGCAAGGCTCGTGATCGAGGTCCCGGACCAGCCCGCGCGCCATGGCACGCTTCGCGCAATGCGCGCCACGAACGAGGCCGCCCTCGGCGCCTCAACCTCCTCTCACCCTCTGGAGCTCTTTCAATGAAGGCGACCGAACTGCTTGTGAACCAGCACCACGAAGTCGAACAGCTCTTCGAGCAGCTCGAGAACGTGGAAGAGGGCGATGAGAAGATCGTCCGCGAAGAGCTGGCGCGGAACCTCATCGGCCACATGTCGATCGAGGAGGAGATGTTCTATCCGGCAATGCGCGAGGCGCTGCCCGAGTACATCGCGCTGGCCGAGGCGGAGCACGCGACGGCCCGCTACGCGCTGGCGCAGCTCCTCGCGACGCCCCCCGGCGATCCGACGTTCCGCGCCAAGGCGACCGCTCTGGACGCGCTCATCCGCAACCACGTGGCGATGGAGGAGAAAGAGATCCTCCCGCGCGCCGAGACCGCGATCGGGAGCGAGCAGCTCCAGCAGCTCAGCCGCCGCATGGAAGGGCGCTTCGAACAGGTCCTGTCGCTGGACGTCGTCGGGGTGCTGAAGCAGATGCTCCAGCGCGAGATGCCCGCGATGATGATGCCCCGGGCGGGCGCCAAGACGGCGACGAAGAAGCGCGCGGTGCGGGCGACGGCGAAGAAGGCGACGCCGGCGAAGCGCGCGGCGACGGCGCAGGCGAAGCGCGGCGCGCCCGCGAAGCGCACGACGCCGACGAAGCGGACGGCGTCGACGAAGCGCACGACGGGGATGAAGCGCGCGGCACCGGCGACGCGCCAGACCGGGACGGCGGGGCGCCCGTCGACCAAGCGCGGCGCTCGCAAGCGCGCCTCCTGAAGCGAGGCTATCGCGGCCTGACCGCCTGGTTCACGAGCTGGACGATCGCCTGTCGCGTCCAGCTCTCCGCGCCCGGAGAGAGCAGCGGCGTGAGCCACGCGGCGGCGCTCTCCGCGTCGCCGACGACCTTGGTGGGTATCGACGGCCTCCCGATCAATATCGCCGTGCTCAGGAACGAGCGCGTCGCCGTGCCGGCGAACCCGCCGAGCAGCACCACGTGCGCCGCGCCGAGGCGGAACATGTCGCGGGCACGGGATCGTGGACGCTTAGCATGCAGATCGGGCGCGCGTGACCGGCACGTTCTGCGTCTGTGACCTCGCGTCCAGGGGATTTCAGCCCTGCTGCTCGCGGGGCTCTTGCGGCCCAGGTGGTTTCCTCTAAAAGACGGCAGCGAACACCATAGCTGCGGGGTTTCCCCGCGTCGGAGGAGCCCCATGAACAATAGCTTCAAAGCCAAAGGTACCCTCACCGTCGGTGGCACGACGTACGGCATCTTCCGGCTCTCTGCGTGCGGCCCGGCCGCCGACCGGCTCCCGATGTCGCTCAAGGTCCTCCTCGAGAACCTCCTCCGCCATGAAGACGGCCGCGTGGTCCGCCGCGATCACGTCGAGGCGGTGCTGAACTGGGACCCGAAGGCGGTCCCCTCGCAGGAGATCGCGTTCCACCCCGGCCGGGTGTTGCTCCAGGATTTCACGGGTGTTCCGTGCGTCGTCGACCTCGCCGCCATGCGCGAGGCCATCGCGATCCTCGGCGGCGATCCCCACAAGATTAACCCCCTGCAGCCGGCCGATCTCGTGATCGATCACTCGGTCCAGGTCGACAAGTACGCGACGATCAACGCCGTCCACCAGAACGCCGAGCTCGAGTACGAGCGCAACTCCGAGCGCTACGCCTTCCTCCGCTGGGGCGCGCAGGCGTTCATGAATTTCCGCGTGGTGCCGCCCGATACGGGCATCTGCCACCAGGTCAACCTCGAGTACCTCGCCAGCGGCGTCATGCGCGGCAAGGACGACACCGCGTTCCCCGACACGCTCGTCGGCACCGACTCGCACACCACGATGATCAACGGCCTCGGCGTCGTCGGCTGGGGCGTCGGCGGGATCGAGGCCGAGGCCGCGATGCTCGGTCAGCCGCTCTCGATGCTCATCCCGCAGGTGATTGGCTTCAAGCTCTCGGGCAGCCTGCGCGAGGGCGTCACGGCGACGGATCTCGTGCTCACCGTGACGCAGATGCTTCGAAAAAAGAAGGTCGTCGGCAAGTTCGTCGAGTTCTTCGGCCCCGGCATGGCGGCGCTCTCGCTCCCGGATCGCGCGACGATCGCCAACATGGCGCCGGAGTACGGCGCGACGATCGGCTTCTTCCCTGTCGACGAGGAGACGCTCGCGTACCTGCGCTTCACGGGCCGCCCGAAGGACGTCGTCGCGCTCGTCGAGGCGTACTCGAAAGAGCAGGGCCTGTTCCGCACGGCGGAGTCGCCCGATCCCGTCTTCACCGACACGGTCGAGCTCGACCTCGACTCCGTGGAGCCCTCGCTCGCGGGCCCGAAGCGCCCGCAAGATCGCGTGGCGCTGCCCGACGTGAAGAGCACGTTTCGCAAGGAGCTCGTGGGCATGACCCCGAAGGAGTTCGCGGGGATCGAGGCCGGCGAGCTGCAAGCGTGGCAGGGCGGCGCGATCTCCGAGGCCGCGAACAAGGCGATGCCGACCGCGACGGTGTTCGCGAAGGACTCGATCTACAACCTCACGCACGGCTCGGTGGTGATCGCGTCGATCACCTCGTGCACCAACACGTCGAACCCCGCGGTGCTCCTCGGGGCGGCGCTGCTCGCGAAGAATGCCGTCGAGCGCGGCCTCACGGTGCGCCCGTGGGTGAAGACGTCGCTCGCGCCCGGCTCGAAGGTCGTGACGGAGTACCTGAAGGCGTCCGGCCTCATGCCGTACCTGGAGGCGCTCGGCTTCCACGTCGTCGGCTACGGCTGCACCACGTGCATCGGCAACTCGGGCCCGCTGCCCGACGTCGTCGCCGACGCGGTGAAAGAGAAGGATCTCGTCGTCGCCAGCGTGCTCAGCGGTAACCGCAATTTCGAGGGTCGGATCAACCAGCAGGTGCGGATGAACTTCCTCGCCTCGCCGCCGCTCGTGGTCGCGTTTGCTCTCCGCGGCGACATCAACGCCGACCTCACCAAGGACCCGGTCGGCTTCGATCGCAACGGCGACGCGGTGTACCTGAAGGACATCTGGCCGACGACGGCCGACGTGCGCGACGCGGTGCGCACCGCGGTGAAGCCCGAGCAGTTCCAGGAGCAGTACGCCAACGCGCTCGAGGGCGACGCCGAGTGGCAGAAGCTCCAGGTGCCCGCGGGCCAGACGTTCGTGTGGGACGAGAAGTCGACCTACATCAAGAAACCGACCTTCTTCGACAACATGCCGCGCACGCCGGCGCCGCTCACCGACATCGTGGGCGCGCGCGTGCTCGCGGTGCTCGGCGACTCGGTGACGACGGACCACATCTCGCCCGCCGGCAACATCGCGAAGACGAGCCCCGCGGCGAAGTACCTGATCGACAAGGGCGTGCAGCCCGCCGACTTCAACTCGTACGGCGCCCGTCGCGGCAACCACGAGGTCATGGTCCGCGGCACCTTCGCCAACATCCGGATCAAGAACCAGATGCTCGGCGGCAAGGAGGGCGGTTTGACCCTTCATTTACCGGCCGGAACGGAGATGAGCATCTACGACGCGGCGATGGCGTACGCGGAGGAGAAGGTCGGCCTCATCGTCCTCGCGGGCGCCGAGTACGGCACCGGCTCGTCGCGCGACTGGGCCGCGAAGGGCACCAAGCTGCTCGGCGTGCGCGCGGTCATCGCCAAGAGCTTCGAGCGCATCCACCGCTCGAACCTCGTGGGCATGGGCGTCTTGCCGCTGGAGTTCGACGCGGGCGAGGACGCGGCGACGCACGGCCTCACCGGCCACGAGACGTTCGACATCGCCGGCGTCGCCACGGGCCTCGTGCCCGGCAAGCGCCTCACCGTCAACGTGACGTCGGCCGATGGAACGAAGAAGTCGTTCACGGTCACGTGCCGGATCGATACGCCGAACGAGGTCGACTACTACATGCACGGCGGCATCCTGCAGTTCGTGCTGCGGCAGCTCCTGCTCACCAAGTGAGCTGGCCCGGGGCGAGGCGGGATTAACTCTCGCTTCGCCCTCGTCTCACGGCGCTCGCATGTCGACCCATCAGATCTTCAAGGGCAAGTACCGCTTCGCCGACACGGCAGCCGAGGCCAACGCCAGAGAGCTCTTCGCGCGGGCGACCGCCGACGGAGCCCTGGTGATCGCCGAGGCCTTCGTCTTCGGCGATCGCGAGATCACGATAGCGTTCGACGGCTTCGCGGGCGCCATCTGCTACCAGCCCACCACGACCCTCGTTGGCGCCCTCGCGGAGCAGGCGAAGACTGGCACTGTCCGGTGTGTCTTCGACTCCGGGAGCGAGCGGACCGAGGAGCGCATCGGCGCGGCCTGCCAATCGCCGCGCCCGGATTTACCTCGCCGGGACGTCGCGCGGGTGGTTTTACTTCCGGTACGATCCGCTGCCTCTCGTCGTGCGCGCGGCGGTGCGGTGGGTCTCGGGCCTCGACTGCGAGCCTTGCGCTCCTGATCTCATC
Organism: Byssovorax sp.; assembly: GCA_025362495.1. Lineage (GTDB taxonomy): Bacteria > Myxococcota_A > Polyangia > Polyangiales > Polyangiaceae > JANYGI01. The sequence continues at coordinate 61,111 of JANYGI010000178.1, read as the reverse complement.
GACGCCTCGACCGAGCTCCTCGGCGGGCTGCTCGCCTGGTTTGGCCTCCTCGCGGTCCCGGAGATCGTGGCCGCGCTGGCCACGAAGGGCGCGAAGCGGCGAGACGCGCTGACCCAAGCCCTGACGCAGATCCCCGGCCCCGAGACGACAGCCGTGCTCACCAGCCTGGCGAAGGACCGCGCAAAGCGGGTGCAGCAGCTGGCCCTCGCCGCCCTCGCGGCGCGCGCCTGAGGCCGTCCCCGTCGACGCGGCGCCGTTCCTCGACTAAGCCCGGCAGATGCTCGATCTACGCTATGTGGTGGACCACCTCGACGAGGTGCAGGCAGCGCTGACCCGGCGCTCGGCCGCGGCGGCGGAGACGCTCGCCCCGATCGCCGAGCTCGGCAAGAAGCGGCGCGAGCTGATCGTCGCCGTCGAGACCAAGGCGCAGCAACGCAACGCCGCCAACGAGGCGATGGCCAAGGCGGACAAGAAGTCGCCGGCGTTCACCGAGAAGCGCGAGGAGCTGAAGCGGCTCTCCACCGAGATCAAGGAGGCCGAGAAGGGCCTGGCCGAGTGCGAGGCCGAGGTGCAGAAGCTCCTCGCCGTCGTGCCCAATCTGCCCGACGCGTCGGTGCCTGTCGGCAAGGGCGAAGAGGACAATCAGGTGGTGCGGACCTGGGGTGAGAAGCCCTCGTTCGCGTTCACGCCGAAAGAGCACGTCGAGCTCGGCACGGCCCTCGGCATCCTCGATTTCGAGCGCGCAGCCAAGATCTCCGGCGCGCGCTTCACCGTGCTCTTCGGCGCGGCGGCGCGCCTCGAGCGGGCGCTGATCTCGTTCATGCTCGATCTGCACACCCGCGAGCACGGCTATACCGAGGTGCTGCCGCCCTTCCTGGTGAAGGATACGGCCCTCTACGGGACTGGCCAGCTCCCCAAGTTCGAGGAAGACCTCTTCAAGACCCAGAAGAGCGATGAAGGGAAGGCCTTCGATCTCTACCTGATCCCCACGGCAGAGGTGCCTGTCACCAATTTGCACGCGGAGGAGATCCTCGACGGGGCCGAGCTGCCGGTCGCGTACACGGCCTACACGCCCTGCTTCCGCAGCGAGGCGGGGAGCCACGGGCGCGACGTGCGCGGCCTGATCCGCCAGCACCAGTTCGACAAGGTGGAGCTGGTGCGCTTCACGTCGCCGGAGACGTCGGACGCGCAGCACGAGCTGTTGACGAGCCACGCGGAAGAGGTGTTGAAGCGCCTGAAGCTGCCATACCGCGTGAGCTTGCTCTGCACCGGTGACATGGGCTTCGGGGCGCAGAAGACGTACGACATCGAGGTGTTCTTGCCGGGCCAGGGCCAGTATCGCGAGATCTCGAGCTGCTCGAACTACGGGGATTTCCAGGCGCGGCGCGCGCAGATCCGGTATCGGGCGGAGCCGAAGGGGAAGGCGCGGCTGGCGCACACCTTGAATGGCTCGGCGCTCGCCGTGGGGCGGACGCTGATAGCCATTCTGGAGAACTACCAGCAAGCCGATGGGAACGTGGTCGTGCCCGAGGTGCTGCGGCCGTTCATGGGGTGCGAGGTCATCCGCGGGCGGTGAGGTGGGAAGAGGGCGCCCGGGGTGAATGGCCCCGGGCGGGCGCCGACGTGATCAGAACATCGCGGCGGCGGCGCGACTCGCCTCCTCGGCCGTCTGATCGCGGGCCGACGCCCAGGCCCCCGGGGCGCCGCGCCCGTGGGCTCGCCACGCTCGCAGATCCACGTCCTCGCGCGGAGGGCTCGCGTCCTGGTTCGTGGCAGCGCGGGTTGCCGCGATTGTATCGTGGACGAGCGAAGCGCATAAGCCGCGTAGCGTGATCGATCACGGACGCGCTCGCAACGCCGATCGACGCTTCTCCGTTCTCGCGATGGAGATCGTGAAAGAGGGGCGAGAGATCCCGCCGTGCGCGCGCACGAAAATCCGGATCTCGAGGTGACGGGGAGTGAAGAGGGGTTTCGAGCGAGCCCGGCTCCCCGCGCAGGAGAGCGGGCTCGGCTCGAGGAGCGAGGGTGTCGCGGGGGCTACGGGCAGTCGTTGGGGCAGCTGAACGGGTTCTCCCCGCAGCTGGCTTCGCAGAGCATGTTGCCGCAGATGCAGAGCCCGAAGCAGTCCGGCTGGCAGGAGAACGGGGTCTCGCCGCAGGCCGGCTGGCACTGACCATTGCCGCACTGGCAGCTCGGGGCGCAGTCGGCCGGGCAGCTCATGCCGCTCTCGCCGCAGCCCGGGGCGCAGATGCCGTCGCCGCAGAGGCAGCTGGAGCCGCAGTCGGAGGGGCAGTTGCTGCTGTTCTCGCCGCAGTTTTGCTCGCAGAACATGTTGCCGCAGGCGCAGATCTTGGCGCAGTCGCCGGGGCACGAGAGCGGGGTCTCACCGCAGCTCGGGTTGCACGTGCCGTCGCCGCAAGCGCAGGCCATGCCGCAGTCGCCGGGGCAGGAGATCTGGTCTTCTCCACACTGCGGCTCGCACATGAAGTTGCCGCAGGTGCAGGCCTGCGCGCAGTCGCCCGGGCAGGAGAACGCGTTCTCTCCGCAGCTCTGGTCGCAGAAGAAGTCGCCGCAGGTGCACTTCTGGAGGCAGTCTTGCGGGCAGGTCGCGGTGGTCTCACCGCAGCTCGGGTCGCAGAAGGAGTCGCCGCAGGCGCAGGCGAAGCCGCAGTCTTGCGGGCAGGTCGAGGTGTCCTCGCCGCACTGGGGCTCGCAGTTGAAGTTGCCGCACTGGCACGTCGTCGAGCAGTCTACCGCGCAGTTGAGGACCGTCTCGCCGCAGGACGGGGCGCAGACGCCGTCGCCGCAGGCACACGAGGCCGGGCAGTCGAGGGCGCAGGTGGTGTGGTTCTCGCCGCAGGCGAGGTTGCACTTGCCGTCGCCGCACTGGCACGAGGGGCAGTCGCCCGGGCAGGACGCCGAGGTCTCGCCGCAGGCCGTCTCGCAGAGCTGGTTACCGCAGGCGCAGGCCACGGCGCAGTCGCTCGGGCAGCTCAGCACCGACTCGCCGCAGGCGGGCTGGCAGGTGCCGTTGCCGCAGGCGCAGGCCTGGGCGCAGTCCTGAGGACAGGTGCTGGGGCTCTCGCCGCACGCGGGCTGGCAGGTGCCGTTGCCGCAGGCGCACGCCGGGCCGCAGTCCGCCGCGCACGAGGCGCTCGACTCGCCGCAGCCGGGCTGGCAGACGCCGTTGCCGCAGACGCAGGGCTGATTGCAGTCCTGCGGGCACGCGGCGTTGGTCTCGCCGCAGCCGGCCTGGCAGAGGCCGTTGCCGCAGATGCAGGGCTGGCCGCAGTCCTGGGTGCAGGTGCTCGGGTTCTCGCCGCAGGCGGCGTTGCACTGGCCATCTCCGCACTGGCAGGTGGGGCCGCAGTCGGCCGGGCAGGCGCTCGAGCTCTCGCCGCACTGGGGCTGGCAGAGGCCGTTGCCGCAGAGGCAGGGCTTTCCGCAATCGGCCGGGCACGACTGGGTGTTCTCGCCGCAGCCCGCCTGGCATTTGCCGTCGCCGCAGGCGCAGCCCATCCCGCAATCCTGCGGGCAGCTACTCTGGGTCTCACCGCACATGGGCTGGCAGTTGTTGTCGCCGCAGACGCAGACCAGGCCGCAGTCGCCGGGGCACGTCGCGGAGGTCTCGCCGCACATCGGCTGACAGACGCCGTTGCCGCACACGCAGGCGCCGCCGCAGTCCGCGGCGCAGTTGTTCTGGTTCTCGCCGCACATCGGCTGGCAGGTGCCGTTACCGCACAGGCACGGTTGATTGCAGTCCTGCGGGCAGGTGTTCGCCGTCTCGCCGCAGGCCGGATCGCATTTCCCGTCGCCGCACTGGCACTGCGGGCCGCAGTCGGCAGGGCACTTGATCGAGCTCTCGCCGCACTGGGGCTGGCATTTGCCGTCGCCGCACACGCAGGGGAAGCCGCAGTCGTTGGGGCAGCTGTTCTGGGTCTCGCCGCACTGAGGCTGACAGAGCAGGTCGCCGCAGACGCACGGCGCGTTGCAGTCGCCGGGGCAACTGGTCTTGGTCTCGCCGCACTGGGGCTGGCAGACTCCGTTGCCGCAGAGGCACGCCTGCGGGCAGTCGACGGCGCAGGTGTTCTGGTTCTCGTTGCACTGGGGCTCGCAGACGCCGTTGCCGCACTGGCACCCTCCGCCGCAGTCGCCGGGGCAGCTGTTCGTCGTCTCGCCGCACGCGAACGAGCAGATGCCATCGCCGCACAGGCACGGTCCGCCGCAGTCGGAGGGGCAGTTGCTGGGGTCTTCACCGCACCCGGGATCGCATTTCCCGTTGCCGCAGATGCACTGAGGGCCGCAGTCGCTCGGGCACGTGCTCGAGCTCTCGCCACACTGGGGCTCGCAGGCGCCGTTGCCGCAAAAGCAGCCGCCGCCGCAGTCCTTCGGGCAGGTGCTGGGGTTCTCGCCGCACTGGGACATGCAGACGCCGTCGCCGCAGAAGAAGCTCGGCGGGCAAGCGCCGCAGTCCTGAGGGCAGGTGTCCGGGCCTTCGTTGCACTGGGGCTCGCAGAGGCCATTGCCGCAGACGCAGGCCTGGCCGCAGTCCTTGCAGGTGCTGGGGTTCTCGCCGCACTGGGGCTCGCAGATGCCATTGCCGCAGACGCAGCCCTGGCCGCAGTCGGCGGGGCAGCTCTGCTGGGTCTCGCCGCAGCTCGGCGCGCAGATGCCGTCACCGCAGGCGCAGGTCGAGCCGCAGTCGCCCGGGCACGTCACCGGGCTCTCGCCGCAGTCAGCCTGGCAGACGCCGTCGCCGCACGCGCACATCGTGGCTCCCGTGGTCGTGGTCGTGACGGAGCCGCCGCTCCCGCCTTGCCCGACTGGAGCGGGATCGATGTTCGATCGGCTGCAGCCCGCGCCCAGCGCGACGAGCCACAGGAGAGCCGAGAGCAGCGTGAAGCATCGAAAGAAATAAGCCGAAGACGACCGCAACATCATGGAGCACCCCGGACCATGAGGGTATCCCGGGTGCGCCCGGATCGGAACCACGCGTCGGAAGCGACCTCTTTCTTGGCCCGACGACGACAACCTCGATAACGCAGGCCTCTCACCGGTTGCGCAGAGGCGCGCCGCCGGTGGCTCGGGGACGTCGCATGAGCAACGGGCAAGCGTGCTTCGAAATTGCGGATCGAGATCGCGAGCGAGCGCTGGCGGAAGACGTCGAGGCGAGCCCGCCGTCGTCCGGCGTGCGGGCGAACCTCGGCACGATCCCGGTGCCGGATGGTCGATCCGCGGCGGCCACCGTGCCGGGCGCGGGCGTCGATCGCTTCGCCGCGACGCTCGCCGTCATCGAGGAGCTGCCGCTGGCGCCGCCGTTCGAGTGGTGCGTGGATCTCGGCGCGACGTTGATCACCCGCACCACGTTCGATCTGTGGGCGGCGATCGAGCAGGGCGAAATCGGAGGCAGCATGCTGGTGTGGCGTGAAGGGATGGAGTGCTGGACGCCGGTCGATCGCGTGGGCGAGCTCTCGTGCGCGCTCGAGCTGGCGCCCACCGCGTCGATGGCGCCGCCCGAGCTGAGCGTCGAGCCGGCCGAGGCGACGACGAACCCCGAGGTGCGCACGCCCCCGGACTCGGCGCCGCCGCCGCGGAAGTCGTCGCGCCGTCACGTGCCGGTGCGCCGCGCCAACGCGGGCGGCGGCAAGTGGGTCGCCCTCGGCTCGGCGGTCGCCGCGAGCGCGATCGCCGCGGCGATGCTGACGACGTTCCTGGCGCACCCGCCGGCGTCGCGGCCCGCGAGCGCGCTCGAGCCCACCGTCACGCAGGCGCTCGAGGGCGCGGCGACGTCGCGCGAGCTGCCCGAGGCGACGTCGATCGATCCCGCGCCGGTCGCCGCGCCGATGCCGCCGAAGAGCCGCCACGCCGAGTCGGGCCAGCGTCGTCGCCGCTGAGCGTCGTCGCCGCTTCGAGCGATAGTGTCGTTGTGACACTATCGTCGTGATCGAGCCGTTTCAGCGGCCGAAGAGCCACCAGGCGGCCGCGAGGCTGAGGGCCATCACCGCGAGCGCGAGCGCGCCGACGGCGCCGTCGACCGCGCCCCACGAGCCCTCGCGCGGGGCTTTGACGGCGGCGCCCCCGCGGCGGATCGGCACGCTGAGCTCGTCGTCGGCGAGGCCGGGCGGAGGCGTCTCGTCGGCGCTCGTGGCGTCCGGCGCGGGCGTCTCCTCGGCGGGCGGATCGCTGGCGCTGCCGGGCTGCGCGGGCGCGTCGCCGGGGCGCATCTGCTCGTCGGGGCTGCGCTCGAGCTCCGCCAGCGCGAGGGCGGCGGGGTTCTCGAAGCCGAGGACGTTCTGCCCGACGGTGAGCTCTTGCCCCGCGCGCCACACCGTCTCGCGTACGCCGAGCGGCTGACCGTCGAGCAGCGCGCCGGTGGTCGACCCGAGATCGACCACGACGAGGGCGTCGCCCTTGCGCCCGATCTCCACGTGGCGTCGCGCCGTCGCGGCGTCTTCCATCGGCAAATCAGCCTCTTTGCTGCGGCCGATCACGTAGCGGCGGGCCGCGTCGCGCAGCGTGACGGAGCGCCCTTCGTCGGGGCCTTCGAGCACCGTCACGCGCGGCCACGGCTCTTCGCCCTGGGCCGCGAGCCCGCGCGTCACCAGCTCGAGCGCGAGCTCCTTCGCGGCGCTGCCGCCGCCCTTCACGATCGCCGCTTCGATGCGGACCTCCAGCCAGATGCGGCCCACGCGCAGCAGCTCGCCCGAGCGAACGGCGCGCGGCGTCTGCGGCGGCAAGCGCACGGGGCCGAGGTACGTGCCGTTGGTGCTCCCCTCGTCGACGAGCAGGTACTCGCCGCCGCGCTGCCGCAGCGACGCGTGCCGGTGGCTCACGCTCGGATCGGGGAGGCGGACCTCGCATCCCTCGCCGCGGCCGATGACGAGGCGCGGCGCGTCCAGCGTGAGGGAGAGCGGCGAGCCCTCGCCCCCCGCGCGCACCACGATCGTCACCGCCATGAGGCGACCTTCAAAGCAGAAACGAGGGGGAGTTCAACAGGAAGCGGAGGGGAGTGGCTCAGGCGACAGCGCGACGCAGGCGCTCCGACGCGGTCATGAGCTGACGCACGGCCTGCTCCTGATTGCGCCCCGACTCCTCGATGCGGCGCGCCGTGTCGATGAGCTGCTCGCCGCCGCGCATCTGCGTGCGCTGCGCGCCGTTGAGGCTGTTGACCATGTTCGAGATCTGCTCGATGGCCCCGGTGATCTGGCGTCCGCCGCGCGCTTGCTCCTGGCTGGAGCGCTCCACGTGCTGCGTTATCGTGCGCATCTTCTCGGCGCTCTTCATGATCAGCTCCGAGCCGCGCGCCTGCTCGGCCGTCGCCGCCGCGATCTGCTGCACCGTCTCGGCGATGCGCCCGATGGCGTCGGTGACCTGCTTCGATCCCTTGGCCTGCTCGACCGTGGCGCGGGCGATCGCGCGGACCATGTTGGTCGACTTCTGCGAGGATTCGAGGATCTTCTTGAGCGCGCGCTCGGCCTCGTTGGAGACCTCGACGCCACGATCGACGTTGTGCGCGCCGCGCTCGACGGCGGCGATGGCGTTCTTCGACTCGCTCTGGATCGTCTTGATCAGCTCGGCGATCTCCTTGGTGCTGCCGCCGGCGCGCTCGGCGAGATCCTTGATCTCGTCGGCGACGACGGCGAAGCCCTTGCCGTGCTCGCCGGCCTGCGCGGCGATGATCGCGGCGTTGAGCGCGAGCAGGTTGGTCTGCTCGGCGACGTCGTCGATGACCTGCAAGATCTGCCCGATGGCCTCGATGCGAAAGCCGAGGTTCGAGATGACGGCCACGGCCTCCTGGCTCGACTCCTTGATGCGGTAGATCTCGCCGATCGTCTTGAGAATGGCCTCGGCGCCCTTCTCGGCGTCGGTCGCGACCTCCTCGGAGAGGCGCGCCGTCTCGTTGGCGTTCGACTGCACCTGATCGATGGAGACATCCATCTCGTTCATCGACGAGCTGGTCTCTTCCGCCGTGAGCGAGAGCGCGTCGACGTTCTTGGCGACCTCGCGGATCGAGTACGCCATCTCTTCGATCGACGACACCGTCTCGCGCACGCTCGACCCGAGCTCGCCGACTTGCTCGGCCGTCTCGTCGTTGGTCGCCGTCATCTCGAGGATGCTGGAGCTCGACTCTTCCGCGCTCGACGCGAGCGTCTCGATCGACTGCGAGATGTTGGCGAGCGACGTCGTCATCTCGCGGATGTGCCCCGTGGCCTGCTCGCTCGACGAGAGCACGTTGGTGACGGCCTCGTTGAGCCGCGGGAACGAGTCCTCGATCACCTGCGCGGCGGCCGCGAGCTCGCTGCGGCGGGCCTTCTCGCGCTGCTCGGCGTCGACGACGCGCTCGGCGAGGGCGGTGATTTCCCCGTAGAGCTCGGCCACGTCGGCCGTCACGCCAGCGGGGACGCGGATGCGCTCGCCCTTCGCAGCGCGGGCCGCGGCGTCGATGATCGACGGCAGATCGATCCTGCTCGTCTTCTCGCGGCGCTCGGCCTCGGTGATGCGCTCGCCCAGCTGCGCGAGCTCGCCGTAGAGCTCGGCGACGTCGCTCGACGCGCCCGACGGCGGCCGGACGCGCTCGCCCTGCGCGGCGCGAGTCGCGGCGTCGATGATGGCCGGGAGATCGACCTTGCCCGTCTTCTCGCGGCGCTCGGCTTCGCTCACGCGCTCGCCGAGCTGCGCGAGCTCGCCGTAGAGCTGCGCGACGTCGCTCGATGCGCCCGACGGTGCCCGCACGCGTTCGCCCTGCGCGGCGCGACCCGCGGCTTCGACGAGGGCGGTGACGTCGATCGACGGCGTGCCCGGCCCGAGCTGCTCGAGGCGCTCGACCTCTTCGGTCAGCTCGGCGCTGCGCTTGGCGACGCGGCCGATCTCGTCGTAGGCCTCGGCCAGCTCCCCCGCGGCGTCTTCCGGCACGCGCGGCTTCTTCCCGCGGCCGGCGGCCTTGAGCGCGTCGACCAGCGGTCCGAGCGAGATCGCCGGCCCTTTCTGGGGCATCTGGCTCGCGACGTAGACGAGCGATACGATCGATACGATCCCGAGGACCCAGAACAGGTTCGAGACGTATTCGGCCGGGATTGCCTTGGTGAGAAAGCCGAAAGCGGCGGCCATCAAAAGGATGAGGGCCGCGGGCGCGCCGAGCTGCCGGAGATTCATAAGTGCGGATGGCTCCGAGGGGCCGGCGTTGCGCCGGGAGAGACGCCTGCGTCGCCTTCCGCAGCGCAGCGGAGGGCGTCCGCAGGACCAACCCGCGGAGAGCCTAGAAGTGTTGGGGCCCGGAGCGCAAGAAGCCGGCGGTCCCGAGAGGACGCGCCGGCTTCGAAGGAGGGGGCGTGGAATTCAGTGGCTGGAGGTGCCAGCGCCGGGCAACGCGGGGGATTGTCCGCGTTGAACAGGCGTCGCGACCGGCTTCGGAGCGGACCGAGCCGGCGCGGACGGCGCGATCTCTGCCCTCGATTCCGTCGCAGGAACCGAGCCGAATTTGCCCTCGGTGCCCTCGTCGGCGTTCTTTGCCTTGGCCGGCGCGGCCTCGGTGGCCTCCGACTTCGACTGGCGAGAACCGACGACCGCGCGGGCTGGCGCCGAGGTCGTCCACGAGGTGTCCTGGCCCGCATACGTGGGCGACGCACCGAAGGTCTGGCCGTAGGCCTCGCGCTCCGAAAAATCGTACGCGGTGGTGCTGGTCGGGGCCTGCGTCCGCATCGTGCAGCCCGTCAGGAAAGCCATCGTCACGATTGCCGCTGCGATCTTCGTGGAGCTCATCATCGACCTCGCCAGGGGAAGAACCATGTGCAGCTCCTGAGACGGGGCCCCGACGGGTTCGATGCAATCGGCGGGACGAGATCGCGAGGCCGGGGCGTTCCGGCGCAGATCTGCGGCTAGTATCCCGGCACCTCCCGTGTCGCTCGCCGTCCGCCTCCTGCTCGCCGTTGGCCTCGTCGCCGTCCTCGCGACCGCGCTGGTCGGCTGGTCGGTGCGTGACGCATCGCGCGAGATCATCGAGAGCGATTTCAACGATCGGATCGAGGCCGCCGCGAGCGGGGTGAGCCAGGAGCTCGGGTGGGAGGCCGAGGGGCTGCGCGGGCTGCTCTCGCCGCTGTGCGAGCACGACACCTTCGTCGACAAAGCGCAGCTCGAGCTCGATCGGGTCAAGGGCGACATCAAGGCGCTGGATCCCGGCCGCTGGATCGCGATCCGTCACTTCGTCCCCGATCAGGCGAGCGCGCTCCGGCTCGACGATCTCGTGCTGGTGACCGCCGACGGGGCGATCCTCGGGGCCGTCGACGTGGCGCGCATCGGCACGCGCGACGCGCGGCTCGCGGCGTTGATCAAGCTGCCCGCGGGGCCGCCGCGGTTGCGCCCCACGACGGTGGGCACCGAGCCGACCATGGAGGTGCACTGCGCGCGCCCGAACAACGGCGTCGGCCTCGTCGGCGCGCGCAAGATCGCCAAGATCCTCGATCGCGTCGGCCTCGCGTACCGGGTCAAGCTCACCGTCGTCGATCCCGGCGCGCCCCTGCCGAAGAGCAGCGCCGACGTCGTGGTGAGGCCGCTCGATTTCACCGTGGTGTCCGGCCTCAAGGTCGTCGCCTCGGTGCCGCAGGACGAGCTCAAGACCGCGCTCGCCAGGCTCGATCGATCGATCGTGATCACCGGCGCCACGGCGATCGGGCTCGCGCTCCTGATCGCGTTCATCCTCGCGCGCAGCCTCTCGCGGCCGCTGGTCGCGCTCGCGCACGAGACCCGCGAGGTCGTCGCCGGCGAGCCCAAGCGCGTGAAGGGGCGCGGCGGCAGCGAGATCGCCGCGCTGGCCGAGTCGTTCAACCGCACCATCGACGAGCTGACCACGATGCGACGGCGCGTCGCCGCGACCGAGCGGATCCACGCGCGGCGCGACGTGGCGCGGCAGATCGCCCACGAGATCAAGAACCCGCTCGCGCCGATCCGCGCGGCGGTGGAGACGCTCCGGCGGCTGCGCATGCGCGACGATCCAGCCTTCGACGAGTACTTCGAGGAGGCCACGGCGACGGTGCTCGGCGAGGTGCACCGCATCGCCAACATCGTCAACGAGTTCACCCGCTTCGCCCGGCTGCCGGCGCCGAACCCCGAGCCGTGCGATCTCGCCAAGGTGGCGCGCTCGGTCGTCACGCTCCATGCGTCGTCGCCGGATGGAGCCGAGTCGCCCGGCGGCCCGCGGGTCGAGCTCGTCGTCGAGAAAATCCCGATGGTGTCGGCCGATCGCGATCAGGTGATCCAGGTGCTCACCAACCTGATCCAGAACGGGCTCGACGCGGCCTCGGCGGTGCGGCCCGATCCGCGCGTGGTGGTGACGATCGGGCCGATGCCCGGGGAGCGCGTGCGGATCGTCGTGCGCGACAACGGGCCCGGCGTGCCCGAGGAGATGGAGGCGCGTCTCTTCGAGCCCTACGCGACCACGAAAGAGAAGGGGACGGGGCTCGGCCTGGCGATCTGTCAGCGCATCGTGTTCGAGCACGGCGGCGAGATCGACTACCGCAAGGGCACCAAGGGCGGCGCGGTGTTCGAGCTCAGCCTGCCGATCGCGGGCCCCTCGCTGCTCGAGCGGCCGCCGCCGACCGACATCACGGGGCGCCCGCTCGAGTCGCCCAGGACCGCGCGCGCCGCGGCCGGGACCGAGAAGCCGTAGCGATCGCGCGACGCGGGAACGTTGTCGCGACCGCACTGTCATGGCCGTCCTGCGCCGCGCGGTTGGCGTGGGCGAAAGGGCGGACGATGGCGACGAAATCGGACGAGGCGGCCCCGTGCATCGAGGTTCGGATCCTGTGGGGAGCGTCGGTCCTCCACGTCGCGCACCTCGCTCCATCCCGATCGTTTCACGTGGGCGAAGCGGGATCGCGCGGCGCCGCGTGTGACTGCTTCGTCCCCGCGTCGGCGCTCGGCGTGGCGCGGGCTCCGTTATTCGTGGCAGGTGAAGGTGACACGATCCGGCTGGTGATCGTGCGCAGCATGACCGGGACCGTGAAGCTCCTCGGCGGCCCGGCGCGCAGCGTCGCCGAGATGATCGATCACGCCGACGCCTACGCCCCCATCGACGGCGCGCGGCTGGTCGATCTGCCGCGTGGCGCGTCGGCGCGGCTCGAGATCGGTGGCCTCGTCTTCGTCGTCACGTCCGCCGAGCCGGCGCCGGCGATCGCCGATCTACGCAGGCCCCGCACGCGCAGCGTCCCGTTCTGGGTGGGATCGGGCTTGCTCCACCTCGGCCTGCTCGGATCGCTCTCGTGCTTCCCCGCCTCGCCGGCCGCCGATGATCTCGAGGGGATCTCCTCCGATCAGCTCTACGCGATCCAGGCGGCGCTCCAGGACGTCGACGAGAAACAGCAGGAGGCGCGCGAGACGGAGCAGGTCGCAGAGGGCGCCGAGGACGCGAAAAACGAAGGCGGAACGGGGGTGCGCGCGCGCGGCGAAGAGGGCTCGATGGGCCAGGCGTCGACGTCGAAGCGCTACGGCGTGATGGGGCCCGCCGTCGCTGCAGATCCGCACATCGCGCGCGGCGAAGCGCTCCGCAGCGCGGCCGAGTTCGGGATGATCGGGCTGCTCAATCAGGGCGCCGGCGGGGATCCGAACGCGCCGCAGGATCCACTCGACGGCGTGGGTCTGGGCAGCGTTCACGGCGCGGGTCGCGGGGGCGCTGGGCTCGGGCTCAGCGGCGTCGGCGTCAGCGGGGGCGCTCAAGGCGGCGTCGGCGTCGGCGTCGGCGCGGCGCCTCCCTCTTTGGTGGCAGCCTCGAACGTCACCATCGATCCCAACGGGCGCTTCGCGACCACGTACCGACCGGGCGGCGGGCACCTCGCGGCCTTCGAGTCGGCGGTCGCGCGCGGCATCGTCCCGGCGGGTGAGCGCGAGATCGTGAGCGACATCGGCGCGCGCTACACGCCCGATATCGCCGTCCCCGAAGGCCACGCGCTGGCGATGCGCGCCGATCTCGAGCGCGGCGCGCTGCCTCCGGGCGGCGGAACATTTCACGTTCGTCTCGCGCTGCGATCGAGCGCGATCGCCCCCGCGGCGCGGCCGCATCTCTCGGTCCACCTCGTCCTCGACGTCAGCGGATCGATGGCGGGCGAGTCGATCAGCAAGGCCCGAACCGCCGCCGCCGCGCTCGTCGATCGACTCGCGCCCACCGACGATTTTTCTTTGGTGACATTCTCCACCGACGCCAATCTGATCGTGCCCGACGGGGCCGTCGGCGCGCGGCGCGGGTGGATCAAGGATACCATCGCGAACATCAAGGAGCAGGGCGGCACCAACATCGGCGAGGGGCTGCGCCTCGGCTACGAGCAGGCCGCGTTGAAGAGCATCCCCGACGACGCCGTGCGCGTGGTTTTCCTGGTCTCGGACGGGCACGCGAACTTCGGCGTCACCGACCGCGATAACCTCTCGCACCTCGCGCTCGAGGCCTTTCAGAAGGGGATCCAGACCAGCTCGTTCGGCCTCGGATCGGACTACGACGGCGCGCTGATGAGCTCGATCGCCGACGACGGCGCCGGCGGCTATTACTACCTGCGCGATCCCGATCAGATCGCGCCCGCGCTCTCGACCGAGCTCGATCGCCGGCTCGATCCGGTCGCCACGACGGTCGAGGTGCGCGTGCGCCTCAGGCCCGACGTCGGCCTGCTCCGCGTCTACGGCTCGCGCAGGCTCGGCGAGGTCGAGGCCGCGAAGGTGCGCACCACCGAGATCGCGGCCGACGCGCAGGCCGCGGCGCGCGATCACATCAAGCAAGATCGGCAGGACGACGCCGAGGGCGGCATGCGCTTCTTCATCCCCGCGTTCGCGCGCGCCGACGCCCACGCGCTGCTCTTCAAGCTCCAGGTGCCGGCCGGCGCGGGAGGGCGCGCGGTCGCGGGAATCGAGCTCAAGTACAAGGATCGGATCGCGAAGAAGAACGTGATCGAAGAGGTCCCGATCCAGATCGCGTTCGCGAACGGCGACGCGGCGAGCGCGGCGACGATCGACGCCTCGGTCGCGCGCACCGTGCAGGGCTTCGCGGCCGGCGAGGCGCTCACTGCGGCCTCGTGGAGGATCGAAAGCGGCGATCGCGACGGCGCGACGGCGCTGCTGCTGGAGCGGGAAGCGATCCTCCGCGCCGCGGCCGAGACGCTGCACGAGCCGCTCTTCCTGCGCGACGCCGATCGCCTCGCGCGGCTGCGATCGAGCGCCGGATCACGCACCGGCAGCGGCGATCCGCTGGTGCTCGCGATGCTGCTCGAGACCGCGGCGAGCGCGCACCTGCGCTGATCAGGGCATCACGTGCACGCGGACGACGCTCTCCTCGGCGGGCACGCCGAGGCGGAGCGGGAAGCCGTAGTGCCCCGTGCCGCGGTGAACGTAGAGGCGATCGGGACCGCGCGCCCAGAGCCCGTGATCGGGGATCTCCGAGAACAGACGGATGATCGTCGACTGGATCCCGAAGCGGAGCAGCCCGAGCTGGCCGCCGTGGGTGTGGCCCGCGAGCACCAGATCGCCTTCGCCCACCGGCAAATGGCGGAACGCGCCCGGATCGTGGAGGAGCACGAGGCGCAGCGCTCCGGGCACGCGCGGGTGCTCGGCGCAGACGCGCTCCATCTTCTCTTTGCGGCCGCGGAAGTGGAAATCCATCCCCACGATCTGCACCGGGCCGGCCTCGGTCTCGACCAGCGTCGCGTCGTCGACGAGCAGCTTCACGCCCGACCGCTGGAGCGCCGCGGCGACGAGCGCGGGCGCCTCGTGATCGTGGTTGCCGTGGCACGCGAAGACCTTGCCCGGGAGCGCCCGGAGCGGCGCCAGCGCCTCGGCCAGGTGCTCGACCGTCTCCTGCGATTCCATCGTGAGAAAGTCGCCGGTGAGCAGCACCAGATCGGGCGCCTCGTCGACGGCGCGCTGGCAGATCGCCTTCAGGCGCGAGACCGGCATGAACGGGCCGAGGTGCGGATCGGTGATCTGCACGAAGCGGAGTGGACGCCCTTCGCGGGGCGTCGATCGCGGGTGACGGACGAGGCCCTCGACGTTGGCGCGATCGACGACGAGATCGACGACCTCGCGGCGCATGTAGAGCGACTCGGCGAGGCCGGCGAAGCCGAGGACGTAAGGGATCCAGAGCCCGTGCGGCGTGAGGCCGAAGGCCGCGGCGATCGCCCACGGGAACGCGAGCAGCGTCGCCGCAGCAAAGAACGAGGCCGGGAACGTGAGGAGCACGCGGTAGGCGAACGGCCGCATCCGCGGCTTCGAGAGGAAGAAGTAGTTGATGTAGACCGTGGCCTGGAGCGCCGCGAACACCTGAAATAGAGGGCCGACGTGGCGAGCCAGGCCGCACGAGATCAGCGTGTGAATGCCGACGAGCACGCCCGCGAACATGGCGAACAGGCGGTTGCGACGGATGCCCGCCGCGAGGACGACGACGAGCCAGGCGGCAGCGGAGCCGATCCAGAAAATGTGGAGGGGTGTCACGGGGGATCGATGGTAGCGCCGCGATGCGTCGACGAGGGTCGACCCCTGCACTTCTTCAAAATTGCGCGGCGAACCCGATCCCGGTGGGCTGCGGCACGATCGTCCACCGCGGCACCTTTGTGGCAGCCCGAGGTGTCTCGAAATTGCCGTGCTCGTACGACCGCCACGCGCCGATCGCGGCCGTCGGCTGGGTGAAGATCTGGGCCTCGGTCAGCGCGATACCGGTGACGATGTTGATGGTCCCGGTGACCGGCCGCTTGTAGCCGAGCGCGAGGACGAGGCCCGCCGCGACCGAGACGCTGATGCCGAGCGCGTGGGTGAGCCACGATCGCCCGAAAGCCTCTGTTTCGGCCGATTTGCGCAGCAAATTCTCGCCGGCGGCGAGCTTGCGGCGGCGCTGTTCGGGCGTGTCGCCGGGCAGCGTGCGCAGGCTCGCGGCGGCGGTGCGGGGAACGAACGGGAGGAAGCCGAGCGGGATCACGCCGAGCGAGCACGAGACCGCGCCGACCGCGCTGTCGACGCGAAAGCCGCGATCGGTGGCCGCGATCGCGAACACGACCTCGCCCGTCGTCAGCGCCGTCCAGCCCGCGTACCAGCCGTACCACCAGCGATCGGCGGCGACGGTCCCGCCCTCCAGCGTGCTGGAAATGAAGGCCAAACGGCGCGTGACGTCGGCGTCGCTCGGGCCCTCCGCGCGCGCGCGCGGCGCGACGAGCAGCAGCGCGAGCGCGAGCAGCGGCGGGGTGATCGATCGCGGCATGAAGCTCTCCCGGGGGCGAGCCCGCGAATCTACGCGAGTCAGCGCCGCAGCGCGCGGCCGATGGTGTTGCGACCGACGCCGAGGCTCCTGGCGGCCTCGGTCTTGTTGCCGTCGCAGTCCTTCACCGTGGCGTCGACGTAGAGGCGAACGGCCTCTTCGAGCGGCAAACCAAGGGGGATCGTGATCGCGTGCTCGGCGGTCGGCTCGGCGACGACGGGGCGTTGCGGCGCGGCGGCGGCGCTCTCGCGGCGGGCCGAGTCGGTGGGGAGCTCGGGCCCGCGGCGCGGCAGGTGCGAGGCGGTGACACGGCCGTCGGGCGCGAGGGCGATCGCGCTCTCGATCCAGTGCTCGAGCTCGCGCACGTTGCCGGGCCACGCGTGCGCGCGGATCGCCACGAGCGCCGCGGGCTCGAAGCGCGGCGTCGGGCGGCCGTAGCGCGTGGCGTAAACATCGGCGAAATGCCGGGCGAGCGACTCGATCTCGTCGGCCCCGCGGGCGCGCAGCGGGGGCAGCTCGATCTCCACGACGCGAGCGCGGTAGTAGAGATCTTCGCGGAAGCGCCCCTCGGCGACGGCGCGCTCGAGGTCGCGGTGGGTGGCGGCGACGACGCGGATGTCGGCGCGCAACGTCTGCCGTCCGCCGACGCGCTCGAAGGTGCGCTCCTGCAAGAAGCGAAGGAATTTGCCCTGGATATCCGGGGGTAAATCGCCGATCTCGTCGATGAACAGCGTCCCGCCTTCGGCCAGCTCGACCTTGCCAGGGACGCGGCGATCGGCGCCCGTGAACGCGCCGCGCTCGTGACCGAAGAGCTCGCTCTCGACGAGCTGCGCGGGCAGCGTCGTGCAGTCGACGGTGATGAACGGCCGCGCCTGTCGCCGCGAATTGACGTGGATCGCCCTGGCAAACAGGCCTTTTCCCGTGCCCGTCTCGCCGCGGAGGAGCACCGTCGCGTCGGTCTGCGCGGCGAGCTGGATGCGCTCGTAGACGGCGCGGATCGGGGCGCTGCGGCCGACGATCTTGTTGAACGTGCTCTGGAGGACGAGGCCCGGGCCGCCGCCGTCGGCCGCGCGCAAGGTGGTGAGCGTGAGCGCGCGGGCGAGCTGCGTCGCGAGCGCGACGAGGTACTGCTCGTCCTCTTCGTCGAAGGCGCCGTCCTCGCGGTTCAGGAGCTGCACGACGCCGCGCACCGGCGCCTGTGCGTCCTCGCGGATCGGCGCGACGAGCATCGATCGCGTGGTGTACCCGGTGACCTTGTCGGTCGAGGAATCGAAGCGAGGATCTTGCGAGGCGTCGTCGACGCGGACCACGTCGCCGGTGAGCGCGACGTGCCCCGCGATGCCGCGCACGAGCGGCTGGCGCAGGCCTTCGGGCAGCTCGGGCAGCACGGCGACGCGCGTGACCAGATCGCCGTGCTCGGCGTCGACGATCCAGATCGTGGCCCGGTCGGCGCGGAGAGCGCGGGCGAGGCGCTCGCAGGCGGTGCCGAGGAGCGTGTCGAAATCGACCTCGCGAGCGAGGAGCGAAGCGAGATCGACGATCAGCGACAGGCGCGACATGGATAGCGGGGAAGGCTCCAGCATAGAGAGGCGCCGCGCCCGCGTCACCGAAACCTCGCGGATCGCAGATTCCATGGGGTCGACCTCGTCGGGGTGGGGAGCCGCGGCCCGGGCGATCACGCGGCCCAGGCCGACCTCGCCGCGTCGTCGAGGCTGATCACCAGGCCCTCGCGCGCCGCGATCGAGGGCGCGAAGAGCTGCTGCGCGCGGCGCTCGAGATCGATCACGGCCGCGTCGTTGCGCGTCGGATCGTGGTGAAACAGCACGTACTGCCCGACGCCCGCGCTCTTCGCGAGCTCGCAGCCGGCCACGTACGTCGAGTGACCCCAGCCGACCTTGGAGCGGCCGGTGACGCCGGCGTACTCGTCGGGCGTGTACTGCGAGTCGTAGATGAGCACGTCGGCGCCCTCGCAGAGCGCCCGCAGCGTGGGATCGACGCACGCGTAGTGCTCGGTGTCGGTCGCGTAGACGAGGACCTTGCCCTCGTGCTCGATCCGGTAGGCCTGCACGCCGCCCGGGTGGTTGAGCTTGGCCACGCGCACCGTGGCCTCGCCCACGTCGAACTTCTCGCCGTTCTTGATCTCGCGGAGCGAGAGCTGCGCGCCGAGCTCGTCGAGGCGCACCGGGAAGACGGGCGCCGTCATCTGGTGCGAGAGCGCGTCGCCGAGCGACATCACGCCGTTGGCCGTCCCCGCGATCGTGAGCTTCGTCGACGGCAGGTACGCCGGCACGAAGAAGGGCAGCCCCTGGATGTGATCCCAGTGCAGGTGCGAGAGCAGCAGCGTCGCGTCGACGGGGCCCTGCGCGAGCAGCGACTCGCCGAGCTTGCGGATGCCCGTGCCCGCGTCGAGGATGAAGCGCGTGGTGCCGCAGAGCACCTCGACGCAGCTGGTGTTGCCACCGACGTCGGCCGTGTCGGGACCAGGCGAAGCGATGCTGCCGCGAACACCCCAGAACTTGATGCGCATGTCCTCTGTCTCCTCTGTGAAGCGGCGAGGGGAGCGCCCCCGCGGTTCGAGGAGAGGCATTGCGAGCGGCGTGCCGTCGGCTAAAAGGCGCGTGATCGAGCGTGATCTCCGGCGTCGACGTGATCGGCGCACCAGAAACGAGCGCGCCCCCGGCCCGCCCGCTCCAAAAGAGACCGCGCCGGAGCGGGATGGATCGCTCCAAATCGGCCCGCCGGGCGAAACGTCGGCCGCGAAGAGCGGCAACGTTGACCACGGTCCCGACCGGGGCCTAGCATTCCTCCGATTCTGCAAGGCCTGAAATGACCGTAGCCACCTACGCCGCTGCCCAAATTCTCCGCGTTCTGCCCCGAGTTCGCATCACGCGGGCAGTGGGGCGCCTCTGCGATCTTCCGCTCCCTCCAGCGGTCGCCAACGCGGTCGTGAAGATGTACGTGCGGGCGTACGACGTGAACCTCGGGGACACCGTCGCCCCCGACGGCGCGTTCGAGAGCTTCGACGCCTTCTTCACCCGGGCGCTCCGCGACGGCGCGCGGCCGGTGAACGCCGAGCCAGGGGCCATCGTCAGCCCGGCCGACGGCCGCCTCGACGACCTCGGGCCCGTCCACGCCGGCGGGACGTTCCAGATCAAGGGGCGCGACTACCAGCTCGCCGATCTCGTCGGCGATCCGGCCGAGGTCGCCCGCTACGAGGGCGGGCAGTACGCGATCGTCTACCTCTCGCCGCGGGACTACCACCGCGTGCACTCTCCCGTCGCCGGCAAGGTGACGATGATCCGATCGCTGCCGGGCGATCTCTACCCCGTCAACTCCATCGGCGAGCGCCACATCCCCTCGCTCTTCTCGATCAACCGCCGCGTCGCCATCGTCATCGACACCGAGTCGCAAGGCCGCGTCACCGTCGTGATGGTGGGCGCGATGATCGTCGGACGCATCACCGTGAGCGCGATCGACGCGCACGACGTGCCCCTCGGCACGCACGTGATCGCGCCGGCCCAGAGTGTCGCCAGGGGCGACGAGATCGGGATCTTCCACATGGGGTCTACCGCGGTGGTCTTCGTCGAGAAGGGCGTCACGCCGACCTGGCAAAGGCCCGCGTCGCCGGGCGTTCGCATGGGAGAGCCGCTCTCCACCGAGGTCGCTCGATGAGCGACGAGACCCCGCGTGACTCCGCGCCCTCCGTGCCGCCGGCGCTGGCCCGCGAGCACGACGACGTGGCTTCCACCTCGCGGCTGACGCCGCCGCCCGCGGTGCCGCGCCCGCGTCCGTCGGGCGCCGCGCCTCCGTCGCGCAAGCCGACGTTCCCCGGCGCGATGGCCGGGCCGCCCTCGGCGCCGATCCCGCCGCCGGCGCCGATGCCGCGCGTGCCGGGGATGGATGCGTTCATGGCCGCGCCCTCCGCACCGATGGCGGCAGCCGCACCTGCCACGAATACGACGCCGGCGCCTTCGTCGCGCGCGTCGACCCCGCCGAGCGTCCCCGCGCTCGACGAGACCGACGTCGGCTGGGCGACGCCGGGACCGCCCCCCGCGATCCCGGCGTTCCTCGACGATCCGAACGCGCCGTCGTCGTCGCCGTCGAGCGATCCGATCGCCGCAGCTCGCCGCAAATCACGGCGCACGGTGAAGATCCCCGACGACTCGGTTCCGATGAAGTCGGCCGTCCCCGCCGAGTCGGTGGATCGTGTCTCCGCGCCCCCGCCGATCGACGCACCCCCTCCGGCGCGCGCGCAGGTAAGCTCCACGCCCTGGCTCGACGGGTTCCCCACCGAGGGAGCCAGGCCCGCCGCGCCGACGGTGCCGAGGCCCGCGCCGCCCGTCGAAGCGCGTCGATCCGTGCCGCCGATCGAGGCCGCCCCGCCGATCGAGGCAGCCCCGCCCGCGGCGTCGCTCGCGGTGCTCGACACGAACGACGACGTCATCCGGCCGATGCGCATCATCAGCATCGGGACCGACATGACGCCTCCCTCGTTCGAAGAGGTGCCACTGACGGCGGCTGTGCCCGTCGTCGCGCCGCCTGCGGACACCGCCGTCGAAGAGGTCGAGGCTCTCGAAGACGACGAGCCCGACACGCAACCGTCGAGCGCCATCCTCGCGCGCGCCCAGGCCGAGAGCCGCCCGGAAGATCTCGAAGCGATCGAGGAGATCGAGCCGGAGCGCATCTCCGACGTGGCCAGCTCGCCCTTCGACGCGGCCTCGACAGCGCCGAAGAAGCCGCCGCCTCCGCCGCTCAAGCGCGGCAGCTCGATCGAGCCGGGGCCGACCTCGGTCAACACGCCCCCGCCTCCGGCCGCGATCGCGACGTTCAGCGCCACGCCTCCGCTGGCTGCCGCCGCGCCTCCGCCCGCGACGCCTCCGCCGCCTCCGGCCAGCACGCCGACGCCTCCCGCCGCGGCCGTCGCAGCTCCCGTGGCCGGCCCGCCCGCCGAGACGCCGCGCAAGCGACAAAAGCCCTGGTGGGAAGAGCTTTTTGGCGACGACTACCTCCGCACGATGGACCGCGTCGAGCCCAAGCACGTGCGCCGCGAGTGCGACTTCATCGAAGATCGCCTCGGCCTCGAGAAGGGCGCGGTGATGCTCGATCTCGCGTGCGGCCCCGGCGCGCACGCCGTCGAGCTCGCCAGCCGCGGCTACAGCGTCGTCGGGTACGATCTCTCGCTCGCGATGCTCGCGCGCGCCGCCGACGAGGCCCAGGAGCGCGGCCAGAAGCTCAACTTCTTGCAAGGCGACATGCGCGAGATGGCCTTCGAGGACACCTTCGACGGCGTCTACTGCTGGCAGACGAGCTTCGGCTACTTCGACGACGAGAAGAACGTCAACGTCCTCCAGCGCATCCACCGCGCGCTGCGCACGGGCGGCATGCTCCTCCTCGACGTCATCAACCACGACTACGTCGCGCCTCGCCAGCCGAGCCTCGTGTGGTTCGAGGGCGACGGCTGCGTCTGCATGGATGAAATGGCCGTCGACTTCTTCACGAGCCGCCTCCGCGTGAAGCGCACCGTGATGTTCGAGGACGGCCGCGCCCGCGAGGTCGACTACAACATCCGCCTCTACGCCCTCCACGAGCTCGGCAAGATGCTCCACGAGTGCGGCTTCAAGGTCGTCGAGGTGACGGGCCACCCCGCGCACCCGGGCGTGTTCTTCGGCTCCGAGTCGCCGCGCCTGATCGTCCTCGCCGAGCGGACCGAGCGCACGTGAACGAAGGCGGCACGGGGCTCGAGGCGACGTTCGCCGAGGCGCTCCCCGAGCTCCGGCGCAGCGCCTCGCCGCCCGACCAGATCGCCTACGCCCGCGATCTCTGGCCTCGCCACCACCTCGCCGTCTCCGAGGGGCGCATCGCCGAGCACCGGCCCGGCCTGATCGTTTGGCCTCAAACGATCGCCGAGGTCGCCGCGGCCGTGCGCTTCTGCGCCGAGCACGGCACGCCGCTCGTGCCCTACGGCGCGGGCTCGGGCGTCTGCGGCGGCATCCTCCCCGATCCGCGCACCGTGGTGATGGACCTCAAGCGCCTCACGACCTGGCGCAAGCTCGACGCGAGCGTGCCCTCGATCGAGGTCGAGTCCGGCGCGATGGGCATCCGCTTCGAGGAGGAGCTGAACGCGAAAGGCTTCTCCGCAGGGCATTTCCCGTCGTCGATCCTCTGCTCCACGGTCGGCGGCTGGGTCGCGGCGCGCGGCGCCGGCCAGTGCTCGGGTCGCTACGGCAAGATTGAAGACATGGTGTCCTGCCTCGAATGCGTCGTCGGGCGCGGCGAGGTCGTGCGCTTCCATCGCCGCACGCACGGGCCCGATCTGCTCCCGCTCTTCATCGGCAGCGAGGGCGTGCTCGGGGTGATCACCGCGGCCACGCTCCGCCTCCACCCCGTGCCCGAAGAGCGCGCCTACGGGGCCTACTCGTTCCCCACGATCGAGGCCGGCTGGACGGCGATGCGCGACATGTTCCAGATCGGCCTCCGCCCCGCCGTCGCGCGCCTCTACGATCCTTTCGACTCGTTCATCGCCAGGATGGGCTCGGTGAAGCGCGCGCGATCGGCCGGGAAAAAGCCGAAGAAAGCGAGCGCGCCCAGGGTCCACACGCCGGGCGCCGGAGGCCTCGCGCTGCGCAGCATTCTCCGCGTGCCGAAGCTCCTCAACGACGTGGTGCAAGCGCTCGGCGTGCGCGTCCTCAAGGGCTCGCGGCTGGTGATGATCTTCGAGGGCCCCGCGGGGCAGGGCGCTCTCGATCTCGCGCTCGCCGCGACCATCGCCGCGCGCCACGGGGCGACGCCGCTCGGCGAAGAGCCGGCGCGCCACTGGCTCTCGCACCGCTACAGCGTCAGCTACCGGCAAGCCCCGGTGTTCATGGCCGGCGCCTTCAGCGACACGATGGAAGTGGCCGCGCCCTGGTCGCGCCTGCGCGATCTTTACGACGGCGTTCGCGCCGCGCTCGGGAGCCACGTGTTCGTGATGGCGCACCTCTCCCACGCGTACCCGGACGGCTGCAGCATCTACTTCACGTTCGCGGGCAGCGCGCCGACGGTGGCCGAGGCCGAGGCCAAGTACGACGCCGCGTGGCGCGCCGCGCTCGACGCTGCGGTCGCCGCGGGCGGCTCGCTCTCGCACCATCACGGCGTCGGCCGCAGCAAGGCGCCCAAGCTTGGCGCCGAGCTCGGCCTCGGCGTCGACATCGTCGAGGCGCTGCGAAAGGTGCTCGATCCCGCGGCGATCATGAACCCCGGGAACCTCCTGCCGCGCGATCTGCCGGCGCGTCGACCCGTCACGCCGCCGCCCGCGCAGCCGGTGATCGACGCCGCTTCGCAGCTCGTTCACGCGAGCGGCAGGGCCACCCTCGCGGAGGTGGAGCGCGCCCTCCAGGCGGCTGGCCTCTCGCTCGCGCTCGGCCCCGACGCGCCCGCGCCCGACACGACCGTCGACGCGTGGATCGCGAGCGGCGCTCACGGCGCGCCCGATCCGTGGCTCGATCCCGTCGACCATTTAGTGGCAGGCTTCACTGCCACGATTGCGTCGGGCGCCGAGCTCGAGGTCCGCAAGGCCCCGCGTCGCGCCGTCGGGCCCGATCTCTTCGCGCTCTTCCTCGGCATGCACGGCCGCGTCGGCGCGATCACCTCGGCCTGGCTGCGCGGTCACGCCTCGCAGCGGCCGCGCCCGCTGGCGACGACGATCGCGCGCGATCCCCCGATCGAAGCGGCAGAACAGGCCTGGATCGATCGCGTGGTCGAGGCCGCGCGCGCCGTGCGCTGAAGGCCGCTACGCGAGCGGCGCCAGATCGCCGGCGCCGTCGTCGCGCCGGTGCAGCGCGGCCTCGGCCCACGCGAGGGCGCGCACCACGATCACGCCGTCGCCGAAGCCGGTGAGCGGCGGCGTGCGCTCGTCCACGCAGCGAAGGAAATGATCGATCTCCAGGGCCAGCGGCTCGTGCCACGCGACCGTGGCCTCGCCGGTGATGGCGATCTCGGTCGGGGCCCCTCGGCGCCGCGTCGGGCGGCCGAGGAGCACGCGATCCGGGGCGCGCACGTCGTCGAAGATCGCCGCGTGATCGCGCCCGATCACCGCGAATCGACGCTCTTTTGCGGCGCTGGCGCGCGAGAGCGAGATCCGCGCCGAGAGCCCCGTCTCCAGCGTCAGGCTCACGAGCGCGTCGGCGCCGCTCGCCGGCCCGCTCGCGGCGAGGGTGGCGATCGCGGCGGGATCGATCGCCGAGATCACCGACAGATCATGCGGTCCCAGCGTCCACAGGGCCGACGCCGAGCGATCGCCGTTCACCGATCGGCGCGCGGCCTCGACGTGCTCGAGCGGCCCGAGCGCGCCGCCGCGGCAGATCTCGACGAGCCGCGTGACGGCCGGGTGATAGCGCAAGAGGTGCCCGACCATGCCGATGCGGCCCCGCGCCTCGGCGCGCTGCGCGCAGCGCTCGGCGTCGGCGATCGTCATCGCCAGGGGCTTCTCGACGAACACGTCGGCGCCGGCGTCCATCGCGGTGATGGCCAGCGTCGCGTGGGTGGGCGCGGGCGTGGCGATCACCACCGCGTCGACGCCGAGCGCGAGGGCCTCGCCGAGCGAGGCGACGACCTCGGCGCCGGGCGAGAGATCGCGCGCGTGGCGCCGCTGGAGAGCGCGCGTATCGGCGACGGCGATCACCGCGGCGCGCGGGCTCTGCTCGAGCACGCGGAGCAGGTTCGATCCCCAGGCGCCGCAGCCGACGAGCGCGACGCGGATCGTCACGGCGCGCCCTTCGCCGAGGCGCCGGGAGCGCTCGCGCTGCCCGCGGCGCGCGGCTCGTCGAGGCCGGCGATGATGCTCTCCGCGGCTTGATTTGCCGGATGGATCGAGGGCCCGTTGATGTCGACGGCAAAATCGTAGGTGTCGCCCGCGACGACGGCGCGCACGCGCTCGTGCTGCTCGCACGCCGACTGCGTCTCCACCGACCATGTCGGCGCAGCGCCGGGGTGCTTCCGATCGAGCACCTCGGGGATCGTCGACCCCTGCTTCGAGCGGTACTCCTGCACGATCCCCAGGGCCGCCTTGCGATCGGCGCCGTCGAACTTGGACTGCACCCAGAGGATGATCGCGAACGCGACCATGGCCGACGACAGGGCGAGCGCGGCCCGCGAGAGCTTGGCCTGATCCATGGTGCGAGCCCGGCTATAGCCTTCCGCGAAGCGCCGGTCGAGCGCGCGCGGCGATCACGCGACGAAGGTGCCGAGGGCGCGGAAGCGCTTGTAGCGATCGTCGACGAGCTCGTCCGGCGAGAGCCCGTCGAGGGCCGTGAGCTGCGACCAGAGCGCGCGATCGAGGCGCACCGCGGCGTCGTCATGATCTTGATGCGCGCCGCCGGTGGGCTCGTCGACGACCAGATCGACGACGCCGAGCTGGAGCAGATCGGGCGCGGTGATCTTGAGCCGCGCCGCGGCCTCGTCAGCGCGCGAGCCGTCTTTCCACAGGATCGCCGCGCAGCCCTCGGGCGTGATCACCGAGTAGCAGCCGAACTCGAGCACGAGCACGCGGTTGGCCACGCCGAGCGCGAGCGCGCCGCCGGAGCCGCCCTCGCCGATGATCGTGGCGATGATCGGCACGCGCGCGCGCGCCATCGCGGCTAGCGACGCGCCGATGGCCTCGCTCTGCCCGCGCTCCTCGGCGCCGATGCCGGGGTAGGCGCCGGGCGTGTCGATGAACGTGAGGATCGGCAGGTTGAACTTGTCGGCGAGCTCGTACATGCGGATCGCCTTCCGGTAGCCCTCGGGGTTGGGCATGCCGAAGTTGCGCTTCATGTTCTCCTTCGTCCCGCGGCCTTTCTGGTGGCCAACGAGGACGACGGAGCGCCCGTGGTAGGTCGCGAGCCCGGCGACGATGGCCGCGTCCTCGGCAAAGCGACGATCGCCCTTGAGCTCGTCGAAGTCGGTGAAGAGGCGCTTCACGTAGTCGAGCGTGTAGGGCCGGCTCGCGTGCCGCGAGAGCTGGACCTTCTGCATCGGCGTGAGGTCGGCGAAGATCTCGCGGGCGAGGCGCGAGGTCTTCTCCTCGAGCCGCGCGAGCTCGGGCTCGAAGCGCTGATCGGAGGCGGCGAGCGCGCGGAGCTCTCGCACCTTCTCGACGAGATCGACGACGGGTCTTTCAAAGGGGAGGACGAACGCTGCCACGGCGAGCGGCTATAGCCCCGCGGGCCGCCGCGGGAAAGGCGCGCGCGGTCGATCGTCCGCGTCGGCGCGTTCGCGCTACGTGACGCTGGTCGGCTCGGTGCCGAAGATCCCCGCGGGGACCTGGACCGAGAGGCGCGGGCGCAGGACGTTGAAGATGCGCAGCGGCTTCTCCTTGCCCTTGACCTTCGCCGGCTGGAGCTCTTCCAGCTCGAAGCGGCCGCCGAGCCGCTCTTGCGTGGTCTCGCTGATCACGATCTGCCCCGCGAGCGCCACCGAGCAGAGGCGCGCCGAGGTGTTCGCCACGTCGCCGATCACGGTGTAGCTGAGCGCCTTCGAGCTGCCGATGTAGCCGGCGACGAGGGGCCCGGTGTGGATGCCGATGCCGACCGCGAGCGGCAGGAGATCTTTCTCGAGGCGCCGACGGTTGAAGTGGCCGAGGACCTCGCCCATCTCGAGCGCGCACATGACCGAGCGCACGACGTCGTCGGGGTGCGCCACGGGAGCGCCCCAGATGGCCATGATCCCGTCGCCCATGAACTTGTCGAGGGTGCCCTCGTACTTGAACAGCGTGTCGACCATCTCCTCGAAATACTCGTTGAGCATCTCGACGAGCATCTCTGGCGTGGTGTTCTCGCTCATCGCGGTGAAGCCGCGGATGTCGCTGTTGAACACAGTGCACTGCTCGACGCGCTGACCGCCGGGCTTCACCTCGAGCAGGCCCTGCATCACGCGCTCGGCGATGTTCGGCGCCACCATGCGGCTGAAGCGCTCGCGCGTGAGGATCTCGTTCTCGACCTTCTTCGCGAGGATGTTGATCTCGATGAACATCGCCGCCTGGTTGGCGATGGCGGTGACGAGCTCGAGATCTTTGGCCTGGAACTGCGCGAGCGTCTCGGAGTCGAGCCACAGCACGCCCAGCACCTCGTTGTTGTGCAGCAGCGGCGCGACCATGGCCGAGCTGATCCGGTTCAGGATCATGCTCTTGCCCTTGGAGTTGGCGAAATCCATGGCCGCGTCGTGGGTGAGGACGGCCGCGCGCTCCTTCACGACGTGGTTCAAGATCGTCGACGAGACGCTGATCGGCGCCGTGGTCCCGTCGCGGCGCTGCATGGCGCGCGGGGTGTACTCGCCGTGATCGTCCTGCAAGAAGATCACGCCGCGGTCGGCGCGGATGAACTTGAAGACGCTGATGAGGATGCGCTCGAGGAGCTTGGTCGTGTCGCGCTCGGCGGCGATCTCGCGCGAGAGCTCGTGCGAGAGGCGGAGGCGCTCGTAGTCGGCCTTGAGCTGCGTGCCGTCGCCCGAGATGCGCTCGTACGGGAGGAAGCCCTTGTCGCCGGCGGCTATTTGCCCGGCGATGTGGCGCGTCTGATCGTTGAGATCGATGCGCGTGCCGTGGGCGACGTAGTGCCCCGGCGGGCCCTGGCGCACCGGGACGATCGGCGCCGTCGGCGGCCGTAGCGGCATGGTGCCGCCGCCCGGGTTGGGGTTCATGTTGTAGCCACCCTGCGGCGGCTGCTGCGCGTACTGCGGCGGGCGCTGCTGCCCCGGCAACACCTGCCCAGGCTGCCCCGGGGACACCATCGGCGGCCGGTTGTACGGCTGGTACGGCGTCTGTTGCTGCTGCGGCGAGGCCACCGTCGGCGGCACCGCGGAGGACGGCGCGGCCTGCGATTGCGGCGGGCCCGGTCGCGCGTACTGCGGCGGCGCGGGCATCACGTGCGCGGACTGCGCCATCGGCGACGCGGAGGGCGTCGGCGGCGCTTGCTGGGGCCACGCGGGCTGCACGTTGGCGACGCCCGGGCTCAGCGCCGGCAAGGCCACCGGCGGGCCGCCGTCGCTGAAGCTGCCCTTCGTCGCGCCGAGCGAGATCTCGTCGCCGTGCTTCAGGGGAGCTTCGCCTCGGACCCGCTCGGCGTTCACGAACGTCCCGTTGAGGCTGCCGAGATCGCGCAGGACCCAGTGGTCGCCGCGGTGCTCGATGATGCAGTGCTCTTTCGAGACGATCTTATCGAGCAGCTGGATTGAATTGTTCGGGTGTCGCCCGAGCGAATTCACCGGTCGCAGATCGATCGCCTGCTGGCCTTCGGCGGTCTGCAGGATCAGGCGAGCCATCGGTTTCGGGAGGATACCCAGACCAGCGCTTCAGGACAATCGTTCGCCCGTGAATTGCCGGCTGTTGAGGTTGAGGCGCTCACCTTCACTCAGGTCGCCCGGGCTTACAACGTCGAATTTCTGCCACCACGGCGGACGCGGCGCGCACGAGGGCACGCGCGCGCCGCCCCGACGGGCGCCTTTTGCGCGGGAACAGCCGCTCTTCCGCCTCTTCCCGCGCCTTCGTCGCCGCGGTACCCACCGTGATCATGGCGGCAGACCTCCTCCTCGCGATTGATCAAGGAACGACAGGAACGACCTCGCTGGTCATGGACACCCGGGGAACCACCCTCGGACGCTCCACGCACGAATTCCGTCAGCATTTCCCCGAACCGGGCCGCGTCGAGCACGATCCCGAGGACATCTGGCAGAGCGTCATCGACGCCGTGAAGGGCGCGCTCGCGGCCGCGAACGTCGACGGCGCGCGCATCGCGGCCATCGGGATCACCAACCAGCGCGAGACGACGCTCGTGTGGGATCGCGCCACGGGCAAGGCGATCCATCGCGCGATCGTCTGGCAAGATCGCCGCACCTCCGCGCGCTGCGCCGAGCTCCGCGCCGCGGGCCACGAAGACGTCGTCGAGTCCACGACGGGCCTGGTGCTCGATCCCTATTTCAGCGGGACGAAGGTGGCGTGGATCCTCGACAACGTTCCCGAGGCGCGCGCGCGCGCCGACCGCGGCGAGCTCTGCTTCGGCACCATCGACAGCTTCCTCGTGTGGCGCCTCTCGGGCGACGCGGCCTCGGGCGCGCCCGTGCACGTGACCGACGTGACCAACGCCTCGCGCACGCTGCTGATGCGCCTGACGACGCTCGACTGGGACGACGCGATGCTCGCGCTCTTCGGCGTCCCGCGCTCGATGCTCCCGAAGATCGTCGGCTCGGCCGAGCGGATCGCGACGACGCGCGGCTTCCCCGGGCTGCCCGACGGCGTCCCGATCACCGGCATCGCCGGCGACCAGCAGGCGGCGCTCTTCGGCCAGGCGTGCTTCGGCGTCGGCGACGCGAAGTGCACCTACGGCACCGGCGCGTTCATCCTCGCCAACATCGGATCGCAGCCGATTCGCAGTCGATTTGGCCTGCTCACCACCGTCGCGTGGAAGGTCGGCGACGAGGTCGCGTTCGCCCTCGAGGGCAGCGCGTTCGTCGCGGGCGCCGCGGTGCAATGGCTCCGCGACGGGCTCGGCGTGATCAAGAGCGCAGGCGAGATCGAGGCGCTCGCGGGCACGGTGCCGACGAGCGGCGGCGTGTCGTTCGTGCCCGCGCTCTCGGGCCTCGGCGCGCCCTACTGGGATCCCGACGCGCGCGGCCTGATCTGCGGGATCACGCGCGGCACCACGGCGGCGCACCTCGCGCGCGCGACGCTCGAAGGCATCGCCCTCGAGGTCAACGATCTGCTCGTCGCCATGTCCGACGATCTCGGCCAGCCGCTCGCGCGCATGCGCGTCGACGGCGGCGCCGCGGCGAACGATCTCTTGATCCAGTTCCAGTCCGACATCGGCGCGATCACCATCGAGCGTCCCACCGAGCTCGAGTCGACGGCGCGCGGCGCGGCGATGCTCGCGGGCGTCGGCGTCGGCCTCTTCGGCAGCGTCGCCGAGGCCGCGGGCATGTCCCGGGTTGAGCGTATTTTCCGCGTCGCGATGTGCGCCGACGATCGCGGCGCGCACCGCCGCCGCTGGTCGGACGCTGTCGCTCGAACACGGAGTACGCCCGCCGCGAAGGTTTGAGCTCCAACCGTCATCCAACCCACCACGCGCCCCTTCATCGCGGGGCGCTCTCCAGCCGTGCCAGCCGAGCGGTGCGCGTCGCGATCGTGCGCGCGCGAGCGAGCGTCGTCGGCCGCGGCGATGAAAATGTCCGACCGACGAGCACGGGTGCGCGACTACCTGCGGTGGGAATCATCTTTATGTTGCAAGAGTTCAGCCCAAGCCGCCTCAACCAGCGTAAAGTTCTATGACGACGGAGCATTCACGATCGAATCTTGTGCCCTTGACCCGGATCGGCGGACTAGCCCCCCGCCGCGTCCTGTCGTTCGATGAAGATGAGGAGGACATGACCAACGAAACTACTTCCGCCGGCGGCGCCGCCGTGCGCGACATTCCAATCGACTGGGAGGCGCTGGAAGACGCCTTCGAGAACAACGCGCCCGAGGTCCACTCCTACCTCCACCTCGTCACCGGCGACGTTCTTCGCGTGGTCGATGGCGTCGCCGATCCGCAGATGCACGCGCGGATCGCCGCCGACGCGAACTACCTCCGCATCGATCCGGTGAGCTCACGCGAGCAATACCGCTGGATGGAGCGGTACATTCCCATGGTGGAGGACCCGGACCTCCAGGCGAAGCTCGGCCAGGCGATCGATGGAAAGGGCGCATTTCGCCGCTTCAAAGACGTGCTCATGGCCTACGCGCCCGAGCGCGAGCGCTGGTTCACGTTCCGGAGCGAGCGGCTGCGCATCTTCATGGAAGCCTGGCTCAGCGCTCACGCGCTGAACCCGATCGCCCGCCCGATGTGGGTGCCCGAGGCGCCTTCGTCACGCACTGAAACAGCCTCCGGCGCGCCTCCGGCCCTGGCCCCGGCCGCTCCTCTGCCCCTCGTCGAGCCCCTCCGCGAGGAGCCGCGCGAGCCCCGCCGCGGCAAGAGCGCCGAGATGCTCCGCCGCAACCTGCGCGAGATCTCCGACGCCCTCGGCCCGCGCGATCTCGACACGCTCACGGCCTTCGCCGAGTTCCTCAAGGCTCGCCGCGCGGCCCGCTCGCTCGGCCAGCAACAGCACTACGCCGAGCACCACAGCGTGACCGACGAAGAAGACGCCCCGGCCTCGCAAGAGGTCCGCAGCGACCTCAGCGACAGCGCGTAGGTCCGCTATCGGGGCTTGCGGATCATCACCAGGGTCACGCGGCTGCGGGCGTTCAGGTAGAACGTCTCGATCGCCTGGCTGAGCTTCTGGCCCACGTACCAGCGAACGAGCGCGGGCTGGGCCTTGTCGAAATCCTCATCCTTGAAGGGCGTCGTGCCGGATCGGTGGAGCGCCCGCAGCTCCACCGAGCTCGGCTCCAGCATCGGCGCGACCATGCGATCGAGGTAGATGCTGGCCTTCGCCTCGCGGCGCAGCAGCGTGTCGAGCTCGTCCGAGCTGAGGCCCTCGGCGGCCGCGGCGGCGATCAGGCGATCGCGGCCGTGGACCCGCTGCTCGAGGATGGCGCGCGCGGCCTCGGCGCGCGCGGCGATCTCGCGCGGCGCCGGCGTCGGCGTGACGGGCAAGCTCGCCAGCAGCGTCTCGGCGATGTGGCGATCGAGCGCGGCCCGCACGTGGCGATCGGGGTACGTGCCCGGATCGGGATCGGGATCGCTCAGCGCCTCGAGGCGCGTCTCGAAGGCGAGCTCGCGCTCGAAGATGAACTGCGGCTTCCCCGGGCCGCCCGTCTCGGGCGCGGACCAGCGCACGACGACGCGATCGAGCAGCGTCGCGCCTGGAATCGAAGGCGATCCTGCGGCCCCGTCGGCCCGCGCGCCCGACCCGCCGACGAGCAGCAGAGCGACGAGCGCGGCGGCGCAGGCGAGGGGACGCGGCGACATCGAGCGGCAGTCTACCCCGCCTCCATCAGGATCGTTTAGCCTTCGCGCGATGTCCGGACACGGTGGCGGCAACCCCGTCAAAGTCATTCGCGCCGCGCTCTTCGCCAACCTCGCGATCGCGATCTGCAAGTTCGTCGCGGCGTACCTCTCGGACAGCACCGCGACGCTCGCGGAGGCCGTTCACTCGCTCGCCGACACGGGAAATCAAGGCCTCCTGTTCCTCGGCGTGACGCTCGCGCTCAAGCGCGACGATCGCTACGCCTTCGGGCGGGCGATGGAGCGTTACTTCTGGCCGTTCATCGTCGCGCTCCTGCTCTTCAGCCTCGGCGGCGCCTTCGCGCTCTACGAGGGCATCCACAAGGCGATTCACCCCGACGTGCCGGACCTCTCCAGCTTCTGGAGCTTCCGCCGCGGGCCGCTCACCAGCCTCGTCGTCCTCGGCCTCTCGGCGGTGCTCGAGGGCTACTCGTGCTCGGTGGCGCTCAAGGAATTTCGCCTGGAAAACAAGGGCAAAGACGTCGGTCGAGCGCTCTTCGAGGGGAAGGATCCGACCATCCCCCTCGTGCTGATGGAAGACATCTCGGCGCTGATCGGCCTCACCATCGCGTTCATCGCCGTGGGCCTCGCCGCGTTCACGGGCAACGGGATCTTCGACGCCATCGGATCGATCGTCATCGGCGTGCTGCTGATGGTCGTCGCCGTGCTCATCGCGCGCGACACGCACAGCCTGCTCATCGGCGAGCGCGCCACGCTCGAGGACGAGCAGCGCACGCGGGCGATCACCGAGGGCACGAAGGACGTCGTCAGCGTCACCCAGATCTTGACGATGCACCTCGGGCCGGACTTCATCGTCCTGGCGATGAAGGTGGCCTTCGAGCCGGCGCTCACGGTCGAGCAGGTGGAGCGCACAATCAACGAGATCGAGCGGAGGATCCGCGCCGAGCAGCCCCGCATGAAGAAGATCTTCGTCGAGCCCGACAGCCACGGTGATCTCCGCGGCGTCGTCCCCGACGAGGCCGCGAGCTAGCCCGCCATGTCGCTGCCGCTCCGCCGCGCCGTCGTCGCCACGTTCCTCCTCGCCGGCCTCACGGCGCTGCTGCCGGCGCGCCACGAGGAGCCCTCGGGCAAAGGGGCCTACGCGCGCGTGCGCGTCGGCCTGGTGTTCGACGTCGGCGGCCGCGGCGATAAAAGCTTCAACGACGCGGCGTTCGAAGGGATCTCGCGCGCGGCCCGCGAGCTCGGCGTCACCACCGAGGTGCTCGAGCCGAGCGGCGCCGAGGATCGCGAGGCCGCGATGCGCCTCTTCGCGGCGCGCGGCTTCGACCTCGTGATCGGCGTGGGCTTCATCTTTTCGAGCGACGTCAACGTCGTCTCGGCGGCGTTCCCGAAGACGAATTTCGCCTGCATCGACTACTCGCCGCGGCCCGACGGCGTGATCCCGCCCAACGTCGCCGCGCTCGCTTTCCGCGAGGAAGAAGGCTCGTTTCTCGTCGGCGCCGTCGCGGGCCTGATGACGAAGACCGGCCACGTGGGCTTCGTCGGCGGCATGGATATCCCGCTCATCCACAAGTTCGAGGCAGGCTATCGCGCCGGCGTCCACGAGGTCTGCCCGACGTGCGCTGTGCACGTGGCGTATGCCGGCTCGACGCCGGAAGCCTTTCGCGATCCGGTGAAGGGAAAGGCCCTCGCGGTGAGCCAGATCTCGGCCGGAGCCGACATCGTCTATCACGCGGCCGGGACGACGGGACACGGGGTGTTCGAGGCCGCGCGCGACATGGGCGCCAAGGGCATCGGCGTCGACTCGGATCAATACGACGAGATGCCGGGCACCGTGATCACCAGCATGATCAAGCGCGGCGACGTCGCCGTGTTCGACACCATCGTCTCGGTCGCCAAGGGCGAGTTCAAGGGCGGTTTGCGCTCGTTCGGCGTGGCCGAGGACGGCGTCGGCTACCTCAGCGAAGGCCCGCACGCCGCGGCGATCCCGGCCGCGGTGAAGGCCCGCGTGGCCGAGCTGTCGGCGCGGATCGCCCGCGGCGAGATCAAGATCCCGGCTCGGTAGAAGGCGCGGCTCACCACTTCACGACGACCTTCGGCGGCTCGACGGTGGCGCGCACGCGGGGCAGCTCGACGAGCACCGGGAGGTTGTCGCTGCCGGGCTTGCTGGTGTCGTCGCCGGCCGTCTTCGGCTCCACGCGCGGGACGATGGCCTCGGGCAAGAGAGCGTTCACGTCGGCCGCGGTGCCGGTCACGATCACCGTCACCGTCGTCGGGTTCGTCGTGGCGCGGGGCGCGCCGATCACCTCGACCTTGAGCTTGGTGAACTGCTTCGTCACCAGCTCGCGCCCGATCTCCACCATGGCGATCACGCTCTCGGGATCGAACGACACCAGGTTCGGCGGCTTGTCGAGCGGCAGCGGGCGGCGGTAGGTGCCCTCGGTCAGCGCCGTCACGTCGAAGGGCGCGCTGCGGACGAACTGCATCACGTCGACGATCGATCGCGGACCCTTCGCCGTCACCTCGAGCGGATCGATGACGATGGCGCCCTTCATCTGGAAGCCGGGCGCGGGATCGCCGGCGCGCGCGACCTGCACCGGGATCTGCCGCGAGACCACGTCGTCCCAGCGGACCTTGATCTGCGAGGGGATCACCTGCTCGACGGCGAGGCCGATCGGGATGTTGATCATCGACGGGATGGTGTCGGGATCGAGCTCGATCGTCGACTCGCGGCCGCTCTTGAGGTCGAGGCGGATGCTCCCGAGATCGTCGGTGCGGAGCGCGTCGAGCTGGGTGCGCGAGCCGCGGAGGGTGATGCTCACCTCGTTGGGGAGCTGCGTGAGGAGCTGCCGGTTCGCCGACGGCGGCGGCATCGCGGCGACGACGTTGACGGGCAGCGTGCGCAGATCGTTGTCGGCGCCGTGGATGAACGCATAGAGCGCGATCGCCACGCCGACCGAGAGCGCCTTGAGGCCCAGGTTGTCGACGAAGGCCGAGCGGATCTGCTCGCGGATCCCGTCTTTCGCGGTCATGAGTCGTCGCTCGGGGGGGCCGATCCCTGGCCGCCGGACGAGCCGTCGTCGTCGTTGCCGGGGCGCTTCGAGGGCGGCGGCGACGCCGCGGGGATGAACGTCGGACGGCGCACCGACTGCGGCCCACCGGCGCTCGTCGGCGCGGGCGCGTCGGTGCTCGATCGCATCGGCGTCGAGGTCGACTTCGTCGTCACGGGGCCGGTCGGCGCCTCGAACGCGGGCGCCGCGAACGGCGTGCTCAGCGAGTTGCGCTTGGTGACCTCGTGCCCGACCGGCGTCTTCACGGTCGGCCCCGAGGGCAGCGACGCGGTGTTGACGCGGCCGAGCGGGCTGGTCGGGATCTTCGCGGAAAGAGCCGGTTTCTGCGCCGATCCAGTGTCGGACGACAGCGTGCGCGCCGGCGTGGTGGCCGGCGTCGTGGCCTTCTTCGTCGGCGCCCCGGCGCGCGCCTTCTTGCGCGCCGAGCGGCCGAAGAGCCCGAGCAGCGCGTGCCGCAGCGACTGCCCGTCGAGGTTCGACACGATGTTGCCGCTGAAGCAGAAGCTGATCGTCCCGCGCTCCTCGCTCACGACGACGACGACCGCGTCGGTCTCCTCGGTGATCCCGAGCGCCGCGCGGTGCCGCGAGCCGAGCTGCGCGTCGAGGATCTTGGTGTCGGGCATCGGGAAGAAGATCCCCGCGCGCGCGATCTTGAGGTCGCGGATCAACACAGCGCCGTCGTGGAGCTTGTTCACCGACTCGGGCACGAAGAGCGACACCAGCAGCTCGCGCGTGACGACGCTGTCGAGCGGGATGCCGTCGCTCTTGACGAACTCGAGCACGTTGGCGTCTTGCTCGAAGGCGATCAGCGCGCCCATGCGGTGACGCGCGAGCTCGGTCGCGGCGGCCACGACCTCGTCGATCACGCGCGACTGCTGCTCGCGGCCGCCGGTGAACCACGCCGTGCCGCCCATGCGGATCAGGGCGCGGCGGATGTCGTTCTGGAAGATGACGACGACGATGAGGACGATCGACGACAGCAACCACGAGAGCAGGTTGAGCAGCGTGATGAAGTGGAAGAGCTTCGCGCCGACGTACACCAGCAGCACGATGCCGAGGCCGACGGCCATCTGGATCGCGCGCGTGCCGCGGAGCACCAGGAGCGCGCGGTAGATGACCCACGCCACGATGACGACGTCGGCGAGATCGCGCAGCACCTGCCACGGCGGGCGCGCCGCGAAGAGGCGATAGAGCCCCTGATAGAAGGCCTCAAGCATGACGCCTCCCCGGATCGATCCCGCGCGGCGCGCCGTGGATCGCCTCGTCGACGGCGATGGCCTGCGCCACCGCGGCGACGTCGTGAACGCGGGCGATCGCCGCGCCCTTCGCGACGCACGCGAGCACGGCCGCGATGGTGCCGCCGAGGCGCTCGTCCGGCGGCGCGAGCGGGCCCTCGGGCAGAGCGACGCGCGCGAGGAACGATTTGCGGCTCGGCCCCACGAGCACCGGAAACCCGAGGGCGCAGAGCTCGCCGAGGCGCGCGCAGATCGCGACCGACTGCTTCGCGTTCTTCGCAAATCCAAGGCCCGGATCGAGCACAAGGCTCTCGCGCGGCAGCCCCGCGGCGAGGGCGCGGCCCGCGGCCTCGGACCACTCGCGACCCACCTCGGCGACCACGTCGCGGTAGCCCTCGTCGGCATAGACCGAGAAGCCGACCATGTCGCTCATCGAGCCGCGGCTGTGCATCAGCACGAGGGCGGCGCCGTGGCGCGCGGCGACCGCGCCGAGCTCGGCCGCCGGCTCGAGCGACACGGTGTTCACCGCCACGGCGCCCTCGCCGAGCGCGAACTCCGCGACCTCGGGCTGCGTGGTGTCGATCGACACCAGCGCGCCCGTCGCGGCGATGGCGCGGATGATCCCGCCGAGCCTCGCTATCTGGTCGCGCGCCGACACCGGCGTCGAGCCGGGTCGCGTCGACTCCGCGCCCACGTCGATCACCGCTGCGCCGGCCGCGAAGAGGGCCTTCGCGCGTGTCAGCGCGGCGGCCTCGTCACCGAACATTCCACCGTCGGAGAACGAGTCCGGCGTGCAGTTGAGGACGCCCATCAGCACGACGCGCTCTCTTCGATCGAGCAGCGCGCGCAGGGGAGTCATTGATTGTGGGTAGCAATTATCTCGCCGCTGGGCAATCGGCGACGAAGGCTCCGCTTCTTCGAAGAGTTCGAGCCGCACGGCCGAGGCGAGGGGTTCGCCCGGACCGTCGAACCTGCTAGGGTCGCGCCGCTGCCTCCCGGCACCCTGTCGGATCGGGCACTATCCGGCTTCTCCCGCCCTCGGCGGTGGCCTCATCGGTTCGATGCTTCGTACCCGTGTCCGAGCTGGGGCGGCCGCCGGCCTCGTTCTGAGCCTCCTCTTCGCGGGGCTCTTCACGATCGTCAGCCTCGCCGACCTCTTCGTCTCCTCCCTGACGCCGATGCTCGGGGCACCTGCGCCGGTGACGCTGCGGGTCCCGTATGGCCCGCGCATCACCCAGGACGCGCGCGCCGGGCACTCCCAGGTCTCGTACGAGCACGCGCGGATCATCGTCCCGCGCGGCACGCTGCTCGACG
The DNA here is from genome assembly GCA_025362495.1 of Byssovorax sp. GTDB lineage: Bacteria > Myxococcota_A > Polyangia > Polyangiales > Polyangiaceae > JANYGI01. The sequence continues at coordinate 23,385 of JANYGI010000178.1, read as the reverse complement.
ACAACAACGACGATCACCGCGCCGCCTGCGCCTACGAGTCGCTGCGAAGGCCCCCGAGCGGACCGCGGATCGTCAGCTATTTCGCGCTCTATTTCATCCTCTGCCAGATGCTGATGGCCTACCTCCGGCGCTTCGGGCAGAGCCGGGTGCGGCTCCTCCGGCCGCAGGTGGGGCTGCTCTTCCTGATCCTCGGATCGGTCGTCGCGGCGAAGCTGATCTTCCTCTTCACGCCGCTGCCCGAGTTCTGGATCCCGATGGCCGCGCTCCCGCTCTGGGTGGCCCTGGCCTTCGATCGGCGCACCGCGTTCATCGTCGATCTCTCGGTCGCGTTCATCGCAGCGTCGCTCCTCCGCTTCGACGTGATCCTCTTCTCGGTGCTGCTCACCCGCGGCATCTCGGCGACGCTCTTCTTCTTCCATCGCCGCCACCCGCGGCAGATGCTGATCGCGGGCACGTTCTCCGGCCTCACCGGCGCCTTCGCGTACATCTGCCTCACCACGGTGTTCGAGGGCCGCCTCCAGCTCGAGGACCTCACACAAGGTTTGAGCTCCAACATTCTCGCCTGCCTCGGCGGCGGCGTCCTCGCGGGGTTCCTCGCGCGCGGGCTGCGCGAGCCGGCCGAGCGCGCCATGGGGCACGTCTCGCGCGACAAGCTCCTCGACCTCACCGACCTCGAGCAGCCCTTGCTGAAGAAGATGGCCGCCGAGGCGCCGGGGAGCTGGGAGCACGCCCGCGCCATGGCCAACCTCGCCGAAGCGTCGGCCGCGGCCATCCACGCCGACGCGCTGCTCACCCGCGTCGGCGCCTACTATCACGACCTCGGAAAGACGGTTCAGCCGAAGTATTTCGTCGAGAATCTCCAGCCCGGCGAGAGCTCACCGCACGAGGAGCTCGACCCCGACGTCTCCGCCGACGCGATCATGACCCACGTCGTCGTGGGCGCGAAGATCCTCCGCGCCGGTGGGATCCCCGAGCCGGTGGTGGAGTTTTGCTACACCCACCACGGCACCCAGGTGGTCGAGTTCTTCTGGCACAAGTGCAACGAGCAGGGGAACCCGAAGGGCCTCACGCAGGAGCACTTCCGCTACCCGGGGATGAAGCCGCAGACCAAGGAGACGGCCATCCTGATGCTCGTCGACTCGATCGAGGCCGCGTCGCGCACCATCTGGCCGCCCGAGCAGAAGAAGTTCGAGGAGATGGTCCAGAAGGTGATGTTCACCAAGCTGCAGTCCGGCCAGCTCGACGACTCGGGGCTCACGATCGAAGACCTCCGCACCATGACGGGGCGCATGGCCTCGACGCTCGTGAACATGTACCACGGGCGCATCAAGTACCCGTGGCAGCGCGAGGCCGAGCAGCGCGCCGCCGCGGCCGCGACGCCGGCCCCCGAGCCCGTCGTGCTGGCGCTGCCGCCGGCGGTGATCGAGCCCGCGAAGGCCGACGAAGAGGCGACCGCACCCGAGAGCGCGAAGGCCGCGACGCCTGCGCCTCCGGCCGCCTCGCCGCCCGAGAAGACCTGACGCGACCCCGGCGTGCTACCTGCACGCGAGCTGCGCGCCCACCCCGCGAAAGGATCGCCCGATGCCTCCCATGATCGAGCAGAGCTTCATGAAGGCCCTGTTTCACGGCGTGATCGCCGAGGACATGATCTTCCCGTACCCCGAGCTGCCGAGCGACGATCGCGAGAACACCGCGATGATCCTCGACAGCGTGCGCCGCTACTTCGCGGCGAACGTCGACGCCGCGAAGATCGATCGCGAGCACGCCATACCGCCCGAGGTGATGGACGGGCTGAAGTCGCTCGGCCTGTTCGGCCTGCAAATTCCCACCGATCACGACGGCATCGGCCTCTCGGCGTCGGCCTACGCGCGCGTGATGCAAGAGGTCGGCGGGCTCGACGGCTCCATCGCCGTGACCCTCGGCGCGCACCAGTCGATCGGCCTCAAGGGCATCCTCCTGTTCGGCACGCCCGAGCAGAAGCGCAAGTATCTGCCCAAGCTCGCGACGGGCGAGTGGACGGCCGCGTTCGCGCTGACGGAGCCGTCCGCGGGCAGCGACGCCGCCGCGATCAAGACCCGCGCCGAGCTCTCCGCGGACGGCTCGCACTACGTGCTCAACGGCGCGAAGATCTGGATCACCAACGGCGGCTTCGCCGACGTCTTCACCGTCTTCGCGCGCACCTCGTCGATGGAAGAGGGCGCGAAGCCCAAGATCACCGCCTTCATCGTCGAGCGCGGGATGGGCGTGAAGAACGGCCCCAACGAGCACAAGCTCGGCATCCGCGGCTCGTCGACGACCGAGCTCTTCTTCGACGACGTGAAGGTCCCGAAGGAGAACGTGCTCGGCGAGGTCGGCCGCGGCTTCAAGGTGGCGATGGAAGTCCTCAACAGCGGGCGCCTCGGCCTCGCCTCGGGCTCGCTCGGCATGTGCGAGGTGCTGCTCAAGCTGGCCCTCGAGCGCGTGAACGAGCGCCGCGCCTTCGGCCGCGCCATCGGCGAGTTCGGCCTGATCAAGGACAAGGTCTCCGCCATGCTCGCGCAGACCTACGCGCTCGAGTCGATGACGTACCTCACCGCCGGCATCGTCGACGGCAAGGTCAGCGACTACTCGCTCGAGAGCGCGATCTGCAAGGTCTTCGGCTCGGAGACGCTGTGGTACGTCGTCAACGACACGCTCCAGATCGCCGCCGGCATCGGCTACATGCAGGACTACCCGTACGAGCGGATGATGCGCGACGCCCGGATCAACCTGATCTTCGAGGGCACCAACGAGATCTTGCGCTGCTTCATCGCCCTCTCGGGCATGCAGGGCCCCGGCAAGGCCCTCTCCGACGTGGTCAAGGCCATGCGCGAGCCGATCAAGGGCTTTGGCCTGCTCAGCGACTTCGCCGTCCGCAAGGCGCGCTCGGTACTCGGCCGGGAGCGGCTGACGCGGGCGCACCCGCTCTTGAGCCGCGAGGCGGTGATCTTCGAGGAGTTCACCGGCGAGCTCGCCAGCAACACCGAGCTCGTGCTCCGCAAGCACGGTAAAGAGATCGCCGAGATGCAGTTCACCCAGAAGCGGATCGCCGAGATGTCGATAGACCTCTTCGCCATCGCCTCCTGCATCGCGCGCACGACCCGGGCGATCGAGCGACGGGGCGAGGAGGGCGCTCGCCGCGAGATCGATCTCACCAGCATCTTCACCACCGCGGCGCAGAAGCGTTTGCGGCAGAACGTCCACGATTTCTCGCGCAACGACGACGAGCTGCGGAAAGCCGTGGCCAGCCGCGCGTACACCGATCGCGCCTATCCGTTCGACATCGTGTGAGCCCCTGCCGGGGGACGGGCGCGCGGCTTGCCCTCGTGCGGCGCATGCTCGCTCCCCCGGCCCGAATTGCCCGCGCCGAAGCGCGCGATCGCCCGACTGTGCTGGCCTTGCTCGCCGAGCACACCCCGGAGACGGACGTCGCGCGCCGCCACTCGTGGCTTTACGAGGGGAACCCGCACGGCCCGGCCGTGACGTTCGTCGCGTACGACGAAGACGGCACGCCGATGGGGCTCACCTCGCTCTTCCCTCGACGGGTGATGGTGAGAGGAGAGGTCCGCACAGGCTCCATCGGCGGCGACGGCTACGTGCGTCCGGCCTACCGCCGCCGCGGGGTCGCGACCGCGCTCCACCGCGCTTGCCTCGCGCTGATGGAGGATAACCTCCGCGCGGGGGAAGGCGTGGAGTTCATGTACGGCGCGCCCGAGCCCAGCAACCTCGGGGCCCTGGAGCGGGCCGGCTCGCGGGCGATAACGCGCCTCCGTCGTTATGGCCGCTCCGGCCCGATCCAGTCGATTTTCCGGCTCGGCGGCGCGCTCCGCGGGCAGAGCCGCACGCGCCTCGTGGCGCTCGACGGGGCCGATCCCCGCGTCGCCGCGGTCTTCGCCGAGGCCGCGCTGAAGGCGGCCATCTTGCCCGTGCGCGATCCAGCCCAGTACGCGTGGCGCTTCCGCACGCCGAGCCGCGCTCAGCATGGCTTCGTGGTGCTGGAGGGCGACGCCGTCGTGGGCCTCTGCGCGCTGGAGCGCAAAGGCTCCATGGTGGCCCTCGTCGACTTCCTCGCTCCTCGCGATCGCTGGAGCGCGACGCTGCGCGGGGCCGCCAACGCCGCAGGCGGCGAGGCGCTGACGACGATCACCACCGACGGGAGCCCGGCCGCCACCGATCTCGTCTGCGCGGGGTTTCTCCCGCGCGAGAGCAAGGGATTCCAGGTCCTCGCGCCCGACAAGCACCCTCGCCTGTCCACGCTCCTCGATCCGGCGAGCTGGCATTACGTGTGGGCCGACGGCGATCTCGATCATGTGCTCTGAGCCCGGGACCCGATGAGAGCAATCGCGCCATTGTTTGCCTTGTTTTTCGCGTCCGGCTGCGGGCTGGCGGAGCCGAGCCCGGGCGCGTCGCAATCGACGGCGGAGGGGAGCGCCTCCTCGACTGGCAACGTGGCTTCGAGCAGCGTCGGCGGCGGGAGCGTCGGCGCCGGTGTCGGCGGCAGCAGCGGTGGCGACACCGACGCGAGCGGCGGGGCAGACGCCGTGGCGCCCTCCACGCCCTTCGGATCGCACCTCACCAGCTACACCGCGGACTCCGTCGTTCCCGCGGTGGTCAGTCGCGATCAGCTCGACGCCCTGACGGCGAGCACCTACGATGGGTGGAGGGCGCGCTACCTCGGGACCGGCTGCGGGGAGGGGCGGTATTACGTCAAGACCAACCTCCAGGGCGGCAACCTCAGCCTGTCCGAGGGGCACGGCTACGGGATGGTGCTCTCCGCGCTGATGGCGGGCCACGATCCCCACGCAAAGAAGCATTTCGACGGGCTCTATCGCTTCTTTCGCGATCACCCGAGCCTGGCTTCACCCGATCTGATGGCCTGGTATCAAGACACCTCGTGCGCCGACGCGCAGGGCCAGAACAGCGCCTCCGACGGCGATCTCGACATCGCCTTCGCGCTGCTGCTGGCCGACCGTCAGTGGGGTAGCTGCGGTGACATCGACTATCTCGGCGAGGCCAGGAAGGTCATCGGCGCCATCGAGAGCAAGGCGCTCGATGCGTCGCACCGCTACGTGCTCCTCGGCGACTGGGTGGGCCCGGGCAGCGGGCAATTCTACGACGCCACGCGCTCGTCGGACGTCATCGGCGATCACTTCCGCAGCTTCGGCGCCGTCACCGACGCGGCGATCTGGACAGGCATGGTCGACAGCTCGTACGCCATGGTCACCTGGATCCGCAACTTCTACAGCTCTGGCAAAGGGCTGGTCCCCGACTTCATCGTGAGCCCGCTCTCGCTCCCGGCGCCCGCCCCCGCGAGCCTCTTGCAAGGCTCCAGCGCTGGCAGCTACGATTACAATGCTTGCCGCGTCCCGTGGCGGATAGGCACCGATTACCTCGTCTCGGGCGACGACCGCGCCAGGAGCGAGCTGACGGCGCTGACGGCCTGGATCGAGGGGGCGACGGGCGGTGATCCGCTGAAGATCAGCTCGGGATACCAGCTCGACGGCACGCCGAGCGCGGGGTCGGGCTACCTGTCGATGGCCTTCGTGGCGCCCTTCGGCGTCGCCGCCATGGCCGACCAGCTCCACCAGCCCTGGCTCGACGCCCTGTGGACGGCGATCGCCGCGGCGCCCCCGCAGGGCTATTACGAGGACACCATCCAGCTCATGTCCATGATCGTGATGTCGGGCAACTGGTGGTCTCCCGAGACGAGGCCCCCTGTCTGCACGCTGTAGCGCGAGAGCGCCTATCCGGCCTGATATTCTTTCAGCTTGCGAAAGAGCGTGGCAGTCCCGATACCCAATCGCTCTGCGGCCTTGGCCTTGTTGCCGCCGCTGACCTCGAGGACGGCGAGGATGTGCTCGCGCTCCACCTCGGCGAGCGGCCGCATGTCCCCGGTCGGCGGGCGCGGCGGCGGCGGCGCGGCCGAGATCTCTTCCGGCAGATCTTCGGGCTCGATCCGGCTCCCGTCGGTGAGGATCACCGCGCGCTCGACGGCGTTCTCGAGCTCGCGCACGTTGCCGGGAAAGTCGTAGCGCGCGAGCTGATTGGCGGCCTTCGGCGAGAACCCGGTGACCTTGGAGCCCGTCTTCTCGGCGACGGTGGCGAGGAAATGGCGCGCCAGCGGGAGGATGTCCTCGCGGCGCTCGCGCAGCGGCGGGACGGGCAGCTCGATCACGCGCAGGCGGTAAAACAAGTCCTGGCGGAACGCTCCGCGCGCGACCTCGGCGGCGAGATCGCGGTTGGTCGCGGCGATGACGCGCACGTCGACCTTGCGCGATTTGTTCTCGCCCACGCGGCGGATCTCGCGCTCTTGCAGCACGCGCAAGAGCTTGGCCTGCATCGCGGCGGGGACCTCGCCGATCTCGTCGAGGAACAACGTGCCGCCGCTCGCCGCTTCAAAGAGGCCGGCGCGATCTTGCGCCGCGCCGGTGAAGGCGCCGCGCGCGTGGCCGAAGAGCTCGCTCTCGAGCAGGCTCTCGGGTACGGCCGCGCAGTTGACCGCGATGTACGGGCGCGCGATCCGCTCCGATTCGCTGTGGATCAAGCGCGCCACGAGCTCTTTCCCGACGCCGCTCTCGCCGGTGATCAGCACGGTCGAGTCGACCTTGGCCACGCGCCGCGCGAGATCGACCACGCGCTTTGTCGCCGCGCTCCGCCCGATGAAGCCCTCGGGCCAGCTCTCGTCGTGCAGCACGGCGCGCCCGCGCAGCTTGGTCTCGCTGCGGCGGAGCGCGTCGGTCACCCGCGTGAGGGCGTCGTCGAGCGAGCGCTGCTCGTAGTACGCGAGCTCGGCGTCGCGCTCCTTGGGCCACTCCTCGCGCGGCCTGCCGACCATCGTGCAGATCGCGTCGCCCTTGCCGACGCAGCGATCTTCGCAGCACACGATCTCGCGGCCATGCGCGCAGCTGAGGTAGCCGCTGGCGAAGCCGGCGAGCGTCCAGCACACGGGCTCGTCGGCGCGGCCGAGGTGAAGCAAATGCTGCTCGGCCTCGTACGAATCGCGCCACACGGCCTCGGCGAAGGGAGCGCCCTTCGCCCCGCTCTTCGGCACCGGCTCGAAGAGCACCAGGCCCTGCAGCCGGTGAAGACGCCCGCCCGCGCGCTGCCACTCCTGATCGTCTTCCCACGGGAGCGCGGTCTTCATGGTCTCGGCCGTGCGCCAGCCATGCGCGTAGCCGAAGCGCGTGAGCACGCCGCGCGCGCCCGTCATCCCGATGGTGGCGATGAGCTCCTTGCGCAGGAGACCGAGCGCGACCGCGTCGAGCAAGAGAGCGCGCTGCCCGGCGAAGCGGAGGATGCCGCCTTCCGGTGCGAAGTCGAAGAGCTCCCGGAGATCGAGGTCGACGGCGCGCATGCTGGTCGGCCGTCATAGCACGCGCGCGAGGCCTCTCGTCCCATCGCTCGGTCACCGACGCGGCGCATTCGTTCGAGGTCGTACGATCTCGACGTCGCGGGCAACGCCGATCACATCCCGGCGCGCATCGCGTGCGCGTTCGCCGTCGCCATCACCTCGCGCCAGGCCGGATCGGGCGCGCTCGCGGCCTCGGCGATCGCCCGCGGATCCTGGCTCGACTCCATCGCGCGCCGCGGTTCGTCCGAGCCGAACAGCAGATCGATCGCCGGGATCGTGTCGACGTACTCGTAGCGTTCGGTGCGGAAACGAAAGCCCGCGGGCGTCTGCCGTCGGGCCAGGGCGATCAGCGCGGCGTAGGTCGCGACGGGGCGGAAACTCTCGGGATCGGTGGGGTGGATCTGCAGGCCGCCGCAGATCAAGCCGGCGTGCTTGTCGAATGTGGGGCAGAACGTCAGCGGCCGCGCGACGAAGCCGGGGAGGCCGAGCTTCATCAGCGAGGCGGCGAGCGCTTGCCCGTCGAGCCACGGGGCGCCGACGATCTCGAACGGTCGCGTCGTGCCGCGGCCCTCGGAGAGGTTGGTGCCTTCGAGCAGGCACCCGCCCGGGTACACCAGCGTCGTCAGCGACGTCGGCATGTTGGGCGAGGCCAGCACGAACGGGCGATCCCACGCGTCGGCGTGGAGAGCACGATCCCAGCCGCGCAGGCCGACGATCTCGAGCACCCCGTCCGCGCCGAGCGCGAGGCCGTCGCGCGCCGCGAAGAGCGCGGCGATCTCGCCGATCGTCAGCCCGTGCCGGATCGGGATCGCCTCGAGGCCGACGAACGAGCAGAAGCCGGGGAGCTGCGTGGCGCCCTCGACGCGGGCCGGAGCGCCGCCGATCGGGTTGGGCCGATCGAGCAAGATCACGTGCACTCCGGCCTTCGCCGCGGCGCGCACGGCGAGCAGCGCCGTCCAGATGAACGTGTAGTAACGCGAGCCGATGTCGGCGAGATCGATCAGCAGCACGTCGATCTGCGCGAGGTGCTCCGGCTGCGGCGAGAGGTCCTCGAAACGGTCGCCGTAGAGGCTCAAGATCGGCGCGCCGGTGCGCTCGTCGGTCGCCGAGGCCACGCCGACCATGTACTGCGCCTCGCCCCCGTAGCCATGCTCGGGGCCGAAGAAGAGCGACGGCTTCACGCCGAGCTCGTGGAGCACGTCGCTGATGTGCAGGAGCTTCTGGTTCACGCTCGCGGGGTGCGCGAGGACGCCGACGCGCGCGCCCTTCAACCGGGCGAGGACGCGGGGGAGCGACGGGAGGCGATCGAGGCCGATTTCCATGGGTTCTCCCGGCTGTTACCCGGTCCGCGCGGACGGGTCCACTTCGCGGAGGGTGCGTCCAAAACGACAAGCCGTGATACCTTCGTGGCCCCGCCATGCAGCTCACACTCGGGCAAATCTACGCCGACAAGTACCGCATCGTGCGCCTCCTCGGCGAGGGAGCGATGGGCGCGGTCTACGAGGCGGAGAACACGCGGATCCGGCGGCGCGTCGCCATCAAGATCCTCCACCCGCAGATCGCCGAGAAGGCCGACACGCTCCGGCGCTTCGAGCGCGAGGCCCAGGCCGCGGGGCGCATCGGCTCGCAGCACATCGTCGAGGTGCTCGACCTGGGCGAGCTCGCCGACGGCTCGCGCTTCATGGTCCTCGAGTACCTCGAAGGCACCACCCTCGATCAGCGGATCCGATCGCGCGGGCGCCTCACCCCCGAGGAGGCGACACCGATCGTCTGCCAGCTCCTCGAAGGCCTCGGCGCGGCGCACAAGGCCGAGATCATTCACCGTGATCTCAAGCCCGCGAACATCTATCTCTGCCCTCTGACGGGCAAGAAAGCCGGCGGCGTCGACTTCGTGAAGATCCTCGATTTCGGGGTCTCGAAGTTCAACGTGCTCAACGACGAGATGAGCATGACGAGCACCGGCGCCGTGCTCGGAACGCCCTACTACATGTCGCCCGAGCAGGCCAAGGGCTCGCGCGGGATCGACTCGCGGAGCGATCTCTACGCGGTCGGCGTCATCCTCTACGAGTGCATCACAGGCCAGGTCCCGTTCTCGGCCGAGACGTTCAACGAGCTGATTTTCCGCATCGTGCTCGAGTCGCCGCCGCCGGTGGAGTCCTTCGTTCCGAACCTCGATCCGGCCTTCACGGCGATCATCCACAAGGCGATGGCGCGCGAGGCGGGCGAGCGCTTCCAGACGGCGGAAGAGTTCAGGTCGATCCTGATGTACTGGCTCGATCGCCCGGTGTCGGCCGGCCCGGGGATGCCTGGCTCGTTCGGTATCGGCGGGACGATGCTGATGGATCCTTCGCCGGGGCCGGGCGCGCAGTCGCTCGATCTCGACAACGCGCGCACCGTGGCGATGGAGCCTCGCGCGCCCGCGCCGCAGCGGCCATGGGCCGCGCCCGGCGCCCCGCAAGCGCCGCCGCCGCCGCGCGAGCCCCCGTCGACGCAGGCGTTCCCGGTGATGCCGCCCGGCTTCGAGGCGGCCACGGCCCCGCCGGCGCAGAGCGCTGGAATGCCGCAAAATCAAGGCTATTTCGCTCCGATGCCGGCTCCGGGGAACGGGGCGCCGGCGTTCCCCGAGGAGGCGTACAGGGTGCCGAAGCAGGGCGGCGGCGCTCTGGCCTTCGTCGGCGGGCTGCTCGCGGTGCTGGTGATCGGCGGCGGCGTCGTCGCGATGATCAAGTGGAAGACAACGCGCCCGACCGCGCCCATCGTCGCGACGTCGACCACGATCGCGACGACACCGGTCCTCGCGCCGGCCAGGCCTTCGGCGGCCGCGACCGAGCCCACGAGCGCTCCGGTCGCCGTGGCGCCGCCCGTCGATCCCGTCGGCGTCGCGGTGCGCCCCGGCACCACCGCGCGCCCCGCGCCCACCGGCGTCGCGCCGAAGAGCACAGGCAAACTCGGTGGAGGGCCCGTGGGCCCATCGCCGACGGGAAAGCGCGTCGTCTCCGGCGATCTGTAGTCGCGCCGAGCGAACGGGCAGAGCGCCGTGCAGCAGCGGCGGACGGCCCCCAGCGATCTTTCAGCCCTGAAAGACGGCATGATCTCTGGACGGGCCCGCCCGTCCCCGTATCATGGGGTGTCCGAGGCGGGTCGGGCGTATGTATGCCCGTTACGCCGGGCCGCATTCATGCGTTTCCCGGCCGGCACACCCCAGTTTCCGAGAAGTCCGCGATGAGCCTGCAGCCTGGTGACACGATCGAAGGGAAGTACCGCATCGTCCGCTTGCTGGGCGAAGGCGGTATGGGCGCCGTCTACGAAGGCGAGAACGTCCGCATCCACCGCAAGGTGGCGATCAAGGTGCTCCACGCCGCGGTCGCCGCGAAGGCCGACGTCGTGCAGCGCTTCGAGCGCGAGGCGCAGGCCGCGGGCCGCATCGGCTCCGAGCACATCGTCGAGGTGCTCGATCTCGGCAACCTGCCCGAAGGCGACCGCTTCATGGTGATGGAGTACCTCGACGGCGAGAGCCTCGGGGAGCGCATCAAGCGCAAGAAGCGCCTCTCGCCGCACGAGGTCGGGCACCTGCTCCATCAGCTCCTCGAGGGGCTCGCGGCGGCGCACGCGGCCGGGATCATTCACCGCGATCTCAAGCCCGACAACGTGTTCTTGATGAACAGCAAGGGCGGCCAGAAGGACTTCGTGAAGGTCCTCGATTTCGGCGTCAGCAAGTTCAACGCGCTCGACAGCGAGATGAGCATGACGCGCACCGGCGCCGTCATGGGCACGCCGTTCTACATGTCGCCCGAGCAGGCGCGCGGCGGCAAGGTCGACACGCGCAGCGATCTCTACTCGGTCGGCGTCGTGATCTACCAGGCGGTCACGGGGCGCGTCCCCTTCCACGCCGAGACGTTCAACGAGCTGGTCTTCAAGATCGCGCTCGAGTCGTGCGAGCCGGCCGAGCTGGTGACGCCGGGGCTCGATCCCGCGTTCGGAGCGCTGATCGTGCGGGCCATGGTGCGCGATCCCGCGGGCCGCTTCCAGACGGCGCAAGAGTTCCAGCAGGCCGTCGGTCAGTGGCTGATGACGGCCGCGCCCGACGGGATGGGCGGCGTGCTCAACGGCCCGCCGGGCATGCGCGCGAGCGCCCCGGGCTTCATGCTCAGCAACCCGGGCATGGCCAGCGGGATCGATCTCGGGGGCCAGCTCGGCGTCAGCGGCGCGGCCTCGGGGACAGGCCTCGGACAGAGCTCGCCGAGCGGTGGCTTCGCGCAGTCGGGCGGCCCGCTCGCGGCGTCCCAGAACGGCCTGGCGATGACGGCGCCGCAGCCGCGCAAGAGCGGGGCGATGATGGCTGTCGGCTTCCTCGGCGTGCTCCTCGTCGCGGCCGGCGCCTTCGGTGCGTACCGCCTGTTCGGGGCGAAGCCCGCGCCGGTGGTCCCGGCCACGACGAGCGCCGTCGCCACGACCACGCCGACGGCGAAGCCCACGGCGGCGCCGACGGTCGCGCTCACGGCGACGGCCGCGCCCACGCCCGTCGTCACGGCGACGGCTGCGCCGATCGAAACTGCCGCGCCCACGGCGCGCCTCGGTGGTCCGCTCGTGAAGACGAAGACGGCCACGACGCCGACGGCCACCGCCACGGCGGTGGTGAAGACGGCGCCGACGGGACGCGTGGTCGGCGGCGATCTCTAGCTGGCTGGTGTCAAACACCAGCCACCTTTTCCGCGACGGCCCTTCGGGCCGGGCCTTCGGCCTCCGGCTGCGCCGGACCGCGGAAACCGCGTCCGTTTTCCAGGGGCTGCGCCCCTACGCGCCTTCGGCGCTACCCCTGCGGGCCGAGCCCGCAGCAGAGCCTGGTGTTTCACACCAGCCTCCTGGGCTTCTCCGGCGACGACGTCTGCGGCGTCTACCCTTCTTCCGCTTATCTCACGTGTTTGCTTGGCGCGGCGCGGACGGAGAACCTATGCTCCGCGCCCCCTGCCCATGCGCCCCTTCCTTTCTCTCCTCGCCGCCTGTGCTCTCGTGCCCTGTCTCGGGGTAAACCCTGCGTTCGCGCAGCCTCCGGCGACGCCGACGGCCGCGGAGCTCTCCGCCAAGGCGGCCGCCGAGATGGCCGCCAAGCGCGATCCGCACGTGCGGGCGACGGAGATGCTCCACCGCGGTACCGAGCTCCACGACAAGGGTCAGTGCGAGCAGGCCGTGCCGGTGCTGGAGAGCTCCTGGGCTCTCGAGAAGGATCCCACGACAGGCACCCTCCTCGGCGAGTGCGACATCAAGCTCGCTCGCTGGGTCCCCGCCGCCCGGGCCCTCGCCGCCGTGCTCCAGGACAAGCAAGAAGGGCCGGAGCGAGCGCGGCTCGACGCCCTCTTCAAGCAGGCGCGCGCCCAGGTCGGCGGCGTGACGGTGCAGACCAGCGTCGACGGCGCCGACGTGTTCGCGGCGAACCAGATCGTCGGCCGCACGCCCCTTCGTTACGAGGCCTTCGTCGAGCCGGGCGACGTGACAATCACGCTCAAGAAGACGAGCGTCGGTGAGATGGAGCAGGTCGTCCACGTCACCAAGGGCGGCTCCGCGACGATCCACCTCGAGCCGCCGCCCGTGAGAGCCGATGAGGGCGCCTACAACGAGACTCGGTCGCGGGCGCCGGTCTTCGTCCTCGCCGGGGTGGCCCTCGTCGCCGCAGGCACTGGCCTCGGGCTCCGCGTCGCCGGCGGCAGCCAGGGCACCACGGCCGACGACACCCTCGCCTCGCTCACCACCAAGACGGGGTCGAAGTCGCCCTGTCTGGGCACGACGAACGCCACGGCGTGTCAGGCCATCAAGGACGCTCGCTCCAAGCACGATGGCTATCTCAATGGCAGCACGGGCCTCTTCATCCTGGCCGGCGCCGCGCTGGCGGGGAGCATCACCTACGCTCTCTGGCCGTCGGAGAGCAGCGGGCGCGATCACGCCGTCGCCGTGGTGCCCTCGATCGCCCCCGGCGCGGGCGGCGTCTTCGTGCAAGGCACGTTCTGATTCTTGATCGATTGCGGGCAGCGCGGGGACAGGAGACACGAACTTGAAGAAGCTTGAGTGGATGGTCGCGGCAGTATCGGTCGCCGCGCTCGGCGGAGCCTCGTATTCGGCGGGCTGCGTCCAGACCGCGAGCGGTTGTGCCCTGCTGGGGACGTGCGGCGAAGGTGGAAGCGGCGGCGCCGGTGGAGAGACGAGCACGTCGTCCGCATCGACGACGACCAGCACGACCAGCACGACCACGACCACGACCAGCACGACCACGACCAGCACGAGCACGACGACCACCACGAGCACGACGACCACCAGCTCGAGCTCGAGCTCGAGCTCCTCGGGCACCGGCGGAATGGTCGCGGTCTCCGTCTGCGCGGAGCACCATTATGGAGACGCCGCCAATCAGGTAGCGAAGAGCGTCCATGTCGCCGCGAACGCGGATACCTTCTTTGCGGGCGACTTCACGGGCACGCTCGCGATCGGGACGGCCAGCGTCACCGCGATGTCGGGCACGAACGTCTTCGTGGCCCACGTCGACCAGGCCTGGGGGGCCGTGTCGCTCAAGCGCTTCCCGGTGAGCTACGGGGCTGCTGCCCACGACGATGTCGGGGGGACCGTCATCGCAGGATCGTTTGCAGGCCCGGTGGCCTTCCCCGGCTGCCCGACCCCGCTCGACGCCCGCGACAACCTCTATGTCGTCAAGCTCGACGCGCTCGGCGCGTGCGTGTGGGCCACGGGGTTCGTCGCCACGGGCGCCCACGTGAGCCTCGCCCTCGACTCGGGCGGGCAAATCGCCCTCGCCGGCGACGCAGACGCGAACACCGCCGTCGACTTCCACACCCCGGGTGGCCCCATCACCCCTGGTGCCGGGATGGGTGGTGGCCGCGACATCTTCGTGACCGTGCTCGATCCGCTCGGGAATGTCACCTCGGCAAAGGCCTTTGGCGGCGCGGCGGACGACGTCATCAACGCCGTAACCTTCGACGGCGCGGGGGGCCTCGTCATCGCGGGAGCCTTCAAGAGCGATACGCTCTCGATCTCCTCGGGTGGTAACACGCTCCAGCACTCCGCGGGCGCGCTCGACGAGCCTTTTGTGGCGGGGATCAAGAACGGCTCTTCGCCCTGGTCAATCGCCCTCGCAGGCAGCGGCGTGGCGCAGGGCGTCGCGGTGGTGGGCGGCGTCCCGATCGTGGCAGGGCACTTCACGGGTGATCTCGGCGCCGGCGCGACCAAGCTGACGTCGAAGGGCGACGACCTCTTCCTCGTCGGAGTCAAGCCCACAGGCAACTTCCCCACGGTGGCGTGGAGCAAAGGGTTCCTCGGCATGGGCGCGAAGTCGATCACCGGCTTCGCCACCGATGGAACCAGCGCCCTCGCGCTGACGGGGACGCTCGATGGAGACGTCGATTTCGGCCTCGGCCCGCTCACCGCGACCAAGGGTATCTACGTCGCCAAGGTCGAATCGGCGAACGGCAACGGCCTCTGGAGCCAAGGATTCGGCACCACGGACCCCTTCCTGACCGCGGGCGGCGTCGGCCTCGACAGCGCCGGTGTCCATGTCGCCGGCTCGTACGGCACTCCCCTCGACCTCGGCGACGGCAACGCCATGACGAACGCCGGCGCGGCCGATCTCTTCGTGGCGACGTTCGCCACGACCTGCCCTTGAACGAGCCGTGATGGCCTGATGGGGGCCACGCGGCCCCCACCGTCGCCGTCATCGCCTCACGCCGCGATCAGGGCCGCGGAGTGGCAGTCGCTCGCGCGCCGCCGGCCGTCTCCTCAGTGATTCAGCGCGAAAGTCTGCGCGCAGCACCCGACGAAGACATCGCACACCAGATCCATGCCCATGTTCTGCGGCGGTGCGCAGCTGCCGAGGACCTGCCCGTTCTTCGTGCAGGTGCACGTGACGGGATCGGTGCCGGCGCAGTCCACGGCGAACTCGAGCACGGGGATATGCGCCTTGCAATGGCAGGTCGAGTCGACGGTGCAGATTTCGTCCAAGTCGCCGATGACGGCGCCGGGAATGACACAGGCATCGAACGCCTGCGCCAGCTCGGGGCAAGGGGGTGGACCATCCACGGCGCAGAAGCTGGTCCCCGCCTCCTCCTTGGCGTCACAGGCGAGACGTGCGGTGAGCGCGTCCGCGCAGATGCCCACGTTCTCGAGCTTTCCCTGGCACCCGGCGACGCAGCTCGAGACATCCTTCTCGCAGCCATTCATGACTTCGACGTCACAGAATGCCTCGCAGATCGTGGCCTCACCGCCGGAGCTGGAGCTGCTCATCGCCTGCCCGCCGCCGGTGCCGCCGCTGGTTCCGTCGACGACCCCTTTGCCACCGCAGGCCGCGGCGGAGGCCGTGGCCAGGGCCAGAAGAACAAGAAGAACAGGAGCGAGTCGGTCTCGCGCTCGGCCTCGAGTGAAGGTGGGGATCGTCATTGCAAGCACTCTATAGCAGCCTTGTCCCCCGCGCGCGGCCCCCACGAGGCCATTCCAACGCGCGTCCCCAGCGCCGCCGGCGACTCCAGAAAGCGCAGGAACGCGCTCGCCGCGACATCGCCAGACGACCGCCAGCCGGGCAGCTCGGTGTACACGGGGCGGCACCGTGACAGGAGCAGGGTGAGCGCCGAGCCAGCCTCCGGCGACATCGCTGGTGCGCCGCAATTCATCGGCAAATCATGGAGGATCCCGCCACCATCGTCGCTCGCGTACGCCGTGCACACCTTCACGCGCGCCAGGCCGGCCAAACGATCGAGGTTGGTGATCGCCAGCCAGTCGACGCCGCCCACGACGCGGAGGGCGTAGCGCGCGGCGACCACGTCGAACCAGCCGACGCGAAAGGCACCCTGGAAGCCGGCTGCCCCGTTGTGGAGATCGGGAGTCGTCGCGGTGAGCGCCGCGTCTTCGGTGACGAAGGGGCCCTCTCCATGGCGGGTCGCGTAGGCCCGGAGCACGCCGATCCGCGTCACCGCGAGGGCGCGCGGCGCCTCGGCCAGCAGAGCATCGGCGTTGGCGAAGGTGGTCCGGCTCGGCGTGACGTGGGGGAAGAAGCCGTGATCGCGATCGAGCAGCACGCCCTGCGCGCCCTCGAAGACTGTCACTCTGCCGGCGTCCAGGGCCGGGCCCTCGGAGAGCGAGGCGCCGCTCGCGTGGACCAGGTGATCGAGCGACGCCGCGAGCAGCTCATTCGGCTCGGGGCGACGCAGCGAGGCCAGCTCGCGATCGATCGCGGCGTTTTTCCCGCGCGCGGCGAGCTGCTCGGCGTGATCGATCTTCATCCGCCACAGCAAGCGGAGCGTCGCCCCGAGGCGCCCGGGATCGCGCGCGTCGCCCACGCGCACGCAAGGCAGCGCCGCGTTCTCCGCATCGAGCAGCGCCTCGCCGACGCCGATGCCGACGCTGCCATGGCGCGCCTCGCCCCGCGCGAGCTCGCGGATCCGGTTGATCGCGCGGTGCACCGGCGTGACGACGACGCAGCGCGGATCGACGCTGAGGCGCGCGAGAGCATCGCTCACGCCGATCGCCCGCAGCGCCGCGTCCTCGCGCGCGAGGGCGAGCGGATCGACGGCCATGAAGCGCCCGAGGTGCGTGCGCACGCCGGGGACCAGCGTCCCCGCGCCGAATTGCGAGAAGCAGTGGAGCTTCCCCTCCGGCGAGACGACGTGGTGCGCGGCCTGCGGACCGCCGTTGAAGCGCACCACCGTCGCCGCCTGGTGACGTCGTACCAGGGCGTCAACGACGGAGCCTTTGCCCTCATCGCCGAGCCCGAGGCCGACGACGAGGAGCGCCCGCCCGCCGCTCACGCGCGCCGCGCCGCCATCATTGCGACGCGCCGCACGTGCCGCAGAAGAGCGAGCCGGGAGCGAGCACGGCGCGGCACGCGGGGTTCTTGCAAGCCGTGCCCGGCGCGGCCGTCACCGTCGCCGCGACGACCGCGGGCGTCGGTGCCGCGCGCGACGCGGCCACGCGCGCCATGGATTCCATCGAGCTCTCGTAGACGTGATCGGTGCCGCCGGCGCGCTGCGCGGCCGACGCCAGCGCCGAGGTCGTCAGGTGCTCGAGCCGCTCGAGCTGCTGCGCCATCACGTTCTCGAGCTTCGCCGCGTGCTCGGCGGCCACGCGCCGGGCCTCGTCGCCCGCGAGCGCCGCGGCCCAGGCCGCCCCGCCGCCCTCGGTCTTCGCGAGGTCCGTCGCCTGCGCGGCGATCATCTCGCGCTCCGACAGGCCCTTGAGCGACTCGCGCAGCTCGCGCTTCTGCGCGTGCTCTTCTTCAGCCATCTTCCGATCGAGCTCGGCCATCGCCGCGAGCTTCGCCAGCTTTCGCGCCTGCTCTGCGGCCGCAATTTCCTCGCTCAGATGCGCTCTTCGCGCGTGATCGTCGAAGGCCACGGCGCGCTGCGCCCGCGCCGCGTGCGCCGCGTCCTCGGTGCCGCGCCGCGCCGCCTCCGAGCCGAGATCGATCGCTTGCCGGCGCTTCTCCGCCTCGAGATCGAGCGCGCCGCGCGCGAGCGTCGCCGCGTGGGCCTGATCGCCGAGCTCGCCTTCGCGTCGAAAAGCCTTCTTTGCAAGCTCCACCGACTGCTCGGCGGCGGCGACGCGGCGATCGCGCGAGGCGCCTCGCTCGGCCCGCGCGCTGTCGAGCTCGGCCTGCGCGGCCTCCAGGGCCTCTCTCCGCCGGCGATCGTCGAGCGTCGCCTCATCTCTTCCGAACGCGTCGTCGGCCACGATCGCCGCCTCGCGACGGCCGCCCTCGAGCTCGGCCGCGCGCGACGTGAGCCGCGCCTCACGCTCCACGCGCTGCGCCGCGAGCTTCTGCGCGAACGTCAGCTCTTCCAGATCGATGGCGTCGGCGCGCTGCTTCAGCCACTCGCGGCCGAGCAGCACCTCGTCGCGGGCGCGCGCGAGATCGGCCCGCGCGCCGAGGATCCACTGCCCGCGCTTGTCGCGCACGTCGACGACCGCCGCGACCACCAGCACGAGCCCGAAGCTCCCGAGGCCCTGCTCGGCGACATCGCGGATCGCCTGCTCCGCCGCAGCGAAGCCCGCGGCCGTCGCCAGCGCGGCGAACGTCACGGTGCGCAGGTGCGCGGCGACGGCCCCGACGAGCGGGATCGCCAGCTTTTCGGCCGTGAAGTCGGCGTGCTGGCCCTGCACGCGCACCACGAGATCGATCTCCACGCGGGCGCCGTCGGCCGTGAAGAGCGGCGTCGCCGTGGCCGGAGGCGCGACGAAGATCGTGCCGCAGGCGCTGCAAAACCCGTCGCTCGCGGCCACGCGCGTCGAGCACTTCGAGCACACCCGCGCGGGGCTCACCATCGTCGGCTGAGGCGCGCCGCAGCGATCGCAGAACTTCATCGACGACGGCAGCTCGGCGCTGCACTTCGTGCACGGGCGCACCTCGGGCGCCTCGCCGGTGCCGAGGCAGAAGCTCAGGCTCGTGGTCGTCGTCAGCGGCGCGACGGTGACGGCGAGCGTGAATCCGTAGCGCGCGAGCCGCGCCTCGAGCGCCACGCGAATGGCGGCTTCCGCCGCGTCGTAGGTGAACGCGCCGCTCGTCCCGAGCCGCTCCAGCGCCTGCGTCGCGAGCGCGCTGACCTCGGGGCGCACCAGATCGTAGAGATCGCGCGCCGTGTACGCCGCGCGCGCGCCGAGCACGTTGGCGATGAACGAGGCGATGCCCTCCTTGTCGCCGCGCTGCAGGCTGAACGAGACGACGACCTGCGTCTCCGCCGCCTCGCCGCTCTTGTCGGGCCGCGTCTGCACCGCGAAGGGCACGGGCACAGGCCGCAGATCGACGAGGTAGAGCGCGGTGCGATCACCGCTTTGCCCCGAGAAAAACCGGGTGATCCGCTCGAACACCGAGACGCTCGTCTGCTCGCCCGGCGGCAAGATCCGCTCGACGAGGCCGTCGACGAGCACCACGCCGATCGTCCCCGGGGGCACGCGCACCGTGCGTGAGCCGAGGAAGGTGCGGCAGTCCTCGGGATCGACGCGCCGGATCAGCTCGTCCGCGCCGCGCTCCCACACGCCGCCGATCACCGCGCCGCCGTCATCCGTCGGCTCCCAGCGCGCGCCCGCCATCGCCGCGCCGCAGCTCATGCAGAACTGATTCCCCGCGGCCTGAGCGTGGTTGCAGCTCGGGCAGTGGGCGCGCGGTTCGAGGTTGTGACCGCAGCGGGTACAGAAGCGGGTGCCGGGCTCGTTGGGCTGGCCACAGCTCGTGCAAGGCATCTTCGACATCGGTGCTCCGTGACGCGGGGAGCCGCATTCCAGGGAAAAATTCCCGGTCGGTCTTCACCGCGCGGCCTCTCGTCGTGTATCACGAGGGCAGTCGCCGATGACCACCACGTGCGCCAAATGTGCCGATCCGATCCGCCCCGGGGCTGCGTTTTGCGGCAAATGCGGAGCCGAGCGGCCTGCGGAGGCACACCCCATCGCCGTCGGCCTCAGCCTCGATCTCGTCACGCTCCGGCGCTTCGAGGTCGGCACCCGCTGCATGCTCCGTCTGCGCGTGGAGAACCTCGGTCTCGCGCCCCTCACGCGCCTCGAGATCCGGTGCGACGCGGGCGCCCTCGGCGCGCTCACGGGCGCGGCCGCGACGCCGCTCGCCGCCGGGCAAACGTCGGTGATCTCGATCTTCGTCGTCCCCTCGATGGCCGGCTACGAAGAGCTCCGGGGCGCGCTCCACTGCGCCGAGGCCGACGGCGCGACGAGAGAGCATCGCCTCGAAGCCATCCAGTTCCGCATCGGCGGCGCGCCCCGCGTCCAGGTGGTCAACATCGATCAGAGCGGCGCGCGCGTGATCGACAACAGCGGGAGCACGTTCGGCGTCGACGCCGACGGCGGCGTGATCACCGACGCCGACGGCGAGTGGCGCCCCATCGGCCTCACGCTCGTCGGCTCCACGCCCGCGACGCGCGCCGAGGCCTCGAGTGCAACCTCCGCGAGCCTCGCGGCGCCCGCGCCCGTCGACTTCGAGGTCAAGGCCCAGGGCGGCTCCTACCGCATGACGAGCGTGGTAGCGCGCGGCGATCTGGCGACGGTCTACGGCGGCTCGCGAACACCGCCGGCGGCCGGCCGGGAGGCAGAGGTGGTGCTCAAGCTCGCTGACGACGCCGCCGACAACGATCTGATCCAGGCCGAGGTCCGCACGCTCCAGCGCCTCACCGCCGTGGCGAGCCCGCAGCAAAAGCACCTGCCGGTGGTGCTCGATCAGGTGCGCACCGCGGACGATCGCACCGGCACGGTGTTCGAGCGCCTCGACGGGCTCGACGTCTGCACGCTGCGCGAGCGCCTCCCCGGCGGCGTCCCGCAAAGGCACCTCATCTGGATCATGCGGCGGGTGCTCAGCGTCCTCGGCTGGGCGCACTCGAATGGCATCCTCCACGGGAACGTCGAGCCGGCGCACATCGTCGTTCGCCCCCACGATCACAACGTGTGGCTGGTCGACTGGTCGTGGGCCATCGTCGAGCCCGCGAAGACGGGGCAGACGTTCCGCTGCCTCAACGAGGACTATGGCCCTCCCGAGGCCCGCAACCACAAGCCCCCTCTGCCGAGCTCGGATCTCTACTCGCTCGGCAAATCGATGATCTACGCGGCCGGCGGCGATCCCGCGACGAACGCGCTGCCCGACTCCATCGATCCGCGGGTCCAGCGCTTCCTCCGCTTCTTCGTCGTCGAGAGCGCCCTCGGGCGCCCCGGCGACGCGTGGGACATGTACAAGCAGCTCGACAACCTGCGTGAAGAGGTCTTTGGATCTCACGAGTTCGTGGCTCTCGACGTCTAGACCAGAGGAGTTTGAAACATGGGTGGTGGATTCTACAGTCAAGACGTCGCGCAGACGTTCCGCTCGACGACGACCGACGCCTTCGCGTTCGACGCCCACGCGCCCGGCGCCGGCGAGGCCACGCGGCGGGCGGTGCACGCCGCGCTCGATCCCTTCGGCAAGAAGCGCGAGGTCAACAACGAGACGCCCATCGTCGTCGCGCTCGACGTCACCCGCTCTCGCGGTGACGACACCAAGCTGATGTACGAGAAGCTTCCCATGCTGATGGGGCAGATCGAGCTCAAGGGCTACGTGCCCAACCCGGGTATCAGCTTCGCGGCGATCGGCGACGCCACCGTCGACGCGGCGCCCCTCCAGGTGAGCCAGTTCGAGGGCGACAACCGCATGGACGAGAACCTCGGGCGCGTCTGGATCGAGGAGGGCGGCGGCGGCACCGGGCAGGAGTCCTACGAGCTCTGCGCCTATTTCTACTCGCGCACCAACGCCGTGCGGCTCGCCAAAGGCACCGGCAAGAAGGGGTATTTCTTCTTCGTCGGCGACGAGGGCTTCTATCCGAAGGTCGATCGCGAGCAGGTCCGCCGCGTCATCGGCGACGAGCTCCCCGCCGATCTCGACTCGGCCGAGGCCTTCCGCCGCCTCCACGAGAAGTTCCACGTGCTCTTCATCTACCCGAACAAGGGAATCGAGCAGCGCAAGGCCGACATCGACGCCGAGATCAAGACCCGGGTCGAGGCCGCAGGTGGCCAGTACGCCAACGTCGACATCCGGGCCTCGCTCCTCTGGAACAACCGCAACGATCTCGATCTCCACGTCATCCCGCCGTCGGGCGAAGAGGTCTTTTACGGCCACAAGAAGTCGACCTGCGGCGGCTGGCTCGACGTGGACATGAACATCCAGGGCGAGACGGCGAAGCCGGTCGAGAACGTGCGCTGGGCCAGGGGCACCGCCCCGAAGGGCCGCTATCGCGTCATGGTGCAGAACTACGGCTTCAAGGAGCCTGTCCAGACGCCGACCGACTTTCGCCTCGAAATCGAGGTCGGCGGCGAGGTGAAGCACTTCGAGGGCACCGTGTCCCGGAGCGGCGAGACCGGCCCGGCGAGCAACGTCGTCGTGTACGAGTTCGACCACGATCCCGCGGCCAAGCGCCCCGCGCCCGCGGCCAGAGCCGACGATCCTTATGCCCAGTACTCGGACGACGTGATCCTGAAGCAGTGGGCGACGGTGATCCCGGCCGAGCGGATCCTGCGCATCGACGATCCGCGATCGATCATCGATGTGTTGCTCGGCGCGCTGACGATCCTGGAGGGGACGAGCACCCTGGATGGCTATCTGGGTGACATGCGCGGTCGCAACCAGACCGAAGAGCGCGTTGCCGAGGTCGGCCGCGCGCTCGGCGGCCTCGGGCCGGTGCGGCACGTGGGGAGCGTGGAAGGCCTGGTCCCGCCGCCGCCGCCGGCCGCAAAGGACCGTGGAGGGAGGACGAAGCGGATCTGACCGCGGGACGAGGCGCGTCGGGAAGTCTTGATCCCCCGGAGGGGCACGCGGTACGGTGCGCGAAATCCGCGCTTCGCGATAGGGCGAGCGCCACCAGCGAGCCTGCCATGCCGAGCGCGACCTCCTTTTCGAGAGCATTGATGACCGCCGCGATCGCCCTGGCGATCGGTGGCTGTTCCGACGAGCACGCGACCCCCGCGGCGACGAGCGCTAGCGCCGCGCCGACGCCGCCGCCGGTGGTGTCGGCCTCCGCGGCGCCGACGCCCACGGCGGTGGTCAGCGCGGCCCCGACGGGCCCGATCCACGACTGCCCCGCGGGCTCGTCCGGCGACGCGACGCTGACGAAGCCCTGCGACGCCAAGGGCAACGCGCGGATGATGGAAGTCTCGTGGAACGGCAAGATGACCGACGGCGGGCCGTCGTTCCGCGTCCAGAACAAGTCGCCGTCGACGATCCTGTTCGGGAAGTTCGTCGCCTACTTCTACGACAAGGCCGGCAAGCAGCTCGAGGTGAAAGACTCGGCGGGCAAGACCCACCCCAACCAGGTTTGCAGCGGCAACCTGTTCAGCGGCGTGATGAAGCCCTCCGAGAAGGCCGTGATCACCTTCTCGTGCGTGAAGAAAGACGTCGTGCCCGAGGGCGCCGTCGCCATCGAGGGCGAGATGCAGATGGTCGGCTTCGCCGACGCGAGCGAGAAGAAGAACGAGTATTACTGGCGCAACAACGATCTGACGCCCGACAAGCG
>JANYGI010000157.1 GCA_025362495.1 Byssovorax sp. | reverse complement strand
GGATCGCGCTCCATCCACAGCTCGACCTCGTCTTGCGAGCGGTAGCGCGTGGGATCGTCGCTCGTGGAGTGGGCGCCGATCCGGTACGTGAGGGCCTCGATGTACGTCGGCCCGCGGCCCGCGCGCGCCCGCGCCACGGCGTCCGAGATGACGTGATAGAGCGCGAGCACGTCGTTGCCGTCGACGCGGATCGAGGGGACGCCGTACGCGCGCCCCTTCACCGCGAACGTGGCCGAGGCCGTCTGCCGGCTCGACGGGACGCTGATTGCCCAGTGGTTGTTCTGGCAGATGATCACGCAAGGCACGCGGTAAACGCCGGCGAACGTCATCGCCGCGTGGAAGTCGGGCTCGCTCGTCGCGCCGTCGCCGACGAAGCCGAGCGTGACGACCTTGTCGCCCTTGAGCTTGGCGGCCCACGCGGCGCCGACGGCCTGCGGGAGCTGCGGGCCGAGGCAGCTCGACCACGAGACCTGGTTCACCTGGCGGCCGCTCATGTGCGAAGGCATCTGGCGACCCTTCAAGATATCGCCTGAATTGCCGTAGATCTGCGCGAGGTACGTGGAGAGCGGGAAGCCGCGGACGAGCATCATCACGCTCTCGCGGAGCGCCTGGAAGACCCAGTCGCTGGGCTCGATCGCCAGGGCCGCGGCGATCGGCGTGGCCTCTTGCCCGGTGCACGCGCCGTAGAAGCCGATGCGACCCTGGCGCTGGAGGAGGATCATCCGCGCGTCGAGGAGGCGCAGACGCTTCATTTCCCGGTACGCGCGGAGCAGCAGCTCGGCGCTCATGCCAGGATCGGTCGCGGGGTCGGCCGACCCGTCGTCGCGGAGGACGCGGTAGAGGCCGAGGTCGGGCTGACTCGCGGGATCGCGCGTTTCCATGCGCGGGACCATACCCGAAAGCGGCGCGGATCCCGATGATTTAAGCGTCGATCCCGCTCAGGTGCCGGGCGCGCAGAGGCCGACGTTGGGGAGGTTGAAGTCGAACATCACGCCGTCGACCTTCGTCTGGCAGGTCTGCCCCGTGGGGCAGCCGCCGAGGCCCGCGGCGGGCGACGAGGGATCGACCTGATCGAGGTAGCAATAGAAGTGGCACTTGCCGGACTTGGTGGGCGTGCCGTCGAGGCATTGCTCCATGTCGGGGCAGTCGTTGAGGTAGTGGCACGGGCCGAGATCGGTGGTGAGCTTGTCGCTCGGCTGCACGCACGTGGCGAGCCCCTGCTTGATGTCCTCGATGTGGCAGCCGAAGCTCGTGTCGCAGGCCTTCGTCGTCAGGATGTCGCACGCCTTCGCGTAGTGACAGACCTGCTTGTTGACCTTGCCGGTGTTGTCGAGCTGGATGAAGAGGTTGCAGATGCCGCCGAGGCAAGGCTCGTTGGTCGCGGCGCAGCACACGGGCGAGCAGCGCCCCGCGGCGCAGGTGAGCTTGGCGCGGCACTCTTCATCGGCGACGCAGGGCTCGCCCTCGGCCTTGAGGCCGTTGGCGCTGACGCACTGGGTGGTCCACGTGCCATTGCTGTTCTGCTGCTCTTTGCAGGTCTTCCCGTCGGGGCAGTCCTGCGCGAGCAAGTCGCACGGGCCGGCCTTGATCGACGAGTACGAGTGGAGCTTGCAGGTGAGCGGGCCAGCGTCCTCGGTCGATCCCCCGGTGCCGCTCGCCGTCGCGCCGGGCCCGACGCCGCTCCCGCCCGCGCCGCCCGAGCCCGACGACGACGTCGCGGTGCTCGTCGTGGTCGCGGTCGTCACGTCGGAGCACGCCGCGAAGGCGATCGCCGAGCCCGTGACGAGGAGCGAGATCGCCAGCCATCGAGGAGAGGCCATGGCGCGAACGTACCACGAGAGGCCCGCCGCTCGCCCCCGCCGCGTCAGCCGAGGATGATGCGGAACATCCGCTTTGCGTCGGCGAGATAGTAGTAAACGACGCGATCTTTTTCGCCCATCACCGCGAGGATCGCCTTCTCCATTTGGTCGGGGCTGAGATCGTTGGAGACCTCCCACGTGAAGGGCGTGACCTCGTCGCCTTGCCACGGCCCGCGAAAGAGCTCGACCAGGCGCTCGCGATTGCCGCGATCGTGGATCACGAACGTGACCAGGTAGTCGTGGAGGACGAAGCCGTTGTAGAGCGTGTTGTCGCGGGGCATGGGGGTTCCTCGGTCGCTCAGTCGCTCGGCCCGGGGGGCAGCGGAGCGGGAGCGTCGTCGTCTTCGTCGTCGGGCTTCTTTGCGCCGAGCGTGAAGATGTGGAGCGCGATCACCATCACGCCGGCGACGGTGACCGCCTTGCCGACGGCCTCGGCGGCGTGGTGGATGCGCTCGAGCTCGATCCCGCCCTCGCCGATGCCACGGCGCGCGCCGCCCTGGTGGAGCTCGTTGATGCGGGGCGTGATCTTGAGGCCGGTGTAGACCGCGCCGAGGGCCATGAGCACCGCGACGAGGCGGCGAACGCGGGCCGCGATGCTGCGGCTGCGGCGCCCCGCGGCGAGGGTGCGCGCGACCTCGGCGCCGAGGAGCAGCACGGCCGCGCCGATGGCGATCTGATCGAAGCGCGCGAAGGCCGCGCCCATCGCGTAGCCGGACGTGGGGGCGGGCGTCATCTCGAAGACGAAGGGCGCGGCGCAGGCGCCGAGCGCGATCATCCCGCCGATCCACACGCCCGCGGAGAGCACGGCGACGGTGGCGGCGACGCGATCGACGACGGCGCGACGGGCGGCGCGTTTGTCGCTGTCGCTGGGCTCGAGATCGGCTGCGGTGAACTGGCCCTCGGTCATGATCTCGTCCTCTCCCGGCGCGCGCGGCGCGTCAGCTTTTTTGCTCGGTGGCGGCGGGCTCGGGCGTCCCGTCGAGCGCGGCGAGCGCCTCGTCGACGGCGCTTCCATCGGCGCGCAGCGTGTCGCCGCGCATGGCGGCGATGGTGGCGCGCGCCTCGCTCATGCGCGCCTTGCCGGCGGCGGCGATCGCCAGCGTGCGGCGATCGCGATCCCACGAGCCGAGCTCGTCCATGATCTCGCGGCGCGCGCGCTCGTCGCCGAGCTGGGCGAGCGAGACGCGCGCGTGCCAGGCGAAGCGATCGCGCCGTAAAAGCAAGCCTCCGAAGGCCCGGCGCTCGAGGCCCGGCTTCGCGGCGACGAGGCCGAGCTCCCCCGCGAGCTCGACGGCCGCGGCCTCGTCCTCGCCGTCGGGCGTCTTCACTTCGCGGAGCACGACGGCGGTGATCACCTCGCAGAGAGCGCGATCCTTGCGCGCGGCGTCGCGCGCCGACCGCGCCAGCAAGATCGCGCTGGCGACGCGGATGAGCGGGCTCTCGTGGCGGAGCAGCGCGCGGCCGCGCACCAGCACGCGCTCGTCGGCCTCGCGCCGCCCGTCGTCCGTCAGCTCTTCGGCCATGCGCAGCGCGATGTGGATCACCAGCGGATCCTCGTCGCGCGTGGCCTTGAGCAGCACCTGCACGGCCTCCTCGCGCGTGGCGACGGCGCGGGGGTAGGCGATGACGGCCTGGAACCGCACCTCGGGCGCGGCGTCGTCCATCGCGGCCCGCAGCGTCGGCGTGGCCTCGGGATCGCCGATCTCGCCGAGCGCGGCGATCGCCATCTGGCGGACGATCACCTCGGGATCGGCGGCGGCGGTGATCAGCGCGGCCGTCGACTCGCGCGCCTCGATGTCGGCGAGCGCCGTGGCCGCGGAGGCGCGGACCTCTCTGGCCTCGTCGCCGAGGGCGCGCTCGATCGCCGCGACGACGGTGACGCGCGAGGACTCGGCGTGGCGCGCGAGATCGCGGAGGGCCTCGATGCGGACGCTCGGCTTCTTCGCGTCGAGATCGCGCAGGCCCGCGTCGAGCGTGCGGGGGAGCGGCGGGGGCCGGAACATCGCGGCGGAGGCTAGCACGCGGGTCGATCGTTGCGCGGCGATCGGCCGGCGATCGAAGCCTCGGGACGACTCAGCCAGAGCTCGAGCTGCTGGCGCTCGCGGTGCTCGCTCCGCCGGCGCCGCCCGTCCCCGTCGCGCCGCTGCTGCTGCCGCTCGAGGTGCTCGTGGCGCTCGCGCCGCCCGCGCCGCCCGCGCCGCTGGTGCTCGAGCTCGACGCGCTGCTGCTCGAACTCGACGCGCTGCTCGACGACGAGCTGGTGCTGACGCCGCCGTCGGGCATGTACGGCGGGGGGAACGTGCCTCCGTCCATCACCGGCATCGCGGTGCAGATCGGCGGGAGCGTACAGCGGCCGGCGGTGCACATACCGCTGCAGCACTCGACGTTCGTCGTGCACGCCGCGGCGACCGCGCCGCAGTGGCTGAAGGTCTGCACGCCCGCGATGCACACGCCGGTCGTCGAGGGCAGGGTGAGATCGACGATCGTCGCGCTGAGCGCCTTCGGCTCCTGGCACTTGTAGCCGTCGCGGCAGTCGCTGTCGTCGTTGCAGCCCTTCATGCAGAACGTCCGCTCGAAGCGGGCGGCCTGGCTGGCCTGCGTCGCGCCGCACGCCGGATCGATCTGCGAGTCGAAGCCGACGCACACCGCCTCGGGGCAGGTGTCGGGCTCGCAGTTGAAGATCGTGCAGTAGCCGCCGGGCTGCGTGGTGTCGCAGAGGCGATCGCCGAGCTGCGAGCAGTCGGTCGACAGCGTGCACGACTTCCCGATTTTCGGCGCGCATCCGGCGCCCAGCAGGAGCGTCGCGAGCGGAAACACCCAGGCGATTCGTGGCAACCGAAAAAGCATGAAGGCGGGCCCGTACTACCGGCCCGCGAGGGCGCGCGCAACTGGACAGGCGCCCGATCGGCGCGCGGCGGCACCAATCCCGCGATATTTCGGCCGGCGTGCGGCGAAACCTGGGTCCTGCGCGCCGTCCACGCTGCCGCAAGCCTTGCGCGCTCACGCGCAGAAGCCGCCATCGACGAACGATCTCGTCACCAGATGACCCAGGCGAATTGACACGTAAGGACCGCCCCTCTAGAACCTGCGCTCGCCGGGAGGTTGCCCGGGAGGAACGAGCCGATGGCGACTTACATCACTGAAGACTGCATCAACTGCGGCGCTTGCGAGCCCGAGTGTCCGAACGAAGCCATCAGCGAGGGCGATGAGATCTACATCATCGATCCCGAGCTCTGCACCGAGTGCGTGGGCTTCTACGATCACGAGGCTTGCCAGGCCGTGTGCCCGGTGGAGTGCTGCCTCCCCGATCCGAAGAACCTGGAGACGGAGCCCGTGCTGATCGCGCGCGCCCTGAAGCTCCACCCGGACGACAGCGACCTGAAGAAGAAGGCCGCCGCGAACGACTACCCGTCCCGCTTCCGCAAGTGATGCGATCCGCGGCGGGCGCCTTCGCGGTGCTCGCTTCTGCGGCGCTGGGCTTGCTTGGCTGCGGCGCGGGCGCGCCCTTGCTTCACCCCGCCCACGTTCTCCATGCGGGGGACGTGAGCGTCGGCGCGGGCCTCTCCGGCGATTTCACGCTGAGCGATCTCGCCATCAGCAAGGGCTCCGATCCACGCGACGCGGGACGGCTCTCGCAGCTCGCCGCGCAGCCCGATCTCGCGCCGTGGGTGAGCGGGCGCTTCGGCCTCGCCGGCAGCAACGAGGCCGGCCTCACGTACACCGGTCGCAACCTCCGCGTCGACGTTCGCCATGCGTTCGCGATCGGCACTGCGGCGCTCTCGGTCGGCGTCGGCGGCAGCATGATCGCCGCGGAGCGCCCCGGGCAAGGCGTCGCGGGGAGCAGCGTCTTCGGCGGCGGCGTCGACATCCCGGTGCTCTTCGGCGTGCACTCGAAGAACGATCTCTACGCGCTGTGGCTCGGCCCGCGCGGCGGCTTCGAAGCGCTGAGCGGCCACCTCGCCGTCAGCTCCGGGCAGCCGGACACGCTCACGCTCGCTGACGTGAAGGCGCGCCACTTCTTCGGCGGGTTCCTCGTCGGCGTGCGGGGCGGCTTCCGTCACGTCCATGTCGCGCTCGAGGTCGACGGCGCGTACCACCGCGCGGACGGGTCGATTCTCGGGGCCTCCGCCGGAGTCGGTTTCTTCGCGATCGCGCCGAGCGGGGCGCTGATCTTGTCCTTCTGATCACGGCCTGATCACTGCACTTTTGAGCACGCTACGCACGTCCGTAGCGCGCATGCTTGCCCCCCAACACCCCTCACCCTAGACTCGCTCACCATGCCGTCGCTTCGCTCCGCGTCGCTCCTCCTTGCCCTGCTCGGTGCCGGTTGTTCGGCTCCCGTGGTGGACGACGTCGCCGACGCCAGCAGCGCGCTGACGGAAGGCGTCGTGCTCGTCGAGCGCGTCGTCGCCAGCGACGGCGCCACGCAGACCAACGTCTCGGCCAAGTTCATGCGCCTCAGCGTCGCGTCGGACGCCGAGATGGCCGAGCGCGTCGTGGGCTCGCGCCTCGATTTACCCCGCGTCGGCGGCTGCATGAAGCTTCCCTCGGGAGGCGCCGGCGAGAAGGCCGCGTCGCTCGCGTCGCTCGGCCCGATCGAGCTGGTGGACGTCGGCGACGTGACGATGCGCGTGAAGGCGAAGGCTCCGATCTCGGGCCCCGCGGCCACCGTCCCGCTCGCCCTCCGCGCCTTCCCCGACGTGGGCGACATCGTCTCCGGCGTGTTCTACACGTCGCCCGACGCCGCGAGCGATTTGCCGTCAGGCGAAGGCTATGTCGTCGATGCGACGGGCTCGTCCGGCATCGACAAGTTCTCGATCGAGGCCGACGCGCCGGCCGCGCCGGACGACGTGCGCGCCGCCGGCGTGCTCCTCACCGACGGCGTGACGATCGAGGACGGCGCTTCGATCCCGATGCGCTGGCGCAGCGGCGACGCGGCCCGCGGCGACCTCGTCTTCATCGACGTGAGCGGCGCGAGCGGCGCCGCGGTTCGCTGCGCCTTCAAGGACGCGGGCGAGGCGATGCTGCCGGGCTCGCTGCTGCACGCGTCGCTCGGCGGCCAGGGCGCGACGGCGACGATCGCGTTTCACCGGACGCGTCGCCGCGGCTTCGCGCCGGGCCTCGCGGGGCTCGACGCCGGAGAGATCCGCTTCGATCTCTCGGTAGTCGGCCGCGCGACCGTCGCGACGCACGCGCCGTAGGCGGCCCGTTGATCACGGAAGCAGAGCGTGTCGAACACGCCGCCGCTTCGAAAAGGCTCGAAGAAGCGTGTGATTTTCGCGGCGCTTCGGTCGAGGCGCTGCTCTCTGCGGATCCCCGTCGCGGCGCGCTCCTCGCCGCGCTCGCGGGCGACGAGAAGCTCGCCGACCTCGCCGTCGATCAGATCGTCTTCGCGCTGACGAACGATGAAGCCCGCCGCGCCGCGGCCGATCTCGCGGTGCGCGGCTTCGGTCGCCAGGCGGGCGCGCTGTTCGCGCTGCTCGGCGCGCACGCCGAAGCCGGCGAGGCCTTCGCCGCCGTGGGCGACGCGTGCCGCGCGGCGCGCAGCCTCGAGCTCGCGGGGCGGCCTGCCGACGGCGCGCGCGCCCTCGAAGCCGCGCTCCGCATGCGCCCCGGCGACGCTGCGTGCCGCCTCGAGCTCGGCCGCCTCCTCGCGCGCCACAGCCGCACCGAGGCCGCCGTGAAGACGCTGCAGCAGCTCGATCCCGCGTCGCCCGAGCGCGTGCAATCGCTCCCGCTGCTGCGGCGCTGCCTCGTCGAGATCGGCCTCGAAGAAGCCGCGCGCACGCTCCGCGAAGAGATGGATCGCCACGGCATCGCCGACGTCGAGCCCACGATCGAAGAGCACGCGCCCGCGCCCGCCGCGGGGCAAGGCGGCGCGCTCTTGCTCGGTCGTTACGAGACGGTGCGCGAGGTCGCCGTCACGCCGCACGCGCGCGTGCTCGAGTCGATCGATCGGATCACCGGCGAGCGCGTCGCGCTCAAGCTGCTCGCGGGGCTCGATCACGAGGGCGGGCGCGACGCGTTCCTCCGCTTCGAACGCGAGGCGCGCGCCCTCGCGCAGCTCCGTCATCCGCACGTCGTCCCGCTGCGCGCGTATCACCCCGAAGGCCCGGCGATCGTGCTCGCGTGGATGTCCGGCGGCTCGCTCGCCGAGCGCCTCGCGCGCGAGCCGATCGCGCCGGCGCGCGCCGTGGAGATCGCCTGCGCCGTCCTCGCCGCGCTCGGCGAGGCGCACCGCCTCGGCATCCTCCATCGCGACGTGAAGCCCACCAACGTGCTCTTCGACGACGTCGGCGCGGCGCGGCTCTCCGACTTCGGCGCGGCGCACCTCGGCGATCTCTCGACCACCGCGACGGCGGGAGCCATCGGCACGTTCGCGTACATGTCCCCGGAGCAGCGCCTCGGCCGCGCCGCGAGCCTCGCCAGCGATCTCTACGGCGCGGGCGTGCTGCTCGGCGAAATCCTCACGGGCAAGGCGCCCGGGCCCGTCACCGATCGCCTCGATCCAGCGCCCAGCTCGTGCCACCCCGACCTCGACGAGACCCACGACGCCCTCGTCGCGCGCCTGCTGCAAGACGATCCCCGCAAGCGCCCGAGCGACGCCTTCGAGGCGCGACGCCAGCTCCAGTCGGTGCGCTGGCCCGAGCGGGTGTGGACGCGCGCGCAACGCGCCTCGGCGCGCCCGCCGAGCAGCCGCGTCGCCGCGCCGCAAGGGGCCCGCCTCTCGGCGCCGATCGATCCCGGCGATGGCCGCGACGTGGCCGCGCGCCGCCACGACACCTGGCTCGATCGCGACGTGCTGGTGATCCCGCGCGACGAGCCGACGCTGACCCGCGCCGCCGCCTTCGCCCGCGCCGCGCACCCGAGCCTGCCCGCCGTGCTGCGCCTCGACACCGACGAGAACACCATCTGGATCGCCGCCCCGCGCGGGCGCGCCCTCGCCGACGCATCACGCGGAGTCTCCCCCGGCCAGGTCGCCCGCCTGAGAGAGGCAATCTCCGCGCTCCACGCCGCCCACGGCGCGCACGGGCGCCTGGATCCCGCTCACCTCTACTGGCACGATGGTGAGATCGTGGTGGCCTACCCGCGCGAGCTCGTCCCGCTGGAAGAGGCCATGGCGCTCGATCTGGCGGCGCTCGCTCGCCTCGCCGACGAGTGACGGCCCAGCCACCATGCCTCCTGCGTTCATTCACCCTTCAGCCTTCGTCGACGCCCCGGCGTCGCTGGGCGAATCGACGCAGGTCTGGCACTTTTGCCACATCATGGAAGGTGCGCGCGTCGGGCGCGGGTGCACCCTCGGGCAGAACGTCTTCGTGGCCTCGAAGGTCGTCATCGGCGACGGCTGCCGCATCCAGAACAACGTGTCGCTCTACGACGGTGTCACCCTCGAAGACGACGTCTTCCTCGGCCCGTCCTGCGTGCTCACCAACGTCGAGAACCCGCGCGCCCAGATCCGCAGGAGCGCCCTCGCCTCACCGACGCTGATCCGCCGCGGCGCCACCGTCGGCGCCAACGCCACCATCCTTTGTGGCATCACCATCGGTCGTCATGCCTTCATCGGCGCGGGCGCCGTCGTCACCCGCGATGTCCCCGATTACGCGTTGATCCTGGGCGTCCCCGGGGCCCACATCGGATGGATGAGCCGCCACGGACACCGCCTCTCCACGGCGCCGGACGAGGGTGTCTTCAGCTGCCCCGAGAGCGGCTATCGCTACCACCTGAAAGACGGCGCGCTGCGCTGCCTCGATCTCGACGAGGCGCGGTCGTTGCCCGACGATCAGGCGGTGGGCGCGATCAGCTACCGGGACGTGAAGCGCCGGGACCGGGGCGATCCATGACCGGCGCGCGCGTCCCGTTCTTCGATCGTACCCGCGGAGACGGTGCCATCGAGGGCGAGCTCCTGGCCGCGTTTCAACGCGTGCTCCGATCGGGGCGCTACATCCTCGGCCCCGAGGTCGAGGCCTTCGAGGACGAGTGTGCCCGCGCGCTCGGCGTCCGCCACGCCATCGGCGTCTCGTCGGGCAGCGACGCCGTGCTCGCGTCGCTCATGGCCTTGCGGGTGGGCCCGGGCGACGAGATCATCTGTCCTGCGTACACCTTCTTTGCCACCGCAGGAGCGATTGCCCGCCTCGGAGCGATACCCGTCTTCGCCGACATCGATCCTTCCACGCTCCTGCTCGATCCAGCCTCGGTCGCGGCGCGGCTCACCCCGCGTACCAGGGCCATCGTGCCAGTTCACCTCTTTGGCCGCTGTGTCGACCTCGGGGCTCTTCGTGCGGTGACGTCACTCCCGATCGTCGAGGACGCGGCCCAGGCCTTCGGCGCGCGCGACGCTCTCGGGCGAGCCGCCGGATCGATCGGCGCGCTCGGGTGCTTCTCGTTTTTTCCCACGAAGAACCTCGGCGGCTTCGGCGACGGCGGGCTCGTCGTCACTGGCGACGACGCCCTCGCGGCGCGCGTCCGCGCGCTCCGCGCCCACGGAGCCCCCGAGAAGAATCATCACACCGACGTCGGCGGCAACTTCCGTCTCGACGCGCTCCAGGCCGCGCTCCTCCGCGTCATGCTCCCTCGCGTCGAGGCGGCGATCGCGGCGCGTCGAGCCCACGCACGGCGCTACGACAGCCTCTTTGCCGGGGCCGACGTGCACCTCATCGCGTCACCGCCAGCCGATGGTGCCGCCACGTACAACCAGTATGTGATCCGGGTCCTCGGCGCGGGCGCGCGGGATCGATTGCGCACGTTCCTCGCCGACGAAGGCATCGGGACGGAGATCTACTACCCGGTCGCTCTGCATCGCCAGCCGTGCTTTGCCTCACTTGGCCATGACGTACGGAGTTTCCCGAACGCGGAAGCCGCCGCGCTCGAGACCCTCGCTCTGCCGATTTTTCCCGAGCTCGAGGCGCTCGAAATCGAGATCGTGGTCGAAAAAATCAAAGTCTTCTTCCGATCCGCCGAATGATCTTCGTTACCCGCGCAACAGTCCCGCGCTAGAGAGAGTGTGGAACCGCGACCCCTTGTCCGACAGCGTGGAAAATCGACCTCGGATCGACTCCGAGCGGCGACGGGCAATCAGCTCCGGCGTTCGCCGCGCGGTATCACGCTCGTCGACGCGTGAAGGGTCCAGCGGCGCGCGGCCTCACGCCGACCTCGCGCAGACGGCGGCGACGTGGCTGCTCGGGCTCGTCGTCATCGGATCGGCGCTGGCCATCGGGACGGTGCACGCGACCACGCTGCTCGTCGTCGCGGCGCTCTCGTTTCTCACCGTCGTGCTCGCTCTTTACGGCAGCACGACGGCGGGCACCTCGATTCGCCCGGCGCTCTCGCTGCCGGTGATCACCTGCGCGGCCCTCGCGCTCTACACGCTCTTCCAGACGCTGCCGCTGCCGATGGGGCTGCTCCGCGTGATCGCGCCGGCCAACGCCGACGTGTGGGAGCGCGTGCTGCTCCCGTTCGGCGAGCCGGCGCGGAGCTGGGCGAGCATCTCGCTCGATCCCGGCGCGTCGGTCCTCGAAGCGGTGAAATGGGCGACGTACGCCGCGGTCTTCGCGAGCGCCGCGGCCATCTCGTCGAAGCGCGGCGCGGCGTGGGGCGTCACGCTGGTGTTCGCCAGCGCGATGCTCGCCGCGATCATCACCGTGGCTCATGGCCTCGCCGGCGCGACCCGCGTTTACGGCCTCTACCAGCCGGCGTTCGCGGCGAGCGTGTGGCACGTCGGGCCGCTGCTCAACCCCAACAACCTCGCCGGGTATCTCAACCTGGGCGCGCTCGCGGGGCTCGGCCTCGCGCTCACCCGCAAGCCCGTCGTCCCGCCGTGGCTCATCGCCCTCGGCGTCATGCTCATCGTCGGCGTCGAGGTCACCTCGGCCTCGCGCGGCGGCGTCCTCGCGCTCCCGATTGGCGTGCTCGCGCTCGCCCTCGTCACGCGCCGCCAGACGAGCTCGGGCGCCGCCGGGCGTGGCCGCTCGACCTGGATCATGGTCATTGCCGCCATCGCCGGAGGCGCGGTGCTCGCGGCCCTCGGCGGCAGTCGCGCCACCTGGGCCGAGCTCTACGCCAAGGACGTCTCCAAGATCGAGATGCTCCTCTGGGCCAAACCGCTGCTGCACGACCATCCACTCTTCGGCATCGGCCGCGGCGCGTTCGAGAGCGTGTTTCCCGTCTATCGCCTCGTCCCTGGCAACCTCGTCTTCACCCACGCCGAGAACTTCCCCGCACAGTGGGCCTCCGAGTGGGGCATCCCCGTCACGCTCGCCGCGTTCATCGCGTTCGGCTGGGCCTTTGCGCCCAAGCAGCTCGGGGTCGGTCGCAGCGCCGTCGCCGCCGGAGCGTGGATGGGCGTCGCGGTGCTCCTGCTCCAGAACATGTTCGATCTCGCGCTCGAGGTCCCCGCGATCGTGATCGCGGCGGCGACCGTGCTCGGATCGCTCTGGGGCGACGGCCGACGTCGTCACCTCCCCCGCGCTGAAAGCGGCACCACCTCACCGCGCGACTGGAGCCTTCCTGCGGCGATCGGCGTCGCGGCGTTCGGCCTCGCGCTGGTGGGGCTCGGCGCGCTCCACCGCAGCACCGACGTCGCCAGCGATCGCGCCGCGCTCCGCACGGCGTACGAGGCCGAAGGGAACCTCCAGTATCCGGAGGAGGTCGCCCGCGTCCGCGATCTCGTCCGCGCGGTGATGCTCCGGCACCCGGCCGAGCCTTATTTTCCCCTGATCGGCGCGCTCGTCGCCGTCCGCGCCCACGACCAGAGCCCGATGCCCTGGCTCCAGCACACGCTCGAGCGCGGGCAGGTCAACGGGCGCGCGCACTTGCTCCTGGCCGAGTTCCTCGGCGGACGCGGCGCGAAAAAACAAGCACTCTTCGAGCTCCGGCTCAGCGTCGAGAACGACAGTGGCCTCACGGGCCCGGCCGCGAAGATGCTCGTCCACTGGACCCACGATCACGACGAGCTGATGACCGCCATCCCTCAGGGGCTCGCCGGCGTCCGCATGCTCGATCAGGTCGCCGCGTTCCTCGATCAGCCCGAGAGCTGGCCGATTCAGAGCCAGTGCAACCAGGAGATCATCGCGCGCGATCCCGGGGAGATCGCGGCTCGCGTGCGCGAGTCCGAGGCCCGGCTCAGCGCGCTCGACACCGGCAAGCCCGCGGGCCTCTGCCTCGATCGCGAGGCCTGCCGCAAGGCGATCCGCGCCCACGCGACGGCCATTGCGCTGAGCCGCCCGGACTCCGCCACCGCCGCCCTGCTGCGCGCGCGCCTGCTCCTCGCGGACAAGAAGCCCGAGGAGGCCGCGAGCCTGCTCGAGATCGAGTGCCAGAAGGTCACCGATCGCATCCCCTGCCTCCAGGCTCGCGTCAGCGCTGCGGCCCAGATCAAGGACGCTCACCCGCCCGCGAACGGCGCGCTCGATCGCCTCGGCACCGCGGCCAAGGAGCTCATCGGCAACGCCTGCAACACCGCGGTGAGCTGCGCCGACATGGCCACGTGGGTCGGCGACATCCGCCGAGGCCGCGGCGAGAACGGCCTCGCTCTGGCGATGTACGAGCGCGCGGCCCGCGCCGATCCGACCGAGGAGCGCTGGCTCAAGCTCGCCGCCCTCGCCAGCAGCGTCGATGACCACGGCCGCGCCGCCGAGGCCCTGGAGCGCGTAGCCCAGCGCCACGGCGGCGGCGACGGCGAGCTGAAGGAGCGCATCAAGGCCGAGCGCTCCCTCGCGGGCAGCCGCCTCTTGCAGCGCTGAGCTCGCACGCCTCGACCACCGGGGCACGCAGCCCGACGTCGATGCTAGGCTCGCGCCCCTCGTCGGATGAAAAAGCTCGCGATCATCACCTCGCACCCCATCCAGTACAACGCGCCGTGGTACCGCGACGTCGCGGCGCAGCCGGGGATCGATCTCAAGGTCTTCTATCTCTGGGACTTCGGCGTGAAGCAGACGATCGATCCCGGCTTCGGGCACGCGCTCACGTGGGACATTCCCCTGCTCGACGGCTACGCCCACGAGTTCGTGCCCAACGTCAGCTCCACGCCGGGCACCATGCACTTCATGGGGATGCAGAACCCCGATCTCTCGCGTCGCGTGCGGGCCTTCGATCCCGCGGCCGTGCTGATGATGACCTACAACTACGCGAGCACGCACCGCTTCCTCTGGTCGTGGCGCTCGTCACCGCTGCTCTTTCGCGGCGACTCGCACCGCCTCGTCCCGCGCGTCGGAGCGAAGGAGTGGGTCCGCCGCGGCGCGCTCACGCTGCTGATGCGGCGCTTCGCGGCGTTTCTTTACGTGGGCCAGGCCAACCGCCGCTACTTCCTCCACCACGGCGTGCCGGCGTCGCGACTCTTCTTCGCGCCGCACTCGGTCGATAACGCGCGCTTCGCCGGCCAGCGCGAGGCGACGCTCCTCGCGGCGACGGCCTGGCGACGCGAGCTCGGCCTCGCCGACGACGACACGGTGATCCTCTCGGCAGGCAAATTCGAGCCGAAGAAGAACCTCGCGGTGCTGATCCGCGCCTTCATGCAGGCCGATCTCCCGCGCGCCTCGCTCCTGCTCGTCGGCAGCGGGCCCCAGGAGCAAGAGCTCCGCGCGCTCGCCGCGAGCCACCCGAAGATCCGCTTCGCCCCGTTCCAGAATCAGCTGCAAATGCCGCGTACTTACGCCGCCGGCGATCTCTTCGTCCTGCCCAGTCAAGGCGCGAGCGAGACGTGGGGGCTCGCCGTGAACGAGGCCATGTGCCTCTCGCGCCCGATCATCGTCAGCGCCGACGTCGGCTGCGGCGAAGACCTGGTGCGGCCGCGCGAGAACGGCCTGATCTTCCCCACGGGCGACGTCGCCGCGCTCGCGCGCTGCCTGACCGAGGCGCTCGCCGATCGCGATCGCCTGCGCGCGTGGGGCGAAAAGAGCTTCGAGATCGTCGCCCGCTACAGCTACACGCAGACGACGGCGGGGCTCGTGCGAGCGCTGGCGAGCCTCGACGGCGCGCGCACCCACGAGGCCGCATGAGCCGCTCCACGCCGAAGCGCTTCCTCCTCGCGCTCCCCGGGGCCTTCGGGCCGACCGGCGGAATCGAGGCCTACAATCGGTTGCTGGTCAAAGCATTCCACGAGCTCGCGGGCGAGCGCGGCGGCGCGTGCGAGGCGCTGCTGCTCCTCGACGAAGGCTCGCACCCCGACGAGCGCTACCTCGATCCACGCCAGCCAAGGCCGCTCGGGTTCGGCGGCTCGCGCCCGCGCTTCATCGGCGCCACGCTGGCAAAAATAGCTCGTTTCCGGCCCGATCTCGTGGTGTTCGGGCACATCAACTTCGGCGCGCTCGCCCTCGCGTCGCGAGTGATCGCGCCCTTCACGCCGCAGTGGTTCATCGTCCACGGGGTCGAGGTCTGGCGCCGCATGCGGCCGCTCTCGCGGCTCGCGGTGCTCGGCGCGAACAGGACGCTCGCCGTCAGCGACTACACGCGCCGCGAGCTCGTGCGCCACAACGGGATCGATCGCGCGAAGGTCGATCTCCTTCCCTGCGCGCTCGATCCGTTCTGGGCCGCGGCGTACGGCGCGCTCGCCGAGGCCGCGCGCTCCGGGCCCGACGTCGATCGGCCGCTGATCCTCACCGTGGCGCGCCTCTCCAGCGAAGAGCGCCACAAGGGCATCGATCAGATCATCCGCGCGCTCCCGATCGTGGCGAGGTCGATCCCCGGGGTGCGCTACGCCGTCGTCGGCGGCGGCGACGATCGCCCGCGCCTGGAAGCGATCGCGCGCGAGGTCGGCGTCGCCTCACGCGTCGAGTTTCGCGGCCGCGTCTCGCCCGAGGCGCTGGCGCAGGCCTACGGCGAGAGCTCGCTCTTCGCGATGCCGAGCTCGCAAGAAGGCTTCGGCATCGTGTTCCTGGAGGCCGGTCTCTTTCGTCGCGCCTCGATCGGCGGCGACCACGGCGGCACGCCCGAGGTGATCGTCGACGGCGAGACGGGCCGCCTCGTCGATCACGACGACGTGCCGGCCCTCGCCGCGATGACGACGGCGCTGCTCGGCGATCCCGAGCGGCTGCGCGCGATGGGCGAGGCCGCGCGGCGCCGCGTGGAGGAGCGCTTCACCTACGCGACGCTGCTGCGCACGCTGCGCGCGCTCGTCGACGCGCGCTGACCTGCTACGTGGGCTGCGACGCCGTCAGGAAGATGAAGCTCCCGCGGCGGGCCTGCGCCGCCTCGAGGTAGCTCGACGGCACGACGCGCAGCGCGAGCTTGCGCAGGCGGCGCGGCAGCGGGATGGCGTCGGCGTCCTGGCCGCAGATCTCGAAGCTCGTCTGCTTGAAGAAGCCGCGGAAGAGATCTTCGAACTGCTCGGCGACGTAGTAACGCGCCGAGAAGCCGTCGGTCACGTGATAGAGCGTCTCCTCGAAGCTGCGCGTGAGGAAGCCGCCGCGGAGCCAGTGGTCCTTGAGCAGCGAGACCTTCGCGCTCATCCCCTCGCGGTTGTAGACCATGATCCGGCACTCGCCCTCGGGCTTCAAAACCCGGGCGATCTGGCGCACCACCCGCGCCGTGCTCGACGAGTGATGGATGACACCCCACGACCACACGAAGTCGAAGCTGTGGTCTTCGAACGGCAGCGACTCGGCGTCGCCGCGGATCACCTCGGCCGAGAGGCCGCGGAGCGCGAGCCTCCGCGTCGTGGCCTCGATCGCCGTGGGGGTGAGATCGAGGGCCGTGACCTTCGCGCCGGCGCGGGCCAGCGTCTCGGTGTGGAGGCCCATCCCGCAGCCGATCTCGAGCACGCGCTTGCCCGCGAGGGTGGCGAGCGGCATCACGCGATCGAACGGCGTGTCGCGGGTGGCGAAGAGGCGCGCGCCGAAGATGTGCGCAGCGTCGATGGCGTCGAACCACGCGCTCGAGTAGCGCGGCGCCTCGACCTGGCCGTGCCAGTCGTAGGTCATCGGGTTGTCGGTCCACCACCGCTGGTTACCGCGCTGGACCTCTTCCGCTGACAGGTCGCTGGTGCGCTTTACGCCGTTCATCGAAGCATCTCCGCGGGGGCTGCGCTGCGCTGCGCTCCGCGCTCGCGAACCTATCGGGTCCGCCCCGGCGACGCCAGCGGATCACCGCGGCAGACGTGCTCGACTTCATCGCCGGGCCGGGCGTATGCTCCGCGCCCTTCGATGGTCTCAGTGGCACCTCGTCAGCCGAGATCCCGAGCACACGCGGTACACGCGCGCTCGGGTCGCGACCAGCCCCGAGGCGCTTCGCCTTGAAGCGCTCGAAGCCCACCCGCGTGCTCTTGCTGCTGCCCGGCGCGTTCGGCCCCGCCGGCGGCCTCGAGATGTACAATCGCCTTCTGATCAAGGCCCTCCACGCCATCGCCGTGGAGCGCGGGGGCACCTGCGAGACGCTGCTCCTGCTCGACACAGAGAGCCACCTCGACCCGCGCTACTTCGAGCCGACGCTCCCGCGACCGCTGGCCTTCGCCGGCTCGCGGCCGCGGTTCGCCGCCGCCACGATCGAGCGCGTCGCGCGGCTCCGGCCCGATCTCATCGTCCTCGGCCACGTGAACTTTTCCCCCGTCGCGCTGATCGCCCGCGCCATGCGGCCCCGCGCGGCGCAGTGGTTCGTCACCCACGGCATCGAGGTGTGGCGGCGCATGAGCCCCGCGCAGCGCCTCGCCGTGCGCACCGCGGACCGCGTTCTCGCCGTGAGCGATTACACCCGCAGCCAGCTCATTCGCCACAACGACGTGTCCCGCTCGCTCGTCGGTCTCCAGCCGTGCGCGCTCGATCCGATCTGGGCCGCCGACTTCTCCGGGCAAAAGCCGAAGACGACGCCGGATCCCGCGCGCCCGCTCCTGCTCACCGTGGCGCGGCTCGCCGAGACCGAGCGCCACAAGGGCATCGAGCAGGTGATCCGCGCGCTGCCGGCCATCGCCGTGAAGGTGCCGGGCATCCGCTACGCGATCGTCGGCGACGGCTCGGATCGCCCGCGCCTCGAGCAAGCCGCGCGCGACGCCGGCGTGGTCGAGCGCGTCGAGTTTCGTGGTCGCGTCTCGCCCGCGGCCCTCGCCGAGGCCTACGCGGAGAGCTCGCTCTTCGTCATGCCCAGCGCCAAAGAGGGCTTCGGCATCGTGTTCCTGGAGGCGGCGCTCTTCGGCAAACCATCGATCGGCGGCAACCACGGCGGCACACCCGAGGTGATCGTCGAGGGCGAGACGGGGCGCCTCG
Source organism: Byssovorax sp. (assembly GCA_025362495.1). Taxonomy (GTDB): domain Bacteria; phylum Myxococcota_A; class Polyangia; order Polyangiales; family Polyangiaceae; genus JANYGI01. Next base: position 89,591 of record JANYGI010000157.1, on the reverse strand, counting down.
TCACGTACGACGACGTCGGCGGCTTCGCTTCCACATGCATCGAGCTGCTCGCCGATCCGGCCAGGCTCGCGGCGATGGGGTCCGCCGCACATCGCCGCCTCGACGAGCTCTTCACGTACCCGAGCTTCCTCCGCTCGCTCCGTGCACACCTGCACGCCGCGCTCGATACCTGAAAAAACCCTGCATTGGCAGCGACAGACCCCCGATGCTAGCGTCTCGCCCTCGCCCGTCCCCGCGGGCCGACTTGGCCTCGACTAGCCTTTCCACGCGAGAAACCCGCTCCCATGAAACGCGCCCTCATCACAGGAATCACCGGGCAGGATGGCTCCTACCTCACCGAGCTCCTGCTCGAGAAGGGGTATGAAGTTCATGGCATCGTCCGTCGCTCCAGCTCGTTCAACACCGAGCGCCTCGACCACATCTACAAGGATCCGCACGAGCGCGGCGTCCGCCTCCACCTCCACTACGGCGACCTGAACGACGCCTCCTCGCTCCAGAGCGTCATCGGCGAGGTCAAGCCCGACGAGGTCTACAACCTCGGCGCCCAGAGCCACGTCCGCGTCTCGTTCGACATCCCCGAGTACACCGCGGAGATCACCGGCCTCGGCTCGATCCGCTTGCTGGAGGCCATCCGCAAGCTCGGCGTCTCGTGCAAGTTCTACCAGGCCAGCTCGAGCGAGCTCTACGGCAAGGTGGTCGAGATCCCCCAGAAGGAGACGACGCCGTTCCACCCGCGCAGCCCCTACGCCGCGGCCAAGGCCTACGCCTTCTACGTCACGCAGAACTACCGCGAGGCCTACGGGCTCCACGCCAGCAACGGGATCCTCTTCAACCACGAGAGCGAGCGCCGCGGCGAAACGTTCGTGACCCGCAAGATCACCCGCGCCATCGGCCGGATCAAGCAGGGCACGCAGCGCGAGCTCTTCCTCGGCAACCTCGACGCCAAGCGCGACTGGGGCCACGCCGCCGACTACGTCGAGGCCATGTGGCTGATGCTCCAGCAAGACAAGGCCGACGACTACGTCATCGGCACCGGCGAGACGCACTCCGTCCGCGAGTTCCTCGAGCTGGCGTTCACCCGCGCCGACCTGAACTGGCAGGAGCACGTCCGCATCGACGAGCGCTACTTCCGCCCGGCCGAGGTCGACTTGCTGCTCGCCGATCCGGCGAAGGCCAAGGCCGCCCTCGGGTGGACTCCGAAGGTGAGCTTTCCCGAGCTCGTGGCCCGCATGGTCGACGCCGACATCGAGCTTGCGGCTCGCGAAAAACGAGCCCGCGGGTAGAGTCGGAGTCGTCCTGTGTGTGGCATCTACGGATACGCCGGCCTGGAGGCCGCGCTCGCCTCGCCGGAGGTGCTGCAGACCGCGATTCAGTCGCTCTGGCACCGCGGGCCGGACGATCGCGGCTCGTTCCGTGATGCCTCGGGGACCATCGTTTGCGGCCTCGCCCACACCCGCCTCTCGATCATCGATCTATCGCCGGCAGGCCACCAGCCGCGCACGACGAGCGACGGGCGTTACACCATCACCTACAACGGTGAGGTCTTCAATCACGTCGAGATCCGGGAGCAGCTCGCCCGCGAAGGGGTGACGTTCGACTCGGTCTGTGACACCGAGGTCGTCCTCAAGGCTTATGTCCGCTGGGGCCGAGACTGCCTCTCTCGCTTCCGCGGCATGTTCGCCTTCGCCATCTGGGACGCCCGCGAGCGGGCGCTGTTCCTCGCGCGCGATCGCCTGGGAATCAAGCCTCTTTATTACACCCAGCGCCCCTCGGGCGGCCTCGCGTTCTCCTCCGAGGTCCGCACGCTCCTCGCCACCGGCGCCGCCGAGCGTCGGCTCTCGCGGCCGGCCGTAGCGTCCTATTTCGCCTTCGGCGCCGTCTCCGGGCCCAGCTCGATCATCGACGGGATCAACTCCCTGCCTCCGGGCCACACGCTCGAGCTGCGCGACGGCCGCGTCACCCTCCGCCGCTACTGGGAGATACCGCTCGATCGCGCCCCGCAAAGCACGTTCGACGACGAGGTCCGCGCGGTCACCCCGATCCTGAAGGACGCTGTCCGGCTCCGCCTCATCGCCGACGTGCCTGTCGGGATCTTCCTCTCCGGCGGCATCGACAGCTCGGTCCTGGTGGCCTTCGCGACCGAGCCGGGCGCCGCGCCAATCCACACCTTCACGGTCACCTTCGACGAAGAGCGCTTCAGCGAGGCGCCCTTCGCGGCCGAGGTCGCGCGCCGCTACGGCTGCACCCACCGGCAAGTCCACCTCCCGGCCAACCAGGCGGCCCGCGAGATCGACGGCGCCGTCCGCGCGCTCGATCAGCCCTCGTCCGACGGCGTGAACACCTATTTCGTGTCCAAGGCCGCGCGCGAAGCGGGCCTCGCCGTCGCCCTGTCGGGCCTCGGCGGCGACGAGCTCTTCGCGGGCTATGGCTACTTTCGCTTCTTCGCCCGCGCCCTCCCGATCGCCCGCGCGATCAATCGCTTTCCTCCGATCGTTCGTGCCGCGCTCGCCGGGCTCGACGGCGTCGCGCTCGCGCCGAACCAGCTCCGCAAGCTCGGCGCGCTCCTCGCCAGCGCGGGGCAGCCCGACGCGGCGTACGCGGTGCTGCGCGCGATGTTCACGCTTGACCAGCGCCGCCAGCTCCTGACGGACGAGCTCGGCACCCACGTGGCCTACGACGGCATCACGGTGCCCGACGGCCTGCGCGAGCGCCTGGCCTCGGGCGAGCTCGATCCGATCAACGCGTTCTCGGCGCTCGAGCTCTCGAATTACCTCAAGAACACGCTGCTCCGCGACTCCGACGCCATGAGCATGGCCCACTCGCTCGAGGTCCGCGTCCCGCTCCTCGATCACGTGCTGATCGAGAAGGTGCTGCGCGTCCGGGGCGCCCTCAAGCTCAGCGACGCCGAGAACAAACCGCTCCTCGTCGCCGCCGCGCCCAGCCTCCCTCGGCAGGTCCGCGATCGCGCCAAGATGGGCTTCACGCTCCCGTTCGATACCTGGTTTCGCGGCCCGCTCCGCGGCTGGATGGAAGACATTCTCCTCTCCAGCAGCACCCGGGAGCTCGGCGTCTTCCGCCCCGGCGCGGTCGAGCGACTCTGGCGCTCGTTCCTCCGCAGCGAGCGCTACACCTCGCACTCGCGCATCTGGTCGATCGCCGCCCTGGCCGGCTGGTGTCGGACGAACAACGTCCGCCTCTAGCTCGCGGCGGCGCCCGCTGAATGATCTGCCCTCCCCCGTCATCACAGTGACCCACCGATGAGCGACGCCCCCGAGCCCGAGCCCGAGCCGACGAGCCCCGCGCCGATCGCGCCGGCCGGCGGTCTGCCGCGGCGAGGCCCTGTCCGTGGCAGACCGCCGGCGCCCCCGAAGCCGGCCAGCACCGAAGAGTTCCCGCAGGTGCGGCCGATCCTCGTCGTCCTCGGCGCGGCGATGGTCTGCGTGCACCTCCTCCTCGGGCGCAACGACTTCGAGATGCGGGATCGCCTGCTGTGCGCCGTCCCCATCTTTCCGCTGCTGATCGAGATCGATCGCTTCCGGAAGCTCCCGCGCGGCACCCAGCTCCCGTTCGGCGTCTACGCGCTGCTGGTCTATTACGTCACGTTCTCGTCGGCGGCGCTCTTCAACACGGTCTTCATCGATCTGAGCGGGCCCGTCAGCTTCAACGACTTTGCCCGCTTCCAGGGCACGGCGGCCGTCGCCGTCAGCTCGGTCATGCTCTACGTGGGGATCCGCGTCGGCGGGCGCCTCGGCACGAAGCTCCAGCCCTCGTTGCTGCGCCTCTATCCGCCGAGCGAGATGCCCGCCTCGTACTCGCGCGCGGTGAGCGTCTATGCCTTCGCGTGCATGGCAGCCACGCAGTTCATCAGCCTCGGCACGCAGTTCCCGACGGCGATCGGCGTGCTCATCGTGATGAGCCTTTCGCTCACGTTCTCGCTCGGCGCGATCATGGCGAAGCCGGAGGCCTTCAACGGCACATGGTCTCGCTATCTCGTGGCCAGCATCATCACGGTCGGCATCTTCGGCAACCTGCTCCGCGGCGTGCTCGAGCCGCTCTTCCGCATGACCCTCACCGTGATCACCGCGCGCTGGGTCCACCTCCGCCGCTTCTCCGTCGGGGCCCTCGTCGCGCTGCTGGGCGCGTACGTCATCCTCCAGCCGGCAAAGGCCCAGTTCCGCGCCCAGACCTGGTTCGTCCACGGCTCGCAGCAGCAAGCGGGGTACAGCGAGCGCGTCGGCGCCTGGACGTCGGCCATCACCGACGTGTGGAGTGGCCGCGACACGGCGTCGACCACCGAGGACAGCTCGGTGAGCCGGTTCCTCGAGCTCGACCCGGTCCTCCACGCGTTCACGCTGCTCCCCGGGCGCGTCCGCTCCGCCGACGGCGAGGCGTGGGTCATCCTCCTTTACTCGCCGATCCCCCGCCTCCTCTGGCCCGCCAAACCGACCTCGGGGGATCTCGACAAGAATTACGGTGTCGCCTTCAACCGACAGAGCGAGCTCGGCGCGCGCTCGACCTCGCTCCTCATGCCCCTCATCGTCGATGGGTACTGGAACTTCGGCTGGCCCGGGATCGTCTTCGTGAGCGTCGCCATGGGGCTGTGGGTGGGCGTCTGCCAGACGATGTACTCGGGCGAGCACTGGGCGCTCAAGGCGGGGGCGGTGGCCCAGTTCTCGTTGATCGCGGTGACAGGCTCGTTCGCGCTGCTCTACGCGGGCATCCTCCAGATGATCGTCGGCGGCATCATAGCGTCGTGGCTCGTCCACGGCCTCGCACGTTTGTTGGCCACGAAGGAGTCTGCCCGCGGGCGTCTCCCGGGGAGTCGCGGGTTACCGGCGCGCCGCCTGCCGCAGCGCTGAACCCCGCAGCGGCGGCGCCCTGGCCGCGTCAGCCCGCGCCGTCGGCGGCGCCCTTCTCCAGCCAGAACGAGCCAATGCCGAGCGCGTCCATCCGCGTCCGCGCGTAACAGGCAATCGCCTCTTCCGGCCGGTGGACGACAGGCTCGTTCTCGTTGAACGACGTGTTGAGGAGCACGGGTATCCCCGTCTTCGCCTCGAACGACGAGATCAGATCGTAATAGAGGGCGTTGTCCTCGCGCCGCACGCTCTGCACGCGGCCTGTGCCGTCCTCGTGAGTCACCGCGGCGAGCCGCTCTTTCCACTCGGCCCGCACGCGGTAAACCACGTTCATGAATGGCACCTCGTGGCCGCCGTGGAAGCACGTGGAGAGCTTCTCCATCCGCACCGCGGGCGCGAAGGGGCGGAAGGGCTCTCGATTCTTGATGCGCGCGTTGAGCGTCGCCTTCATCCCCGGCCAGCCCGGGTGGCAAAGGATGCTCCGGTTGCCGAGCGCGCGCGGGCCCCACTCTTCGCGGCCCTGGAACCAGCCCACGATCTTGCCCTGCGAGAGCGCGCTCGCCGCCGTCGCCAGCAGGCCATCGCGGTCGAGCTTGCGGAAGGGGAGCTTGGCGCCGCGCAGCGCCGCCTCGATCGCCGCGTCGTCCCACTCGGTGCCGAGGTACGCGTGCGTGAGCGCGCCCCGCCGCGGCACCTCGTGGTGACCGAACATGATCTGGAGGGCGGCGCCCGCGGCCGTGCCGTCGTCGGACGCGGCCGGATGGAAATAGGCGCGATCCACCGCGCGCTCGGTGATCATCCGCCCGTTGCCGACCGAGTTCAGCACCGAGCCGCCGGCGAGCGCCACGTCGCGGATGCCGGTCTTGTCGACCGCGTGCGCGAGCATCTCCAGGTAGACCTCTTCGAAGCGCACCTGCATCGAGGCCGCGAGATCGTTGTCGCGCTCCGTCAGCGCGTCCTTGCGGCGGCGCGGCGGGCCGAACAGCGGGATGAGCTGATCGCTCCAGAGCTGGGGGATCACCGAGTCGCCGTCGGAGGTCATGTCGAGGCTCGACGCCAGCAGGTGGTGCTGGAAAAACCGCAGGTTGAGCTCGAGGCCGCTCACCGGATCGACGCGCACGATCTGCTTCATTTCAGGGGCAAAGCGGTTCACCCCGTAGGCCGAGAGGCCCATGACTTTGTACTCTTCGCCGAAGCGATCGAAGCCGATGAACTGGCAGAGCGCGGTGTAGAACACGCCGAGCGAGTGCGGCAGGAGCACGCGGCGGTGGACCTTGATCCGCGGCCCCTCGCACGTGGCCAGCAGCGACGAGGCGAAGTCGCCCGAGCCGTCGATGCTGAGGCCCGTGGCCCGCTCGAAGGGCGAGCAGAAATACGAGCTCGCCACGTGGGCGAGGTGGTGCTCGACCTGGTGGAAGCGCGCGCTGATACGATCGACGCGCGCGCCCATGGCCTCGGCGAAGAGGTCTTTCGTGTTGCGCACCTCGCGGTGGACCTTGAAGCGCGATATGGCCCGGGCGACGCCGATGCTCGGGTTCCGCGCCATGAACGCCATCTTCGCGCCGAGGTTCGCGCCCGGATCGCGCGCGACGGCGATGTCCGAGAGATCCTCGGGGCGCGCGCCGGCGATGCGAAGCACTTCTTCGATGGCCAGCGCCGGGAAGCCACCGCAGTGCTTCTTCCGGTTGATCCGCTCCTCCGCGATCGCGGCGATGAGCCCCTGCTCGCCCACGAGCGCCGCTGCGGCGTCTCCGTGGGCCGAGTTGATCCCCAGCACGAGTCTCGACATCCAGCTCTCCAGCCCGTTCTCGACGCGCAGAAACCGAGCCCGTGCGGCGGAAGGCCGCGAAGGCTACGGGCCGGGTTTCGTTGCGTCAAGGCGCCGAGCAATTCAATGCCGCGACCACCACGCGCAACCAAGCTCGCCATGCTCGATCCGCGAGGCGGCGCCCGCCATCAATCCCCGCCGGAGCCGCAGCGGCGCTTGTTCCTCCCCGGCCTCGCTGTTACGGGCCCGTGATGCCTCGCGACGCCATGACCTCGGAGCCGGCTCATTTCCCGGTCCTCGACGGCGTGCGAGGCCTGGCGATCTTGCTCGTGATGATGCTGCACCTGTGGACGATGCCGGCGCAGACCAAGCTCGATCGCGTCGTCTCCTACGGGACCAACCTCGGGTGGTTCGGCGTCGATCTCTTCTTCGTCCTCTCGGGCTACCTGATCACCGGGATCCTGCTCGACGCGAAGGGCGCCGATCACTACTTCCGCAACTTCTACGCGCGGCGTGTGCTGCGGATTTTCCCGCTCTATTACGCGATCCTCGTCGCCTCGCTCTACCTGCTCCCGCACCTCCTCCCGCCCGCGAAGCTCGCGCGCTTCGGGACCATCGCCGGCGACGAGGCCTACTACTGGCTCTACCTCTCCAACTTCGCGATGGCGCGCGTGGGCGCGGTCCGCCACGGGGTGCTCGACGTCACCTGGTCGCTGGCGATCGAGGAGCAGTTCTACCCGGTGTGGCCGGCGCTGGTGTTCCTGTGCTCGCCGCGCGCGCTCGTTCAGATCGCGGCGGGCCTCGCTCTCGGATCGTTCGCGCTGCGCGTCGGGCTCCACTTCTTCTCGAGCTACAACGCTTACTCGATCCACGTGCTCACGCCGTGTCACCTCGACGGCCTCGTCGTCGGCGCGATCCTCGCCGCGGTGGCGCGCGAGCCGGGCGGCCTCGCGCGCTTCACGCGCCAGGCGCGCTTCACGCGCCAGGCGCGTGGCGATCATCGCGCTGCTGCCGCTGGTGATCGCCATCCCGATCGCCGAGGACATCTTCGAGCCGCCGAACCAGATCGCCCTGGGAATGAGCCCGATTTTCATCACCTTCGGCTTCTCGCTGGTGGCGGTGCTCTTCGGCGCGGTCCTGATCGTCGTCGTCGCGGCGGCGCCGGGCTCGACGCTCCACCGCCTGTTTTCGTCGCGGTTCCTGCGCACGTTCGGCAAGTACTCGTACGGCGTGTACCTCGTCCATTTGCCACTGCGCGCGCTGATCCGCGATCGGATCTTCGGCCCGCCGGGGCGGGGCGCGCGCTTCGTTTCCCGGAGCTGCTGGGCTCGGAGCTCCCCGGTCAGCTCGTGTTCTACGTCGTCGCCGGGGCCGCCTCGCTCGGCGTCGCCTGGGACTCGTACCAGGTCTTCGAGAAGCAGTTTCTCAAGCTCAAGCGCTTCTTCCCGTCGGGCGCCGCCGCGTGCACCACGACGCCGGATCCCGCGCTCGATCGCCCCTGAGCGCCCAGCGCCACCACGGAATCCACCGGCATGCGCATCCTCGCCATCAACCAGTTCTACGCGCCCGACCACGCCGCCACGTCGCAGCTCCTCACCGAGCTCTGCGAAGATCTCGTCGAGCAGGGCGACGAGGTGACCGTGATCGCCAGCCGCGGCCGCTACCTCGGCGGCGACAAGCTCCCCGCGGCCGAGACGATCCGCGGCGTGCGCGTCGTGCGGCCCTGGGCCACCAGCTTCGGCAAGGGCAAGCTCGCCGGCCGCCTCACCGATTACCTCACGTTCTGGGGCACGGCCGTCGCGCGCGCGGCCGCCGAGGCGCGACCCGACGTGATGCTCGCCGTGACCGCGCCGCCGATGATCGCCAGCGGCGCCCTCGCCGTCGCCGCGGCGCGCCGCGTCCCGCTCGTGATGTGGGCGCAGGACGTCTACCCCGACATCGCCGTGGCCTTCGGCCTGATCAGCGCGACCAGCCCCGGTGCAATCGGCCTCGGTGCGCTGATGCGCCTCACTTACCGCGCCTCGAGCCGGGTCGTCGTCCTCTCGCGTGGCATGCGCGATCGCCTCGCCGCACAGGGCGCCCCGATCGATCGGCTCCGGGTGATCCCCAACTGGTCCGACGGCCGCGCCATCCGCCCGCTGGCGCCCGAAAAGAATCCATTTCGCCGCGAGCACGCGCTGCAAGATCGTTTCGTGGTGATGTACTCGGGCAACCTCGGCGTGGGCCACGACGTCGCCACCTTCATCGATGCGGCGCGGCTCCTCGTCGATCGCTGCCCGCGCGCCTTGCTCCTGTTCATCGGCGATGGCACGAGGCGCGCCGAAGCAGAGCAGCTCGCGCGCGATCTCCCCAACGTGAAATTCCTCGGGTATCAGCCCTATGAAACGCTCGGTCACAGCCTCGCCGCGGCCGACGTTCACCTCATCTCGCTGCGCACTGGCTTGGAGGGCCTGCTCGTTCCGAGTAAGCTCTACGGCGCGCTCGCCACCGCGAGGCCGGTGATGTTCGTGGGACCGGAATCGTGCGAGGCCGCGCGCGTGATCAGCGAAAACAACCTGGGATGGCAGGGTCGCCCCGGCGACGCCGAGGGTCTGGCCGGCGCGATCGAGACCGCCGCGACGTCGCCGGCGTGGTGCGCCGAGCGGGGCCTGCGCGCGCGTGCCCTGTTCGAGGCCGAGCTCGATCGGCCGATCGCCGTGGCCCGCTGGCGTCGCGTCCTCGAAGAGGCCGCGGGATGAATCTCCCGACCCGCTCACGACACCAATGCCCCATGGACCAGGGCGGCATTTTGGCTCCAGGGCTTGCTTCTTGCCTGTGCGACGGCCCGCCCCTTCCTGCGACGCACGTCGGGGGGCACATCTGACCATGCAATACTCCCCGCTGATTTCCGCCGAAGCCAACGCCACCCGCGCCCTCGTGCGCCGGGTCGTCGTGATCGGCTACCACCTCGTGCTCTGGGCCTTCGCGTTCCAGCTCGCGATGTCGCTCCGCTTCGAGGGCGACGTGCCGAGCCCCTGGAACCAGCGCCGCTGGCCCGTGCTGGCGATCCTGATCGGGCTACGCCTCCTCGCGTTCTACAAAGCGGGCTTGTTTCACGGCCTCTGGCGCTACGCCGGCATGCCCGAGCTGAAGAGCCTCGCCTGGGCCAGCACGCTCCCGACGGCGTTCGTCTTCGCGCTCGGCATGGGCTTCGGCTCCTTCCGCATGCCGCGCACCACGTACCTGGGCGAGTGGCTCGCCTCGATCGTGCTCGTCGGCGGCAGCCGCTTCGTCATCCGCATCTTCCGCGAGCGCCGCAACGGCGGCGGCCGGCCTCGCGCCGACGCCTTGCGCACGCTGATCGTCGGCGCCGGCGACGCGGGCGACAGCCTCCTCCGCGACATGCAGCGCGCCCCCGACAGCAGGTGGGCGGTCGAGGGCTTCCTCGACGACAACCTCGGCAAGACGGGCGCGATGGTCCGCGACATCCGCATTCTCGGCCCCGCCGACGAGGCGACGCTGAGCCGCCTCATCCCCGATCTCGACATCAAGCTCGTCGTCCTCGCCATCCCGACGGCCGACGGCGCGCGGCTCCGCCAGATCGTCGACATTTGTCGTAAATTCAAGGTCCAGACCAAGGCGATGCCCAGCCTCGCCGACCGGATCGAGGGGCAGCTCCCCCTCACCGCGCTCCGCGAGATCGCCATCGAAGATCTCCTCCGCCGCGCCCCGGTGCAGCTCGACACCGAGCAGGTCGGCGACTTCCTCGAAGGCCGCACCATCCTCGTCACGGGCGCCGCCGGCAGCATCGGGAGCGAGCTCGCGCGGCAGGTCCTCCGCTTCGGGCCGGGCCGCCTGCTGCTCTTCGATCACAACGAGAATGGCCTCTTCCACATCGAGCGCGAGCTCCGCGCGCTCTTCCCCGACGCCGAGATCAACGCCCTCATCGGCGACATGACCGATCGCCTCCGCGTCGAGGCCGTGTTCCGCACCTTCCGCCCCGCGGTCGTCTTCCACGCCGCCGCTCACAAGCACGTTCCGATGATGGAGTTCAACCCGGCCGAGGCCGTGAAGAACAACGTCTTTGGCACCCAGCTCGTCGCCGACGCCGCCCACGACTTCGGCGCCCGCGCCTTCGTGATGGTCTCCACCGACAAGGCGGTGAACCCCACGTCGATCATGGGCGCCACCAAGCGCATCGCCGAGATGATCATCCAGGCGCGCGCCGGCACGAGCCCGACTCGCTACGTGGCAGTCCGCTTCGGCAACGTGCTTGGCAGCGCCGGCAGCGTGGTCCCGATCTTCCGCGAGCAGATCGCGCGGGGCGGGCCCGTCAAGGTCACACACCCCGAGATGCGCCGCTACTTCATGACGATCCCCGAGGCCGCGCAGCTCGTCCTCCAGGCCGGCGCGCTCGGCAAGGGCGGCGAGATCTTCGTCCTCGACATGGGCGATCCCGTGAAGATCGTCGACCTCGCGCGCGATCTCATCGAGCTCTCCGGCCTCCGCCCCGACCTCGACATCCAGATCGAGTTCACCGGCATGCGCCCCGGCGAAAAGCTCTTCGAAGAGCTCCTCCACAACGAGGAGACGTTCGACACCACGCCTCACCCGAAGATCGTCGTGGGCCGCTTCCACGAGACGCCGGCCGAGATCGTCAACAAGGGGCTGGCCACGCTCCGCGCCGTCGCCCTCGCCGGCGACGAAGAGGCGATTCGCCGCATCATTTCCCACATGGTGCCCGAGGCCAAGCTCACCACCACGACCGGCCTGGCGCTGCCGCCGATCTCCAGCACCTCGCTCAAGGCCCTGAACCTCCCCGACGAGGCCACGTCCTCGCTCGCTCCCGCGCTCGCGGGCGGCGTTCAGCACGCATGAGCGACCGCGCCCTGCTGGTCACCGGCGCCAGCGGGTTCGTCGGCTCATCGCTCCTCGCCTCGTACCCCGACGATCGTTTGCGGATTGGCCTGGTTCGCCCCGGCCGCGCGGGCGTCGCGAAACAGGGCCTCTCGTTCCGCGCGATCGACGCGTGGACGGAGGAGGGGCTCACCCGCGCGTTCACCGGTGTTGACGCTGTGGTCCATGCGGCCTCCGTCGTCCACCACCCCGGCGCCACCGAGGCCGAGTATGCCCGCTTCAACGTCGAGGGCACCCGCGCCGTCGTGGAGGCCTGCGTCGCCGCCGGCGTGAAGCGGCTCGTGTTCATCAGCACCATCAAGGTCTACGGCGAAGAGCCCCGGGCCGCGGTGATCGACGAGTCCACGCCCGTCGCCTTTGACAGCCCTTATGGGCGCACCAAGATCGCGGCCGAAGGCCTCGTCCTCGACGCGTCGACGGCGGGCCGGCTCTCGACTGCCGTGCTCCGGCTCTGCCCGGTGTTCGGCCGCGGCGACAAGAGCAACGTTCAGACGATGATCCGCGCCATCGCCCGTCGGCGCTTCGTCCTCCCGGGCGGCGGCCACAACAGGAAGAGCATCGTCCACATCTCCACCGTGACCGAGGTCGCGCGCGCCGCGGTGGAGTCCGACGCGACAGGCCTCTTCGTCGTCGCCGACGCCGAGGCGCCGACGATGCGCGGGCTCGCCGACACCATCGCTCGCGTCCTCCACGCTCCCAGGGCCCTTTCGGTCCCCGAGCCGCTGGTGCGAGGCGCGCTGACGGCGCTCGAAGCGGCCTGCTCGGTCGCCGGGAAAAAGGCCCCGTTCACGCGCGAGCAGCTCCGGAAGCTCCTGGAACCCACGGTGTGCTCACCCCGCCGCGCGGAGATCGAGCTCGGCGCGACGTGCCATGTTGATCTGGAAGAAGCGATCGCCGACGAGGCCCGCTGGCTTCGCGAGAGTGGCTCGCTCCGCGGCTGAGGCGTCGATCACGCGCTCGCCGCGGGGCGCCGACGCCGCCAGATTGCCACTCTGTCGAAGCGCAGCCACTGACCTCCTCCCCCGGGCTCGGGCGACACGCCGAAGAGCGTCACCGTCAGCACGCACATGATCGCCCCGAACACGCCGAGCCCCAGGAACACCGCGATGCCGAGATGCAGCGCCACGATCGCCGTGATCCACAGCCTCCGCGTGCGAGCAGGCCAGATGAAGACACAGTAGCCGAGCTCGGTGAATAGCGCCGTCCAGGCGGCGATCTGGCAGATCCAGGGGTACGACGCGAGCCACGAGAGGTCGACCTGCTGATAGACGGGCAGCGAGAGCGCGCGCCACAGCACCTCGCCGTTCCACCACTGGATCCCCTGCGACTTCTGGATCCCACTCGCCAGGTACGACACGCAGAGGTGCAGCTGCATCACCCGCAGCCCGAGCCGCGCCGCGGACGAGGGGAGCCGGCCGGCGCGCTTCCGCAGGGCGTCGAGCGACCACACGTCCCCCGAGGGAACGAGCATGAGATAGAACAGGAAGATGTGAGCGTAGGTGTCGGCCCCGTAGCTCGTCGTGCCGGCCGAGCGGATCAGCGTCCAGTGGAGGAACCAGGCCATCACCGCGGCGCTCCGCGTGAAGAGGCCGAGCCCGAGCCCCACGAGGCTCGCCACGTAGAGGCCGCACAGCGCGTAAAGACAGGCCGCCTCGCTCACCCCCCAGGGAGCGAGGCTGTCGACCAGCCAGCTCGCGCGCGGAGCCCCGGAGCCGCCGAGATACCGGCTCAGCCCGCCTTGCACGATCCCGTCGTGAGCGAACAGCTCCATCACCTCGGTCCGCAGCAGCCACGCTTGCCCGAGCAGCACGAGAGAGAGGCTCACCCGCAGCGCCGCGGGCGGGCGCGCCGACGCGGGCGCGAAGAAGAACGTCGATACGCCGCGCGCCAGCCTCTGGCCGAACGACGCGTCGATGGCAGAGCTTCCGGCCTGGTCAACCATCGTCCGACTCCTCGTCCGACTCCGCCTCGGGCTGCGTCGAATGAATGAATTTTGCCGAGTAATACGGCATCCATCGCGCCCTCTCGCCCCCGCGCCAGGCCTCCATCGACACCGGCGTGAAGGTCTCGAGGCGCACCACGACAGCGCTGGCCTCGGGGTTGCGGGCGAACATCTTGCCGGCGAGCGAGGCGGCGAGCGAGCGGCGCACGCGAGCGGCCGACTCCTCGTCTTCCTCGTCATCGACGTTCGCGAACTGATCGATGATGTTGCCGACGCGGATGTCGGCCTCGTGGCTCTGGCCGTCGGCGAGCGAGGCGCTCGTGGTCCGCCCCTCGGCGTCGACGACGTCGAAGCGCGCCCCGAGCTGAGAGGTGACCCCCGGGGCGAAGAAGCCATAACCGCTGTTCGCGCCCGACAGGGCTCCATACTCGTCGAGGACCCGGCCCGGGAGCCCGAGGTCGTACAGCCTGACGGAGCTCGCGCCGAGCGTCACCAGGCAGAGATGACTGGCGGCCACGGCGAGCCAGAGCTTGCGGCGTCTCTCGTTCATGCGAAGAGCTCCAGTTCCTTCCGCACCATGTCACGGCGCGCGGCGGCCCGACGCTCGCGCCCCCGCCGCGGCGCGGCGCGGCGGCGGGGACGCGATGTCGGCGCGGCGACTACTCCCCGGTGTCCACGTTCGGCACCGGCAGCGACTCGGTGTCGACCGGCGGGGTCGAACCGTCGTAGTAGTAGTGGTGGTACCCGCCGTGATACCCGCCGTGATACCCACCGTGGTAGCCGCCGTGATACCCGCCGTGGTGCGACCCACCGTGGTGGTAGCCGCCATGGTGGTACTGCTCCGGCTCCACGCCCGGCGCAGGCGCGCTGTCCTCCTCGACCAGGGTCAGATCCTGGATGGGGACCGCGCCCGGCTCGGCTGCTGCAGCGGTCGAAGCGACCGCGCCGACCAGCCCCGCGGCAGCGAGTGCCAGCATTGCTTTCAATAGCATGTTCTTCCTTCCCTTCCTTCCGGAGTGATGGCCTCGAATCAATTCAAGATCTGGGCGCGACGCCGCGGCTCACCGACACGGCTGCTCGAGCAGCCAGCGCCGGAGCTCCGGCAGGCGCGATTCGTCGTAGTCGCGATTGAGCTCCTCGTGGGTCTGGAGGGCCGCCTCTAGCCTGCTCCGCTCGCTCGGCGAGAGCTTCACCCGCCGGTTCTCGCTCCGCTCGAGGAGGCTGACGAGGCCCGGTGTCGGCGGCATGACCAGCTCGTCGTGAACCCTGTGTTGCACCTGACGAGGGCTGCTCGACACGGTGAGAACGCCGCGGAGGCTCCCATCGTGGCAGGCCGTGCAGCCGAGCGCGGAGCCGATCGCCGGGCCGTGGTGCGCGGGCACGATCCGACCTTCCCAGTCCGGCAAACCGTAGCTGCCGAGCCTGGCGTTGAGCTCCTGAAGGCGCCCATACGCGAAGTCCGGCGGCGCCGTCTTCCCGCTCGGATCGTAGCCGCGCTCGCCCTTCACCGGCTGCGCCTCGAGTACCTGGGTCCGGCGATCGATGAGCTGCCGCACCCCGCTCGGGTGGCATGAATAGCACTTACCGTTTCGGTCCTCGAAGAGCTGGAGCTGGAAGCCCCCATCGGACGGGACCAGATCGTAATCGCGAAAATGCAGCCGAACCTGCGGGAGATCGTGCCCCGCCGCGTCCTTCTTCTGGACGGCGATGAACGACATCGGGGTCGCGGGATCGATCGCCGGCTGGTCCTTCTTCACGAAGTTGAGCAACATCCATTGATCGAACCGCCCCTCGGGATCAGGAATGAAGACGAAGGTCCTGACGCCGCCCAGGGCAGTGTCATGCGTGATGTACTTCCAGCCATTCTTGCGCGCGGCGATCTCCAGGTTCACCCGCAGCGGCATCGCAGCGATGAGCCCCGGCGGCGGCTGCATCATGCCGGCCGGCCTGTCCGCGGCCTCCTGCGCGGCCAGGTAGGTGTGATTGTCGACGGTGAATCCATAGGAGTCCTCGCTGTGCTGAGCGAGGAAGCTCGGCACGAAGTCGCGCAGGTTGCTGGTACAGAGTGCGATGGGCGGATGAGCCGCGAGGTAGCTCTGGCACCGATCGAGCACGCCCTGGATCTTCTGGCGGACGAGCCGGGAATAGCCCGCGTCACAGGGCTTGTCCTCGCAGGTCTTCACCCAGCGCGCGTCGCCCGCGTACCGCTCGAGGAACTGCTGCCATTGCTCCGGCGTCTCCAGAGGACACGACGATTCCGGGGCGCCGTCGGAAGGCGCGGCGGCGGCGGGCGCGACAGGCGCGACGACCGCGCGAGGAGCGACCGGCGCGTTGCCGGCGACGCTGCCGCAGGCGAATGCCGCCGAGGTGCCAAGAAGCAATAGCAGGCTGCTCGCCCGCTGCCGCACCAGACGAATCAACACCATTGTCCCCCCGCAAAAGCACGATCGGGAGAGAGCCCTCGCCCTCGCTCAGCCCCGCGCGCGAATTCCGTCCGGTCGAAGCGCTCTTCAACCGGGCTCGCGGGCAGCTCCGATTTCGTAAGCGGACCGATTGCGTTCCACAAGCCCGGGGCGGCAAACTCCGTCACGGACCCGCGAGAGCTGGACTCCTGGCATCGACCGGGAACATCGCCCCGGCGCGGCGCGGATTACGCCTTCTCTGCGATCACCCGGGCCTCGATTCTCCGTACCCAGAGCCAGGTGATCAGGAGCCCCGCGAGCATCGTCGCCGCGAGCCCCAGCATCAGAGCGCCGCCCGCCCGCGCCCCGAGGACAGCGGCTATCGCGGCGGCGCCCACCCACGCTACATAGGGCCCCAGCACATCACGATGGCTCTGCCCCGACGTCACCGCGCGCTGGTAGAGGTGGGATCGATGGGCCTTCCAGATGGCCTCTCCGCGCGAGGCGCGACGCAGGATCGTGAATGTCCCGTCGAGCAAAAACGGGGCGAGCGCGAGCGGGACCACCGGCAACGGCAGCGGATCGGGCCGCGCGTGGGCCGAGAGCGCCAGCGCCGCGAACGTGAACCCGATCATCGTGCTCCCGGCGTCGCCCATGAAGATCCGCGCCGGACCCACGTTGTGCACGAAGAACCCCGCGCTCGCCATCGCCAGGAGGCCCGCCAGCAGCGCCAGATCGTTGTGGCCATGCGCCGAAAGGCCCACGGCGAGCGCCAGGCCCGCGCCGATGGCCTGAGAGCCCGCGAGGCCATCCATACCATCCATGAAATTATAGATGTTGAGGACCCCGACGATCCATACCACCCACACGGCGGTCGTCGCCCAGACAGGCAAGCTCAGCGTCACTCCTTCGGCGAGCGCGATCTGCGCGGGCGCCCCGATCACCAGGGTGAACGCGAGCGCTATCGCCAGTTGAATGGCCATCCGCACGCCGGCGCTCACCGGCCGGAGATCGTCGACGAGGCCTGTCGCCGCCGTCACCACGGAGGCGGCGAGCCACACGAGGACGTCCTTCGCGGGACGCCCCGGGCCGAGCACGAGCACGGCGCCCATCACCGCCCAGACGGCGATCGCGATGCCCACTCCGCCGAGGCGAGGCACCGGCAAGGTGTGCAGGCTGCGCTCGTTCGGCAGGTCGACCAGGGCGCGACGAGCCGCAAAATCGCGGATCAAACCGCACGCGATGAGGGCGAGGAGGAAGGCCGCCCCGCACGCCGCGCCGAGAGACGTGATCGTCATCGGGGCTGGTCGTTACTACGCCTTCCCCGCGGTCGATAGCGCGGCGAGTGAATCCGACGACGGGCCGGAGCAACCCATCAGCCGGCGATGTATCTGGCACCGACGCAGGTCCTGGAGTAGCATCCGCCGCCGATCCACAATGTGCGGAATCTCGTTGATCTGGGACGAACGGTGCCCCTCCATCGCCCTCGCCAGGATGGCGCAGGCCATGGCCGAATCCCTCCGGCACCGCGGCCCCGATGGGCACGGGCTCTGGGCTGATCCGGGATCACCGGTCGCCATCGCGCACCGGCGCCTCGCGATCCAGGGCCTCGGCGAGCAGGGCGCCCAGCCCATGGTCCACCCCGGAGGCCGGGGTATCCTCTGCTACAACGGTGAGCTGTTCGGCGCCGAGCGCGTCCGCAAAGCCCTCATCGGCGAGGGCGTGGTCTTCCGCGGCCAGAGCGACACCGAGGTGCTGATGCACGCCCTGGCGAGCTGGGGAGTCGAGTCGACGCTCGCGCAGGTGAGCGGGCAATTCGCCTTCATCTGGTACGACGAGCCGCGGCGCCGCGTCTACCTCGCGCGCGATCGCGTGGGGATCCGGCCGCTTTACTTCTCCACGGCGGGCGCGCGCCTCGCCGTCGCCTCGGAGCAGAAGGCCCTGTTGCTCTTGCCCTGGGTCGACCGCGCTCCACGCCCCGAGGCCATGCTGCGGTATCTCATCCTCGGCCGCACCGACGACATCCCCGGCGAGACGATGCTCGCGGGGATACGCGTGCTCCCCCCGGGCCACTGGGCCGAGTGGGACGGCGCCACGCTCACCGAGCATCGGTATTACCGGGCCGGCGTCCAGGTGCCCTCCAGCACGATAGCCGACGTCCGCGCCGAGCTCGAGCGCGCGATCGGCGAGCAGCTCGTCGGCGACGTGCCCGTGGGAGCGATGGTATCGGGAGGGCTCGACTCCTCCGCGGTGGCCCTCATCGCCGATCGCGCCCGCCTCGAAGGCGGCGTATCCAGCAAGATTCACCTCTTCGCCTACCACGACGCCCTCGCCGAGCAGGACGAGCGCCCCTACCAGCGCTCCGTCCTCGAAGCGATGAAGAGCCCGCACGAGGTCCACTGGGTCTCGTCCACCCCGGCGCGCCTCGCCGCGGACTTCGAGCGCTACGTCCACCACCAGGAAGAGCCTTACGGCGACGTCTCGAGCTACGCCGAGTACACCATCGCCGCGGAGGCCGCCGGCCACGGCGTGAAGGTGCTCCTGAACGGCCTCGGCGGAGACGAGGTGTTCCTCGGATACCCTGCTTTTCTCGGCCCCCTGATGCTCGATGTCCTCCGCGAAGGCCGCCTCGCCGAGGCCGTCGACATCGTCCGCATGACCCCCTCGCTCGGCGAGATCGGCCGCTTCAACGCCGTGTTCGCGGCCTTCTATCATGCCCTCCCGGCCCGCCTCCGCAACACGCTCATGGCCACTCGCGCCGCTCGCTTCGGCGGCCTCCCGCGCGCCCTGACGATCAGGTCCGCGAAGGACGCTTTCCGCGACTACCACCGGAACGACGGGCGCGGCGCCGCCAACGCGGCTCTCCGCGGCTCGATCGAGTCCTGGTCGGTGCCGCGGTATCTCGCCCACTCCGATCGCGTCGGGCTCGCGGCCGGGGTCGAGGGGCGCGTCCCGCTGCTCGACGAGGGCGTCATTCGCGCGGCGTGGGGCATCCCGCCGGTCGAGCGGTTCGGCAAGAGCGGGCTCAAGGCCTCTCTCCGCGCGGCGGCCTCGGCCGTGCTCCCCCCGATGGTGCGCGATCGCGCCTGGAAGCTCGGCTTTCACGCGCCGGTGAGGGCCTATGTCGCCGCCCTCGAAGGCCCGCTCCGTCAGGGTCATCGACTCGTCGAGAGCACGCTCGGCGCCGCGCCGCGCTGGGAGTCGATGTCGCCCGCGGCCCGCTGGCTCTGGGGCAACCTCGGCGCCTACCTCGCGTGGGTGAAGCAAAGGCCCCTCGCCCCGGCGCTCGACGCCGTGGAAGCCACCATCAACGTCTCGGATCTGGGCCTCGCGTGAGAATCCTCGTACTGACCACCTCGCGGCGCGACACCGCCGAAGTCTCCGTTGCCGAGGCCCTCTCGAGCGCCCACGAGGTCACCTCGTTCAACTACGAGCGGCGCCGGATCATCACCAGCGAGCCCGGCTTCCACCGCCTCAACACCTTCCTGTTCGCCGGCCTCAAGGCCTTCAAGAAGCCCCACACCTACCTGGCCGATCTCGCCCTGCTCGACTGGATCAAGGGCAAGCGCTTCGACCTCATCGTCATCATCCCGATCAACATGGTGCCTGCCGCGGTGGTGACCGAGATCAAGCGCGAGACAGGCGCTCTCGTCATCGGGTGGTTCACGGACGCCATCGTCAACCTCGGCGGCGCCGAGTTCGTCGCCGCGCCCTATCATCGCATCTTCTTCAAGGACAAGATCGTCGTCGACCGCTTCCGCAGCGCCCTCGCGACCGAGCGCTACGACTTCCTCCCACAGGCGTTCGATCCGGCGATTCACCGCCCCGCCCCGCCGCGCCTGGCCCCGAAAGGCGCGGCCGCCGACGTCGCCACCTTCGGCAACAGCTACCCTTTCCGCGCCGCGCTGATGGGCCCTCTCCTCGCCGCGACCGACATTCGCACGGTGATCTACGGTAGCCCCTCCTGGATCGTCGATCCCCGGCTCCGCGCCATCTACCAGCGGCCCGTCTACTGCCTCGAGAAGAGCGCGGCCATGGGCGCCCAGGTGACGAAGATCGCGCTGAACACCAACCACTTTTCCGAGCTCGGCGGCGTCAACAAGCGCTCTTTCGAGCTCGGCGGCATGGGCAGCTTCCAGCTCACCGACGGCCCGCGCGCGGCCGACTATTTCGAGCCGGGCGTCGAGTGCGTCACCTTCCGCGGCCCGGACGATCTGCTGGAAAAAGTGCGCCACTACCTCGCGCGGCCGGACGAGCGCGCGGCCATCGCCCGCCGCGGGCTCGTCCGATCCTGGCGCGATCACACCTACCACCAGCGCCTCAACGAGGCATTCGACCTGATACCCGAGCTCCGCAGCGCGGCGAAGATCCCCGTCCCCGCGGGCCCGCCCGATCCCGAGTCGGGACTCTGATCCAGGCGCTATCCGGTGCACGTCGCGATCATCAGCTTCGGCTATCCCCCGATCGCCCACGTGAGCGGCACGCGCCCGCAGAACCTCGCCCGCGAGCTCGCCCGCCTCGGCCACGCCATCACCGTCGTCACGGTCGACTGGACGAGCCCGGGGGCGGGAGCCTCGCCGAGCGACGGTATCCACGTCCTCGGGATCGATCCCCGCCCCTGGTTTCCCGGCTTCTCGCCGGCGACTCCCCCCTTCACCACCGAGCCTCCTTTCACCGGGCCATCGCCGCTCCGCCGGGCCCGCACGCTCCAGCGCACGCTCCGCTGGGGGCCTTACGCCTCGTGGGCGCGCGCCGCCCTGCGCGAGCTCCTCGCCCGCCACCGCACGACGCCGGTCGACGTGGTGTGGGCCATCCACGGCGACGACTCGGCGCACGAGATTGCCTATCGCTTCTCGCGCGAGACCGGCGTCCCCTGGGTGGCCGACTTCAAGGATCCCTGGGACCTCTTCCACAAGCGCGCTGTCGTCTGGCTGCAAGAGCTGGTGACGCGGCGCCGGCTCCGCACCGCCTCGGCCCTGACGGAGACCTGCCAGGCCCAGGGCGACTCCGACTCTGCCCGCTTCCACCTCCCGGCTCACGTGCTCTGGACGGGCTACGAGGCCGACGTGATGGAGCGCGCCGTCCCCGAGCGCCTCTCCGAAAATGCCTTCGTTTTAGCCTACGTCGGCAACCTCGCGACCCAGCACGACGTCGACGCCGTGGCCCGGATGCTCGCCGCGTGGGAGGCCATGCCGGCCCGCCCCGCCCCGATCGAGCTCCACGCCTTCTGCAACAACGCTGGCCCGCTGAAGAGCCGCCTCGAGGCCCGTGGCGTGACTCACTGTCTCCACGAGCACGCGTTCGTCCCGCGCGAGCGCGCCTATGGCATCATGAAGGGCGCCGACGCCCTGCTCCTGCTCCCCGCCACGTTCCACGTGCCCTCCGGCGGCTCGATCGGCGTGAAGGAGCTCGAATACCTGGCGTCGGGCTCACCCGTGCTCTCGATTGGCAAGCTCCTGGAAGAGCTCGCCCCGGTGTCCCGCGGCTGCCCCCAGCTCTTCGAGGCCGCGAACGCCGAGGCCGCCGCCGCGTGGCTGCTCGCCGAGGCCGCGAATCCAGGGCGATCGCGCGCGAGCGTCAATCTCCCGAGCGTGGCCATGCACTCGTGGCCGGCGAAGGGCAGAGCCCTCGCCGCCATCCTCGAAGGGGCCAGCAAGCGGCGCTGATCGCTACTTGCCCTGCTGGCCGTCGTCGCCCGCGGCGGCCTTCTTCACGGCCTCGAAGCGCTCGTTGGGCACGGTGATCGCCAGGTTGTACTGGCTCAGCTTCCACTCGGCACCTCGCTTCACCAGCACGCCGCTGCCGCGCGCCGGACCGAGGTTCGGTGTCGCCAGGTCCTCGTCGAACCAGGCCACGGCGCCGCCGCCGTCCACCGTGACGACGCGCCGGATCGACCTGAAGCTCCAGGCCTTCTTCTTCGCGAAGTGCGGGTGGGCCCAGACGCGGAAGGCCGCCACGTCCCAGCGCTCGGTCGCGTCGGTGCCGAGGAAGACGCCATCGGCGGCGAAATGGCCGAAGTAGCGCGGCTCGTCGGCCTTCGCGGCGGCGTCGTGGAAGTCGTCGATCACCGCGGCGATGGCGGCGCGCTCCTCGGCCACAGGCGCCGCCGGCGGCAGCGGCGGGGCGCAGGCGACGAGGGCGACAGCGAAGATCGACGCTGAAACGAGGGAGATCCGCATCGCTCGGGCCTACCTCCAAACGCCGGCGGCGGAAAGCCTCGGCCACCTCCGCCATGATTTCGCCACAACCTCTCCGCGATTCCTCCCGACCGCCTCTGCGAAGTCGACGATACCGCCGCGTATAACCATCCTCGTCGTCACAGTATCGCGGCCGAAGGCGCCGCGCGGAGGTCTCATGGACGCCCACGCTCCCTCGATCGAAGGCTATTTCCCCGCTCCCCCGGCCGTCGCCGGGCCGCGCTCCGGCGGCGCAGATACCGTATCGGAAGCGGCCGAATCCGCCTCTGCCTCTGTCTCTGTCTCTGTCTCTGTCGCCATGCCCGCGCCGCCGGTGCCGCCGGTGCCGAGCTTCACCGCGAACCTCCTCGCCGACGACGCGGTCTTCTCGCCGCGCCGCGAGGCCTCACGCTTCGGGGTCGGGCTCGGTCTCGCCTCGATCTACGGGCTCGCGCTGGGCACGCGGCAGGGCGGCAAAGCCTTGTTCACGCATGCGGCGTTCGTCCCCGCGGCGCTCGCCGCCGTCGTCGCCCTCGGCGTCCCGGCGCTCTACATCGCGCTCGCCCTCTTCGACGCGCCGATCGATCCGCCCCGCGCCGTCGCCGTCGCCGCGCGCGCCACGGCCCGCACTGGCCTCCTCCTCGCAGGCCTCGCGCCCGCGGCGGCCCTGTTCGTCGTCTCCAGCGATGACGCGCGCTCGGCGGCCGGCTCGGCCATCGTCGGCCTCGTCGTCGCCGGCGGGATCGGGCTCACTCGCATGGTGGGTGAGCTCCACGGCAGCATGACCCGCGCCCCGTCGAGCGTGCGCGCAAGGGCCGACTTCGCCTTCTTCGGATTCATGATCTTCGCGGTCGCCCTCGCGGCCCGCGTCTGGTGGGCGGCGCTCCCGCTCCTGCGAGGTGCCCGGTGAGCTCCACGGTCCTGACTCGACTCCTCCGCTCGCCCGCCGACATCGCCGCGTGTTGCCGCGAAGATCGCGATACGCGCGCCATCGCCCTCACCTCGCTCATCGCCCTCGTCCTCGGCGCCGCGGTCTTCGGCGGCGTGATTGGCAGCTTCCGCGGGGGCGCGCAGATCGCCTTTGCCGCGGTGAAGATCCCTCTCGCCCTCGTGGCCACGCTCGCGGTGTGCGCCCCGGCCTTTCACGCGCTCGCCGCGGGCCTCGGGCGCGCCTGGCCGATGCGATCGATCATCGCCCTGGTGCTCGCCGCCGCGGGGCGATCATCGCTCGTGCTCCTCGCCCTCTCGCCCGCGCTCTGGCTGCTCTTCGACCTCGGGATTGACTACCACGCGGCGGCGCTCGCGGCGTCGATGGCCTACGCGATCGCCGGGCTCGCGGCGATTGGCATCCTCGTCCGCGGCCTCGGCGCGGGCCCGGGGCGGGCGCTCACGGCGGTGGCGTTCATCGGGGTCTTCTTCGCCGTCGGCGGACAGTCCTCCTGGATCCTCCGTCCCTACCTCGTTCGCCCGCGGACCGAGCACGTCCCCTTCCTCCGCTCGCGCGAAGGAGGCTTTGCGGACGCGCTCCACCGGAGCGGGCGCTCGGCGGCCGGGATCTACGATCGCGCCAGCGCCGAGGGCAGCGGGCTCCGCTCCTTGCCCGAGACGACGCGCGACGTGGGAGAGGCGGAATGAGCCTTCGTGATCTCCTGATCCTCTACGCCGTCCTCGGGATCGCCTGCGCCGTGGCCATTTACCGCAGCTCGACCGAGAGCCGTCCGAGAGCCGCGATGGCCGCGGCGCTGGCCCTCCCGTTATGGCCTCTCTGGGCACCAGTCGCCCTCACCTCCTCTCGCTCGCGCGCCTCTTCGACGTGGGCCGGCGACTCCGACGCTCGCTCCCCCGGCGCGCGCTCGCCGGTGTCGGAGGCCGCGATTCGCGTCGAGGCCGCGCTGCGCGAAGGGGTCGAGGCCTGCGCGGGGACGTCGCTCGAGTCGCTCCTGCCGCGCGCCGCCGCCGCGCGCATCGCCGCGGAGGTGAAGCGCGCCTCGGAGCGCCACGCCGAGCTGACCGCCGTGCTCGGCCGCGAGGGCTTCGACCTCGGGGCGGCCGACAAGCGGGTGATCGCGCTGGAAAAAGCGGGATCTTCGGCGCGATCGATCGCCACGGCGAGGCTCCACCTCGAGAACGTGAGGCGCCTCGTCGCGCTCCGCGATCGCGACGCTCGCGCCCTCGACGAGCTCGCCGATCTGGTGCAGGCGCTCCGCACCCAGCTCACCCTCGCGCGCTTCGCGGGCTCGTCGGTCGAGGGCGTGGGCGGCATCGTCTCCGAGGTCTGGGCGCGCGTCGAAGGCCTCGGCGCGGCGCTCGGGAGCGACGATGTCCCGATCGACGACGAGGCGTGACTGGCACTCTCGATCGCCCGCCGCGGATCCCTCGATCCGCGGCGCTCGAGAGAGGTCATTGCGCGATCGTCGCGCAGCCGGAAGTACATGTCGAGCGGGAGCTGCTCGGCCTTCTTCGACTCCGCGGCGCACGAGCCCGAGTCGTCGATCGAGCCGTCCGGGGGCAGGCCCGCGTCGAACACGTCGTCGCCGCCTGCACCCGGGCCACCGCTGTTCGTCGAGCCGCCCGCGCCGGGGCCGGAGGCGTGCCCGCCGGCGCCGGTGGTGAACCCGTTGCTCGGGTTGCTCGTCGCCGAGCAGGCCGCGGACGACGCGGCGGCGATCAGCGCGAGCCCGCCGACGAGGCGAACCATGGAAGCTAGCGAGGTGGTGGGCATCGTTTCGTCTCCATCGACCGTGACGAGAGCCACCACGCTGCAGGAAACCGGGCGTGAAAGAAAGCCCCGCCGCACGGCCGCAGCGACTCTGCTCCTCGGGCGACGCGCCGCCGCGCCGGGTCGGCGCCCGAGCTCACTGCGTCGCGAGGCGCGAGGCCTGCGTCCAGGCGCGCTTGCCGTCGGGCGCGGTGACGCGCGCGCGCACGTAGAGCTCGGTCCCCACGAGCCGGTACGTCGCCGTCCCGTCCTCGCCTGGCTTGCCCGACTGCACGATCGACCCGTCTTTGCCGATGAACTCGACGTTCACGTCGCTGCGCCCGAGCGCGATCGTATAGGTGTCGTCCTTCACGGTGATGCGCTTGATCACCACGCCGGTCGACGAATAGAGCCTGCCTTTCGCCAGCGCCGCGCAGATCGCCTCGCGCTCGGGCGCGTCGGCGAAGACCTGGATCCAGGCGCGACCGGGGAGCGCGGTGTGCTCGGGATCGTGCGCCGGCCCGTGGAAGTGGTGTGCATCATCGACGGCGACCCCGGCGAAGGCCTCGCCTTGCGTGAGCATCGCGTCCCAGATCGCCTCGTGCGATTGGCGTGTCGCGTCCCCGTCGGTGTGGACCCACGGGTGCCCGCTGGCGATCTCGAGCAGCTCGGCGCCATGGGCCGCGGCGACGTCGCGCGCGGTGAGCGACCAGTCGAAGTTCGGATGATTGACGAGCGCCACCGCGCCTTGCTCGTGGATCTTCTGCACCGCCCACGCGAGCGACTCGCCCTGATGCTCGGTGTGGTGCCCGCCGATCGTGGCCTTCGTGCACAGGGCGTTGACGTGGACCTGCTTGCCCGCGCCCATCATCGTCACCTCCTCGCCCGGGATCATCACGAACGATCCCTTGCGCTCGATCGACTTGAAAAGAAGCGGATCGGTGCGCGTGTTGTGATCGGTGACGGCGAGGAAGTTGTACCCGTGGTCGCGATACCAGCGGTAGAGCACGTCGGGCAAGCTGTCGCCGTCGCTCCACTTCGAGTGGGTGTGGATGTTCCCTTTCTGGAACATCGAGACGTCGACGGGCTCGGCGAAATGCAGCGGCAGCGCGGGCGGCGGCAGCGTCCGCGCGACGGGCGCCGCCGAGGCCACGGGCAGCGCCGAGGCGACGATCACCGCCGGAACGCTCGACGCGATCGGCGCCGTGGTGAGGCCGACGGGCGCGGCGCCGAGGCGGATCGCGAGCATCGAGGCGCCGGCGGCGACGACGATGGCGGACGTGATGAAGAGGATCTTTCGTTGCATGGTCGCCTCCGCGGGGGAGGCGGCGCGATTGTCGTCCATGGACGGCGCCGGCGCACGTCCGGCGACGCTCTCGCGCGAGCAAGGGAGCGGGCTCGGCCCCGTCGATTCACACTCACGCCCGTTGAGGGTGCTTGACGGATTGCAAAAGCCCAAGCCTTCCGAGCGAGCCTGGCGGACTCGGTAGATCTGAAGCAGGTGCCCACGCTCAATTTCGTGTGGGACCGCGGGGCTGACGAGCACCCGGGAGCTCACGAAGCCGCAGAGAGCAAGTAGGAAGAATCGCGGGTCTGGGCGAGACCGCTGCTCTCCCGGCCCCGGCGATCGTGGTCACTCGATATCGACCTTGATTCGCCCGCGGACCGTGAAACCGTCGGCCGGCCACTTGGTGAAGGCCGGGTTCATCGTGCCCTTCCACTCGACGCGGAGCGTGTTCCCGTTGCGAAAGAACGGCCGCAGATCGTCGGTGATCTTCACCTTGAGGATCACGGCCTGCTGGCCGCGTGGGAACGAGTCGCCGGTGACGGCGAGGGCGCGCTTCTCGTCGAGGACGACCTCGCCCGTGAGGCTCTGGAGGAACGAGAGATCGGGCGTGCCCGCTGGCTTCAACACGTCGAGCGTGACGGCCTGGAGCGTGGCGCTGTTGGCCTGACTGGTGTCACCGTCGATGGTGATCTCCGTCCAGCCAAAGAAGGTGTTGTTGGGGGCCTGGGCGACGAGAAAATCTATCTCGGTGTCGTGGACGCCGGCCGCGAGGGCCAGGCAGCTCGTCGAAGAGAGCCCCAGCGCCGCTACGGCGCCCAGGGCGAGTGAACGCACGAGCCAGGCTCGGCGTGAGGTCGGTTGACGGTCGCGCCGATTCATAGGGGCCATAAGGTAGCATCCAGAGCCGCCGCGTCATCCTGCTTTTCGCGTGACCCGCGATTCTTTCACGGTCACCAAATCCCCGGGCGGTCGGCCTTGTTCAACACGTTGCTCCAGTGAGGGCGCGCATTCACGGGCCTGGTCGAATGACGCGATCGCACCCCGCTCCCGGGGACGACGCGGACGGCCAGATCAACGGCGTTCCCGACGCGCGCGCCGGAGCAGAGGTGAGAGCCCATGGCCTCGGTGCAGGAGAGCTCCGTCCTGGTTTCGTTGAGTCATCTGATGAACCTCGAACAGCAGCGGATCCGCGAGGAAGACGACGCGCGGCAGGCCGCCCTCGAGGCCCTGCAGCGCGCCCGTCTCGACGAAGAGCGCGCGGCGCGCGTGGCGCAGGAAGAGCGGATCCGCGCCGAAGAGTCGCGCCGCCGCGCCGAGGAGGCCGCGCGACGCGAGGAGTCGGCGCGTCACGAGGCGATCCGGCTCGCCGGCGTGGAGAAGGCGCGCGTCGAGGGCGAGCAGCGCGCGAGGATCGCGATCCTGGAGCAGGCGCAGCGCCACGAGCGCGATCTCGCCGCGCTGGCGCAAGACGCGCAGAAGCGACGGCTGCAGCGGACGCTGCTGGTCGGCGGCGCGCTCTCGCTGACGCTGCTCGGCGGCGGAGCGGGGCTCTATTTCGGCAAGATGGCGCCCGAGGCCGAGCTACGGAGGCGCGAGCAGCTCGCGCAGATCGCGCGGACCGAGGCCGATCTCTCGGTCGCCAAGGACGGTTACGACCGGGCAGTGCGCGACTCGGAGGCTGCGTTGACGGCGTTGCGCTGCGTCAACGACGAGGCCGCGCGGCTCAGGGCGCAGCGAGCGGTCGACGCCGCAGACCACGCGAAGACCGCCGCGAAAGGGCGGCTCGCGGGCGTGCAGCGGGCCGCGAGCGACAAGGCCACGAGCGGCGCCGGGTGCGTGTGCGAGCACCCTGGCGATCCGATGTGCGGCTGCCTCAATCATTGATAGGCTCGCCGCGATGCGCTCTCCCGTCTCGACGCTCGACAAGACGCTCCTCACCGCCGTGGCCTTCGTCGCTCTCTTCGGCTGCAAGCTCTTCAATGGGCTTCGATCGCGGCGATCGCTGAGATTGGCAGTCACGTCGAGCCACCGTCGCTCCGGCCGTGATTGCCACTCTGCAGATCGGTTGACGACGCTCGGCCGGCGGGAGCGCGGCGATCACGAGCCCGCGCGGATCGGCGCCACCACGGCGGCGCCCGGCGGGGGCTGATCGGCGCGCTCGATCGTCGCGAGCACCGCCGCGGTGTCGGGGGCCTGGAGCAGGCCGCTGCGCACGGGCTCGCGCGTGAGGAGGCGGGCGAGCCCGGAGAGGATCTGCAGCTCGCTGTCGTAGTGCCGGGGAGGCGTCAGCAGCAGGAAGACGAGGCGCGCCCGGGCGCCGTCGGGCGCGTCGAAGTCGAGGCCATGCTCGAGCCGCGCGAAGGCCAGCGCCGGCTTTTCGAGGCCGTCGACCTCGGCGTGCGGGAAGGCCACGCCGTCGCCGACGCCGGTGCCCGCGAGCAGCTCGCGCTCGAGGACGAGCTGCGCGACCCGCCCCGCGTCGACGACGCGACCGAGGCGCGCCATCGTCGCGGCGGCGAGCGCGACGATCAGCTCTTCGCGGTTATCCACGGGAGAATCGAGCACCACGGCGCCGTTGCGGAGGAGCTCGGCGATCGGGCTCGGCCTCGGCCGGAGGAGGCGGATCAGCGCCGGGCCCGAGAGCATCGAGGTGACGACCGCCATGACCACCAGCGCGACGAAGAGCCTCTCGTTGATGATCCCCGCCTCCATCGCCAGCATCGCGAGGAGGATCTCCATCGCGCCGCGCGAGTTCATCCCGAAGCCGATCGCCGCGGCCTCGCGCCAGGCGATGCCCGTCGTCCGCGCGCCGACGGCGCAGCCGCCGATCTTGGCGACGCAGGCGACGGCGACGATGATCACCACGAGGCGCAGATCGAAGGCCTTCACGAAATCGAGGCGGAGCGCCATCGAGCCGAAGAACACCGGCGTGAACACCGAGGTGACGAACTCGTGCAGCGTCTGCCGCGTGTGCTCGCGCAGGCGCCGCGAGTCGCCGATGGCGATGCCCATGACGAAGGCGCCGAACACCGCGTGCACGCCGAGGGCTTGCGTCGCCGCGCCGCCGAGGAGCGCGAGGATCATGATCAGCGAGAGCACGCTGCCGTTCGCGGCGTCGCCCGGCGATTGCAGGCGGGCGAGGAGCCGATCGGCCACCGGTCGGATCACGAGCAAGCCGACGGCGACGAACACCGCGGTGAGGCCGATCGAGATCACGAGGTGCGACGCCGAGACCTCGCCCGTCGAAGCGAACTGGCGCGAGAGCACGCTGAAGCCGATCCAGCCGATCACGTCGTCGAAGACGGCGGACGAGAGGATGATCAGGCCGATGTCGGTCTTCATCAGGCCGAGATCGAGGAGCGTCCGCGCGATGACGGGCAGCGCCGAGATCGAGAGCGCGATGCCGAGGAAGGCCGCGTGGAGGCCGCGGCGTCCGGGATCGGCGAGATCGCTGTCGGGGAGCAGGAAGCCCGTGCCCCAGCCGAGAAAGAACGGTAAAACGAGCCCCATCGCGCTCGTGACGAGGACGACGCGCCCGCTGCGACGCACGACGCTGAGATCGATCTCGAGGCCGGCGACCACGAGCAGGAGCATCACCGCGACGGTGGTGTAGCCGCTGAGGAGGACCTTCGGGGTGCCCTCGGGGAAGGTCCACGCGTAGGCCTGGGGAGCCACGCGCCCGAGCACGGTGCGGCCGATGACGATCCCGCTCACGATCTCGCCGGCGACGGCGGGCATACCGAGCCTGCGCGCGCCGGCGCCGAGCAGGCGCGCAGAGCCGAGCAAGGCGGCGAGCGAGACCAAGAAGACCAGGACGTCTTGGTGCACGAGCCGAGCTTACCCCAGGTCCGCGGGTTCTCAGTTGCGTTCGGCGTCGCGGACCGCTAGGTTTCGGCCCCATTTTACGCAGGGCGCCTCACAACGCCCTGTTTTCCCCGGGAGAACGCGCGATGAGCGGCCATTCCAAGTGGGCGACGATCAAACGGAAGAAAGGCGCGCTCGACACGAAGCGCGGCAAGCTCTTCACGAAGTTGATCAGAGAAATCACAGTCGCCTCAGGCATGGCGAACGGTGACGTCAACAATCCGCGCCTCCGCAAGGCCGTGAGCGACGCCAAAGGCCTGTCGATGCCGAACGAGACGATCAAGCGGGCCGTGCAGCGCGGCAACGGCGAGATCGAGGGCGTGATCTACGACGAGATCCTCTACGAAGGGACGGGCCCCAACGGCACGCTCTTCCTCGTGGAGTCCCTGACGGACAACAAGAACCGCACCGTCGCCGAGATCCGCAAGGTGTTCGAGCGCAACAACGGGCTGCTCGGCGGCGGCGGCACGGCGGCGTGGGCCTTCGATCGCAAGGGGTTGATCATGATCGCCAAGGAAGCGGCGACCGAGGATCAGCTCATGGAGATCGCCGTCGGCAACGGCGCCGACGACTACACCGACATGGGCGAGGACTGGCAGGTCGTCACGCCGATCCCGATGCTCGATCCGATCTTGAAGGCGCTCGAAGAGGCGAAGATCCCCGTCAAATCGGGGAACGCGGGCTTCGTGGCCAAGAACAAGAAGGACGTCGCGGGGCGCGACGCCGAGGTCTGCCTCAACCTGGCCGAGGCGCTCGACGATCACGACGACGTGCAGAACGTCTACACCGACTTCGACATCTCCGAAGAAGAGATCGCCAAGCTCGAAGCGTGAGAGCGCGCGCGCTGATCCTCGCCGTCGGCGGGGATCAGCGGCCGCTCGCGAGCCTGCAAATCGAGGAGAGCACGCGCGATCTCCTCGACGCTCACCGGCCGTGCGCGGTTGGTGCAATACTGGAAGCCTTCGCGTCCTCGCCGTCGGCGGGCGTCGCGCTCGCCGGGCATCGCCCGGGACCTTTGCTTCCAGGAGGCGCCATGACCGCTCGAATGCTCGTCGGCTGCTCGTCGTTCACGGTCGCCCTCGTCGCCGCGCTGGGCCTCGCCTCGGCCGGCTGCGGCTCGGTGGGCGGTGACGATCTTTTCAACAGCGGCGCGTCGGGCGGCGCGTCCAGCAGCGCGTCGGCGGCCTCGACCGGCGCGAACGTCGGCGGCGCGACGAGCGGCAGCAGCACGGCCGCGAGCACCAGCGCGGCCACGACCACCGGCGCGGCGACGAGCTCGTCGACGGGCGGCGGATGCGGCGCGAACGAGATGTCCTGCGGCGGGGTGTGCGTCGACGTGCAGAGCAGCGCGCAGCACTGCGGGAGCTGCACCAACGACTGCGCGCCCGGCGCGTGCGTGGCCGGAGCGTGCCAGTGCACGGCCGCGCAGAAGAGCTGCGGCGGCACCTGCGTGCTCTTCCTCGTCGATCCGACCAACTGCGGCGATTGCAAGGTGTCGTGCGGCCCGGGCTCCTGCCTCGCGGGCCAGTGCAAGTGCGATGGAGGCACGCAGTACTGCGCGCCTCAAGGCTGCGTCGACACCAAGACCGACAAGCAGAACTGCGGCTTCTGCGGCCACAAGTGCGGCGGCGGAAAGACGTGCCAGGACGGCCAGTGCAAGGGATGATGAGCGCCAGCGCGCCGCGACTCAAGGCCTCCAGATCGGGAATTCGACCACAGCCCAGCTGAAGAGCGCATGCGCGAACAGCGCCGGTACGAGGCGCGACGTACGCAGGTACACGAGGCCCCACACCGTGCCGCAGCCGAGCGCGGCGAGGACGATGAGCGGGTTCAAGCCCGCTGTCGGATCGCCGAGCAGGAACAGCGTGGGCACGTGCGCTGTCGCGAAGAGCAGCGAGGTCACGATCAGCGCGCGCCGCGCCCCGTACACGGCCTCGAGGGTGCGCATGACGAGGCCGCGCCACACCAGCTCTTCGAGCGCCGCGACGAAGAACACCACGCCGCCGACGAAGACGTGGCCGCGCGTGTCGGGATCGCCGACCTGCAGGTACACGCGCATGATCCACGCTTCGCGGATCGTGCCGTGCGTGGCGAGGAGCTGATCGGCCAGGTGGGCCGCGCCGTAGAGCGCGCCGGCCACGACGGCGCCGAGCGTGAAGTCGCCGCTGTGCGGGCGAAAGCGGCTCCGCAGCTCGCCGCGCTGATCGAGGCGGCGGAGCGTGAACGCGCCGATCACCGCGTAAAACAAGCCGATGGCGATCAGCATCGCCGGCGTCCCGGCGCGGCGCTGGTCGAACGCGAACGTCATCACGACGGCCGTCGCGAGCGTGACGCCGACCGAGACGCTGATGGCCTCGGCCGGCGACGAGAGGCGCTTCGGCGGGAGGTGGCGGAAGCGATCGGGATCGACCTCGGGCTCCGGTTCGACCTCGGGCGCGACGTCGTGCTCGGCGTCGGCCTCTCGCTCGGTGTCGTCGCGCTCGTCGCTCATCGGTGGCTCATCGTGGCGACGCGATCGAGGATCCGATCGGCGAGGTCGCGCTTGGTGAGCACGCCGAGCACGTCGGCGCTCCCGCGCGTCACCAGCGTCGCGCGGTTGTCGTCCTTGCCGAACGAGTCGCGCGCGTGGTTGGCCACGACGAGGTCGACGCGCTTCGTTTCGAGCTTGTTGAGCGCCGCGGCGACGACGCGATCGTCGGTGTCGGTCTCGACCGCGAAGCCGACGAGCACCGGCGAGCGCTCGCCGCGCATGGCGCCGACCTCGGCGAGGAGATCCGGGTTGGGCACGAGCTCGAGCGTGAGCGCGTTGCCGTCGCGCTTCATCTTCGTCGCGTGCTCCGAAGCGGGGCGGTAGTCGGCGACGGCGGCGCTCATGATCAGGGCGTCGGCCTTGCCGAGATCGGGGCCCATCGCTTGCCAGAGGGCGCCGCGCATCTGCAGCGCGGAGCGGACGTCGATGCGCTTCACGCCGTACGGCGTCGGCAGCGTGACCGGCCCCGCGATCAGCGTGACGTCGGCGCCGCGGGCGGCCGCGCGCTCGGCGATTGCGAAGCCCATTTTCCCTGTGGATCGATTGCCGAGGAAGCGCACGGGGTCGAAGTCTTCGACGGTGGGGCCGGCGGTGATCACGATCTTCAGCGGCGTGAGATCGCGGCGCGTGGCGCGCGCGAGGATCGCCGCGGCGATCTCCGCGGGATCGGCCATGCGGCCCAGGCCGGACTCGCCCGAGGCCACGTCGCCGTCGACCGGACCGATGAGCTCGACGCGGCCCTGCTCGAGCAGCAGCGCCACGTTGCGCTGCACCGCGGGGTGCGCCCACATTCGCGGGTGCATCGCCGGGGCGGCGATCACCGGCCCCTTCGCGCAGAGCGCGAGCGCCGTGACGAGATCGTCGGCGCGGCCCTGGGCCAGGCGCGCGAGGAGATCGGCCGTGGCCGGGATGAGCGCGATCACGTCGGCGCGGCGCGCGAGATCGACGTGGAGCTCGCCCGCGAACGCGGGATCCCACATGTCCTCGTGGACCCGCTCGCCGCAGAGGCCGCTCAGCGTCGTCGCGCCGAGGAACTGCTGCGCCGATCGCGTCATGATCGGGAGCACGCGCGCGCCGTCCTTGATCAGGAGGCGCGCGACCTCGGCCGCTTTGTAGGCCGCGATGCTGCCGGAGACGGCGAGCGCGACGGTGTGCCCCGTCGACGCCGATCGCTGCGAGACCGGCGGCGGCGAGGCCTGGTGCTCGCGCGCGGAGGGCTCTTCGTCGCGCCCGGGATCGAGCGTGGGCTTGCGGCGCGAGCCCGGGGGCGGAGGCGGAGGCGGGAGCCGGGGCGCCGGCGGAATGCTTCGCGAAGGCGGCGGCGGCGGAGCCGAGGGACCAGGCATCGGACGGCGACCTTCCCACGAATCCGGGCGGCCGTACATCACGCCCCGAGCCATCGCGCCCCGCCGCCGCGAACAAGGAGAGACGCGTCCGCCGGCCTCGATCCATAATCGGCGCCATGGCCCGCGCTCCGACCACCACGCCCTCGCTCGCGTTCGAGATCCGAAAGTCGCCCGTGGCGGGCATGGGCGCCTTCGCTACCCGCGCCATCGCGAAGGGGACGCGCCTCATCGAGTACACCGGCGAGCGCATCCGCCAGTCCGTGGCCGACGCGCGCTACGACGACGACGCGATGGAGCACCACCACACGTTCCTGTTCTCGGTCGACGCGAAGACGGTGATCGACGCGTCGTCGGGCGGAAACGAGGCGCGCTTCATCAACCACTCGTGCGATCCGAACTGCGAGGCCCTCCAGGAGGACAAGCGCATCTTCATCGAGTCGATGCGCGACATCGAGCCCGGAGCCGAGCTGTTCTACGACTACGGCCTGGAGCGCGACGAGCCCTTCCAGGAGTCCTGGAAAACGCTCTACGTCTGCAAGTGCGGCGCAGCGAATTGCCGTGGGACGATGATCCGCGGGCGCGAAGAGCCGGTGAAGAAGAAGCCTGTCGCCAGGAAGGCATCTCCGAAGAAGCCTGTCGCCAAGAAGCCTGTCGCGACGAAGAGCAAGACTCGCGCGCGGGCTTGATCGCCGCTCTCAGCCGGGCTCGGCGGCTTTTTTCTTCTTCTTTTTCTTCTTCGGCTTGTCGGCCTTGTCGCTCTTGTCGTCGGGCTTGTCGCCGTGGGACGCCGTCGCCTTCTTGGCCGGCGTGCCCTCGGCCTGGGCGCCGTCTTCCGCGCGGCTCTTGTCGCCCTTGCCCTTGTACGCGATGAAGCCGGCCTTCTCGGTCCAGCCGTAGTCGCCCGTCTTCCCGGGCTCGCGGCTCTCCGATGTCCCGCCGCCGACCTCGGGGCCGCTCACGCCCTGCGTGTGGATGTCCGGGCCCTGCGTCACCACCAGGTACTCGTCGACGACGTACTCGGGGTGCACGTCGTCGATCGGCTTGAAATCAGGGTCTTTCGGGCCCGATCCGACGTGGATGATCTGGGTCGTCGGCGGGTACGTGTCGCTCCATTTTTCGCGCACGGCGTAGGCCCCGTCGCGCACCACGCGGGAGCTCGCCGTCTTGAAGCCGGGGATGCCGCGCTGGGCGAGCGAGCGCACGCCCTCGGGGAGCTTCGGCGTCTTGCGCTCGACCTCATCGAAGGGCAAAAACTCCTCGATGCGCCGGAAATACGTGACGGTCAGCTTGCGCGACGGGCCGAGGATCTCGGCGCGCACGAGGCCGTTGGCGACCGTCTCGTGGAGCACGATCGGGTAGTCGAACGGGTTGCGAAAGCGGAAGTTGATCGTCGGGTACACCACCGTCGCGTCGAGCCCGAGCTTGATGTAGTAGCTCGGCCGCGAGTGCGGATACCGCTCGACGATGTCGAGGCCCGCGAAGAACGCCGCGCCGTGGAGCGTGCCCGAGATCTGGCACGTCCCGCCGCCGAGGCCGTCGACGAGCTCGCCCTCGGAGATCACCGTCGCCACGCGGTAGCCATGGGCCTCGTCGCGCGGGCCCACGGTGCCGTTGAAGTCGAAGATCTGGCCCGGCATCACCACCGCGCCGTCGAGCCGCGAGGCCGCGAGGCGGAGGTTGTAGCTGCGCTCCTTGCCCTTGCCGGCCGCGTTGTAGTGGGTCTCGAAGTAGCCGAGCACCTGATCGAACTTCACGTTGCCGAGCTCGGCCGCGGTCAGCTTCGGGACGATCTTCTCGACGCTGGCCTCGACCGTGTCTTCGCCGCGACGGAAGGCGGCGTCGAGGCGCGCCAGCGTGCCGTACACGTCGAGGCGCAGGCCCATTTTTTCGGGCTTGAGCTTTTTCCCCTCGAGATCGATGAACGCGTCGGTGGCCGGCGAGTCGACCTCGGCCTTCAAATCAAGCAGTTTGCTCAGCGCGGTGTCGGCGTCGAGCGTCACCGGCAGGGGGACGTCGAGCGGCTCCTTCGCATGGGCGCCGCGCTCGTGGGCCAGGCGCACCGCGCTCGCGGGCCGCATCGCCTCGCGGATGAAATCGGCGAGGCGAACGCGATCGATCTCCGCGCCGAACGAGCCGCGGCGGATCTTGCGGACCGACCCGTCGGGGAGCTTGAGCGAGACCTCGCCCGTGGCGTAGCGGCGCACGAGATCGAGCGCGTTGGCGATGAGGTCGCCCTTGGCGGAGACGTCGACGCCGGCGACGCGGAGCACCGGCGGGGGCCTCGGTTTCGACTCGTCGATCGGAGCTGGTGGGAGCACGAAATAGGTGATCCCGAGGCCACCCGCGACGAGCACGCCCACCATCGCGGCGAAGCGCAGGTGCTCGGGGGCGGGGCGGAATCTCATGGCCGGCGCATCTTGGAAAGCGCGGGCGAGCGAGTCAAGCGGCGCTCACCAGGGCTTCTTCGGAGGATCGCCGGCCGACGATGTGCCCGGATCGCTCGAGTCGCTCGCGAAGCTCCAGATCGCGAGCGCGATCCCGAGCACGATCGCCATCGCCGCGGCGATGAGCGCCACCGGCGAGCCGCGTCGACGAAAATTCGGTACCTCGAACGAAGCCGCGGGGAGCGACGCCGCAGGGGGCGGCGCCGGCGGCGCGTCGGCGCCCGACG
This sequence comes from Byssovorax sp., assembly GCA_025362495.1. Taxonomy (GTDB): domain Bacteria; phylum Myxococcota_A; class Polyangia; order Polyangiales; family Polyangiaceae; genus JANYGI01. Next base: position 53,154 of record JANYGI010000157.1, on the reverse strand, counting down.
GCGCCGGCGGCCGCGTGGGCGAGAGCAGATCGACCTCGCGCGCCTCCTTCGGCAGCGACGCGAGCATCTGGCTGAACGTCTCCGAGTCGAGCGTCTTCGACTCGGTGAACTCGGGCGGGACCGCGGCCTCCACCGGCTGCTTCTCGTCGACCCGCTGCATCGCGAGGCGGATGGCGGCGCGCTTCTTCTCGCCGCGCCCGCCGAGGATCGACTTCATGAAGCCCGCGAGCTCTTCGTTGCCGCTCTCCTTCACGGGGCAGACCTTCTCGAGCGCGCGCTGGAGCTCGGTCATGGTCTGGAAGCGGCCTTCGCGGGGCTTCGACAGGGCCTTGACGATGATGTCGTTCACCTCGTCGGGGAGCGACGGCATCAGCGCTTTCGGCGGCTCGATCGGCTCCTTGTTGCGGATGCGGCCGAGCGTCGCGAACTCGTTGTCGCCGCGGAACGGGTGCTTGCCGGTGATCAGTTGATAGAGCACCACGCCGAGCGCGAACACGTCGGTGCGGCGATCGACGGGGTCGCCCATGGCCTGCTCGGGGGCCATGTACGCGACCTTGCCCTTCATCTGGCCGACGCTGGTGCGGAGCTGGTTCGACGCGGCCTTGGCCACGCCGAAGTCGATCACCTTCACCTGCCCGTCGTGACCGACGAGCACGTTCTGCGGCGAGACGTCGCGGTGCACGAGGCCGACGAGCTGACCCGCGTCGTCGCGGAGCTCGTGCGCGGCCTGGAGACCGGCGCAGGCCTGCATCGCGATCTTGAGCGCGATGCCGAGCGGCACGCCGCCCATGGACCGCGCCTCGCGCGCGATGACGGTGAGTGGCTCGCCGTCGACCCACTCCATCACCAGGAAGAGCACGCCGCGCTCCTCGCCGAGGTCGAGCACCTCGGCCACGTTGGGGTGACGGATCCGCGCGACGAGGCGCGCTTCGTCGAGGAACATCGTCTCGGCGTCGGGATCGTCGAGCAGCTCCGAGAGCATCACCTTGGCGGCGACGATCTTCTCGAAGCCGCGCGGCCCCTTCATCCGCGCGGCCCACACGGACGCGGTCCCGCCCTGCGCGATCGGCACCAGGAGCTCATAGCGGCCGAGCGTGAGTCCGGCGCGGAGTTCCTGTTCGTCCATCGATACCCTCGCGTGACAGAGCGGGTGGGGACCCACAAGCGGATGCCCGAGACGCTAGCCTACCCAAGCCCGTGCGCCGGGGGAAACTTCGCGCAACCCGAGCGTCTTCTCACGGCTTTTCCGGCGCGGGAATCGTCTTTCGCAGCGCGGTGAGGTGGCGCTTCGTTACCCCGGTCACCGCCAGGATCTTGGCGTCGGAGGCCTCGCGGATGCCCACGATCGAGCCGAGCTCGCGCAGCAGCGCCTTCTTCACCTCGGTCCCGATGCCGGGCACGTCGTCGATGTCGGAGCGCAGCCGGCGGGCCTTGCCGAGCTTCTTGCGCATGTGGTTGGCAAAGCGGTGGGCCTCGTCGCGGGCGCGCGCGAGGAAGAACAGCGCCGTGCTCGTCGAGCGCAGCGGGATGCCGTTCTTCTGGCCGGGCAGGTACACGCGGTCGACCATCTTCTCGCCGCTCACCGTCTCGCGCTCCTTGGCGAGGCCGACGATCGGGAGATCGTGGAGCCCGAGATCGCGCGCCGCCTGGAGCGCGACGCCGAGCTGACCGCGGCCGCCGTCGACGACGAACAGATCGGGAAGATCCCACTCTTGCCCGGCTTTTGTCGGGGTTTTTTCCTCGATCGGCGCCGGCTCGCGATCGCTCTCGGGGACGGCGACGGGCACGTCCTCGAGATCGGCGTCCTCGCCCGCGCCCTCGCCCTCGGCGACGAGCCCGGCCTCGTTCGCGGCGACGATCTCGGCCGCGACGGCCACCGCGACCGACGCCGCAGCCTCCGCCGCGGCGGCCTCGATCCGCGCGGTTCGACCGCGCCGAAAGCGCCGCCCGAGCACCTCGTACATCGCGGCGTAGTCGTCGCCATCGGAGACGGTCTTCACCTTGAAGCTCCGGTAGCGCTTCTTGTCGAGCTGCCCATCGAGCAGCGCGACGATCGATCCGACGGTGTCGCCGCCGCCGAGGTGCGAGATGTCGCAACACTCGATCCGGTGCGGAAGCGACGGTAAACGAAGGCGATCGCGCAGCTCTTCGAGGCGCGAGTCGATGTCGTCGCCGCCGCGCTGCTTCTCGCGGAACGAGTGCGCCGCGTTCTCGGTGGCCATCGCCAGGAGGTCGACCTTGGGCCCGCGCTGCGGCACGAAGAGCAGCACCTTCTTGCCGCGCAGCTCGCCGAGCCACTCGGCGACACCCTCGGCGCCGTCGGGCAAGATCGGGACGAGGATCTCGTCGGGGATCACCACGGCGATGCGCTCTTGCCCCACGTAATACTGGTTGAGGAAGCCCGCGAGCACCTCGTCGTCGGGCAGCTCCACCCCACGCAGCGAGAACGTCGCGGTGTCGGTCACGCGCCCCGCTCGCACCTCGAGCACCAGGATCTCGACGAGGCTCCCCTCGCGGTAGAGGCCGATCATGTCCTGATCCACGTCCTTCATGGCCACGACGCGCTGGGTCTCGCGCACCGTCTCGACGGCGCGGAGCTGGTCGCGGTAGATCGCCGCGAGCTCGAACTCCATGGTGCGCGAGGCCTCGCGCATCCGCGTCGTCAGCTCGCCGCTGAGCTCGTCGTGACGGCCTTCGAGGAACAGCGCGACCGAGCGCACCTGCTCGGCGTACCAGGCCTTGTCGATGTCGATCACGCACGGCGCGGGGCAGCGCTTGATCTGGTACTGGAGGCACGGCCTCCGGCGCGACGCGAGCTCGGCGTCGCTGCACGTGCGGAGCTGAAAGTGCTTGTTCACAAGGTGAAGTGTGCGCCTCGCGCTCGTCGCCGAGTGGTACGGACCGAAGTAGCGCGCCCCGTCGGGCGAGGGCCTTCGCACTGTCTCGATCCGCGGCCAGGCCTTGTTGGTGTCGAGCCGCAGACAGAGGAAGTCCTTGTCGTCGCGGAGCTTCACGTTGAAGCGCGGCTGGTGCTGCTTGATCAGCTCGTTCTCGAGGACGGCCGCTTCCTTCTCGCTCCCGGTGACGACCGTCTCGAGGTCGCGCACGATGCGCCGGAGGATCGGGATGAAGTAGCGCGAGTCGCTCCCCGACTCCTGGAAGTAGCTGTGCACGCGCGAGCGCAGGTTCTTCGCTTTGCCGACGTAGACGACCGTGCCGGCCTTGTCCTTGAACAGGTAGCAACCGGGCGTCTTCGGGAGCGAGTCGATCTTCGCGACGAGCAGATCGGTGCTCTCGCTCGCGTCGGCCTTCGCCGCAACCGCATCGTTATCCACCGGTTCCTCAGGTTCCGTCGCCACGAGCGAGGGTTTAGATTTCTCCCCAGGGCGTGGCAAGCCGTGGCGGACGAAGCGGACAGATTGCGCGGAGAAGGCCCCCTAGCTAGTGGTAAAAATGCACATTATGTGCAAATTGATTGCTAACTTTGGGGGCACGATGCAAGTGCAGAGAATGCTGATCGACTTTTCGGTCGAGAACTACCGCTCGATTGCAGACAAGCAGACGCTGAGCATGGTGGCGAGCAAGCTCCGTTCGGACGCAGAGGGGCAGGCCGCCGTTGAGTGTGTCGGGTTCAAGCACGAACTCTTGACCAGCGCAGTGATTTATGGCGCGAACGCTTCGGGCAAGAGCAACATCCTGCGAGCGCTGAATGAATTTCGATGTCTCGTCGGGAGTTCAGCGGTCGATGAGCACGCCGGAAACGAGCCACACCTGCTCGATCCCAAACTGGCAACGGCTCCAACGCGATTCGAGGCATCGTTTATCCTCGACGGCACACGTTACCAGTATGGGTTCTCAATCGATGCTGAGCGTGTGCATGAAGAATGGCTTCTCGCATACCCGCGCCGCACGGCTCAAGTGTGGTTTGATCGGAGATGGAACGGGACTAAGCACGAAGTTCAATTTAGCTCGCATCTTAAGGGGGAAAAAACAAGAATTCACGCCATGACGCGGGCGAACTCTCTCTTTCTTAGCGTAGCGGTGAAGTTCAACCAGACGCAGTTGGAGCCCATATTCAACTGGATCATGGCGGATCTTTGCGTCCGACAAGCGAAGCACATCTCATCACTTGCCACGGCGCTTCAAGTTGAGAGAGGGGGCGACTCTGCCAACCTCGTCAACAAGTTCCTCGGTGTCGCTGATCTCGGTATTGACCGCGTTCTCGTCCACAAGCACAGCAAACTTCCAGCGGACGCGGGGAACAACAAGTTACGCACCAGAAGTCTACTGTCGGTTCGACCGGGCGATCACAAGAAAGACGAAGGTGAGTTTCTCGAAATTCAGACGGAGCATGTTCGTACGAATGGTAAAAAAATTCTATTCGACATGATCGCTAGCGAGTCTGACGGCACATCTCGCTACTTTAGCCTTATTGCGCCTCTTGTGTCCACGCTTGAGTCCGGCGGAGTTTTTGCGGTAGATGAACTGGACGACAGTTTGCATCCACTCTTGGTGCGCGAAATCGTCCGCGCCTTTCATGATCCCTTGGTAAACAAGAACAAAGCTCAGCTTATCTTCAACACGCACGATACTACGCTCCTCGATCCCGCGCTTTTTCGCCGCGATCAGATCTGGTTCACCCAGAAGGATTCGACGGGCAAAACCAAACTTTATCCGCTGATCGAGTTCTCGCCCAGGAAGAACGAAGCGCTCCAAAAAGGCTACCTTGAAGGTCGGTACGGGGCCATTCCATTCCTGGGCCACTTTGCATTTGAAACCACGAGCGATGCCGCGGAGGAGAGAATCGCATGAAACCGGGGTGGAAGAAGCGCGACCGGAGCGAGCAAGAATTTTCTCGGAGGCCGGGCAAGCGGCCTCAAAACCAGCTTTTTCTCATCATATGCGAAGACTCAAAGTCGGCACCGAACTACTTGAATGACCTACACGCTCACCTAAGAATGAGCACGGTTGAGGTCGAAGTGTGCGGCAAACAATGCGGCAGCGATCCGCTCAGCGTCATTGACTACGCAATTCAACGCCGTGAGGCACGTAGAGTTGCGAGGAACCCGGCGGACCAAGTCTGGTGCGTCGTTGATGTCGACACGCACAAGACGCTGAAGCCGGCGCTGGACAAGGCTCGGCCGCACAAGCTCAAAGTGGCCGTATCGTCTCCGTGTCTCGAACTTTGGTACCTGATTCACTTCGTCTTTGGCGATCGCCATTTCAAGACATTCGAGCAGCTCAAACCACATCTCAAGAAGCATTTACCTGGATACGACAAGGGAAACGAGAGCCCGTTCGCAGTACTCTTGCCGCGGCTCGAACAGGCGATCAAGAACGCTCGGCGCCTGTGCTCTCTGCGAGAACAGGATCCAGACCGAGAATCGTTCACCCATATGCACCTCCTCATCGAAGCGCTACGAGGCAACGCGGACTGAAGCGCGGATTCCTTGACGCCCCCGGGTGCGCGGGCTCCCATCGCCGCCCCGAGCGTTCCCATGGCCAAAGACGAATCTCCTTCCGACAAGCCGGACTCCTCCGAAAAGCCCGCGAAAAAGGCTGCGCCGAAGCCTGCGGCGCGGCAGGCGGCGTCGCCGCCGGGGCCGGTGATCGTGGTCGGGCACAAGCTGCTCAAGCTGGCGGGCTTCGTCGTGGGCCTGCCCGCGGCGACGCTCTCGGTGATGGCCTTGATCGGCGGCGTCACCGACAACGGGTTCGCCCGCGTGATCGGCGCCGTCGTGCTGGTGATCGGCGTGCCGCTGTTCATCGCCGATCGCCTGCTCCCGAACCACGATCCGACGCGGGCGCGCGGCCTCGTGAGCGACGTCCTCGCCGTTTCATGGACGCTCACGGCGTTCGTGATCGCCGCGGCCCTCGGCGGCACGACGCGGCCGATGCTCGGACGCGAGGGCGATCGCCTGGTGAAAGCGGGGTATCCCGGCCTCGCGCGCGGCGCGTACCTCCTCGCCGGCTTCGACGCCACGATCCCCAGCCCCGAGCCGGCGCCCGTCGCGTCCGCCTCGCCGAGCGCCTCGGCCGCCGCGCCGATCGACGCCGGCGCGCCCGTACCCACCGCCGAGCCCGTCGTCGTCGACGCGGGCAGGGTCGCGGCGCCGATCGTCAAAGGCAGCGAGAAATCCCCTGCGGATCTCTTCAAGGAGCTCGCGCCCTCGGTCGTCACCGTCACCATCAAGAAGAACGGCAGCGAGGGCGGAGGCACCGGCTTCCTCGTCGATAACGACGGGACGATCGCCACCAACCACCACGTGATCGACGCCGCCGCCGCGGTGCGCGTGAAGTTCCAGAACGGCACCGTGTACGAGGACGTCGAGCTGCTCATCGACGAGGTCGCGGCCGATCTGGCGCTGATCCACATCAACCTCGCGGCCCCGCTCGACGGCGGGACGCGCCCCGACGTGGTCCCGATGCACCTCGGCGACTCCGACGCCGTCGTCGTGGGCGAGCACGCGATCTCGATCGGCAACCCGCTCGGCCTCGAGCACACGCTCACCGACGGGCTCATCTCGTCGCGCCGCGTCTACGACGGCAAAGCGTGGATCCAGTTCTCGGCGCCGATCTCGCCCGGCAACTCCGGCGGGCCGCTCTTCAACATGCGCGGCGAGGTGATCGGCATCAGCACCGCGACGCTGAGCAGCTTCGGGACCAGCGCGCAGAACCTCAACCTCGCCGTCCCGGTGAACGAGCTGAAGAAGCTCTTTCGCCCTGTTTACCCGGGTCGCCGCAAGTTCGGCTCCGGCGGCGGCCCGAGCGCGTGGTGACAGTGAACGCTCGTACCATCGTCCTCTCCTCCACCATCACGGCCGGGTGATCGCGTGCGCGTCAAAGTCGTCTTCGGATTGCTCTTCGGTCTCTTCGCCGCGTTCGGCGTGCTCACGATCATGCGCGGGACAACGCCGCATCAGGCGCCGACGCCGCCCACGCCTGTCGCTGTCGCGTCGAGCTCCGCCAGCCCGAGCGCCTCGGCCGCCGCCTCCGCGAGCGGGGCGCCCCTGGGATCGAACAGCGCGGAGCCGCCCGACGCGGGGCCGGGCAAGCTCCTCGATCGCCCGCTCCGCGTCATCGCGCTCGGGTGGGATCTCGCGGCGCCCGGCGTGCTCGCGAACGGCGGCCTCGAGCCCTCGCCCACCAGCGATTTCGTCGCCGCGGGCGTCGACACCCGCATCATCGCCACCGACGTGATGAACGTGGTCGAGGCGGCCCTCGCGCGCGGCGGCGCCGACAAGGACGGCGCCGACGTCGCCATCGTGCCCTTCAGCCAGTTCGTCGCGTCGTACGAGCGATTGCGCGCGCTCACTCCCGAGGCCTTCTTCGTGCTCGGCTGGTCGCGCGGCCGCGAGGCGGTGATCTCGAGCAAGGACGCGCTCCCCACGCTCAACGAGAAGGGCGAGCCGAAAGAGGTGAAGATGATCGGCGTGGCCGGCGAGCCCGCGGCGTTCCTCGGCCTCTTCGCCCTCGATGCGGCGGGGATCCCCGCGAGCTCGGTCCACCTCGTCGCGACCGACACGCGCGCCGACGACGCCGCGCTCGCGGCCATCGATCGCGACGCGGCGCCCGCCGACGCCGCGCGCCGCAACATCCTGCTCACCACGGCCGACGCGTCGCGCCTCGTCCCGTTCGTCGCGGTGTCTCCGCACGGGCTGCTCGAGAAGAGCAAGAAGGCCCTCGCGGTGTGGGCTCGCGTGTGGCTCGACGGGACGAAGAAGCTCGCCTCGGACTCGCCCACCGCCGCGCGCCAGATCGCCGCCGCGCCCGGCGCGCCCGAGCCCATCGCCCTGCTGAAGCGCCTCGGTCAGACCGGCAATGCGTCGCTCACCGACAACGCTCGTGTCGCCGGCCTCTCGGGCCGCGGCGCCGTCACGCTCGACTCCTTGTTTGCGCGCACCTGGCGAATCTGGCGGGCGTCTGGCCTCCTCGCCACGCCCGCTCCCGAGGTCGCGCCGATCAATACGAGCGTGATTGCCGCGCTCGTGCACTCCAATCCCGAGCTGATCACGCCCCCCGTCGCGCGCGGCCCGAGCGCGCCCGCGCCGGGCGGCAAGGCGTCGAGCGCGCTCGATGGACTTCGGGTGATGATCGCCTACCGCCAGGCCGAGACGAAGCTCGACGAGGCTGATCTGGAGAGCTCCGCCGCGTTCTTCGCCGACGCCTTCGAGCGCTCGTCGCTGCGCGTGAGCGTGGTCAAGGGCGGCAGCGTGGACGCGGCCGCGACGAAGCACCTGATTGACAGCGTGGAAGAGCGCTTCGACGTGGCGTCCGGGCGGCTGTCGGCCGCCAGGAAGCCCGTGCCGAAGAGCGCCGCGGCGATCGAGATCCTCGCGGCGCCGTGAAGGGAGAGGTCAGCTCTGTCCTGCGCCGGGAAGACTGATCGCGGTCACCCCGGGGATGACCGGGTCGAACGGGCTGGCGACCCATACACGACGGGTGACCCACGAGAGCCGTTGTTTCATCTGCTTGAGCCGGACATCCTCTCTCGTCGCGCGCTTCGATCCCGGCTCTGACGGAGCCATCGCATCCTCCACGATCCACGCAACGATTCGTGGGGCCCGCTTCCGCGCGAGAATTGCTCGAAGACATGGTTCAAGCCATGGATCGGTTGCTCCTCTGGCGACAGCGGCGACAAGCCCAGCCAAGGTGTCGCGCACCTTGAGACCGATTTCGAGCGCAAGCTCGCTCTCCTGGCGTTTCTTGTTCGAGATAGAGCTTGGTGCTATCCCACTTCTCCGCCTGCCACCGGTCATCGAAGCAAAAAGAAATCTTCTCTTCGACGATCGTCTTCACTGCTCCTCCTTCCGCTCGAACGCCTGTCGTTCGCGGTCGTGCAACGCGGCAAAGGATTCCAGGATCGCGTTATTCTGGAGATCAGTGAATAGATCTCCACGTTGGACGGTAACACCTTGCTTTTCGCCCCCCCGGCCGAGGGCATGAAACGCCGCGACGCCCGGCGCCGCCGTTCCGGTTTCGACAGCAAGAGAAAGCTCGGAAGCCAGAATGTAATCGTGAGTCGCGAGGAACGCCTGGACGCCTTGATTGGCAAGCCCGATGATGATCTCGACCGCCAGCGCGGCAAGCTTCGGGTTCATGTTCGCCTCCGGCTCATCCCAGAACATGAAGGCGTTCTGCGTCAACGATCCATTGATGATCAAGTACGCAATCATGGCGAGCTTGCGATGCCCCTCGGCGACGAGCGGAGCCTCCATGTTACCGTCACGATGACGCAGGTAGAATCGCCCATTCTCGACCACGACGGTCGCATCCAGGGCGGATTCAATCGGTCCGAGCAAGGCGGCGCGCGCGGGGTTACGGGGCCCACGCAGCGGCTTCAACCCCAGAGAGACGCAGAGATCGTAGTAGGTTCGATCGAACGCCGACTCGCGCCGCAACCAGCTCTCCACGAAACCAGGAAAGATCGAGAGCACTTCACGCGTCGGCAGGAATACCGCTCGTTCGAGCGAGGCGTACTCACCAGTGATCTTGGCTGTCACCTTGCCAAGATTGCTGAGAGTGACCACCAGCTCGGCGGTGTCCCACTCGACCGCGATTCGTGCCGTGCTGCGCCCCACGCGTCGCCTCACGAGCCGTCCCAGCTCGTCGGGCAGGAAGACGCTCTGCAGCATCGCGGCGACGAGATCGGAGAGTGACGCGCGCTGATCGCTGAGTGCCCCCTCGATGCCCTCGCCTTGACCGAAGCGGCGCACTGCTTCGGAGATCGAGTAGAGCAATTTGAGGAGGTGGGACTTCCCGGTGCCGTTCTCCCCGATGAGCACGTTCACACCCCATCCGAGCTCGAATACCGCGTCCTCGAACGCCGTGAAACGCTGGATGGTGACCCGATTGAGCTTCACATCGGTGGTTTAACACGTCAGCAGCGGCGGCGGGGAATCAGAGCGATCTCGTCTGCACGGTCCACCTTCACGTCGACCTACGGGGCTTCGAGACGGCCGCCGGCTACGGCTTCTCCGCTGGCGGCGCAGCTCCAACGAGCGCCCATAACGTCATCCCCAGCGCCTCCGCCACCCGCCCGAGCGTCCGCACGGTCGCGTTCACGCTCCCCTGGTCCAGCCTTGCACCGTATTTCAGTGCGGTGTTCAAGTGAAAACTACGCCGGTAGCCTCGTTCGGGTGAGGGAGCAGACGGCGGCAGCAACCTGGCGCGAACGGTCGTGCCGCCGATCCACCGCCGTCGCCCCGATCAGAACGGAGTGCAGCCCATGCCGAACGTACCCGCGCGCCCGAGCGGCGCCAACCTGACCGATGCTTGCCTCGATCTCGATAACCCCGCGGAGGTGAAGCGCTGGATCCTCGCCCTCCGAGAGCAAGCAAGCGATGCCATCGCCGCCGGGCTCGACGCGACCGCGCGCGTGCGCCGCCGCGTGCTCTCGCGCGCCGAAGCTCGCCGCAAGCTCAAGGCGGCCGAGCACGCGATCGACGCCCTCTTCAAGGCTGCCGATCGCGGCGTGTTTGTGTCGCCCACGACCCAGGATCCCGGCGGGCCGTAGAGCCGGCCACCCCGCGGCGTGCCGCGGCGGCGATGCGTTATTCACCATACAAATTCGTAGGTCGCGAAGCAGCAGATCGCTTCGTAGCTTACATAAATGGGTGCTGCGGGGGGCCCACTTCCTTCGCGGCACCCATTTGTGTACGTGGAACTACAAATACAGCCGTCCTAAATTTGTTCTGGCCAAAACAAAGCGATCTTGGTTAGCCTCCTCGCCATGGGGAAGACGCCGAAACAACGCACCTACAAAGAGAGCTACGACCACTTCCTGCCGATCGCGATGAAGCTCGCGGACGCTGAGGTACAAGGCTGTCGCGCCGACGTGCCTGTCGCGCTCGCCAACATCAAGCTCGGAGTCAAGGCGATGTGCGGTGACGCGGCCTCGATCGCCCGCATCGAAGAGCACCTCCCGAAGATCCCGGTGAAGGACCTGCTCGATCTCCCGGACGTCGGCCGGGCGCTCCACTTCATCTCGGGGAAGGTCGTCTCGCGCGTCGCCAGCGCCGGCGAGATCGCCAAGGCTTTGAGCGAGATCAGCGGCCCACGCGAGCAGATGCTCAGTCAAGCGGAGATCCTCGCGCAGCGCGGCGTCCTCGACAAGGATCGCGTCGCGAAGATCCGCGCCAACAGCGGCAAGCTCGACCAGGCCAAGGACGGCGTGGATCTCGTGGAGCTCTACGCCGAGAAGGCTGCTTTGCTGAAGGGGCTTCACCCGTTCACGCAGGCGGAGTTCGACAAGCTCGGCGAGAGGAGCGAGTGGCTCCTCGACAACCTGACGCCGGACGGCGCCCGCAAGGAGACCAGGAAACGATCGGCCGTGGAGAACGAGCGCGACCGCTTCTGGACTCTGGTGCTGCAGCGGCACCCCCTGCTGCGCGCTGCCGGGTACTACTTTCACGGCGATGACTTCGACGCGTACACTCCGAAGCTGCTCTCGCGGGTGTCGCAGGCGCTCCTCGATGAAGAGAAGCCGCCGGAGCCCGCGCCGGCCGTCCCGTGACCAGCGTCCGCCCACGCGCAACGGGCCCGTGCTCGTGCGGGAGCGACAAGAAGTACAAGCGCTGCTGCGGAGCGACGTAGAGGCCGCCTCGCGGTCACGGGGGCGCGAACGCGCGAGTCCACACCGCTTGTGGAGGGGTCGACGGTGGCATTTCGACAGGGCATGTGCGGACTTGATCCGCTGTCCCGTCGACCCCTCAATGGACGGACAATGTCGACGTGCGCCGCGCCGCTCGCGGGTTGGACCTTCCCGCGCATCGCTTCCCGGACGTTCGCCGAGATCCATCCCGGGTGTCGCGCGTCGGATGCGCCGCTCGATCGGTGCCGACATCGTCCCGGTATTCAGCGACACGGCGCCGTGCTCTCGACGAGGATGAGGTAGCGTGGAGGCCGGCGACTCGTGATCGGCGAGAGAGTGGAGAGCAAGATGATGGGGTCAATCAAGGTGGGCTCGTGGGCGGCGGCGATCGGACTCGTGGCGTTCGGCGTCGTCTTCACCGGGGCATGCGGTGGTGGACGCGCGGATGCCACGGCGGGAGGGGCCTCGGGGGGCGGCCCGAAGCAGACGGGTGGTACGCTCAACCCACCGGCGGTCAACGACGGCACGGGCAAACCAGCGAACGCGACGGACTACACGTGCCAGTCCGCCTTCGATTGCAACGGTTGGTTGTGCGACTGCTCCGACGGCGGCATTGTCTACAGCGCGTTCTGCATGAACGGCTATTGCCTCGACGACACGGGCGCGTGCCCCGACGCCTGCACCACGCCCCTCTGGAACCACGGCTCGTGGACGGGTACGGTGGGCAACGGGTCGCCGGATCCGAGCGGCGGAGTCACCAGCGGTAGCGGTATCGGCGGCGGGAGCAGCAGCGGAGGGAACGGCGGGGGTGATCCGGGGCCGACGTGCGTCGAGTCCGGCGCGCCCTGCACCGAGTCCTCGGAGTGCTGCTCGTACTTCTGCAATCTCGATATGTGCAACTGAGCCGTCGTCGAGGGCGGCGAGGCGGCGGGGTGCGGTCGATCAGGCGGTTTTGCTCATCGGCCGGCCCGGCGGCGCCGCCGCGCCGCGATGAGGGCAATCAGGCCCAAAGCGATCCCGGCGTCGCCGCCCCCGACTGGCACTCTCCCGGCGGAGCACCCGTAGGTGATCGGGTCCGCGTTGCCGCCTTGAGGCAGATCGGCGTGGTTGGGATCCCCGCCCCACGACAGCTCGTCGAGGTCTTCGGCGCCGTCACCGTCGCTGTCGACGCCGGCCGCGCGCATCGCGTCGAGGGACTTCTTCAGCGATGCGTCGTCCGACGCGACGAGCCCCTTGGCGACGATCGATTTACCGAACGGCGTATCCACGCCTCCGACGGGGGCAGTCGCCGCCGCGTGACAGAGGTCGCATCCCGGCGCCTTGGTGAGCACCAGAGCGGTCTTCATCGCGTCGGGGTAACCCTGCGAGGCCACGGCGACGCCGGACGCCAGAAACGCCGCCGCGGCGAGCAGGAAGGGAGCGCGGCGGGGCATCGCTCGGCGGGCCTACGGGGCCTGGAGCGTGAACTCGAGGCGCGACGTGTCGAACTTCGCGGCGCGGGTGCGGGCCAGGATCCCGTCGAGCTTGGCCTGGTCGAGCTTCGGCGTGCGGCTCAAGATCCAGAGGTAATCGCGCGAGGGGACGCCGACGACGGCGTACTCGTAGTTGTCGCCGACCTCGAGGATCCAGTAGTCGCCGAAGAAGCCGCCGACGTCGATGCTCAGCTTCGCGGCCTGGCCCTCGGAGGTGGTGCTCACGCGCGCCGCGCTCGATTTCAGCTTCCCGTCGAGCTTGTCGAGGTGGCACTCGTTGACGACGTCCATCCCGCCGTCGCGGAGCTTGTAGAACGCCGTCGTGCCGGTGCAGGCCGCCTGCGTGAGGCGCGGGAGCTTGGCGATCTCGAACCACTGGCCCTGAAAGCGCGCCAGATCGACGATCGGCGCGACGTCGAGCGGCTCGTTGGCGCACGCGGAGAGCGAGCACGCAGAGACAGCGAGGCAAACCAGGGCGAGGATCCAGCGAGGGCGCATCAGGGCCGGAAGACTACGAGACTCTCGGCCGACCCGCAAGGCGCCTTGTGCGACGCCCTCGGGACACGGTGAACAAAACCATCATCGCGAGCGCGCCCGCGCCGGACTCTGCACCTCCGCGGGCGGCACGACAGCCACAACCACTCTTCGCGTCGGGCCCTTCAGAACTTCATGACCTCCATCGCGGCGCCCTCTGCGCCGGCGTTTCCGCTCGTGGACGGGCCACCGGGGCCGGCGGAGCCAACCGTGATCGAGCCGCCCTCCGCCGCGGAGAACGAGCCGTCGTGAGCGACGCCGAGCGAGTGGCCTCCTCGTCCGCCGCCGCCCGGGCCGCCGCCGCCGCCCTTCCCGCCCTTGCCGCCCGCGCAACCGGCCGGCGACCCGCCGCCGCCGGGCCCGCCGCTGCCACCGTGGGCGCCCGGTTGCCCCTCCGCGCCCTTGCCGCCGCGCCCGCCGTTGCCCGTCGTGATGACGACGTTCTTCAAGGCCAGGTTCGAGGTCACGATCACCACACCGATGCTCGATCCACCGCCCTTGCCGCCCCCGCCGCCCTTGCCGCCGCAGCCGCCCGGCGCGCCGCTGCCGCCCGCCGCGCCGCCCTTGCCACCTCCGCATTGCGGGCCCGAGCGGCCCCCGCCGCCGCCTCCGCCCTGCCCGGGTTTGCCCTGATCACCGCTCTCGCCGTCGGCCCCGCGATAGCCGTTCTCATCGATCTTGCCGAGCGACAGGCCTGCTCCACCGGCGACCCCACTGGCACCATCGAGCCCGTCCGCGCCCAGGCCTGCTCCGGGCGCGCACGTGAAATTCATCCCGGGATCGCCCGCTCCGCCGGCCCCGCCCGGCCACGGCGTGCCCGCGGCGCCGCTCGCGCCGGACGCCGGCCCACCGTCACCGCCGTTGCCTCCCTTCGAGTCGCCGCAGGTGTTCGCGGGGCCCACGCCGCCGAGCACGAGCGCCGCCGAGCAAGCGTTACCGCCGGGGGCGCCGTCGGGCGCGGGCGGATCCATCGTCTGCGGCTCATCGACGGCGTCAGCGCCGGACAGCGCATCTCCGGCGATGATCTGCGAGTCTTCGATGGCGCCGATCGCGCCCGCGGCGATGACGGCTATCGAGGATCCCCCGGGCGCTCCGCCGTCCGGCGCGATGATCTGGAAGCTCCGCAGCCGCACGCCCTCGGCGCCGCTCGCGAGCGTGAGCGGGACTCCCGTCGTCGGCGCGAGGATCGTCGGATTCGCCTTCGGTCCCGCGTAGGTCCACGCGGCGGTGCAGTCGAGTCCGCCGTGGAGCTTCACGCCGGTGGTGACGACGAGGTCCTCGGCGAACGTCTGCTGACAGGCATAGACGTGACCGGTCTGGGCGGCCAGCTCGATGGCCTTGGCCAGCGTGGCGACGGGGAGATCGGCAGTCCCGGGGTTACCGTCGCTGCCCTCGAGGCGCACGAAGATCCCGCAGGAGCCGAGCGCCACGTTGCTCTGCTCGGTGGGCGCGCATGGATCGAGGCCCGGGCCACCTCCGCCGCCGGTGCCCGTCGTCGCCGCGGATCCACCGCCCGAGCCACTGCTGCCCGTGGCGCTTGCCGGGCAGAGCAGGCGATCGGGGCAGTCGGCGGGCGCGGGTGGACACCCGATCAGGAGCATCAGAGTCGCGGCGCCGCCCGCCGTCAGGAAGAAGGTCGCGAAGGAGAGCTGCGCTCGCAGGGTGGCGCGCTCCATCAGAAGCCGCCCGTCACGAACAGGCCGTTCATCCCGGCGCCGACCGCCACGTCGACCTGCACCGCCGAGGTGGCTTTCGGGCTCGATTTACCGCCCGAAGCCAGCGCATACGTCAGGATCGCGGCCGCCGCGACGCCCGCGGTCGCGAAGCCGGCGATACCGACCGTGCGGAACGTCGCCCGGTCGCGATAGGCCTGGTCGAGCGCGTCGCAAGGAGTCTTGTTAGCGGCGACGAGGCAGGCGCCGGCTCCGCCGCTCGCCTCGAGCTGTTTGAACCTCTCGTCCGCGTGGATCCCGGCCTGATGCGAGACCACGAGGCCCGCGACGCCCGCGCCGATCCCCGCCAGCGCGACGCCGCCGCCCACGAAGAAGGGAGCGCGACTCCGATCCTCGACCGGTACGGGGACGTCGGGCGGCGAGGAGGACGGGGGCGCGGACGAGGCTTGCGCTCGCGGCCCCGCGCCGGCGCGCAGCACCAGCGCGACGCTTTGCCACGACCCCTTGTCCGCCGTGATCTCCAGCTTCGACGGGGCGAACCCGGCGAGCTTGGCCTCGAGCGTCCGCGCCCCGGGCTCGATGTAGACGTCGTCCGGGAAAGGCGATCGCCCGATCGATCGCCCATCGACGTAGACCTCCGCGCCATCGACGTTGACCTGGATCCCGAGGGCCGCCACGCGCTGGCGGGCCTCCTCGAAGCGACCCTTGATGTACGCGAGCTGCGCCGCCGTCCCCGTCGCCGGGAAGCTCTTGATGCAATAGGCGAGGTGGCCCGCCGCGTCCCTGGCCAGCCCGAGCTCGAGCTCGACGCTCCCCAGGTTGCCAGCGATGTCGTATCCCTGCTTGATCTGCCAGCCGGCGAGATAGGCGCGGCGCGCTTCCTCCCATCGATCCTCCTTCACGAGCGCCTTTCCCCGGCGGAAGAGCTCGTCGGCGCGCGCGTTCTCCGCGGCCACGTCCTTCGCGTCGGCGAGCGCCGGTGAGACGAGGAAAAGGCCGAGGACCAGCGGCAGCGCGCGGGCCAGGATGCCAGGGGAAAAGCGTCTGATCATCGGTTTGAGAATGCACCGGACAAAAGCCGGCGCCCGACGATCCTGCCATGATTCGCGGGAGAGTCTTTAAGAGGGTTCCCAGGACGCGACTCGGGAAGGACCGGAATGGCCCCTCGGGAGCACCGCCGAGCACGCGCCCGGCGGTGAGGTCGCGATCACGTTATGCCCGGGTCGAGGCTTCGCGCTTGCTTTCGAGCTCTTCCCAGCGCGCCGTCAGCCGTGAGGCATCGGCCCTGGCGCGATCGAGGGCCGCTTGCAGCCGCGGTACCTCGTGGGTGTGGCCGGTGTAGAGCGAGGGATCGGCGAGCTTGCCCTCGGCGGCGATCACCGCAGCATCGGCCTTCTCGATGGCTTCCAGGATCCCATCGAGCTCGATCCGCTCCGCGTACGAGAGGGGTTTGCCCTTCGGCGCGGCGGCCTTCTCCTTCTCCTTCTCCTTCTCCTTCTCACGCTCCTTCTCCTTCGGCGCCGGCGGGGGCGACGAGGCGCGCTGCGGAGGCGAGGAGTTGCGCTTCTCGGTGCGGGCCTTCACCTCGCGGTAATCGTCGTAGTTACCGGCGTAGCGCATGATCTTGCCGTTGCCCTCGAAGGCCAGGATCGACGTGGCGACGCGGTTCAGGAACCAGCGATCGTGGGTGACGATGATGGCGCAGCCGGCGAACTCCACCAGCATGCCTTCGAGCGCGCTCAGGGTGGCGACGTCGAGATCGTTGGTGGGCTCGTCGAGGATGATCAGGTTGGCGCCCTTGGAGAGGCGCTTGGCGAGGGCCACGCGCGCGCGCTCCCCGCCCGAGAGCGAGCCCACGGGCTGACGCTGCTTGTGGGGATCGAACAGGAAGCGCTCGAGGTAACTCCGCACCTCGACGATGACGCCGTTGACCTCGATCCGCGCGTTGGCGTCGGCGACGTTGTCGTAGATCGATTTCGAGTTGTCGAGGTCGGCGCGGTGCTGATCGAAATAGGCAATCTTGGTGTTCTTGCCGACGATGACCTCGCCCGAGACCGGCGCGAGATCGCCCATGATCGAGCGCAGGAGCGTGGTCTTGCCGGTGCCGTTGCGGCCGACGATGCCGAGGCGCTCGCCCGGCGTGAGGATGAAGTCGAGATCCTTCACCAGCGTCATCCCGGCGATCTCGAGCGTGGTCTTGCGGAACTCGAGGATCGTTTTCCCGGTGCGCGTGGCGTCGAGCGAGATCTTCGCGGTCTTGTCTTCCTTCGGCGCGCGGATGGCCTTCGCGTCCTCGGCGCGCTCGATCCGGGCCTTCTGCTTGGTGCTGCGGGCCTTGGGCTGGCGGCGCAGCCACTCGATCTCGGTGCGGAGGAAGTTCTGCCGGTTGCCCTCGGTGCGGGCCTCGAGCGCCTGCCGCTCGGCCTTGGCTTCGAGGTACTCGAGGTAGCCACCCTCGTAGTCGTAGAGCTTGCCTTTATCGAGCTCGAGCGTGCGCGTGGCGACGCGATCGAGGAGGTAGCGATCGTGGGTTATCAGCAGGATCGCCCCGGGGAACTCGTCCGAGAGGTAGCGCTCCAGCCACTCCACCGTCTCGACGTCGAGATGGTTGGACGGCTCGTCGAGCACCGCGAGCGCGGGGCGGGCGACGAGGATGCGGGCCAGCGCGACGCGACGGCGATCACCGCCGCTCAGCGTGCCCATCGGCGCGTCGGGGCGCGTCACGCCGACGTGGCCGAGGATGGAGTCGACCTGGTGCATCATGTCCCAGCCGCCGAGACGCTCGACGTCGGCCGCGGCGTGCATCTGCTCTTCGAGGAGCGCGTCGATGTCGCCCTCGCCCTTGCCGAGCAGCTCGCCCGCGCGCTCGTGCCGCGCCTTCGCTTCGGACCAGTGCGCGAGCCCGGCGAGCACGACCTGCTGCGGGGTGTCGTCGGGCGCGAACTGCGGATCCTGCGCGAGGTAGGCGACCTCGATCCCGCGGCGCCGGGCGATCGTGCCCTGATCCGCCGGCTCGACCCCGGCGAGGATGCTGGCGAGCGTGCTCTTCCCCGAGCCGTTCAGCCCGACGAGGCCGACCTTTTCGCCGGTGCGGAGCGTGACGGTAATACCGTCGAGAATGACCTGGGGGCCGAAGGATTTGTGGAGATCTGTTGCAGTCAGGACGGGCACGGCGCGCGTTATAGCAGAGGTGCGGCCCTCGCGTAGGCGGGGAAGCCAATCGCCGCCGAACGAGCGGCGCGGCGACGCGCGACCTTCACGGCCGCGCCATCGCCGCGCGGAGCGTCAGAAGCACTGCGGGGCGCAGCTACCCGCAACGCAGTCCGCCCACGCGTTGCACGACGTCCCCGTGCAACACTGCTGCTTGCACTGGGCAGGGTTGGTGTTGCCGACGATGCAGCGCTGGTAGCAGGCCAGGCTGCTCGAACACTGGGCGTCGTTCAGGCACGTCTCGGTCTGGGAGCAGCACGCGGCGATGATGCACTGGGTGCACGGCGTCCCGCCGGGATCGAGCGAGCACGTCCCCGAGTCGGGCGGCGCCATGCCGCAGTGGCTGCCGGTGCAGGTGAGCCCGACGCAGCACTGCGAAGGATCGTTGCAGTTCGACCCCGGGGGCAAGCACGTCCCCGCGCCGCAGAAGCCATTCATGCAGGTGTTGCTGCAGCACTCGCCGGGAGCCGCGCACTTGAAGCCGTCGAGCTTGCACTGGTTCGCGCCGCAGAGGCCCACGTCGCAGACCCCGGTGCAGCACTGACCGCCGGTGCTGCACCCGAAGCCGTCGGGCGTGCACATCTGGAATCCACAGCTGTTGCTGTTCGGATCGCAGAAGCCGGAGCAGCACATCGAGGCGTCCTTGCAGATCGCACCGTCGGGGGAGCACATGCTGAAGCCGCATGTGCCCGTGTTCGGGTTGCAGAAGGCCGAGCAGCAGTCGCTGTTGGTCCCGCAGCCGATGCCGTCGGGAGCGCACATCCCCGCGCCGCAGAGATTCGTCATCGCGTTGCAGAAGCCGCCGCAACACTCGGCGTTTTGCTTGCAGAACTGCCCGTCCGGCGAGCAGGTGTTCTTACCGCACGTCTTGGTGGTCAGGTTGCAATCGCTGGCGCAGCACTCCTGGTTGTTGGTGCACGTCTGGCCGTCGGGGAAGCAGGCGCCGCAGAAGCCGAGCTCGACGTGGCAGACGCCGCCGCAGCACTGGGTCGAGTCGGAGCAGCCATTGCCCGTCTGCACGCAGCCGCAAGCCCCGCTCTCGGGATCGCAGACGCCGCCGCAGCACTCCGCACCTTGCGCGCACATGCTGCCGTCGGGCTTGCACGTCGTGCCACCGCAGATGCCGTCCGCGCAGGTACCGCTGCAGCACTCGGCCGCGGCGGTGCAGGGCGTGCCGTTGTTCTGGCACTTCTGGAAATCGCATTTCCCGTTCTGGCAGATGTCGCTGCAGCACTCGAAGCCGCTCCCGCAGGCCGAGCCGTTGGGCGCGCACTGGACGACGCCGCAGACGCCGCCGGTGCAGGTGCCGGTGCAGCACTGGCCCGAGCTGGAGCACACGAATCCATCGGGCTGGCACGAGCTCCCGCAGAAGCCGCCCACGCAGTTGCTGTCGCAGCAGTCCTGGTTCCCGAAGCACTTCGACCCTTGCGGGAGACACTGAATCTGGCCGCAGAAGCCGTTCGCGTTGCAGTCGGCGCCGCAGCACTCGAGATCTGCGCCGCAGCTCGTGCCCTCGGCCTTGCACTGCTTGCCGCCGCAGAAGCCGCTCACGCAGTCCTGGGCGCAGCAGTCGGAGACGGCGGCGCACGCCTCGCCCGGGGGCTTGCACTGCTGACCGCCGCAGAAGCCTGCGAGGCAGTCGAGCGCGCAGCAGTCCGAGGTGAGCTGACAGGCCTTGCCGTCGGGCTCGCAGATCTGCGCCGGTTTGCAGACGCTGCCCTTGCACGCGAGCTCGCCACAGCAGGCCACGGCCTCCCCGCAGGCCTGACCGATCGTGTGGCAGTCGGAGGGGCCGCCGCCGCCTCCGCCCGAGCCGCCCGGGCCATCGAGGCCGCCGCGGGCCCCGCACGCCGAGATCATCACGAGCAGACCCCAGCAGAGAATGAAGGCCAAAGTAAGTCGAAGCGCAAGCCAGGAACGCATCGCGCGATGGTAGCCGTTTTCCCGAGATCCAACGAGCTTTCGTCGGGCGCGGTGCGGCTCGCCCCGCATCAGCAGTGCCGCCGCGGCTCGATCCGAGCTACGCCTCCCGGCGATGCGTCCGACTCAACCGAACGATCCCGCAGGGGTGAACTGGGCGATCCCGGTGGTGATCGCTGCCGCGGTCGGCGGCCTCGTGGTCTGGCGCGCGGTCGTGGGCGGCGACAAGACCGAGCCCACGGCGGCCTGGCCGGCGGGAGAAGCGTCGTCCGCGCCGCCGCCGCCGAGCGCCCCGACCGCGCCCCGCTGCGTCGAGCTGTCGAAGCAACCGTTCATGATCGGCGAGGCCGGATCGACGCGCCGCGAGCCGCCGCTGCCGGCGATCGACGCCGGCGCGCCCGTCGAGGCGCCCGACGAGCTCGAAGACGATCTGACGCCGTTCGCCGTGGAGATCGGCCGCGGCGCGGTGTTCTCGGGTGGCTTCGCGGCCGGCGCGCGGCGCGACGCCGAGGGCGGCGCTGTCGCCATGGTCGCGACGATCGGCCTCGACGGCACCGGCGGCAAGCTGGTCAAGCTCGGCCGATCGCGCGGCGACCTCGATCCGCCGGTCGTCGCGGGCGCGGGCGACGTGGTGCTCGCGGCGCTGCTCGAGCCCAACGCGAGCGGCCGCGCGATCCGCATCGCCAAGGTCAAGGGCGACGACGTGACCTGGGGCGTCGAGCTCTCCGAGGGCCGCGACGAGTCGAGCGCCCTCGATCTCGCGTCGTCGGGCTCGCGCGCCGTCGTGGTGTGGGACGACGTCAACACCGACGAAAAGCGCTCGCACGTGATGCTGTCGTCGTTCGACGTCGCCACGATGCGCTCGGTCACGAGCGCGCGGCCGGTGTCGTCGCCGAAGACCGACGCCGACTCGCCCCGCCTGATCGCGCGGCCCGGCGGCTACTGGCTCGGCTACCTGGCCCGCGCCCACGAGGCGCCGAAGAAGGGGAAGAAAGATCCCTCGAACGCCGGCGAAAAGCCGCAAAAGAAGGGCGAGGACGAGGGCGACGACGAGTCGGGCGAGGCCATCCAGAACGGGTGGATCGAGATCATGCCCCTCGACGAAAACGGGGCACCCACCGCGGCGGCGCGCCCGGTGACGCCGCGCACGGGCCACGCGCTCGCGTTCGATCTCGAGCTCGGCGAAGACGGCGCGGCGCTGCTCGCGTGGCGCGACGACGACACCCCCACAGGATCGACGGGCGGTCGGTTGAGCTCGGCCCTCGTGCGGCTCGGCGGCGCGATCGACGTTCACGTCCTCGCGGACGAAAGCTTCGGCGCCGGTGTCCCCGATCTGCTGCCCGGGTGGCTCGTCGTCGGCGGGGTCGGCGCGACGAAGCTCGGGGCGATCGATCTGCGCGGCGTGCTCGCGGGCGGGCTCGATCCCGAGCCGTCGCTCGGCACCGGCGAGCCCCTCGCCGCCACGAAGGACGCGATCTTGATAGCCCAGCCCGCCGGCAAGGCGATGCGCCTCGGGGTCGTGCACTGCGCGCCCGCGCCGGCCGCACCGGTGGCGCCCGCGTCGAGCAGCGCGGCGTCGAGCACGGGCGGCGGGAATCGCTGAGCCGCGCGCTCCCGAGAGGCCGTGATCAGACGCGGAGCCGGCGGCGAGCCCACCGCGTCGCGATCCGGACCAACGCGGGGAGATCGCCCCGACCGGCGAACCCGATCGCCTTCCCTTCGAGCCAGTCCGGGCAGAGCGAGAGATACCGCACCACGCCGGGATCGTCCTTCATCGCGGCCCACCACGTCGCGGTGAGCGCGCGTGGGAGGGTGGGCAAGGCGACGCGATGGGTGGCGCGATCCCAGGCGTCGCCCCCGATCTCCAGCATCCCGCGCTCCAGCAGATCGCGCACCAGGGGCGGGACGTCGGGATCACCCAGCGTCCAGAGCGGGCTGGTCATGGCGTCAATCGACTTGAACCCCTGGAGATAGCCAATGCAGAATCCATAGATCGGGCGGCCCCGGGCGTGGACGAGCAGGCGAAGGAAGAGTGAGAGGAACCCCAGGATGATCTCGGGATCACGCCGGTAGGCCGGATCGAGGAAGCCGTACTCGGGCAAGACGACGAGGTAGCACTCGTCGCCCCATCGCTCGTCACGGAACTGCGCCACGCCCATACCGCGGATCTCGCCCCCGGCGTCGCGATAGCGCAGCACGTACTGCGAAGCGCGGCAGCGACGCGAGAAACGGCTGAAATCGGCCTCGGGATCGGTCGAGGGCTTGAGGGGCACGAGGCCGGTGCGGAAGCGCCAGAGGGCCCGTAGCTCGTCGTCGTGGAGAGAGGCGCCGTCGCAGAGCGTGCGCGTGAGTCGAGTGGCGGGCATCCTGCACAAGCTACCTCGAATCGCCCGGCGCCGTCCCTCCAGAATGTCAGCTGGCCAGCTCCGCGCCGCGGGCCCGCACGAAGGCGAGGAGGCGGTGGAGATCGGCCATGGTGGTGCGATGGTTGGTGAGGTTGACGCGGATCGCCAGGCGACCGTCGATCACCGTGGTCGAAGGGACGGCTATCCCGCTCTCCTGGGTGTCGACGACGAGCTCCTTGTTGAGCTGATTGAGCGCCTCGTCCGTCATCCCGGCGCGGCGGTAGCGGAAGCAGACGATGTTGAGGCTCACCGGCGCGAGGCGCTCCAGATCGCCGGCCTCGTCGACGGCTCTGGCCAGCGCCTCGGCCTGGCGACAGTTCTCGAGCATCGCCGCGCCGAGGCCCGCCGTGCCGTGCTCACGCCAGGTGAACCACACCTTGAGGGCGCGGAACCCCCGCGAGAGATCGGGGCCGTAGTCGGAGAACCAGGGCGCTCCTGCGGCGGCGCCTCGATCGAAGCGCGCCAGATAGGGCGGCTCGACGGCGAACGCGGCGCGCTGCTGGGCGCCGTCGCGCACGAGGATGCAGCCCGCGTCGTAGGGCGCGTGAGCCCACTTGTGAAAGTCGAAGGCGATGGAGTCCGCGCGCTCGATCCCCTGGAGGCGGGGCGCCAGCTCGGGGCTCATCATCGCCAGAGCTCCAAAGGCTCCATCGACGTGGAACCACAGCTCTTCGGCCGCGGCCAGCGAGGCGAGGCCAGCGAGATCGTCAATCGCGCCGGTGTCGACGGTGCCCGCCGTACCGACCACGAGGAACGGTGTCGCGCCGGCGCGTCGGTCCTCGGCGATGGCCTGGGCGAGGGCGCCGAGATCCATGCGGCGGGAGGCGTCGAGAGGAATCAAGCGGAGCGCGGCGGCGCCGAGGCCGGAGATCTCCATGGCCTTGGTGACGCACGAGTGCGCCGATCGGGCCGCATACGCGGTGAGCTGCGGAGCATCCCGGAGTCCGCTCGCGCGCACCGACGCGCCGAGCCGGGCTGTCCGCGCGGTCACGACGGCGATGAGGTTGGCGACCGAGGTGCCGGTGACGAGGAGGCCGCTCGCGTGCTCGGGGAAGCCGAAGAGGGAGCGGCACCAGGCGATGATCTGCCGCTCCACGTAGATCGCCGCGTGCTCGCGGCCGCCCAGGTTGGGGTTCATCCCGGCGGCCAGGAGCTCGGCCAGCATGCCAGTCGGCGTGCCGCTGCCGGCGACCCAGCCGAAGAAGGCAGGATGGATGTTGCCGCTCGTGAAGGGCAGGATCGCTGCGCGAAAGTCCTCGTAGATGGCGTCGAGCGGAGTCGGCCCCTCCGGCATCGACGCCCGGAGCATCGCCTTGGCCGCGTCCGGCATCGGCTGCCAGGTCGGGCGCTCGCGGACGTCGCGCAGAAAATCGATCATGTCGTCGAGCATGCGATGCCCGGTGGCGCGAAAGGCCTCCCAGTCGGCGGGATCGAGCGTGTGCGGGTTTTCGCGGTCGTCGTTCATGGTCCTCGGGTCTCCCGCGCCGCGTATAGCATCCGCGCCTCGGCCTCCACAGCGCCGCGACGCTCGCGCGCTCTGCTCCTCGACGCTCCCGGGAACAGCGGTGATCCGCGCGCGCTCGAGGTGATGCGCTTGACGGATCGCGCAGCGAAGGCCACCGTGGGGCGGCCAATGACGGCGACGCACGAGATCTCCCGGGCCCGAGGACGCGCGGCTTCACAGCGACGCCCCGCGACGCGTGGCGCGCGCTGGGTGCTTCAGATCCTGCGTTTCCTGGTGATCGCGTGCGCGCTCCAGCTCTCCGGCGGAGCGCACGTCCTCGTCGATCTGCTGGGCAGCACGGCGACAGCCTGCATCGACGCCTGCGACTGCGCCGACGAGGGCAGCGCCGACGACCACGGCTGTCCGCTCGATTGCGCCGACTGCGCCTGCCCGCACGGGCGCCTCCCTTCGCTCCCACCCGACGTCGCTGCGGCCGTCCCCGCGATGATCGCGTGGGATCTCCTGCCTCCCTGGACACCCTATCTGTCCGGCGCGCCGCCCACTCCGCCGCTCTCCTCCCTCGAGCGTCCTCCGCGAGCTTGAAGCGCTGATCCAGGCCGGGGAGCGGCCCTGAGCCGTCCCCTCGTGATCATCGTCAAAGGCACCTCCCGCGCGTCGTTCGCGCGGGATCGCCCGTGGCTCGGCCGCGCGGCGCGCCGAGGAGCACCGCCATGGAATCGAGGCGTCGTCTCGCGAGCACCCTGCCCTGGGTGCTCATCGCGAGCCTTTCGCTCGCGGGCTGCAAACAACGTACGCCGAGCGCGGACGCGCCCCCTGCGGCGCCGGCGCCGAGCGAGAGCGCGCACGCGGACGAGCCCGCGCACGAGGAGATGCCGAAGCGCGTCCACCTCGCGAAAGAGGTGATTGCGGCCGCCAGGATCACCACGGCGCCGGTGACGCGCGAGGCGCTGGAGAGCGTGCTCGAGCTGCCGGGCGAGATCGCCGCCGATCCCGATCGATCGGCCCGCGTCGCCGCGCCGATCGCCGGGAGGATCGAGCGCATCGCCTTCACCGAGGGCGCGGCCGTGAAGGCCCGCGATCTGCTCGCCGTGGTGCGCGTCGCCGATCTCGCCGATCGCAACGCCGCCTTCGCGGGCTCGATCGCGCGGGCCGACGCGGCGCGATCGAACGCGAAGCGCCTCGACGCGCTCGCGGCCGCGGGGATCGCCTCCGAGCGCGATCGGATCGCCGCGGGCGCCGAGGCCTCCGCGCTCGACGCCGAGGCTCGCGCCGCCGCCGAGCGCCTGCGCGCCCTCGGCCTCGGCGCGAGCGGCACGGCGGGATCGCTGATCGAATTGCGCGCGCCGATCGCCGGCATCGTCGTCCTGCGCGACGCGGTGGTCGGCCAATCGGTGGGCCCCGATCACCCGATCGCGACCATCGTCGAGCTGGGCCAGGTGTGGTTCCTCGGGCGCGTCTTCGAGAACGATCTCGCGCGCGTGCGCGCCGGCGCCCCCGCCGAGGTGCAGCTCAACGCCTACCCCGACGAGCGCTTCGACGGCCCGGTCGAGCTCGTGGGCCGGCAGATCGATCCCGTCGCGCGCACCGTCACCGCGCGGATCCGCCTGCAAAACAGGGGTGATTTGCTCCGACTCGGCCTCTTCGGGATCGCCCGCATCGGCTCCGGTCGCGCGCCCGACGCCAGGCCTTCGCTGGTGGTCCCGCGCAGCGCGGTCACCGAGATCAACGGCAAGCCCGTGGTCTTCGTCCGTCACCCCGACGACGATTTCGAGCTGCACCCCGTCGTCCTCGGCCGCGCGGCGCTCGGCAAGATCGAGGTGCTCTCGGGGCTGCGCGAGGCCGAGGACGTCGTCGTCGACGGCGCCTTCACGCTGAAGAGCCTCGTGCTCAAGAGCACCTTCGCGGAGGACGAGTGATGGGCCTCCTGTCCGCCGTCGTCGCCTGGTCGCTCCAGAACCGGATCATCGTCCTCGTCGTGACGCTGCTCTTCGTCGTCGTCGGCGTGCGCGCGGCCTTCGCGCTGCCGATCGACGCCGTGCCCGACGTCACCAGCGTCCAGGTGCAGGTGATCACCGCGGCGCCCGCGCTCTCGCCGATCGAGGCGGAGCAGTTCGTCACCGTCCCCGTCGAGCGGGCGATGGCCGGGATCCCGCACGTGACCGAGGTGCGATCGATCTCGCGCTACGGCCTCTCGGTCGTGACCATCGTCTTCACCGACGAGACCGACATCTACTTCGCGCGCCAGCAGGTGAGCGAGCGCATGCGCGAGGCCGAGGAGGCGGTGCCGTCGTCGTACGGGAAGCCGGAGATGGGCCCGATTTCCAGCGGCCTCGGCGAGATTTACCAGTTCACCGTCGAGAACGATTCGCTCACGCTCATGCAGCGGGAAGAGCTGCTCGACTGGTACATCGGGCCGGCGCTGCGCACGGTTCCCGGCGTGGTCGAGGTCAACAGCTTCGGCGGCGAGGATCGGCAGTACCAGGTGGTGATCGATCCCCGGCGCCTCCAGGCCGCGGGCCTCTCGATCGCCGAGGTCGCGCGGGCCATCGATCGCTCCAACACCAGCGCCGGCGGCGGCTACATCGAGCACGATCGCGAGTACTTCGTCATCGGCACAGACGGCCTGATCAAGAGCCTCGACGATCTCGGCCGCGTGGTGATCGGCGCGACGCCGGACGGCTTCCCGCTCACCATCTCCATGGTCGCCGAGGTCCGCTTCGGCCCGCGCATGCGCCTCGGCGCCGCCTCGAAGGACGGCAAGGGCGAGGCGGTGATCGGCGTCGCGCTGATGCTCATGGGCGAGAGCTCACGCACCGTCACCGAGGCCGTGAAGAGCCGGCTCGCCGCCCTCGCGCCGTCGCTGCCGCCGGGCACGCGGCTCGAGCCGTTCTACGATCGCGCCGCGCTCGTGGACCGCACCATCCACACCGTCGCGAAGAACCTGCTCGAAGGCGCCGCCCTCGTGATCCTGGTGTTACTGATCCTGCTCGGCGATCTGCGCGCGGGCCTCGTCGTCGCCGTCACCATCCCGCTGGCGATGCTCTTCGCGGTGACGGTGATGAACGCGCTGCACGTCTCCGGGAACCTGATGAGCCTCGGCGCGATCGACTTCGGGCTCATCGTCGACGGCGCGGTGATCATCGTCGAGAACGCCGTGCGCCGGCTCTCCGAGGCCCAGCGCGCGGCGAGCCGACCGCTCGGATCCGACGAGCGCGTGGAGGTGGTGCGCGCCGCGACGCTCGAGGTCCGGGGCGCCACGGTGTTCGGCGAGGCGATCATCGCCGTCGTGTACCTGCCGGTGCTCGCGCTCGTCGGCATCGAGGGCAAGCTCTTCCGGCCGATGGCGACGACGGTGCTCCTCGCGCTCGTCGGCGCGTTCCTGGCTTCGCTCACGGTCGTGCCGGTGCTGACGAGCTACCTCGTCCGCCCGCACGAGGGCGAGCACGGCACGTGGCTCCTGCGCCGAGCGCACGCGCTCTACGCGCCCGCGCTCGCGCTCGTGATGCGCCGCCGGTGGCCCACCCTCGCCGTCGCCGGCCTCGCCCTCGCGGCAGCCCTCGCGCTCTCCGCGCAGCTCGGCGCGGAGTTCGTCCCCCAGCTCGACGAGGGCGATCTGCTGGTGGAGGCGCGCCGCCTGCCCGGCACGGCGCTGAGCGAGTCGGTGGCCACCGACGAGCGCCTGCAAACAGCGCTGCGGGCGATACCGGAGGTCGACCACGTGGTCAGTCGCGCCGGCGCCCCCGAGGTCGCCACCGATCCGATGGGCCTCGAGCAGAGCGACGTTTACATCACCCTCAAAGATCGCGACGCCTGGCGCCCCGGCCTCACCAAGGAGGCGCTGGCAAAAGAGATCTCCGACGCCACCGAGGCCTCGGTCCCCGAGATCGCAGGGGGCGTATCGCAGCCGATCCAGATGCGCACCAACGAGCTCGTGGCGGGGATCCGCTCCGACGTGGCGGCCATCGTCTACGGGCCGGATCTCGCGCAGCTGACCACCTTCGGCGACCGGATCGCGAGCGCGATCCGGCGCGTCCCGGGGGCGGTGGACGTGCGCGTCGAGCAGGTCGCCGGCCTGCGCTACCTGCGGGTGATCCCCGATCGCGCGAAGCTCGCGCGCTACGGCCTGACGATCGAGGACGTCAATCAGGTCACCGAGACGATGGCCGTCGGGCATCCTGTCGGCGTCGTGCTCGAAGGCGAGCGGCGCTTCGGCCTCGTGATCAAGACGCGCCACGATTTCGCGGGCGATCTTTCCGCGCTCCGCACCCTGCCGCTCAAATCGGTGAGCGGCCAGATCGTGCCCCTGGGCGACGTGGCCGAGCTGCGCTTCACCGAAGGTCCGGCGCAGATCAGCCGGGAACAGCAGTCCCGGAGGCTCACCGTGGAGTTCAACGTCCGCGGGCGAGACCTCGTCTCGGTGGTCGCGGCCGCGCAGCGTGCCGTCGCCGCGGGCGCCGCGCTGCCGGTGGGCTATCGGGTGGAGTGGGGCGGGCAATTCCAGCATTTCGCCACGGCGCGCGACCGGCTCGGGTTGGTGGTGCCGCTGGCCCTCGGCCTGATCTTCTCCCTGCTCTTCCTTGCGTTCCGACAGGTCCGGCCTGCTCTCTTGATCTTCCTGGCGATCCCGTTTGCCACGCTCGGCGGCGTGGCGGCGCTGTGGCTCCGCGCCATCCCGTTCTCGATCTCCGCGGGCGTGGGCTTCATCGCGCTCTTCGGCGTCGCGGTGCTCAATGGCCTCGTGCTGATCTCGTTCACGCGGCAGCTCGAAGAGCAGGGCACGGGCCACGCGGCGGCCGTGCAGCAGGCGGCCGAGCTCCGTTTGCGGCCGGTGCTGATGACGGCCCTCGTGGCCTCGCTCGGGTTCATTCCGATGGCTCTCTCGCGCGCCCCGGGGAGCGAGGTACAACGCCCGCTGGCCACGGTGGTCATCGGCGGCCTCGTCTCCGCGACGCTGCTCACGCTCTTCGTTTTGCCTGTAGTCTACGCGTGGCTCGGCGCCCGGGCGCCCGCCGCGGCGAAAGAGGATCCCCATGGGACATGATCACGATCACGGCCACGATCACGGCGACAGCCACGACCACGACCACGACCACGGCCACACGTTGCCGAAGGACCACGGCCGCGCCTTCCTCATCGGGATTGCCCTCAACCTCATCATCGTCGTGCTCGAGGTCGGCTACGGGCTCGTGAGCCACTCGATGGCTCTCGTCGCTGACGCCGGCCACAACCTGAGCGACGTCCTCGGCCTGGTGCTCGCCCTCGGCGCCACGGTGCTCGCCAAGCGCAAGCCCACCGCGCGCCGCACCTACGGGTTCCGCAAGAGCTCGATCCTCGCGGCGCTCGCCAACGCCACGCTCCTCCTGCTGGTGACGGGCGGCGTCGTGTGGGAGTCGATCCTGCGCCTCCGCGATCCGGGGATCGTGCACGAGAAAACAGTGATGGTCGTCGCGGCGATCGCCGTGGTCATCAACGGTGCGTCTGCGTTGCTGTTCCTCGGCGGCAGCAAGGGCGATCTGAACGTGAGGAGCGCCTTCCTCCACCTGGCGGGCGACGCGGCGATCGCCCTCGGCGTGGTGGCCTCGGGGGCGATCATCCTCTTCACCGGCTATTACCGGCTCGATCCGATCGTGAGCATCGGGGTCTCGGTTCTCATCCTCGTGAGCACGTGGTCACTCCTACGTCAGTCGCTCAACCTGGTGCTCGACGCGGTGCCGGAGGGCGTGGATCCCGACAAGGTCCGCGCCTACCTCTGCGGCTTGCCGAGCGTGATCGAGATCCACGATCTCCACATCTGGGCAATGAGCACCACCGAGACGGCGTTGACGGCACACCTGGTCCTGAGCGCCGACTCCCCCCAACCGAGCTTCGTTGGCGAGGTGTGCCGCGGCCTGAACGAGCGCTTTCACATCGCCCACGCCACGGTGCAAGTCGAGACCACGGACGCCCCCAGAGACTGTGGCCTCGCGGCCGACATCACGACCTGTCAGCTCGAAGAGAGCGCCGCTTCCTGAGAGCAACCAGAGTTTGATGCCCTCCCCCGGTCCGTGCTCGCCGCGGCGCGGCTCCGCGCGGCCCGCCCCACCCAAATCGCGCGCCCCGCGCGCTCAGGGTGGGGGTTCCTCGCCAGTGTAACGAGGGGCGCGGACGGTTTTTCAGCGCGACGACGGCCTTCGGCGGCGACACGTGCGACGGCTTGCTCGGCGACCTGGTCAAGAGAGCACGTCGGCTGCGGCTTTTGCGCCAAAGACACTGTCAATCCAGAGGTCAAGCGTTGTCGCGCTCCTGCATGTCTGGATGCGGGCGCGGTCGTTATCAGTGATCGCGATCCCCGCGCGGACAAGGAGGCGGAGGAGCGTGTCGCGCCGCCCCTTGATCTCGCCTTCAGCCGTACCTTCGGCCTTACCCTCGGCCTTACCCTCGGCCTTACCTTCGGCCTTGCCCTCGGCCCACCGGGCATCGGATATCGCGAGCACCTGCCGGATCTCGTCTCTCACTTTTTCATACGCGTCGAGCTCCGCCTGCGTGAATTTTGCTTGATTGGCAAGCTCCAGGGCCTGGCGGTAGGGCGCGGGGAGATCGGCGGGGATCTCGGTCAGCTCCGGAGCGTGCACGAAGAGCCAGGCCCATTGCAGCGCTCCCGTATCGGGCTTGTGCTCCGGGAGCTTGGGCAGCTCCATGAACGCGTAATGAACGTGCTGGAGAGTGTGAGTCTTCGACGAGCTCTCGGTCACGGCCCATCGGCTCAGCATGGGCACCGTCGGGAGGCCCTGCGCCTCCTGCGCCTTGTCCGGCCACAGCTCGAAATCGCAGATCGAGATCGCCACCACGTTCGTCAACGAGTCGTACCAGGCGCCCGCCTTGAGCTGGCCGACGTAGGCTTTGCAGGCGTTGTAGACCACGCGGTTGATGAAGCCCGGATGATGGATGAGCTGCATCTCCACCACAAACATCGTCCCCTCGTGGTCTTTGCAGCGAACGTCCAGAATCGACAGCTTCGCGCCCATCACCAGCGGAAGCTGCTCGCTCGGCAGGTACTCGATGGTATCGATGGCCTGGTCGCCTCGCCGATCGAGCAGATCGTTGAGCAAGCCGCGGAGAATGTCCGGGTGCGTCGCGAAGATGCGCCGGAAAACGAAGTCGTTCGTCAGATCCGCGAAGGCCACGCCCGAGTGGTACCGGCGCGCCGCGCTGGAAGCAACCCGATCGCCCTGGGTTCACCCCGCGCGCTGCCGATCTCGTCAGCCGGGAGGAATCCACCGCGCCATGGCGACGGCGCCGCGACACGCGCGTGCCGAGGCGCGGCTCGATCGCCCGCCGAGCTCAGGGTGGTGGATCCTCGCCGACGTGACGAGGAGCGCAGGCGGCTCCCGGCGCGTCGGCGCCCGTTGCATTATCTCATGCCGGCGCAAATCACCCCTTCTGTCGGCCCGCCCGCACATGCGACGCTGGCGATATGAGCAAGAAGTCTGCTGACAAGTCTTCCACCCCAGCCACCCTCGATCCCGCGGCGGCGAAGAATGCCTTCGTGGCCATGGCGGCGCGCCGGGACGCGCTCACGAAAGACAGCCTCATCGCGGTGACCCTCGACGTCCAGGCGGCGACGATCATTGCCCTCTCGGTCTCTCGTTTCCTGGCCGAGCCCGAGGGCCGTACGCGCTTTGCGCTCCTGAACGCCAAGGTCTTCAATCCGGCGTTCGTGGCCGATCTGGAGCCGACCGCGCTCGCGGCGTCGCACGCGTACGTGGAGCTGCAATCCGCTCGCGCGCAGTCCACGGAGGCGAGGCTCCCGATCACGCTCGTCGAGAATGCCGGGGAGGTGAAGGACCGGATGCTGGAGTGCGCCGAGTACCTCTTCAAGCGACACAGCACGCTCTCGAAGGAGGTGGCGTCGATCCGCGTGGGCTCCGGGCACCGCGACACCGCGTCGGATCTGGTGCGGCTCGCGAAGATCTACGAGGACGAGAAGTCCACGGTCGAGAAAGATCCGCTCAACTACCGCGCTGACGACGCCGCCCGGGCGCGCTCGTACGCTCAGCAGATCTCGACCGAGCTGGGCAACGCCCAGAGCGCCGAGGAGCGGCGGTGTACGGCCGACCTGGCGCGCGCCTGGACGCTCCTGCGGACGACGTACGACGAGGTGCGGACGACCGGGCAGTTCCTCTATCGGCACGAAGCGCCGGAGGAGAAGTTCCCGTCGCTGTACCCGAGCTCGGGCGGCGGGCGGCCGAGGAAGGTGCAGGAGCCGCCCGCTGCCGCGCCCGCGGCGCCCGGCGGCGGCGGGAAGTGAGCGGCCGGAGAGGGTTTCTCCTCTCCCGGCGGGGGCGGGGCGGGCGCCGGGAGAGGATTTTGGCTTCCCCGGCGGCCGGACGTGGCCGCCGCGAGAGGGTTCTGGCTTGCGCGGCGGCGGGAGGGTGGCCGCCGCGAGAGGTTTTCGGCTGTCGCGGCGGGTGGGGGGCGGCCGCCGCGAGAGAGTTCGTGCTCGACCCTCAGCCGCCGAGCGTGGAAGCGCGGCCAGACGTCTTTGCGGTCCCTGGCGCGTTGCGCGAGATCTCCCTCTCTTCATGGCAGGATGGAGATCGTGAAACACTGGCGAACACCGGGGCTCCACCTGCGCCGTCGCATTCCCGCGCTCGGTCCAACTCTCGCGCTGAGAGGATTTGTGACTGGCATTTTGCGGCGAGCGCCGGCGGCGTTGGCCGGCGGATACGCGCGACGCGCCTCGCGTCCCCTTGCTGACGCGCGGGGCTCGGGTCCGCTTGGTGACCCGCGCGGTTCGGAACCATCCTGGGCGGATCAACTACGCTTCTCACCCGACTCCGCACCTGAAGAGCCTCACCGTTCTCCGGGGAATTCCTCACGGCGTCACAACATTGTCGCTGATCCAGGCGTGATCGCAGCGGCGCCCGCTCGCCACAACGTGCATGCTTCAGATCGCTCGGCGCCGCCAGAAGCGGTCTCGCGTCGACCTCGGAGCCTTGATGAATCCGTCCGATGGCGCTCGTCCTCCTCCATCAACACCGCTCCCCGCGAGCTTCGATGGCCAGCGCAGCTCACCGCTACCGCGCATCGCCCCGCCGCCCGCCTCGGCGCCGGTGGCGGCGCGGCTCGCGCTCATCGTCGAGGCCTCGCGGGTCTTCTTCGAGAGCGGGCTCGATCTCGACGCCGTGCTCGATCGCACCTCGCGCTACCTCGCCGAGCAGATCGGCGACGCGGCCTGCGTGCGCCTCCTCGATCCCGACGGCCAGAAGCTCGTCACGCGCGCCGTGTGGCACCGCGACGACCTCGCGCGCGAGCTGCTCCGGCGCGTCACGGCCGCGCCGATCCACTCCGGCGGTCCGAGCTACCACGCGCGCGTCCTCGCCCAGGATCGATCGGAGCTCATTTCCTCGATGCCGCAGGGCGACGTCGAGCTCCGCATGGGCGCGGCGTTCCGGCCGTGGATCGAGCGCGTCGGCCTCCACAGCCTCCTCGTCGTCCCGCTCCGCGCCCACGATCGCGTGATCGGCACCCTCGCCCTCAGCCGCGATCGGCCGGGGCGCGCGTACTCGGCCGGCGATCGCGAGCTGGTCGAGCGCCTCGCCGAGCGCGCCGCGCTGGCGATCGAGAACGCCCGCCTCTTCGGCGCCGAGAAGCTCGCGCGGCGCGAGACCGAGCTGCTCATGCACCGCGTGACGCAGCTCCAGGAGCTGACCTCGGCGCTCTCGTCGGCGGCGACGCCGGCCCAGGTCGCCACGGTGATCGCCGATCAGAGCGTGGCCGCGCTCGGCGCTGTTTCGGCGGTGATTTTCACTCTCTCCGAGGAGCGTCACGGCCTCCAGCTCGCCGGGCATCACGGCGTCGGCGCGCACGATCTCGAGGCCCAGCGCCGCCTCGACACCGACGCGCCCGATCCGGCCGCCGTCGCGTTTCGCACCGGCGAGCCCGAGTTCATCGCCTCGCGCGAGGAGTACTGCGCGCGCTACGACGACGACGGCGACGAGGACGCGCTGCCGGGCGCGCTCGTGGCGCTGCCGCTCCTCCTCGACGCGCGCCGCGTCGGCGCGATGATCGTCACCTTCGCCGAGCCCCGCGCCTTCGACCTCGAGACGCGCGGGTTCGCCTCGATGCTCGCGCGGCAGTGCGCGCAGGCCCTCGATCGCGCGCGCCTCTACGACATGGAGCGCCGCTCGCGCGAGCAGGCCGCGCTCCTGGTCGAGGCGGGCACGCTCTTCGCGACGTCGCTCGATCCTGCCACCACGCTCCGCACCCTGGTGCGCCTCGCCGTCCCGACGCTCGGCGACGTGTGCACGGTCGACGTCGTCGACGCGAACGGCGCGCTCGAGATGATCGCGGCAGCCCACGTCGACCGCAAACAGGAGGACGCCATTCGCATCCTCCGCCGGCAGTTTCCCATCTCCCGCGATGACACGGGGCACCCCGCAGCGAAGGCGATCCGCTCCGGCAAGCCCCAGGTCCGCTACCAGGTCGGCGGCGCCGGCGCGCAGGGCGCGACGCTCGACGACGCCCAGCTCCGCCTCGCCGCGGCGCTCGGCGCGCGCTCGGCGGTGTTCCTCCCCTTGCTCGCGCGCGGCAAGGTCCTCGGCGTCCTCACGCTCGGCCAGGTCGAGCACCGCTACGCGCCCGGCGACGTGATCTTCCTGCAAGAGTTCGCGCGCCGCGCCGCCCTCGCGCTCGACAACGCCGCGCTCTACGAGGCCGAGCAGCGCGAGCGCCGCGCCGCCGAAGAGGCCGCCGATCGCGCGCGCCGCCTCCAGATCGTCACCGCCGCGCTCTCCTCCGCGGTCACGCCGGCGCAGGTCGCCGACGCCGTCCTCGGCCAGGGCGTCGACGCGCTCGAGGCCATCGTCGGCGTGATGACCCGCCTCACCGACGACGGCCGCACCCTGGAAATCGTGGGCAGCCGCGGCCTCGCCGAGGGCGTCGGCGAGGCCTGGCGCACCATCGCGCTCGACGCCCAGGTGCCCCTCGCCGAGGCGGCGCGCACCGGCGAGCCGGTGTGGATCAACCGCACCTCCGAGTACCTCGCGCGCTACCCCGCGCCGGACGACGCCGCGCTCTCGCCCCTTGGAAACGAGGCGATCGCCGCGCTCCCGCTCCGCGTCGAGGGCCGCCTCCTCGGCGCCCTCGCGTTTCGCTTCGCGCCGCCGCGCATCCCCACGTCGGCCGAGCGCGCCTTCATCACCACGCTCGCGTACCAGTGCAGCATCGCCCTCGAGCGCGCGCGCCTCTACGACGCCGAGCGCCGCGCCAACCGCCTCAAGGACGAGTTCCTCGGCATCGTCTCGCACGAGCTCCGCACGCCGCTCAACGCCATCCTCGGCTGGGCGCGCATGCTCCGCACCGGCATGGTCAAAGAGGGCGCAAAGGACCGCGCCATCGCCACGATCGAGCGCAACGCCACGCTCCAGGCCCAGCTCGTCGAGGACCTGATGGACGCCTCGCGGATCATCACCGACAAGCTCGGCCTCCAGCTCTGCCGCGTCGATCTCGCCCGCGTGGTCGAGGCCGCGATCGACTCGGTGAGCCCCGCCGCGGCGGCGAAGGGCGTCACCGTGCGCGCGATGATCGATCCCGGCGTCGGCCCGATCCAGGGCGACGAGGGCCGCCTCCAGCAGGTCGTGTGGAACCTCCTGACCAACGCGATCAAGTTCAGCCCGAAGGGCGCCGAGGTCCGCATCGCGCTCAGCAGCCGCGCGGGCTCCGCCGTCGTCTCGGTGCGCGACCGGGGCGAGGGCATCGCGCCCGCGTTCCTGCCCCATGTCTTCGAGCGTTTCTGCCAGGGCGACGCCACGACGACGCGCCGCCACGGCGGGCTCGGCCTCGGCCTGTCCATCGTGCGTCACCTCGTCGAAGCGCACGGCGGCAAGGTCAGCGCCGCGAGCGACGGCCTCGGCTGCGGCGCCGAGTTCACCCTCGAAATCCCCATCTGCATGCTCGCGGAGGGCGTGGGCGGCGCGCTCGACCGCAAGGCCGCCAGCGCCTCGATCGAGCTCGCCGGCGTGCGGATCTTGCTGGTCGAGGACGAGCTCGACTCGCGCGAGATCCTCCGCCAGATGCTCTCGCTCTCGGGCGCGATGGTCGAGGCCGTGGGCAGCGTCGCCGAGGCCATGATCGCCTTCGAGCACGCGCGCCCCGACGTCCTCCTCTCGGACATCGGCATGCCGATCGAGGACGGCTACTCCTTGATCCGCCGCGTCCGCGCCCTCGTCCCCGAGCGCGGAGGCAAGGTTCCCGCCGCCGCGATCACCGCCTACGCCACGGCCGAAGATCGCGAGCGCGCCCTCGCGGCGGGCTTCCAGCTCCACCTGTCGAAGCCCGTCGATCCCGAGCGCCTCTCCGCCGCCATCGCCAGGCTCATCGGCCGCGTCGCGGCCTGAACCGCCCTTCACGCCATCGCAGCGCGCTCGACAACGTCGCTGTCGGCGCCCCGACGATCGCGGGCGATCTGCCGTCAAGCCGGCCCGCCGAGCACCGTTGATCCTGCAACTGGTCTCATTGCCCGTCGCACGCTCCGGCCTGCGCGAGGAACGCCCATGAAACACTTCGTCACCATTTCACTCCCTGCCCTGGCTCTCCTGATCGGGTGTCGAACGAGCGTGGTCATCGACGATAGAGACACTTCCGGCGGACAGTCCTCGTCCGGGGTGTCGAGCAGCGGAGTCGGGGGCGCCGCCGTCACCGTCGCGGCGGCGGGGAGCGGAGGAGCGCCGGGCTCCGGGACCGCCACCAGCAGCGCGGCGAGCGGTGGAGTCGGCGGCGCCGGCAGCGCGGCGTCGACCAGCGGCAGCGGCGGCGCGCCCGCGCTCGGGACCAGCACCTCGGCCGGGGTCGGCGGCGCCGGCAGCTCCTCGTCGAGCGCGTCGAGCGCGTCGAGCAGCGGAGTCGGCGCGAGCGGCTCCGCGTCGAGCGCGTCGAGCAGCGGAGTCGGCGGCTCTGCGTCCACGGCGAGCAGCTCTGCCGCGAGCGGCAGCGGCGGCTCGGGCGGTAGCGGTGGGAGCGTCGCGAGCAGCTCGAGCGGCGGGACCACGTCCTTCGCCTGCCCTCTTTGCAGCGACGCGATGAACAACATCGTGTCTCCCAGGACCATCTGTGTCCCCTCGCAGTCGAAGTATCTCGCCGTCGTCACGTGCGCTTGCGCCGACTCCTGTGCTGCGGTCTGCGGCGTCCCGGGATCGTCCGATTGCCTCGTTGCCTGGCAAGGGAATGTGCCTCCCGGGTGCACGGCCTGCCTCACCGCGGCGACGGGCTGCGCGGCGGCCGTGGACGCGTGCATCGGCGACGACGGCATCAGCACGAGCATCGGGAGCACCGACACATCGCCGTGAAACGCCGGTGAAGCTCGCGCTCACGGTCTGAATGCGGCTGCTTTTTGCGGCGTTCTCACTTTGAGAGCGCGGCGCTGGCACTCCGCGACGGTGAGTGCTAGAAGCGGCACCGAAGTTCAACGACGCGTGCCTCCGACGAATTCGTCGGGCTCGCCCGTCGCTGTTTCTCGCTGCTACGGTCGTGCCGCGCACGCCGAGCGCTCCCTTGCCGTCTGCGACCGCGAAGCGGAATCAGGCGCGCGGCCGCAGAGTCGCGCCCAGAGGTATTTTCAATGAAGATCAGACCGCTCCAGGACCGGGTCCTCGTACGCCGCGTGAAGGAAGACGAGAAGACCAAGGGTGGCCTCTTCATCCCCGACAGCGCCAAAGAGAAGCCGGTCGAGGCCATCGTCCTCGCGGTGGGCAACGGCAAGATCCTCGAGGACGGCACCGTCCGCGCCCTCGACGTCAAGGCGGGCGATCGCGTCCTCTTCGGCAAGTACACCGGCAGTGAAGTGAAGATCGACGGCGAAGAAGCCCTGATCCTCCGCGAGGATGACATCCTCGGCATCCTCGAAGGCTGAGTCGCACGGATCGAGATCAGGAGCATTCCCATGGCAGCCAAAGAAATCATCTATCACGAGTCGGCCCGTAACCTCATCCTCGCGGGCGTCAACGCCCTCGCGGACGCCGTGAAGGTCACGCTCGGTCCCAAGGGCCGTAACGTCGTCATCGAGCGCAGCTTCGGCTCGCCGACGATCACCAAGGACGGCGTCACCGTCGCCAAGGAGATCGAGCTCGAGAACCGCTTCGAGAACATGGGCGCCCAGATGGTGCGCGAAGTGGCCTCGAAGACCAGCGACATCGCCGGTGACGGCACCACGACGGCCACCGTCCTCGCCCAGGCCATCTACCGTGAAGGCGCCAAGCTCGTCGCCGCGGGCAACAACCCGATGGACATCAAGCGCGGTATCGACAAGGCCGTCGAGGCCGTCGTCGCGCACCTCAAGGCCTCTGCCAAGCCCACCCAGGATCCGAAAGAGATCGCCCAGGTCGGCACCATCAGCGCCAACGGCGACGCCGAGATTGGCAAGCTCCTCGCCGACGCGATGGAGAAGGTCGGCAAGGAGGGCGTCATCACCGGCGAAGAGGCCAAGAGCGCCGAGACGGTGCTCGAGGTCGTCGAGGGCATGCAGTTCGACCGCGGCTACCTCTCGCCCTACTTCGTGACCGATCCCGAGGGCATGAAGTGCAACATGGAAGACGCGTACGTCCTCATCGCGGAGAAGAAGATCTCCAACATGAAAGACCTGCTGCCCGTCCTCGAGGCCATCGCCAAGGCGCAGAAGCAGCTCCTCATCATCTCGGAGGACGTCGACGGTGAGGCCCTGGCCACGCTGGTCGTCAACAAGCTCCGTGGCACGCTCCACTGCGCCGCCGTCAAGGCCCCTGGCTACGGCGACCGCCGCAAGGAGATGCTCAAGGACATCGCCGTCCTCACCAGCGCTTCGGTCATCGCCGAGGAGCTCGGGCTCAAGCTCGAGAACGTGACGCTCGCCGATCTCGGCACTGTCAAGTCGGTGATCATCGACAAGGACACCTGCACGCTCGTCGGCGGACACGGCGACAAGGAGAAGATCAAGGCCCGCATCGCCGAGATCCGCGGCCAGATCGAGAGCACCACCAGCGATTACGATCGCGACAAGCTCCAGGAGCGCCTGGCCAAGCTCGCCGGCGGTGTGGCGGTGGTCAAGGTCGGCGCCGCGACCGAGACCGAGATGAAGGAGAAGAAGGCCCGCGTCGAGGACGCGCTCCACGCGACCCGCGCGGCCGTGGAAGAGGGCATCGTCCCCGGCGGCGGCGTGGCGCTCATCCGGGCCCAGGAGGCCCTCGACAAGCTCGATGTGAAGGACGATCAGCGCTTCGGGGTGAACATCATCCGCCGCGCGATCGAGGAGCCCCTGCGCCAGATCGCCGCGAACGCCGGCGAAGAGGGCTCGATCGTCGTCCAGAAGGTGCGCGAGGGCAAAGGCTCCTTCGGGTACAACGCGGCGACGAACGTCTACGGCGACATGATCGCGATGGGCGTCATCGATCCCGCCAAGGTCGTCCGCTCGGCGCTCCAGAACGCCGCCAGCGTCGCGAGCCTGATGCTGACGACCGAGGCGATCATCGCCGATCGTCCGAAGCGCGAGGCCGGCGAGAGCGCCGGTGGCGGGCACGGCGGACACGGCGACTTCTAGCGGCCGGGGCGCGCGAACCTCGTTCGCGCGCTCGAGCTCGGATTCACGCGATGACGGCGCGGTCGCTCGGCGATCGCGCCGTCGTCGTTCGTGATGCAAATTTGCGGCGGCAGCGCCGGTCTGACTGTCAGCGGCCGACCGCGCCGTGGCCCCACCGACTACTTCTGGAGCGTCGCTGGGTGGAATGTGCTATGCAGGTTCCGCTAGCACGTAGCCCTCTCGCCCCCGGATCCAGCTCGGCGAGGGCCCCCGCAAAATGGTTGTCACGAGGCCGCTCGCTCCAGGCGAAGCGGGACAGTACGCCCACGTATCAAGATTGCGAGAACCGATGATGAACGCCATGCCGACGCCCCAGAAGCCCCGCACCCCCGCCCAGCTGCTCGCCACGGCGGGTCACCTCACCTTCCGCGCAACCACGCGCGATCGTGGCGGCTCGACCCTGGGCGTCCTGGTGGACTCGTCCGGCGCGCTTCAGCACCTGGCAATCGCCAAGGAGGGCGACACCGGCACGTGGACGCTCTCCAGCGCCCTCCCGCCCGGCGGCATCAAGCCTGTTCTCCTCTACGAGAGCGCCGCCAACATCCTCCGCGGCGGCAACCTCAACGAGGACGGCAGCATCAATTACCAGGGCGGCTCCTACGTGATCGAGTCCTCCTTCGACGGCAAGGAATGGACGGCCAAGGTCAGCGGCAGCGCCTAGCTCGCCCGGGATCCGGCGTGACACGATTCACGCCGGATCATCCGCTTGCGCCCCGTCGCGCGCGCGCTCAGGCGGCGACGAAGCCCATCTTGCCCGGCCGATAGCCAGGAACGATGACGTCGACTTGAATGGTCGACTGCGGCTTGCCGATGGCCGTCATCAGCGTCGCAGGCACCTTGGACGGGGGCAGATAGACCTCGCTCAGGTACACGCGATGAGACTCGACGGGCGAGAACAGCCGCGCGCAGATGTTGAGCACCTCGCGCACGTTCTCGTCGAGCGGGGCGACGAGCTTTCCCCCCTTGATGCTCTCATCCACCATCGATACGGGAGTGAGCGTCAGCGCGGCGGCGATGCTGCCCGCCGCGGCCATGTCGAGCCAGCAGATCCCCGCGCCGCTCCCGTCGTCGTGAGCATAGGATGCCACGACGAACACGCCGCGGGGCGCCGGAGTCGTCGTGAGCTTCTTCACGTTCACGGATTTATCCACGAGGTTCGAGAGAAGCTTGGCTACGGCCGTGGGTTCCGACAGAAAGGTCGACATACTCGTGCTCTTTTCCGTGACCGCACCGGATCACGATCTCGCGCAGGGGTGGTTTGCGCAGCGCCTGTCAGGCCGCGAGCGCGCCGAGCGTCTCGCGGAACGTCTCCGGGGTGAACGGCTTGGTGATCACGAACAGCGCGCCGCTCTCGATGGCGAGCTGATGCATCTCGGCGGTACCCTCCGAGGTGACGAACCCGAACTTCACCTTGATGCCATTGGCGGTGACCGACCGCAAGAGGTCGATGCCCGACATCTTCGGCATGTTCCAGTCTGAAAGCACCAGATCTGGCAACGTCGTCTGGATCATCGCCAGCGCCTCGGCCCCATCGGTGGCCTCGACCAGCGTGTGATCCCCGTAACCAGCCTGCCGCAGGGCCCGCATGACGATCAGGCGCATCGCCTTGCTGTCATCGACAATCAGTATCCTCATGATGATCCTCGTCTCGTCCAGCTACGCCCGTCCTCCGGGCAACATCGATGTTTACGGCGGGGGTCGCGGCCCCCTTTAACGACTCGCGGCGCGCGGAGCATGCGAGTGCGGAGGGTGCGTGGTGCGCCCGCCGCCCTCGACCCGCTCGAGAACGGTGACCGTGAGCACGCCGCCGTCGGAGGCGAAGGCGACGCGCTTGATCGGGTGGCTCCCCGGGACCTTCACGCTGTAATCACGCCCCTCGACGACCGCCGGGAGCGACAGCCCGCAGGTGCCGGCGATGAGCGACTTGAAGTTACCGCCAACCATGTTGACCAGCTCACCCATCGCGTCATTGACCTCGTCGGACGCGATCGTTTCGGGGGTGGAGTCGAACATCAGCGCCGCCGAGCGGCGCGCGAGCGACCCCTCACACTGGACGATGACCGCTCCCTCCCAGCTCCCGGAGATCTGCACGCACGCGGTGACCCAGGTCTCGTGGCCGTCGGACGACGTGTCGGGCGCGAGCTCGATCGGCAAGCCGAAGAGAGAGCTCCAGATATTCTCCGTGATCTCGAGGAGATCGG
The DNA here is from genome assembly GCA_025362495.1 of Byssovorax sp. Classification (GTDB taxonomy): domain Bacteria; phylum Myxococcota_A; class Polyangia; order Polyangiales; family Polyangiaceae; genus JANYGI01. The sequence goes on along the minus strand of JANYGI010000157.1, from coordinate 11,095 downwards.
TCTCATCGAAATTCATGATCATCCGTCGCCCAACCTTCGCGGGCCGAGCCCTGTGCAAACCAGCCCATCTTCACCAGGCCTTACGTCAGGTCGGCGCGGGATCTTGAGGGCGCGCCGCCCGCTTCGCCGCGCCCCCGCGATCGCGCTCGAAGACGCTGACGGTGAGGTGCCTTCCCTCGGTCTCGAAGGCCACCTGGGTGAGCAATTTGCTCTGAGGCACCCGGAGGATGTGCTCGCGGCCGTGGACGACCGTGGGTAACGAGAGCGCGGAGAGACCGCCAATCTGGTTCTTGAAATTGCCACCAACGAGGTTGGCCAGCTCGCCCAGGCCGTCGTCGAAATCGTCCGGGCTGACGTCCGCGGGCTCGGACTCGAACATCTTCGCGACGAAGACCCGCGCGACCTCCGTGTTGCTCTGGAGCATCACCGCGCCTTCCCAGTCGCCGGAGATGAGGATGCACGCGGTCGACGCGGGCTCCGCGCCCTCCGTCGGCATGTCGGAGAGCGGGCTCAGCTCGATGCCGAGCACGGAGCTCCAGATCGCGTGCGTGGTGGCCCCGATATCGGCGTCGTCGATGGACATGAGTCTTTCCTTGCTGCTTCCGAGCTCAGCGCGTGATCGCGCGGTGACAGATGGTGCGGTCGATCTGGACGCATGAGTCACGCTCTCCAGCTTCTTGAAGCCCAGGGAGCCGCAGGTGAGCTCTCGACGAGGAACTCCTTGATGATATCATCCATACCTCCCATGGTCCTGGCCGCCAATGCGAGGCGCGTGCCAGGGAGCCTGCCGCGGCGATCCGGGCAGAGATCCAGATCACCTGGTGGGCAGTCGGGCGAGGATGTCAGACGGTTGACAGCGATCTGTCAGTCGCCCGCCGATCACCTGTCGATCACGAACGACGATGGGAATGCCACCAATCACCCGAGCAGCATCCCCGTCTGGAGATGCTGGGATGTGGGCCAGGACGCTTTGCCCGTGACAGGGATCCTCGCGAGTGAGCCCCCCGGATCGGCTCCTGTCGCCCTACTTGCCGGCCGAGATCGCGCCCGGCGGCAGGGCGTCCCACCGCAGCGTATCGCCGAGGAGCGTCGAGATGCGCTTGGGCCGCGCCCCGTCGATACGCATGATGTAGAGCCCCGGACCCTGACCCGAGGTCCGCGTGGAGAAGAAGGCAATCAGGCGCCCGTCGGGGCTGCAGGCAGGATAGCTGTTCTTGCCCTGACCCTGTGTCAGCCGCACGAGCCCGCCCCCGTGCTCGCCCGTCGAGACGAGATCGGCGTCCTGACCCACGCCGACCGCAAAGACCGTCCGGACCCCGTCCGGGTGATTGCAGAACACGGGAGACGACGCGAAGATCCCCTCGGGCGTGATCGGCTTGTCGTCGACGTACACCCTCTGACCGAACTTGCCCTCGCCCGAGAACGCCAGCTTGCCGCTCGGCGTGAAGGTGGGGTGAAGCGCCAGACCCACCGTGGACGCGGGCTTTATCCCCGCGAAATCCGGTCCGAGGAACATCTTCAACGTGCTCCCCACGCCGATGGAGAGCGCCACTTGCGATCGGTCGCGCGAGAACGCGATGCCGTAGACCGAGCCCTCGACGGGCAGGCTCACCGGAGCGCCGGTGGGGCCGAAGACCCGGTAAACATCGTTGTTGACGCTCGCGGTGTAGTAGAGCTCGCCGTTCTTGCCGAACGCGGGCGCTAGGGCGACGGCGCCCGGGGGCGAGACAGCCTTGGCGTCGTGGCCGTCGGCGTCGATGGTGAAGACCCGCCGCGTCGTGCCCGAGCCGCTCGCGAAGGCCATGTGACTCGCGAAGCCGCCGTTTTGACCGGTGAGCGCGCCTATCACCAGATCGGCGAGGCGGTGGGACTCTTCGCGCACCTGATCGGCGCGGACGGTGAAGGCCTTGTCGTAGACCGGGGTCGCGCCCTGCCGCACGAAGAAGGCCTGAGCGTGGAGCTCGGCCTGATCTTTCCCGACCTTCTTGCCCGTCACCTTGACGACCGACTCGACCCCTTTGGCCGACCAGGCCTTGATGTCCACCGGGGTGTCCGAGAGATAGAGCCCGTCGGGAGCTGCGCTGTCGGGCAGCACCTCGAACTCGCCGCAGAGGTCGAGATCGCGCTGGACCACGCTCCGCACCGTCACGTCCTCGATCTCGGCGGCGAGCGAGGGCTGGATACCGATCTTGGGGAGCGGGCGGCCCGCCCCGGCGACGACGACCATGTTCCCGAGCAGATCGTCGGGGTTCGGCGGTCTGTCCCCCGCGGGCGCCTCCGCTCCAGCGACAGGCGCGACGACGACCGCGGCGACGAGGAGCAGCAGCGAAGGGGGGAAGGCGGTCAGTCGCATCGGTTCTCTCGGCAAACGAACGTGAGGTTGATCTGGCTCTGGATCGTGTCCGGGTAATTCTCGGGCGGCGGCGGGATCGTCTCGCCCTTCACGCCGTCGAGGGTGGCTCTGGCGGCGGCGTCGAAGGCCGGATTGCCGCTCGGCGTGATGGTGTAGCTCACGACCCGGCGGTCCGGCGAGAGCTGCACCGAGGCGGCGACCCGGTACTTGCCGAGCTCGTCCTTAGGCAGCCCCGAGCCCGAGACCCGGAATCGCCCCGAGAACCACCCGATGATCCGCGAGCGATAGAGATCCACGGCGCGGGCCTTGAGCGGATCGGTCTCGGTCCCCTCCTTGACGCCGTCGGCGTGGCCCTCGGTGTCGACGTTCGCGACCGGCCCGGCCTCGGGCAGATTGGCAATCGGCGTGTCGACCTGCCTGGCGATGTCGGCGTCGGGCGGAGGGGGCTTGGTCCCCGCGTCGGCGATCTTCACGTCGATCGGTGGGATGTCGTCGGCCGTCTTTCCGGCCTGGCTCGACACGAAGGCCTTCTGCTCCACGCGGGCCTTCGGGGCCTGCTTCACCCATCGATCGGGGAGACGGGCCTTGTCGCGCTTGCCCCCCAGCTTGAGCAGCGGCGCGTCGAGATCGAGCACCGGTATCACCCGCACCGGACGGGCTTCCCCCGAGTCGATCTCGGGCACCGCGGCGGGCCGGTCGAGCGCCGAAGCGGAGAGCGCAAAGCCCGATCCCACCATCACCGCGCACGCGAAGAACAGGGCCACGGCGAGCTCGCTCGGCTGGAAATCGGAGAGCGCGCCGGCGCGGATCATCGCGGATCCTGGGCTTTCGCGGGCGTATCGCCCTTGCCTTCACCCTCCATCTCGGGCTCGACCAGCAGATTGAGCCCCTCCACCCCCGCGGCGCGCGCAGCGGCGACCACGCGGGCGACGGCGCCATACCGCGCGTTCTTGTCGGCGCGGATGTAGAGCTCTTTCTCCTTCTGCACGCGCGGGTTGTCGGCGAGGACCGACTCGATGGTCGCCGTCACGTCGTCTTCGCCGAAGAGGATCCGCTCCTCTTTCGTGACGGTCACGACCAGCTTGGTGTCTTTCACCGCGGTATCGTGGGCTTCCACGTTCGGCAGCTCGACCTTGAGCCCCGCGGTGATGAGCGGCGCCGTGACCATGAACACGACGAGCAGCACCAGCATCACGTCGACGAGCGGCGTGACGTTGATGTCGGTGAAGCCGCCTCTGCGCCTCCCGCGGCCACCGCCCATGCCCATCGCCATGCTCAGTACCCTTGTTGCTGGGCCGGGGGCCGGTTCGACGGGTTGCGCAGCAGCACCGGCGCGGGCTCCGCCGGAGCCGAGCTGACGATCGCCACCCACCCTTCGCTCGACGTCTCGAGCTCGGCCAGCAGATCTTCGATTCGCTTGTTGATCGTGTTGTAAGCGACGACGGCGGGGATGGCCGCGAAGAGGCCAATGGCCGTGGCGATCAGCGCTTCACCGATCGCCGGGGCCACGACGGGGAGCGACGCGCTCTTCTCCTGACCGATGCGGAGGAAGGCATCCATGATCCCGTAGACGGTGCCGAAGAGGCCGATGAAAGGCCCCGCCGAGGCGATCGACGAGAGCGGCCCCATCAGCGACGAGACGCGCTGCTGCTCGGTGACGATGGCGCGCTTGGCGACGGATTCGAGCAGTTTTCCCGAGCCGAAGCGCTTCGCGAGCTCGAGCACGACGCGCGCCCCCGGCGCGTCCGCGTGCCGTCGCGCGAGGGCGAAGAGCGCGTCGGCGCTGACGACCGGCGCAGCCTCGGCCTCGAAGTTTCGCTGCATCTCGCCGAGGCGCGCGAGCTGGATCAGCTTGAGCACCGTGATCACCCAGACCACGACCGCCGCGGCCATCAGGCCCCAGACCACGAGAAAAACAGGGCCGGACGCGTGGAGGATCAGCGAGATCGGATCGAGCTTGATCGGCGCTGCGGCGATGGGAACGGCGGTCGGTAGCATCGAAGAGGCCTACTCGGAGAGGGTGACGTCGACCTTGCGATCGCGGGCCCAGCCTTCTTCGTCCGTGCCGGTGGCCTCGAACGCGCCCTTCGAGAGCGTCTGGATCCTGCTCTTTTCCAGGCCCTTCGTGCCGAGGTACTCGCCGACGCTGCCGGCCCGCTTCTGCCCGAGCGCGAGGTTGTACTCGGTCTCGCCGCGCGAGTCGGCGTGGCCGACGAGGCGCAGGCCCTTGCTGCCCTTGAGCGGCCCGCTGACGAAGCAGCGCGCGAGGGCGTCGAGCGCGCCCTGGGCCTCTGCGCCGATCGAGGCTGAATCGAAGGCGAAATGCGCCGTCGGGATGTCGCCGCAAGCCTTCAAGATCTTGTCGTCGATCTGGATCGATCCGCTGGTCGGCGACTGCGTGTCCTGCTTCGGTCCGGTGGCCTTCGCGCCTGCCACGGGCTTCGGCGTGGTCGCCGTCGTGTCGTCGGCGGTCTTGGCCTCGGGCTTCGCGTCGGAGCCGCAGCCCGCGACGAAGGCCGCGATCGTCCCCGCGGCGGCGAGGATCAGGAAGGCGGAGCGAGCGGGGCGTCCCGCGGAGGGTCGACGTAGATGCATGATTTCTCCTGGCGAATGGGTCGCGGTACCACGCCCGATCGAAGGCTGCCCAGTTTTGCGATCGCGAGCGCGATCCGGTGGCCGGCCCGGAAGCGGGGGCGCGACGCGCGAGGACGTCTTGGCACCTTCGAGCGAGAGCGCAAATGCGATAGAGTGCTCAATCATGATGTTGCCTCGAAGTCCTCGCGTGCCCGCGCTCTTCGGTCTCGTCACCGCCATCGCGCTGACCACCGCTCCACACCGGGCGAGGGCCGAGGTGCCTCCGCAACGCACGTTCTACCGCCTCCCTTCGTCGAATGGCCACGGCGCGATCTTGCTCGACCTCCAGCAGGGGGTGCTCACCCATTTTCACGAGCACCTCAACGCCTCGGAGGAGCCGCTCCTCGACGGGAACGGGGCCGAGGTCTGGAATGGGAATCAGCCACAATCGGTGATCACCCGCGATCTGCTCTTCGACGCCTATTTCGGGCTTCGATCCGCGGGCGACCAGAAATGGTTGAAGAAGATTCCCGTCGACCTCGACAGGAGCGGCTACGCGGCCTGGGCGACCGGCAAGACGGGTGGGACCGGCGTGATTTCGATGGTGCAAACGGACGGCGCCATCCGCGCGACGCAGCTCTTCTTCGCGCCTCGCGGGATGCCGCGCAATGGCTTCGTCATGGTCGTCCACCTCGAGAACACCGGCGCGGCGCCCGTGAAGGGGATCTCCGCTTTCAGCCTCCACAATTTCCACCTCGGGTATGGTCGCTATGGCGCCATCGCCGATCTGCAAACGCAGGACATCGGGGAGAACGGCGAGACTGTCACCTTCGACGGGAGCAACGGAAAGGCCGACTTCCTCGAGAAGGCCTTCGCCGGCGTGGTGGTGGCCCGCGCGCTCGGGCAGCCCACGCACCACGGCTCGTCGAACGGCGCGTCGCCCGCGGCGGCGAACGTGTTCAGCATCGTCGACGCCGGCGGGGTCGCCGACCTCCCGGATCTCGACGGCGCCGCGCCGACGGCCGATGGATCGGTGAGCGCGTACCAGTTCGACATTGGCACTCTCGCGCCCGGGGCCGACGCGTGGGCGGGCGTCGCCTTCGCGCACGACGGAGATCCCCAGGCCGGCGCCGCGGTGCAGGGCTGGCTCGACACCTACGTCGCCGGCAAGGGCGCGAAGGCCCTCGTCGACGCGGAGCTCGCGGGCTGGGCGGCATTCCAGGGCTCGCTCACGGTGCCCAAAGGCCTCTCCGCCGACGAGGAGACGCTGCTCCGGCAATCGGCCGTGATGCTGGCGATGGCTCAGAACGAGGAGGACACCACGTTCCTGCGCGAGCACCTCGCCAGCGACGGCGACGCTCGGTATACCCGCTTCGGCACCACGGCGGACACCAAGAACGCCCAGCTCCCGGCCACGATCGTCCACAAGGGCAAGGGCGCGGTGCTCGCCAGCCTGCCTCCCGGGGAGTGGCAAGTGGCCTGGATCCGCGACGGCTCCTATGCCGCGACGGCCATGGCTACCCTCGGAATGAAGGCCCAGGCGAAGGAAGCGCTCCAGTACTACGTCAACGCCGAGGCCGGCCGGTTCCAGGCCTGGAACGAGCTCAAGCCGTACAGCATGCCTCCCTACCAGATCAGCCTCACGCGCTATTACGGCTTCGGCGTCGAGGAGACGGACTTCAACGATTTCGGGCCCAACCTGGAGTTCGACGGGTTTGGCCTCTTCCTGTGGGCGCTGCAGCACTACGAGGCCAGCACCGCCGACAAATCGCTCGTCGACGGCGCCTGGCCGGTGGTCTCGACCAGGGTGGCCGACGTCCTCGTGGCGCTGGTCGATCCGGCGACTGGCCTGCTGCACAAGGACTCTTCCATCTGGGAGTCGCACTGGAACGGCCGCGAGCGCACGTGGACCTACAGCAACATCACCGCCGTCCGCGGCCTCTGCGACGCCGCCACGATGGCAGCGCGCGTCGGGGACATGGCCCGCGCCAAGACCTATCAAGACGCCGGCGTGGCGCTGCGAACGGCGATTGGCCAGAAGCTCACCGATCCATCGTTTGCGCTCGCCTCCAACGCCGAAGAGCTGGCCGCGGGCGAGGGCTACTGGGACGCCGCGGTGCTCGATGGCATCGCCTTTGGCCTCTTCGATCCCAAGGGGAAAATCGCGGCCGCGACGCTGGCCGGGCTCGACGCGCACCTCATCGCCCCGGCCGGCGCGGGCTGGTCGCGCAACGACGATCGCAGCGATCACCATAACGCCGCTGACGTGAGCCCGTGGGGCAGCGAGTACGACAGCGCCGAGTGGGTGGTGACCGATCTCCGCGGCTCGGTCGCCACGCGGCGAATGGGCGACGCGGCGCGCTCCGACAAGCTCCTCGCGTGGGTTCGCGATCAATCGCTGTTGAACTATCTCGCCATCTCGGAGACGTACGACGAGGGGAACGGCAAATACAAGTTCAACGCGCCCATGGTCGGCTTCGGAGCAGGGGTGTACGCCCTCGCCCTCGCCGAGCGCGCGGCGCCGCTCGACGGGCCGGCCTGCGGCGCTTACTTCGACGAGAGCACGCTGTCCGCGACGACGAGCAGCGGCGGCGGGACGAGCGCATCGGCGACCGGCGGCGGCGCGGGAGGCGCGGGAGCGGGCGGCTCGGGGGGCGCGGCGAGCAGCGGTGGGACCGACAGTGGCTGTGGCTGCGGGGTCGCCCCGCGGCCCGGAGGGGGCTTTGCGGCGCTGGCGCTCCTCGCGCTGGCGGTCGGCCGGGGGCGACGGCGCCGTCAGGCCGCTCCCTAGACGCCTTTCCGCACCCTCCCAGGCGCCGGTCGCGGCGCGCCGCCTCCATGTTCAGCGAGGCGAGCGCGCCCTTCCATGCGCGATTCGACCCGGATCACCGGAGGCAGCCCCATGTTCGATCAAAGCATCACGGCATTTCGCCTCCGCAAGATACCGGTCAAGCTCCACATCACGCTGCTCCTGTTCATTCCCTATGTCGCGTTCGTGGCCACTCGCCAGTTCGCCCGGTTCGTCGACGAGCTGGGGATGCCAGTCGAAGACATCCACGTTCCGCCCTTCGTCTGGGGCCTGATCCTCGCCGTGGCGCTGTTCGGGTCCATCCTGCTCCACGAGCTCGCGCACAGCCTGGTCGCGCGCCGGCAGGGCGCCGAGGTGCAGTCGATAACGCTGATGGCGCTCGGCGGCGTATCCCAGCTCCGCGGCGAGGTTCACCCCGAGCACGAGGCCTGGATGGCGTTCGTCGGACCGCTGACGAGCCTCGGTATCGCGGCGACGAGCTATGGAGCGTTTGCGCTCCTGCGGTTGCCTCCCGAGGTCGCGGCGGCGCTCCTCGTCGTCGCCTGGATGAACCTGGCGCTCGGCGTGTTCAACCTCTTGCCCGCGTTCCCGATGGATGGCGGCCGCGTGCTCCGCGGGCTCCTCGTGAGCCGCGTCGGTCGCTCGCGGGCCACGCGCATCGCCACCGTGGTGGGAAAGGTGATGGCCGGGGCCTTCGCGATCTACGGGATCGTCAGCTTCAACGTGGTCCTGGTCCTGATCGCCGGGTTCGTGTACCTCGGCGCGTCGGCCGAGCAATCACGCCTCGCGGCGCGCGACGTGCTGCGCGGCGTGTCGATGGCCGATCTGATGACCACGCGGCTCGGCGAGGCCCACCCCGGCGAGGCGGCCGTCGACGTGGCGCGGCGGCTCCTGATTGGCAATCTCGTCGGGGCCACGGTGCTCGACGGCGAGGAGAGCCCTCTGGGTCCACGCCCCCTCGGGCTGGTCCTCGCCAGCGAGCTCGCGGAGCGCGTCGCCCGGCAAGGCAGGGATCTCCCTGTGGAGAAGGCCATGCTCACCAATCTAGCGAGCGTCCAGGTGGGGGACGATGCGACTTCGGCGCTCGATGCCATGGTGAGCGGCGACGGCAAGGCCGTGCTGGTCCTGGGCTCGGGCGGCGGCGTGGTCGGACTCGTCACCGACGCCGAAATTCAGCGGTTGATGGCTCTGGCCGCGCTCGGCCAGGACCTTCACCCGCGGTGATCGTTCAGAGGAGTTTGTCGCAGAGCGGGTTGCCAGGACAGCAGAGGTTCACGCCGCCGTACTGGTCGGTGTGAGCGCAGACGAAGGCGCCCTTGCTGGGGTAGTAATAGGCCCAGAAGAAGCACATCTCGTCGCTGGCAGACTCGCCGAACCCCACGTCGGTGTTGCCCTTGTTGTCGTAATTGCAGGTGAAGCGGAAGCCGCCGCCCGCGGGGATCACCACCGGCGGATCCTGGTAGACGGTCGCCGGCTCGCTCCACTGCCAGCCGGGGACGTCGTAAAGCACCTTGTCGGGGCCATCCTTCCCGTCGGCGAGCGAGACTTGCACGTTGGTGCCCCACTGGTGCGTGTGCCCGGTGATGCCAAAGACCTTGGCCCCGGCCTGCTCGGCCTGGAGGGGGAGATACGCCGGCCCGAGCGTCTGCTTGCCGTGCGCGGGCACCTTGATGTCGGGATCGCCGAGGAAGAGGAAGTCGGCCTCGTCGGTGAACTCGCTCTCGAGGATGCCGGTGAAGGTGGACTTGGCGTGGACCTGGACATCCGCGCTCGTGGTGTTGATGTAGTGCATCTCGAGCCGGAGGAACTGCTGCGGCTTGAACGAGAAGGCCACGCCCTTGGGCAGCGTGAGGAGATCGTCGTGCTTCTGCGTGACCATCAGCGGAGAGCCCTTCTCCGGGTGGAGGAGATCCGCGAACGGCTGGCAGTCGAAGGGCGTGAGCTTCTCCACCGTGTCGCTCGTGCGGTAGACGATGAGGTGGTGAGACCCGGCGCTGAGCTCGTTGTGGATCAGGCCGACGTGGAGCAGAGCGGGGTTATCGAGCTTGACGACCACGCACTGGGTGTTCTCCTTGCCGGAGGCGATGGTCACCGGGCCAAACTCGACCGAGTACGAGTCCCCGAGCATCGATCCCGTGCCCGAGCTGGGCGTGGTGCTGCCCGTCGTCGTCGATCCGCTGCTGGTCCCGCCGGCCCCCCCGACGCCTCCGCTCGTCCCCGTCGGCTGGTCGACGACGGTGCCGCAGCCCGTGGCCACGGTGAGAAGGAAACCGAAGGAGAGAGCAGTGTACTTCGACATGGGCACCTCGGAGAAGATGGAGGCGGCCGTGAGGCCGGGATGGGGGCGTGGAAGATATCACATCGCCGTCCCTACGGTGCGCGCCGGCACGCAGATGCTCAACCATTGCGCGCCACGGCGCGAATGGGTCGGGGCCGCAGCGCAATTTTCCAGCAATGGTGTCACGGGGGCGAGGCCGCCGGAAGAGCGCCTCGCCACGCGAGCGCCTCCGGAGCCTGCTCGAAGAGCGACCGCAGCTCGTCGATGGCGCGGTGTTGACGCTGTATCTCGCGCCATACGGTCGGGTGATCGAGCCCGCAGATTTCGTACGCCATGCGGCCGCGTCTCTCGGGGTCGCGCTCCGAGATATACTCCTTCAGCCGCGCAACATAGGTGCCGTAGGCTGCACGGCGGCGTTTGAGGAGAGTATCTCGGGCGTTCAGTCCGAGCACATGAATGGTGTATGCCGCGCGCACCCGAGCCAGACAGACGCGCGACTCGATTGCGTGGAAGTGGAATGGATACACGAGGTCGAGCTTGAGGAAACGAAGCGGGTCCTCGCGTCTGGGATCGATGAGCAGCATCCCTCCCGGCTCGGGTGGCGTGACGGGCTCACTTTGCTTGCGCTCAACCTCGAACAGCTCACGATGTCTCGTGGAGATCACGTGAAAGCGATTGCTCTTCGACCCATCGCACCGACCACACGCGGCGAGGTAGTTCTCCCAGACGAAGGTCTTGTCGGGGTAGAAGCTCTTGGGGCGGACGTGCTCGATCTCGTCGGCGGCTGAGTCCTCGCAATACATGCAACGAACTTCGCCCGAGCACATCTCGGTGAGCACCGCGCGGATGGGGCGAAATCGATCACGCGACCTGGTTTCCCGGGCACGCTTTGCCACCGCGACACGCTCGGCGTAGTCGGCTACCGCATCCACCTTCGCCTGGTGCTCGCGAAGCAGTCCCTCCAGGTCAGGCCCGAGCCGACGCTCCTGGATGCGGATCACGGGGGTGTCTCTGACGTGGGGAAGATGGCGCGAAGTCGACGTTGCTCTTTACGCTCCTCCTCGGAGAGGCCTTCGTCGAT
>JANYGI010000102.1 GCA_025362495.1 Byssovorax sp. | reverse complement strand
TTCCAGTCGCCCGAGCGGAACTTCAGCGACATGATCCCCGCGAGCAGCACCACGTAGATCACCCCGGCGATCCACATGCCGATGAGCCCGCCATGCAGCGTGATCCCGAAGATCCACGCCAGCGGCACCAGGCAGGTGAAGTGGAGGATCAGCTCCACGATCATCACGAAGCGCGAGTTGCCGGCGCCGAACAACGCTTGCGTGAGGATCATCCCCACGGCCACGAGAGGCGTGCAGATGCCCATCACCCGCATCGGGGCGAGGGCGGCCTGCTGCACCAGCTCGCTGTGCGAGGCGAAGGCCAGGATCTGCGGGGCGAACACCGACTCGCACAGGCCGACGAAGCCGAAGATGGCGAGGCCGAGCTTCACCGACGTCCAGCCGAAGCGCTCGGCCTTGGCGCCGTCTTGCTCGCCGAGGGACTGCGCGACGAGCGTGGCCGTCGAGGTGCCGAAGGCCAGGCAGGCCGTGAAGGTGAGCTTGAGGACGCCGACGATCACCGTCATCGACGCGGCGTTGATCGGCTCGCCGCCGCCGCACATCACCGAGACGACCTGCGACGGGAAGCGCACGTCGAGCTCGCTGGCGATCTTGGCGAAGAGCATGAAGCCCGTCATCACGGCGACGGTGGCGACGGCGCTCGGGATCGAGAGCTTGAGGATCGACCAGGTGAGGGCGCGGTCGAGCTTGGCGAACGAGAACGGCCTGTAGACGCTGCGGAACTCGGCCTTCATCGCGTAGGCGATCATGATCCCGAGGCCCACGTAGGTGGAGATCACGCCGGCGAGGCCGGCCCCCGCGATGCCCATCTTGCCGACGCCGAGCGTGGCGTTGCCGAAGATGAAGATGGTGCAGAGCGCGATGTTGAGCGCGTTCATCGCCACCGCGGAGATCAGGTGGATCGTCGGCTTGCCGATGGCGTCGAAGAAGGCCTTGAACGCGAACGTGGCCGCCATCGACGTGATGCCGAGGAGGCGATAGCCGAGGTACGACTGCGCCGCCTCGCGCGCGGCCGGCGTCTTCAGGATCAGCCCGAGGACGTGCGGCATGGCCAGGTAGCCGAGGATCGTCGAGACGACGCCGGCCACCATCGCGAAGAACACCGCGTTGGCGAGCACCGCGCCCGCGTCCTCGAAGCGCTTCTCGGCGAAGCGGCGGCCCGTGAACGACTGCGTGCCGACCGAGATCGAGCTTATCGATCCGCCGAAGATCCAGAGGATGATCAGCGAGGGCAGGAGCGCCGCCTGCGCGTTCGACGACTCCGGGCACGGCAGGCGCGCGAAGAAGACGATGTCGATCTCGTTGACGACGCTCTGGGTGAGCATCGCCGCGACGGTCGGCAGCGCGAGGCGGAGGATCGCCCGATGCGGCGGCCCCGAGGTGACGGTGTTGGAGCCCGTTACGGGCAGGGCGATCTGCGCCATTCTTGAGGCGCGGTATACAACGCGCCCGGCGCCAATCGAGAGAAATGCGCTGAAGAAGCAACGAGCGCGCGCCGGGACACGGGCCGGGCGCTCGCTGGACGAGCTGCTACGGGGCCTTCGAAGCGACGCGGCCCTTGCTGTGTTTGTGGTGCCCCTTGGGCGCCGCCTTGGCCTTGGCGCTCGCGTCGGCGTCGGCCACCGCCGGCGTGGCGGGGAGCTTGGCGATCGGATCCGCAGCCTTCGCGGCGTCGGCGATCTTCTTCGCGGGCGCGGCGTGCTTGCGGGGCTTGGCCTTTGCGGGCGGCGGCGCCTCGGGGGCGACGGCGGCGAGGCTCGGGGCCGGCAGCGTGTCGTCGACGAAGTCCCCGTCGTCGCTGTCTTCCTCGGCGCCGTTCGCGGGATCCGCGACCGGAGCGCTCGCCGCGAGCACCGCGGGCGCGGCCGCGGCGGGCGGGATCGGCGCGACGACGTCGGGCGGACTTGCCACCGCAGGCGCCGGGATCGCGGCCATTTCGGTCTTCGCGGGCGCGTGCAGGAACGGGACGGCGGCGCGGATCTGCCTGGCCTTGCCGACGAGCAGCACCGCCGCGAAGGCCATTGTCGCCGCGAGGGCCACGAAGCCGAGCGTGCGGCGGCCCGCGCGCTTCTTCATCGGCGCTTCGAGGGCGATCTCGATCCCGCGGCGCATCTCGGCGGCGGTCTGGAAGCGCACGCTCGGGTGGCGCGCCAGGGCGCGCATGACGAGATCGTCCACGTGCGCGGGGATCCCGCGGGCCGGCGCGCGCTCGCGCGGGTGCTCGGGGCTGCCCTTGATCTTGGCGTCGAGGATCGCGACCGAGCTCTCGCCCACGAAGGGGAGGCGCCCCGTCAGCATCTCGTAGAGCACGCAGCCGAGGGCGTAGAGATCGGCGCGCGCGTCGACCTGGCCCGACGCGGCCTGCTCGGGCGCCATGTACTCGGGCGTGCCGAAGATGGTGAACCCGGCGCGCTCGGTGGCGAACGTGCCCACCATGCCGAGATCATCGCGGCTCTTGGCGAGGCCGAAGTCGAGGATCTTGAGGCCAGAGCCCTCGACCATGAAGAGGTTCGCGGGCTTGAGATCACGGTGGATCACGCCGGCGTCGTGCGCGGCCTCGAGCCCCGCGAGCGCCTTGTTGACGAGGACGAGGGCCTCGCGCCAGTCGACGCCTTTTTCGCGCGCGAGGAACGCTTCGAGCGTCTCGCCTTCGAGCAGCTCCGACGCGGCGAAGAGGCGCCCGTCTTCGGCCTGACCGAAGTCGTGCACGGCGAGCAGCCCCTCGTGCGAGAGCCGCGAGAGCGCGCGCGCCTCGCGACGGAAGCGCGCCGACAGCTCCTCGGAGGCGCTCGGCTCGCGATCGAGCACCTTGAGCGCGACCTTGCGGCCGAGGTCCTGGTGCTCGGCCTCGTAGACCACGCTGCTCCCGCCGCGGCCGATCTCGCGGAGCAGGCGGTAGCGCGTGCCCGGGAGCAGATCCTCTTCGCCCACCGGCGTCGTCTTCGCGACCACGTTCTTCTTCGGCGTCGCGAGCTGGCCGCGGACGTCGCGCGCGGCGGCGACGAGGCGCGCGAACTCGTGGCGCGACCGCGAGGGCTCGCCCGGGAACAGCGATTTGACGAGCTCGGCCGCGCGGGCGCGCACGCTGCGCTCCCCGCTCGCGAGGGCCGGCGCCGCGCCGAGGATCCGCGCCAGATCGCGGGCCGCGTCGCTGCCGCTCGGGTAGCGCGCGTCGCGATCGAAGGCGGTGAGCTTGGCGAGGACCACGTCGAGATCGGCAGGAGCGCCGATGAGCTCGGCGATCGGCGGGAGATCCTTGGCGTTACGCGCGACCGCGGACATGTGGACGTTGGCGTCGCCCTGGAGGAAACGGCGGCCGGCGCAGAGCTCCCAGAGCATCACGCCGAGCGCGTACAGATCGACGCGCGCGTCGCCGGAGTCGCCGTTCGCGACCTCGGGCGCCACGTAGCCGGGCTTCGCGAAGACCACGCCCGCGACGGTGTGGCAGCGCCGGTTCAGCCCGCGCGCCGTGCCGAAATCGATGATCTTCGCGTCGCCTGTGAAGCTCATCATCACGTTCTGGGGCGAGAGATCGCGGTGAACGATCGCCAGGGCGCGGCCCGCGGGATCCTGCCGCTCGTGGACGTGGGCGAGGGCCTCGGCGATCAGCGTCCCGACCGCGACGGCGTCGGCCCAGCCGATCGACTGGCCGAGCTGCACGGCGCGGCTGCGCACGTCGCCGAGGCTGCGGCCCTCGACGTACTCGACCACCGCATAGGGCTCGCCGGTGCGCTCTTCAATCGCGGCGTCGATGACCTGGGCCACGCCCGAGTGCTGGAGCTGCGCCTGGACCCGCGCCTCGTCGAGGAACCGCGCGATGAAGCTCGGATCCTTGGCATGCTCGCGGCGGATGATCTTCACGACCACGGGCCGCTCGGCGCCTTCGAGGCCGGTCGTCGACGCGAGGAAGACCTCGCCCATCCCGCCGCGGGCCATCTTCTTCAGCAGGATGTACCGCCCCAGGGCGCGGGGGAGATCGTCGCCGCCGAGGCCGTCCGTTGCCGCCGAACCACGGTCTGCCTGCTGGGATACGGTGCTCATGCTTCCGAACCTATCGATGTAGGATAACGTAGGCCAAGTTTGTTCGTGATTGCTCTGACGGGGGACCTCGGCTACACGTTGCGACTGGGAATGCCGCGCCACCTTCTCCAGCGCCTCGCCGTCTGGACCGCGTTTGCGGTGGCCATGCTGTTCCCGCTGACGGCTGGAGCCGCGATCCTCCCGCTGTGCGAGGTCGACTCCGCCACGCTGATGCCGCGGACGTCGGCACCGTTGCCCTCCCCGATCGCCTTCGCCGCCGCCGAAGAGCCGACGCCCCCGTGCGACGAGCTCAGCCGCCTCAGTGCAGCGAACGCAGCGAACGCGGCGAATGCAGTGAACGACGACGACACGATCGACCCGAAGATCGCCGCCTATTGCGACGCTCGCGGCGCCTCGGCCGTCGCCCCGCAGCGCATCGTCCCCATCGCCGATGGGCGCATCGAAGCGGCGTCGTCATGCGCCCGCGTCGAAGGCTCGGCGCAGACCATCGCGCCGGCCCCGCACGACAGCCCCACGACGGGTTCGGCGGCGTTCCTCCTCGATCCCGCGGCGCTCGATCCGAGCACCACGATCCTCCCCGCCCCGAGCGAGCTCCTTCCCGCGTACGCGCCCGTCACCGACGTGGATTGCTCCGGGATCGAGCAGGCCGTTTACCACCCGCCGCGCTGAACCCGGCTCGCGTCTCGGTCCGCTCTGGACCCGGGAGATCCTGCCGCGACTCCAGCGCTCGATCTCCCCGCTCTCCCTGTTCTCTCTGTCGCCCCTGAGCGCGCCTGATCCTGGTCAATCGGGATCAACGGAGCTGGGCCTCGCAGAGAGCCTGTGGAGCGGACGACGCGAGCCCACGCCCGCCCTTGCAGATCCGGCAAAAAGTGCTGGAACGGGGCGAGCGCGGCGCGCTCTCGAGATCACACCCGCAGCCGTGAGGCCTCCTCACCCCTGCGAGCAGCAGGCTTGGAACACCGCACCCCGGGAATTCGCCCGATGCGGCTTACGCGGCCCGCGGGGCTCACTCCCCCGGCCCGCACAGCGAGGAAAAAGGACATGAACAAAGGAACTGCCATCGTCGGCTTCCTTCTCTGCTTCATCGCAGGGATGGGGCTGATGTGGGGCGTCGATCGCAACGGATCGGCGCGTCAGGCCGGAGGCGAGGAGATCTCGGCCTCCGCGGACGGCTCGGCCACGTGGAGCGACGAGGACGCGGCTGTCCCCGTCTCGTCGAAGGATCCGGTCTGGGGCAATCGCACCGCGCCGGTCACCCTCGTGCTCTTCAGCGATTTCCAGTGCCCCTTCTGCAGCAAGGTCGAGACGACCATCACGCAGCTGAAGGAGAAGTACGGCCCGGACAAGCTCCGCGTCGTGTGGAAGAGCAGCCCGCTCCCGTTCCACCCCAACGCGCGCCCGGCCTCGCTCGCGGCCGAGACGGTCTTCCGCCTCGGCGGCTCCAAGGCCTTCTGGAAGTTCCACGATACGGCCTTTCAGAACCAGCAGGCCCTCTCGCCCGAGAAGTACCTCGAGTGGGCCGCGGCCTCCGGCGTCGACAAGGCGAAGTGGAAGGCCTCGTTCGACAAGGGCGAGTACGCCAAGAAGATCGACGACGACATGGCCATCGGCAAGAGCGCCGGTGTTCAGGGCACGCCCGCGTCGTTCATCAACGGTAACTTCCTCAGCGGCGCGCAGCCGATCGAGAAGTTCACCGCCGTGATCGACGAGGAGCTCGGCAAGGCCAAGGCGGCGCTCGCTGCCGGCACCAAGCCCGACAAGGTCTACGCGAAGCTCGCCGGCGAGAACAAGGCGAAGGCCCCCAAGGCCGACGCGCCCAAGGCCGACGCGAAGCCCGCCGAGGACGACAAGACGATCTGGAAGGTCCCCGCCGGCGACGGCCCGGTCCGCGGCGGCGCCGACGCCCTCGTGACGATCGTGCAGTTCTCGGACTTCCAGTGCCCCTTCTGCAGCCGCGTCGAGCCGACGATGGACGAGGTCGCCAAGACCTACGGTGACAAGGTTCGCGTCATCTGGCGCAACAACCCCCTCCCGTTCCACCCGCGCGCCGAGCCGGCCGCCGAGGTCGCCATGGAGGCCCGCGCCGAGAAGGGCGACAAGGGCTTCTGGGCTGCTCACGATCTCCTCTTCAAGAACCAGCAGAAGATCGCCGACGAGGATCTCCTCGGCTACGCGAAGGAGCTCGGTCTCGACGTCGACAAGGTCAAGGTCGCCATGAAGGACCACAAGTACCAGCCCGGCATGCAGGCCGACATGGATCTCGCGGACGACATCCAGGCCAGCGGCACCCCCCACTTCTTCATCAACGGTCGTCGCCTCGTCGGCGCGCAGCCGATGGAGAAGTTCAAGGCCGTCATCGACGAGGAGATGGCCAAGGCCCAGGCGCTCATCGCCAAGGGCGTCAAGGCGAAGGACGTCTATGCCGAGCTGATCAAGGACGGCAAGGAGCCCCCGCCGCCCGAGAAGAAGACGGTCGACGCGCCCGCCGCGAACAGCCCCTGGAAGGGTGGCAAGGACGCGAAGGTCACGATGCAGATCTTCTCCGACTTCCAGTGCCCCTTCTGCAAGCGCGTGGAAGACACGCTGAAGCAGGTCGACACGGCGTACGGTGACAAGATCAAGGTGGTCTGGCGCCACAAGCCCCTCCCCATGCACAAGGACGCTCCCCTCGCCTCGGAGGCTTCGCAGGAGGCCTTCGCGCAGAAGGGCAACACCGGCTTCTGGAAGATGCACGATCTGCTCTTCGACAAGCAGGGCTCGGGCCCCGACGTCCTCCAGCGCGCCGCGCTCGAGAGCTACGCCGAGACGCTCGGTCTCGACATGGGCAAGTTCAAGAAGGCCCTCGACGCCAACACCCACAAGGCGTTCGTCGACAGCGAGAGCGCCGTCGCCGACAAGGCCGGCATCAGCGGCACGCCCGCGTTCGTGATCAACGGCTACTTCATCAGCGGCGCGCAGCCGTTCGCGAAGTTCAAGAAGATCATCGACAAGGCGCTCGCCGAGGCCGGCGTCAAGAAGTGATCGCCACTTCGTAGCTCTCCCGCCCTCCAGCGAGGGTGAGATGAGCCAGAGCGGGAGTCTCCGAGCAATCGGGGCCTCCCGCTCTGCTTTTGTGCCCTCAGCTCAGCGGATGCAGGTGACTGGATAGGCGTCGAAGAGCCGATCCTGGCTCACGATCGGGATCTGCTCGGCGATCGCCTGTGCGATCAACAACCGATCGAACGGGTCACGGTGGTGGAAGGGTAGGCTGACGACGTGCTCTAGGCTGGGGCGTGCTCATCACCGCCCGCTACCTCGTCGATCGCCTGCGCTACCCGCGCTCGCGGGCCGACGACGTGGTCGCGCTGCGGCGGCGCTTCGCGGCGGCTCCGGGGCCGGATCAGGCCAGCGCCGAGGAGATCGCGCTCGCCGCCGAGATGCGGAGTCTGCGCGAGGAGCTGTCGGCTGCGCTGGCGGGCGTGAGCGCGTGCGGCGGGTGCGCCAAAGGGCACGCGCTGCCCCACGGGCGCTGGCGCGGTGGGCACTGCTGCGGGACGCGCACCGAGCTGGTGTTCACCGACGACGAGGTGGCCGCGCTGCGCCGCTCGGGGACCACGCCCGGGCGCCTCGTACCGCCGACGGGGGACGTCGCCGGGTGCGCGTTTCGTGGGCCCGAGGGCTGCTCGCTCGAGGTCGCCGATCGGCCCAACATCTGCGTGCGCTTCCTCTGCCTGGAGCTCCAGGGCGAGCTGCGCGAGCGCGGGGATCTCCGGGAAATCAAGGCGATCGACGCCGCGTTGATGAAGGCCTTCGAGCGGCTCCGTCGCCTGCGCAGCGAGCGCGCGGGGCCCGGCGTCGAGCCCTGGGAAGACGGCTGAGCCGCCGCCGGGAGCGCGTTCAGGCCTCGATTTCCAGGGGATCGTGCTCTTCACCGCTGAACGTGAAGCTGACCTCCGGCACGCGAAAACACAGCGCCTGCGCCTCGCCGACGATCGCGCTCGCGGCCCGAGAGACCACCTCGCCGTCGAGCCGCTCGCAGACCGAGAGCGGGATCCCGAGATCGATCTCCTGCCGCGTCACCCGCGGCCACCAGGGCTGGGTCGACATCGCGCGATCCTGGGGCACGCAGCACGCGAGGAAGGCCTCGAAGCCGTCGAAGCAGGCGTCGAACGGCGGGGGGAGCGTGGTTCGCGCGGTAGGCCGCAGCGTCGCCGTGGCGTCGGGTCCCGAGCCGGCGCCGGGATCGATCCGCAGGTGTACCGTGCCATTCTCCTCGCGCCGCACCTCGCCGTGCGCGAGGACGTGCATCGGCATCCCCTCGCTCATGAGCCGGGCGCCGAGCGCGTGTACCGCCGTGGTGATCGCGCTGGTCACGAAGTAGATCCCGCGCTGCCCGGTGCGCGGATCGACGACGTGAACGCGCCAGTTCGATTGCACCGGAGAGGGCATGAGCCGCCGGAAGGGGCCGAGTCGCCGGGGGCCAAAATGCCCGTGGCGGTAGCTCAGGAAGGTGAAGAGCGCGTGATCCCGCTCGGGCCCCAGGCGGTCGAGATCGAGCCCCCGCGGTACCAGGCCGAGGAGGCGTGAGGCCGGGACGAGGTAGCTCACATAGACCACCTCGCGGATATCGCTGCTGAATGCCACGACCGGCGAGAGCTCGCAGAGGGCGCGGAGAAAGCGGCTCTCCGCGACCAGATCGAGCGCGCGGCCGAGCGGCCCTCGCCCCGGGTGACGCCAGAGCGCGTCTCGCCCATGCGGGCTGACGGGGCGAGATCGCCGGAGCACGGCCTCGGTCACGAGCGCGAACCAGAGCTCGAGCAGCACGAACCCGAGGGCGTTCCCCGCCGCCACGAGGGCGCTCGATGGGCGCCGCGAGGCTGGCAGCGCCGGAGCGAGGGAGACGACGAAGAAGATGCCATAGAGCGCGACCGAGAGCCGCGTGAGCGCGCGATTCCAGGTGCCAGCGCCGGCGAAGCACCAGCACCAGGCCACGCCGCCGAGCGTGTAGAGCCCCGCGCCGAGGGCGGCCGTGCCGAGGAACAGAGTCCGTTCGAGCGCGAGGTAGCCCGCGAGATCGCCGCGGCGAACAGCGTCGCTCGCGGCGTCGATGCCAGTCGTGATCCACACGAGCTGCGACGCCTGATCCGGCAGCACCGCGGCCAGCGTGAGGATGAACGCCACGATGGCGGGGAGGCGCGGCACCCAGCGCGCGCGGAGGAGCGCCACGCCGAGCAGCCCGTCCGAGAGCGCGGTGATCTGCCAGGGCAGCCACCCGAGGCGAAAGCGCCACGGGTGAGCCGCGAGCAGCGCGACCCGCTCGGCGTCGCTCGCGGTGCCTCCACCCGGCATCATCGGCAAGAGCAGCGCGACCATTCCCAGCATCGCGAGGCCGTGCATCACGAACGTGAACAGGAGCGCGCCTTCGAGGAGGCGGTCGCGGCGGGGGATCGGCAGAGTGGCGGTCATGCGCGTCACTGGCCTCGAACGAAGGCTGCGAGCAGCCCCGGGGTCTGGCGTCGGGCCTTCTCGGCGGCGTCGTCGACTCCCCCGGTGGACACGTGGACCAGGGTCGCGCCGAACGGGTTCGCGTCCCAGCGCCCCGCGTCGTCGACCGCGATGAAGGCGCGCCCCATGCCGGATGCGAAGGCGTGGAGCGAGAGGAGAGTACCTTTGACGGCGTCCCACGCCTCGACCGAGTCGTCCTTTCGCTTCACGAACAGCGCGGCGTGATCGGCGGAGAAGGCCAGTTCCACCACCGGATCGAGCCCCTCGCCCTCGATCCACAGCGCCGCGGGGAGAGGCGGAGTCGGCGCCGTCACCGCAGGAGGGGTGGCATTGACGAGAGTGCCTGTCGGGACGAGCCGCGCCGCGGGGGCCGCCGAGCACGCGGGCAGGGCGAAGACGAGCGGCACGGCCCAGCGCCGCCACGAGACCCGGAGCACATCGGAGTTCAGCACGTCGTGGAGGCTATCTGCGAATGGCGGTCCCGACCACGTTTCCGCGCGTCCGTGCGCTACCCGGGGGTTCACATTCCAACACAATCCTTGTGGTGGACGGCGGCCAGTGAGACCGTGACGCTTGGGCTGCACGCCCTTCCGCTGGTCCGGGCCCTCCCCCGGCACGAGCAATGGAGCCTCCATGGTGCCTCTGTCTCCCCGCCGCACCGCCTCGCTCGCGACGCCGGCCGCGCTCTTCGCCGCCGCTCTCGCCGTCGCATCCATCGTGTCGCCGCGGCCCGCGCGCGCCGAGCCGGCGTCGTGTCTCTCGCCCGATCCGAACGCGTGGCCCTCGCCCTCGCGGCCGTATTTCATGCTGGCGATCGACACCTCGGGATCGCTCACCACGCCTGTCGCCGCGGCGAACTCGTGCGGCTACGCGCCCAACGATCGCATCGCCCATGGCCGCTGCGCCGTGAAGAAGACGGCCCAGGCCTTCAGCGGCGAGGTCAACTTCGGCCTCTCGACGTTCGCCGTCGATCAGCAGACCTGCAGCGGCGCGTGCTTCGCCAACTGCGGCTACTTCTGCTTCCAGCAGGAGATCAACACCACCGGGCAGTGCGCCGGCTGCGGCCCCGAGACCAACGGTAACCCCACCACCCGCGCGGGCGCGTTCATCCGCGTGCCGATGCTTCAGGATCATTTCTGGTCGGCCCCGCCGGCGGTGAGCAACGCGAACCAGGTCGTCTCCTGGGCCGACAACGACTGCACCAACAACGTCGAGCTCTTCGCGACGGGCAGCACGCCGCTGAACGGCATGCTCCGCGACATGGCGCGCTACTTCGGCCCGGCGGGGTGGACGTCGCCCGACGGCCTCACGCATTATCCGACGCCCCTCGACGCCAACGATCTCGCGGGCACCGGCGTCAACGGCGGCACCGCCTGCCGCTCCGTGAACGTGATCCTGTTGACCGACGGCGACGAGACCTGCGACACGCAGCAAGACGCCGTCAACGCCGCGGCGGCCCTCTACGGCACCGGCGTCACCGTCGGCGGCAAGACGTTCAAGATCCCGGTCTACGTCATCAACTTCGCCGGCGGAAACCAGGCCGCCACCGATCAGATCGCCGCGGCCGGCGGCACCGGCACGAGCTTCTTCGCCAACAACGAGACCCAGCTCTCGCAGGCGCTCGCCAACATCATCGGCGGCTCGATCAAGCCCGAGACCTGCGACAACACCGACAACAACTGCAACGGCTGCACCGACGAGGGCTTCATCCACTACTGCGACTCGCAGCCCGTCGCGAGCGACTGCTGCGCCGCCCCGACGACCGCGGCGCGGACCGCGTGCCTCACCAGCTACAAGGCGTCGATCACCGCCGCCAACCCCAAGGGCAACCTCGCCCTCTTGCCGTGCACCACGCCCGCGCAGGCCGCGCTGCCCGCGTCGTGGCTCTGCTTCGATCCCGGCGAGAAGTGCGACAGCGTCGACAACAACTGCAGCCTCGGCGTCGACGAGTCGGTCAACAAGTGCGGCAGCCCGCTCCACTGCCCCCAGCCCGAGACGTGCAACGGCCAGGACGACGACTGTGACGGCGTTATCGACAACGGCGTCTGCGGCGCGTGCGTGCCCTCGCCCGAGATCTGCGACGGCTGCGACAACGACTGCGACGGCCTGATCGACGAGACGATCACCGCCATCCCCTGCGGCCAGGCGAGCCCCGCGAACTGCTCGGGCGTCATCACCTGCAAGACGATCGCGGGGACGTTCCCGCCGGGCACCTGCGTCGGCGGCGGCGGCTTCAACGCCTGCAGCAACGCCCCCGCGACCGAGACCTGCGACAGCGTCGACAACAACTGCAACGGGATCGTCGACGACAACGTCCCGTCCGTCACCTGCGTGCCGCCGGGCACGCCCGCGGGCCTCAACTACGGGGCGAACAGCCAGTGCAAGCAGGGGCACTCGGTCTGCAGCGGCGGCGTCACGACGTGCGTGGGCTTCGTCGGCCCGAGCGCCGAGGTCTGCGACGGGATCGACAACAACTGCAACGGCCAGGTCGACGAGGCCATCGCCGGCCTCGGCGCGGCCTGCGGGATCAGCACCCCGCCGTGCACGCCAGGCATCACGGCCTGCGTCGGCGGCGCGATCATCTGCCAGGGCGGCGTCGGCCCCACGCCCGAGAAGTGCGACGGCATCGACAACAACTGCAACGGGCAGATCGACGAGGGCACGCTCAGCGACGGCCCCGCCCCCGGGCAGAACGGCTGCTGGCCCAACGCGGGCAACTGCTGCTCGTTCCCGACCGCCAACCCGACGCTGCACTGGTGTCCGCCGGGCGGCGCGACGTGCAATGGCAATGGCACCCTGACCACGCCCTGCAACAAGGGCGCGCTGGTCTGCACGGCCGGCGCGTGGGTCTGTCAGAACCCGAAGGCCCCCTCCGCCGAGACGTGCGACGGCATCGACAACAACTGCAACGGGGTGATCGACGACGGCGTGCCGCTGGTCGGGACGGCGTGCGGCACCAACACCGGCGCATGCAACGCCGGCGTCTACCAGTGCTCGGGCGGCGTGCTCTCGTGCAACGGCGGCGTCGGCCCGAGCGTCGAGGTCTGCGACGGCATCGACAACGACTGCGACGGGCAGATCGACAACAACGTGCCCGGCACCGGCGGCCTCTGCGGCAACTCGACGGCGCCCTGCGTACCGGGCGTCGTGGTCTGCTCGGGCGGCTCGCTCGTGTGCCAGGGCGGCGTCGGCCCGCAGCCGGAGATCTGCGACGGGATCGACAACAACTGCAACGGCCAGATCGACGAGGGCAACCTCGCCGACGCGCCCCAGCCCGGGCAGAACGGCTGCTGGAGCAACGCTGGCAACTGCTGCACGTTCAACAACCTGCACTGGTGTCCGCCGACGGGCGCGACGTGCAACACCAAGGGCGCGCTCACGGTGCCTTGCGGGACGGGGACGATCCTCTGCACCGCGGGCGCGTGGGCCTGTCAGGGGCCCAAGGGCCCTGCGCCGGAGACGTGCGACGCCCTCGACAACAACTGCGATGGCCTCGTCGACAACGTGCCTCCGGTGGCGTGCGTGCCCGCGGGGACGCCGCCCGGCCTGGTGTTCGGCGGATCGAGCCAGTGCAAGCAGGGCACGAAGACCTGCGGCGCGTGCGTCGGCTTCGTCGGCCCGAGCAGCGAAATCTGCGACGGCCTCGACAACAACTGCGACGGCGTCGTCGATAACGGCATCCCCGGCCTCGGCGCGACGTGCGGCGTCAACCAGCCGCCGTGCACGCCCGGCACGACGGCGTGCCTCGCCGGAGCCATCGTCTGCGCGGGCGCGATCGGCCCGCAGCCCGAGGTCTGCGACGGTATCGACAACGACTGCGACGGGACGCCCGACAACGGCGCGCTCGCCGACGCTCCGGCGCAGGGCATGAGCGGCTGCTGGAACAACCCCGGCAACTGCTGCACGTTCAAGAACCTGAGCTGGTGCCCGCCTACCGGCGGCACCTGCAACGGCGTGGGGACGCTCTCCGCGCCCTGCTCGCAAGGCGCGCTGGCGTGCGCCGGCGGCGGCGGCTGGGTCTGCCAGGGGCCGAAAGTACCCACCGCCGAAGCGTGTGACGGGGTCGACAACGACTGCAACGGCGTCGTCGACGACGGCAACTTCCCCCAGGTCGGCCAGGTCTGCGGCAGCACCAAGGGCGAGTGCAAATCGGGCCTGATCGCCTGCGCGGCCGGCGTGCTCGACTGCGTCGGCGACATCGGCCCGACGATGGAGATCTGCGACGGCCTCGACAACGATTGCGACGGCGTGATCGACAACGGGATCGGGGCGGGCGGACCGTGCACGCCGACCTACGACGTGACGGCGTACCCGGGCGATCGCTCGGCGCTGCCGTGTCAGCCGGGTCAGCTCCAGTGCAACGGGATGGGCGGCCTCTCGTGCGTCGGCGGCATCGGGCCGAAGCCCGAGGTCTGCGACGGCGTCGACAACGACTGCGACGGGACCGTCGACGAAGTGGGCGCCGCGCCCGACGGTATCGACGGCTCGGCCAACCCGCTCCCGCCTCCGGCGGCGAACATCGGCGACGCCTGCGGCGTGAACGTGGGCGCGTGCAAGCCCGGCAAAGAGGCCTGCATCAACGGCTCGTTCGCGTGCCTGGGCGGCCAGGGCGCCGTCGAGGAGACCTGCGATTGCAACGACAACGACTGCGACGGCAAGGTCGATAACCAGACGCCGAACGGGGCGCCGCTGTGCAGCCCGGGCAAGAGCTGTGTCTCGTCGGCGCAAGGGTGCCTGTGCGCCGCGCCCTGCGCCACGGGCGAGTTCCCCTGCCCGCCTGGCCAGAAGTGCGAGATGGTCACCGACAGCAACTCGGGCAAATCGCTCGGCGGGTTCTGCACCACCGACTACACGGCCGTCTGCGGCGACTGCACCACGAAGACGATCTCCGACGCCAACGGCAAGGTGATCTGCGCGCCCGCGGGCACCGAGCTCCCGGGCTGCATCACGCCGCCGGTGTGCACCTGCAAGGGCCCCAACGGCTGCAACGAGCCTTGTCTCGGCGTCACCTGCGATCCGGGCCAGGTCTGCGCGAGCTCCGGCCCCAACGTCGGCAAGTGCGCGCCCGACAACTGCTGGAACAACCCGTGTCAGGGCTGCGGCAAGGCCTGTAACCTCGGCGCCTGCGTCACCGATCCTTGCACCACGGTGAGCTGCCCGATGGACCAGGAGTGCAAGCCCAACGCGACGTTCACCGGCTTCGACTGCGTGCCTTCGTGCTCGGGGGTGACGTGCGCCGGAGATCAGGTGTGCAAGGACGGTAAATGCGCGCCGGGCTGCTCGCCGGCGTGCGCCGCCGGCCAGGTCTGCGACACGACGGCGACTCCGCCCACCTGCGGCGCCGATAAATGCGTGCCGAGCCCGTGCACCAACGGCTCGTGCTGTGATCCGGTGACGGGCGCGTGCGGCAACTGCCCGTGCGCGGGCGTCGTCTGCCCCTCGGGGCAAGTGTGCTCGGACGGCCAGTGCGGCATGGCCCAGATGGGCACCGGCAGCGGCAGCAGCAGCACGACGACCGGCGCGGGCGGCCACGTCGCGACGACGGCGACGGGCAGCGGGACGGGCAGCACCGGCTCCGCGGGCGGCGGAGGGAGCACCGGTATCTGGGGCCTGGCGACTGGCGGCGGCGGGTGCGCGTGCAAGCTCTCGAGCACGGGCCTCGGCGCCGGCTCCAGCAGCGGCGAGGTCGCGCTGGTCGTCGGCGCCGTGCTGCTCGGCCTCGGCAGACGCCGGCGCCGGGCGAGCGACGCAGCGCGCGAGGAGGCGGGCCGATGAGCGCGCGCACCTTCGCCTCGATGAGCGCCTGGATCGCGGGGGCGCTGGCCGCCCTCGCGCTCGGGACCACGGGCTGCACCACCGAAGCGTTCTGCTTCTCCGAGTGCGGCAGCGGCAGCGGCAGTAGCAGCACCGGCGCCGGTCCCGGCGTCGGCGGCAGCGACGGCGGCCTCTTCAGCACGGCGTCCGGCACCGGCGGACAGGACTGCTTCCCCAACTGCGGAGTCGGCGGCGCCGACGCCGGCTGCATGCCGACCAACGGCGGCAACGAGATCTGCGACGGCCTCGACAACGACTGCAACGGCAAGATCGACGAGGGGTTCGACCTGCAGAGCGATCCCAAGACCTGCGGCTCGTGCGCCAACAACTGCCACACGCAGCTCCTCAACTGCGCTCTCTCCGGCATCAAGTGCGAGGCCGGCGCCTGCAAGTGCGAGGCCTGCGACACCGATTATCACACCATCGATCCTGCCAAGCCGTGCGCGTATTACTGCGTGGCTTCGCCGGCCGGCAACACCACCGACGACTCGGTCTGCAACAACAAGGACGACGACTGCGACGGCGTGAAGGACGAGGACGTCGACGTCTGCACCAGCACCACCGACTGCGGCGGCTGCGGCCACAACTGCGTCGTGCTCCACGGATCGCCGTCGTGCGTCCACACCGGTGCTCCCGCGTGCACCACGGCCAACACCCAGTGCGCGATCCAGGCCTGCGATCCCGGCTACTGGGACCTCGACAACTCGTACGCGACGGGCTGCGAGTACAAGTGCGACAAGACCAACGGCGGCGTCGAGATCTGCGGTGACGGCCTCGACAACGACTGTGACGGCAAGATCGACGAGGCCGACGATCTGAGCGGCGATCCCCAGATTGGCGTCGTGTGCTACGGCGATCCCGACGGCGAGTGCGCCACGCCGGCGCACGCCGGAACGACCCAGTGCGTGGGCAACAAGGTCACCTGCGTCGGCGCGAGCGTGCAGGTGCAGAACCAGGTCCTCGAGACCTGCGACGGCGTCGACAACGACTGCGACGGCGTCATCGACAACAACCCCACCGACGCGGGCAAGGCCTGCGGGCAGAGCAACGTCGCCCCGTGCGTCAAAGGCACCTTCCAGTGCCAGGCCGGAGCGCTGGTGTGCGTCGGCGCCGTCAACCCCGGGGTCGAGATCTGCAACGGCATCGACGACGACTGCAACGGCGTCATCGACAACAACCCTGCTGACGCGGGCGGCGCCTGCGGCCAGTCGAACGTGGGTGAGTGCAAGCTCGGCGTGCTCGGCTGCCAGGGCGGCGTCATCAACTGCGTCGGCGCCGTGCTCCCCAAGGGCGAGACGTGCAATGGCAAGGACGACGACTGCAACGGCATGGTCGACGACAGCCCGAGCGGCGTCGGCGCGAGCTGCGGTCAGAGCGCCACGGCCCCCTGCTCGCTCGGCACGATGCAGTGCACGGGCGGCGCGCTCGGCTGCGTCGGCGCCCAGAACCCCACGGCCGAGACCTGCGACGGCCTCGACAACGACTGTGACGGGATCGTCGACGACAACATCCCCGGCACCGGCGTGAGCTGCGGCCTCAGCAACACCTTCCCTTGCTCGTTCGGCACCATCCAGTGCCACAACAACGTCATTGGCTGCGTCGGCAACGTCGATCCCCAGCCCGAGACGTGCAATGGCCAGGACGACAACTGCAACGGCATCATCGACGACAACGTGGTCGGCGCGGGCGCCTCGTGCGGCACCAGCAACGTGGGTGAGTGCAAGCTCGGCGTCGCCCAGTGCCAGGGCGGAGCGGTGGTGTGCGTCGGCAAGATCGATCCCAAGCCCGAGACCTGCAACGGCAAGGACGACGACTGCAACGGCGTCGTCGACAACAGCCCGAGCGGCGTCGGCGCCCAGTGCGGCACGACCAATGTCGGCCCGTGCAAGTTCGGCTCGTTCCAGTGCACCGGCGGCGCGCTCACCTGCGTCGGCGCCGTCAACCCGCAGCCCGAGCTCTGCAACTCGATAGACGACAACTGCGATGGCGTCGTCGACAACAACCCCACCGACGTCGGGCAGAGCTGCGGAACGAGCAACACCTTCCCCTGCGCGTTCGGCGCGTTCCAGTGCCAGGCGGGCGCCAAGGTCTGCGTCGGCGCCCAGAACCCCGGCGTCGAGACCTGCAATGGCATCGACGACAACTGCGACGGGCAGATCGATCTCACGAACGGGATGCCGTCGGCCGACAGCGTCGGTCCGTGCAACGTGCCCACCCCGCCTCCCGCGGGCGCGACGTCACCGTGCGTGGCCGGCGCCAAGGCCTGTCAGGGCGGCACCGTCCAGTGCGTCGGCTCGGTCGGCCCCACGGGGGCCACGGACACGTGCGGAGTCGACGCCAACTGCGATGGAGTGCTGACCAACCAGCCCAACCTCCAGACCGACGTCAATAACTGTGGCTCCTGCGGCAACAGCTGCTTCACCGGCTCTGTCCACGCGTCGTGGTCGTGCGTCGCCGGGGCGTGCGTCTTCCAGAGCTGCCAGCAAGGCTATTACGACAACGGCGCCGCGCCGGACGTGACGGCCGGCGATCACAAGTGCGGCTACGCCTGCACGTTCGTCTCGGCCACCGAGGCCTGCAATGGCACCGACGACAACTGCAACGGGCAGATCGACGAGGCCATCACCACCATCCCGGCGCCGAGCCAGGTCTGCGGCGTCAGCCCCTCGGCCAGCACCCCGGAGTGCACCACCGGAGTCGCCGTCGCCTGCGTGGCCGGCGGCTGGAAATGCACCTTCCCGGCCGGCGTCTGCAGCCCCACCTGCGCCGGCGCCACCGAGGTCTGCGACACCCTCGACAACAACTGCAACGGCGTCGTCAACGAGAACACGCCCAAGTACGGTAAGCCCTGCGCCAGCGACGATGGCTTGCCGCCCCCCGGCGACGGTGTCTGTCGCACCACGGGAACGTTCGTGTGCAACGGGGCCAACGCCGTGGCCTGCACCGCGGCGAAGAACCTCGCCGCGGCCGGCCCCGAGCTCTGCGACGGCCTCGACAACGACTGTGACGGCCTCATCGACGAGCGGTTCAACAACAAGGGCAGCAACGCCACCTACTTCGTCAAGCCGGTCATCACCAAGATCGCCGCCTCGACCTGGATTGACAGCTTCGAGGCCAGCCGCCCCTCGGCGACGGCGCTGGTGCCCGGCACGGGCAATGGATACGTCACCTCGGCGCCGGCCGGCGTGACGCTCGACAAGACCCCTTCCTGCTCGGTCCCGGGCAAGATCCCCTGGTACAACGTCACTCCGCTGGAGGTCGAGCAGACCTGCACCGCGGGTGGCGGCCACATCTGCGCGACGACTACCGAGTGGCAGGTGGCCTGCAACGCCACGTTGCCCTGCAACTGGGGCTACAATCCGCGCACTGCCGCGGCGTGCAACACGTCACTCACGGCCACGAAGTTCTGCAACCTCGGCCCCTTCGACTTCAACACGACCCTGGCCGGCGACCAGGACGGCCTCTTGCCCACGGGTAGCAGCGCCCTGCAAAACTGCTGGGCCGACTGGTCCGGTCTCCTCGGCAACCTGGGTACGATGGGATCGGCGGGCTACAACCAGATCGACGACATCACCGGCAACCTCCACGAGGTCACCAAGAGCGGCGCCAACACCTATCCGCTGCTCGGAGGCGCCTTCGACACCACCGTCGAGGCTGGCGCCGCCTGCGGCTTCACGTTCTACACCGTCGATCAGAGCTTCCAGCTGTTCGACCTCGGCTTCCGCTGCTGCTACTCCGCCAACCCCGATCTGTAGCTCTCCAGCCTCGTCGAGGACGCCCGTGGGCCCCCGCGGCCACAGGCATCCTCGACGAGGCGATCGAGAAACTGAACATGCTCGGTTTCTCACCCCGAGCGAATCCTCTCCCCTCCGACCGCCACGCAGAGGCCGCCCGAGGCCCGGCTCAGGAGAAGCGTTGCTTACCTTCCCGCTCCCACCACGTGCGGTAGAGCGATTGCGCGCGCTCGCGCTCCTTCTTCGGCAGATCGTCGTAGTAGCCGAAGTACTCCTTGGTGATCAGCTTGAGCTCGTCGCCGGCCGCGCGGCGGAGCGAGGGCTGCTCGTGCATCAAGGCGTCCATCAGCCACTCGATCCGGTTGCGCGTCGAGTTGCGTGACCACCACTCGTGCCAGCGGCGGGCGTCGCGCGCGTGATCCTGGCGCGTGATCAGGAGCAGGGCGCGGCGGGCGGCGTCGGCGACGTCCTCGGCGCGGCCCTCGAGCACGGCGATCAGCGCCGGCACCATCGCGCCGCTGCGGATCTCGCCCATCGTCTCGATGGCCAGGATCCGGTGCGACGAGGGGTGATCGGCGTTGCGCGTGATGTTGTCGAGGCCGAGGAGGATCGGCTCGCCCGGGGCGCCCGCGGCGACGAGCGCGGTCGCCGATCGGCGCGCGATCCGGCGCACGCCGGCGTCGTCGTCGAACAGGCGCGGCACGAGCACCGTCGCGGCCTCGGGGTACCGGAGCTCGCCGAGCACGTGGGTCGCCCAGAACCTCACCTCGGGATCGACGGCGCTGGCCCGCACCGAGATGAACGGCAGCGCCGGCCGGCGGATCGCCACCACGATCTCGAGGATCGGCCCGCACTGCGACGCTGCCGGGAGCTGATCGCGGGCGCGGTGCCGATCGACCCGCAGCGGGCCGGGGAACTTCGTCATCAGCGCCTGGAGCACCTGCTCGCCGTGACGGACGAGATCGTCGAAGGCCTCTTGCCCGCCCGGGCCGCCGTCGATCACGCGCTGCAGGAGCGACGTGTACTCGGCCCCGACGTCGACGATGATGCTCGGCAGCGGCCCGCCCGGCGTGGGATCGAGCGCCTGGACGAAGCCCGAGCCCGGGGTCGCGTCCAGCTCTTCCTCGCGCGGGATCGGCGGTCGATCCGAGATCGGCGCGCGCCGGCTGAGCGACGGCGGCGGCGCGCTGAGGTGGGTCTGCGAGTGCGCCGGGAACGTGGTCCACGCCGTCGCGTTGGGCGGCGGCGTGCGCGGCAGCGGCTCGAGCGGCGTCGGCGGCGGCGGCGCGGCGGCGCGCCCCTCGAAGACCGGCGCCGTGCCCCGGCGACCGCGCGGCTCGGGCGTGTCCTCGCCGGGCCGCACGGCGCGCAAGCGGCGGAACGTCGGCCGGTCGGTGGCGGGCAGGTGCGCGTTCGCCTCCTCGTCGCTGGACTCGGCGGTGATCCGGGTCAGCGCGGCGCGCGACGGCCGCTCGGTGGAGAAGTCGAGGATGTCGTCGCCGAACGACTCGAGCGCGACCGGCGCGGGGCGGCTTTCATCGAGCGTGTAGTCCGTCTCGTCGAGAGCAACCGGCGTGAGCTCGGTGATCGGACCAGGCTCGGGCGCCTCGGCGAAGCCGACGATCGGAGCGACGGCCTGCCGGAAATTCGAGGCGATTTCGAGCGATCCCGCGAGGTCCAGGGACGTCGCGACGGGCTCGACCGCCGCGTCCGCAGGGGCGACCTCTTCTGCTGCAGGGGCGACCTCTTCTTCTGCAGGGGCGACCACCGCTGCTGCAGGGGCGACCACCGCTGCTGCAGGGGCGACCACCGCCGGTGCAGGGGCGACCACCGCCGGTGCAGGGGCGACCACCGCCGGTGCAGGGGCGACCACCGCCGGTGCAGGGGCGACCACCGCCGGTGCAGGGGCGAACACTTCTTCCGCAGAGGCGAACACGTCACCTACAGGAGCGAACACATCCTCTGCAGGGGCGGCCGGATCCTCCGCAGGGTCGACGACGCGGCCCGCAGGAGCGACGTCGTGGCTCACCACGGGCGCGGGCGGCGTCTCGATCAGGGCCCGGACGCGCGCGACGGCCTGGGCATCGGGGCGCACCGGCGGCTTCGGCGCGGGGGGCGGCGGCGCCGGGGGACGCAGCGGCATCTCGGGGGCGCGGGCGCCGAGCTTCTTGCGCACGAGGATGCGCTCGAGCGCGCGCGCGGCCAGCGCCGTGAACGAGATCACGTCGCCGAGGCCCGCGAGCGTGACGTCGGCCTCGCCGTCGTCGCCGAAGAGGATCGCCACGGCGCGGGTGCGGATCAGGAGCGGGAGCAGCGCGACGGATCGGCCCGGGCGCGCGCCTTCGCGGCCGAGATCGCGGATCAGATCGGCGTCGAGCCCCTCCACCTCGAGCGGGCCCACCATCGGCGCGCGGGTGCGGCGCAGGCGTTCGAGGCTGCTCGGCAGATCGAGCGGGACGCCGATCGCCGTCACGCGCTCGCGGCTCGCGCCCGGCCCGGCGGCGTCGCGCCCCTCGGCCAGATCGCCCTGGATCACGAAGAGCGCCGAGTACTCGAAGAACTGCGCCGAGAACGCGAAGACCACGTCGAGCACGGCGTCGGTGGTGGCCGCCGACTCGAGCTCGTCTTCGGCCATCGCGGCGGTGAACGGGCCCTTGCGCCGCGACGAGCGCAGCGCCGGCCGGAGCTCGGAGCGCGTCTTG
The DNA here is from genome assembly GCA_025362495.1 of Byssovorax sp. GTDB lineage: Bacteria > Myxococcota_A > Polyangia > Polyangiales > Polyangiaceae > JANYGI01. The sequence continues at coordinate 200,929 of JANYGI010000102.1, read as the reverse complement.
TCGAGCAGCGCCGACGCGCGCTCGTTCTTCATTTCGAGGCGCACCCAGCCCGCGAGGGCCTGCGTGCCCTCGGGCGAGCGCGGATCGGCGGCACCGACGGTACCGACGGCGGGCGACGCGGCCTCGACCCTCGGAGGCGCGGGCGGCGCGGACGGCATCGGCGTGGTCTTGCGGCTCGGCGCGCGATCGCTCGGCGGCTTCACCGGCGCCGCGAACGGGGTGAGCTCGTCGAGCGCGAGCGGGCCCGGCTCGTCGGCGAACACCGGGACGGGCTGCGCCGCGAGCGCGGCCTTGAACGGCGTCTTCATCGCCGGCACGTCTTCGAGGCGCCCGCGCGACGCGCGCAGCGACGGCGGCGGCAGCACGGCGTCGCGATCGTCGAGGGGCGACGGCGGGCTCGACACGCCCGTCCCGAAGCTCGGCGCGGGCACGCTGATCGCGTGCGGCGGGCGCAGCCGGAAGCCCTCCTCGTCCGGCGGCGGCATCGCGCTCGGGTTGGGATCGCGGAGCCCGTCGAGCCGCGCGACGAGGCGCGTGAAGCGGCGATCGAGGGCGACGCCGTAGTGCTCGGCCAGCGCCTGGCGCACGCGCACGAGCGGCGCGAGCCGCGTGGAAATCTCGAGGTCGAGCGCGAAGCCGAGATCGTCCTGGACCGCGGTGGAGAGCGGCTCGGCGGCGGCGACGATCAGCGTCCGGCCCGGCTGCGCGATGGGGAAGATCGCGTGGCGCAGCGCGAGCTCGACGGGGATGAGCCGCAGCACCTGCGGCGACGGCGCCTCCAGCTTGCCGGTCGGCGCCGCGTCGAGCCCGACGCTCTCGGCGAGGATCGCCGTCAGCGTCGCTTCATCGACCGCCCCGACCTCGAGCAGGTTCGTGGGCAGGTCGCCGCCGTGGAGGACTTGACGGGCGATCGCATCCTCGACGGAGCGCATCGACGCAGCGCCGCGCTGGACGAGGGTTGAGCTCAGGGTCGACATCGGGCGGAGTGGCTCATCGAATGGCAGAGGTGGAAGGCGATCGACCAGAATCGCGTGATCCCCGGTGACGGCGCCACTCTACGCGATCCTCACGGGATCGTGTGCAGCGACCACGGGGGCAGCCGATGAGCCGCGATCCGGCCGCGCGCGGCCTGCGTTTCACGGTCGAACGCCAGGATCCCGCCGCCCTCGACCGTGTGGTCGCCGACGAGGACCAGCCCCCCGTCGATCGCCAGGCCCGAGTGGAGAAATCGCGTGGCTGCGTCGAGGATCTTCGTGCGCTTGCCCGTCTGCGGGTTGAACCGCACCAGCGACGTCGGGCTGGCCTCGCCGTCGCCGGCCACGATCGCGTAGCCCTCGGTCGGCCCGGCGATCACCACCTCGGTCGCTGAGCCGAGGAGCTCGCTCTCGCTGATGAGCTGCGTCGCCGTGCCCTGCGCGAAGTCGACCACGTCGATTCCATCCTGCGCGTCGATCGCGAAGATGTTCCCCGGCGTGGCGATGGCGAAGCGGCTCCCCGCGGCGTCCATCGGCGCGAACGGGCCGAAGGGGTTCCGCCCCGCGAGCGTGAACGTGCCGGTGCGCGCGCGCGTCGCGCGATCGATCGTGACGATCTTCCCCGGCCCGCGTGGCCGCACGTGGCCGGCGCCGTCGGCGTTGAACTCGAGCAGCTCGACCGCGACGTGGACCCGATCGCCGTCGATGTGCACCGCCTCCATGTCGGGCAGCCCGTCGTCGGGATCGAGATCCGAGAGATCGACGGTCGCCACGAGCTTGCCTGCGGGATCGACGACGGCGACCGACGCCATCCCGAAGCGCGCGATCCAGAGCTGCCCGTCCGCGTCGACGTCGAGGCCGTGCGGGTTGGGCTCGCCGGGATCCTTCCCCGCCGCGAACGTGGCGATCGGATCGCCCGACAGACCCAGCGATTTCTGGTCGATCGGATCGAGCACGCCCTGCTGTCGATCGATGAAGAAAACCCGCGGGCCCGCCGCGGCGAGCAGGCCGTCACCGCTGAGGCTGGCGTCGGGGATCTCGAGGAAGCAGCCGCCCTCGTCGACGCGCCCGAGGCCGCTCGCCTTCGCGGGATCCTGCTCCATCACGATCAGCGGGTGGTCGAGCTGCACGGCGCCGCACGTGGTGATCGCGGCCTCCGGCGTGATGCAGGCGACGAGCGAGAGGGACCCCACCGCGAGAGCGAGCCAGCGCATGGCGAGGTCTTGCACGACTCACCCGCGGGCCACAACCCGGCGGCGCTCGCCGCTTCAGATCGGCCGGCGCCCCGACACCGGCGGCATCGCCGCGATCGCCGCGGGGCGGGCCGGCGTGCACTGCAGCACGATCCCATCGCCGCTGATCGCCGACGACGCGCGCAGGCCGCCCCCATGCGCCTGGAGGATCCCCTGCGCGATCGAGAGGCCGAGCCCGAGCCGCTCGCGCCGCCGCTGGCCGGGCTCGGCGCGCGGGATCACCTCTTTCTCGGCGAAGGGCTCGAGCAGGCGATCGAGCGACGCCGCGTCGAGCAGCCCGCCTTCGTCGCGCACCTCGAGCACCGGGACGCCGCCCAGGACCTCGACGACGACGTGGATCGATTTGCGCGGCGAGCGGGCGAGCGCGAAGTCGAGCACGTACTCGAACGCGGTGCCGAGCAGATCGGGATCGGCCTCGATCTCCGGCAGATCCGCGGGGAAATGCGCGTCGATCGCCACCCCGCGCGAGGCCGCGAGCGGGGCGAGGCGCACCAGGGCCGCCTGCACGACGGCGGCCGGAGCGACCGGCTCGAAGAGCAGCGATCGCGCGTCGCCGCCGGAGATCCACCCCGCGTTGTCGAGCTCGTCGAGGAGCCGCTTCAGCCGCTGCCCGGCGCCGTTGACGCGCTCGAGCATCTGCCGCGCCGTGGGGCCGAGCTCGGCCTCGTAGCGAAGCAAGTAGTGGACGCCCGCGACCATCGTCGCCAGCTCGCCGCGGAGATCGTGTCCCACGCGGCTCAGGAAGACCTCGTCGACACTCGTCATCGTGGAGCGCCGCCCGCCCGGCCGGTCTGGCGCTCGGGGCGACACGTCAAGCTACGCAACGCGACCTCGGCGCGCGATCAGGAATGGCCTCAATCTTCTATCGGGGAGCGGCCCGGCATCGCTCGGGGCAACGTCTCGGCGAATGCAGCGCGGAGGTTGCGCCGAGGCAGATCGAGCCCGAGGAAAACGTGGTCAGGCGCGCCTCGACGCGAACGCGAGAGCGCGCCCTGGCTCCCTCGGCCGGATGACGACGCAACCTCGAAAAGCCGTTGAAACGAAGCTCGAAGGCCGCGAGCCAGCGGACAGGCCGCGGCGCCGGGTCCTCATCGTCGACGATGATCTCGACTTCCTCGAGATCGCCGAGGCCTCGCTCGCGACGCACGGCTTCGACGCCCTCCGCGCCTCGGGCGGCCTGCGCGGCGTGTTCCTCGCGACGCAGGACGTGCCCGACGCGATCATCTGCGATCTGCGCATGCCCGGCATCGATGGGTTCGTCGTCGCCGAGGCGCTGCGCGCCGATCCCGCGACGGCGCACCTGGCGATCCTCGCGTGCACGGGGCGCCGCGACCTCGAGGCGCGGGCGCTGCTGCGCTCGTCGGCGTTCGACGCCGTGCTCACGAAGCCCGTCGACTGGGACGAGGTCGCGCGCTTCCTTCATGATCTGATCGAGGCGCGTCGCGAGGGCAGCAGCGGATGACTTCGGAGGTCCGACGCAGACGTACGAAGCCACGTGGATCACCCTCGCAAGAAACCCTCGCTCGCCGGTCGATCAGCTATAGATGAGTCGACGGTGAGCACGCGCTCTGCCGGGGGCTAGGAGCAAACGTGGCTGAGCAATCCAGCGATTCATCACCCCTCGTGCTGGTGGTGGACGACTTCCAGGACAACCGCGAAATGTTCGCGGAGTTTCTCTCGCTCTCGGGCTTTCGCGTCGCGGAAGCGTCGACGGGGCGTGAGGCGATCGACCGCGGCTTCGAGCTGCTGCCCGACGTCATCTTGATGGACCTCTCGCTCCCCGAGCTCGACGGGTGGGAGGCCACGCGTCAGCTCAAGAACGATCCGCGCACGAGGCACATCCCCATCGTCGCGCTCACCGGCCACGCGCTCGCCGATCACTCGCGTGAAGCGCGCGAGGCCGGCTGTGACGCGTTCCTCACCAAGCCCTGCTTGCCCGAGGTGCTCGTCGTCGAAATCCGTCGAATGCTCGATCGCCGTCAGGCAAAGGCCTGACGAGCCGTGCGGGAGCGGCCCCGCGCTCGACGCCTTTCAGGCGCGAATTCAGGGATCTCCCCGACTATTCGACCGAGCGCGGCTCGGGATACGACTCGTAGACGAGGAGAACATCGATGACGATGTCGTCGCCCCACGCGAAGGTCCCCACCGCCATGCGCCGCGCTTCCCGGATCACGTCCCGTGCGATCGACGCCACGGACCGTCCGACGACGCGCTCGCGTGGCGCGCTCGAGCGCGAGCACCGCCGCCTGTCGCGCCTGTGCGCCGGCCTCCGCGAGAGCGCGGAGGAGGCCGAGCGCGCGCAGGGCGAGCTGCTCGCCGTCCTCTCGCACGATCTCAGGAACCCGCTCAGCGTCATCCTGATGAGCACGCGCATGCTCGTGAACCCGCCCGGAGGCGCCGCGCCGAAGACCGACGGCGAGGCGCCGAACCGCCGCTTGATCGACGCCGTCGCCCGCGCCGCGGAGGAGCTGAGCAACCTCGCGCAGGACATGAGCGACGCGGGCCGCCTCGAGGCCGGCCGCCTCTCCGTCGCGATGGACGCGGTCGACGTCGCGCCGCTGGTCGCGCACGCCGTCGCCGTGATGCGCGCGCACGCGGATCTCAAGCAGATCCGCCTCAAGGGCGAGGTCGCGGACGACGTGCCGCCGGCGCTCGGCGATCGCGATCGCATGACCCGCGTGCTGACGAACCTCATCGCCAACGCGGTGAAATTCACGCCCAAGCAGGGGACGATCACCGTGCGCGCGCGCTTCGTCGACGGCGAGGTGTGGTTCTCGGTGAAGGACACCGGGCCGGGGATCGCGCCCGAGCAGCGCGCGCAGCTCTTCACGCTCCCGAAGAGCACCCGCGCCCGCGTCGGGCAGGGCGCCGGCCTCTCGCTTTACGTCGCTCGTGGCACTGTCGAAGCGCAGGGCGGCCGCCTCTGGGCCGAGAGCGAGCCGGGCCACGGCAGCACGTTCTTCTTCGCGCACCCCGAGGCCGTCGAGAGCACCGATCAGGACGGGTAGCCCGGCGATCAGCCCATCGAGCGTCGAGCTCACCGCGGCCGGCGCGGCTCGCGTCGCGTCGCGTCAGCGGCGACCCACCGTCGCGAGCCAGCGGATCAGGATCTCGCGCCCCGCGGCGAGCTTGTCGAGCGACGTCCACTCGTTGCGCTGGTGGGCCTGGGCGTTCTCGCCGGGGCCGAAGTTCACGGCCGGGGTCCCGCGCGCGGCGAAGCGGGCCACGTCGGTCCAGGCTTGCTTGGGCTCGACCGCGACGACGCCGGACTCGCGCAGCGCCGCCACGAGCGGGTGCGTCGCGAAGGGCTTCGCCGAGGGGCTGAGATCGGTCCACACGATGCGCGCCCGGTCGGCCACGAGGCCCTCGATCCAGCGCTGCGCGTCCTCGATCGACTGGTCGGGCGAGAAGCGATGGTTGAGGTTCACCTCGAACTCGTCGGGCACGATGTTGCGCCCGCGCCCGCCTTTCGCCAGCGTCGCCGAGGTCACGCTCCGGTAGAGCAGGCCGTCGATCACCGCCTCGCGCGGGCGGAGCTCGGAGAGCTGCGCCAGCAGTGGGCCCGCCTTGTGGATCGCGTTCTCGCCCTGCCAGGGCCGGGCGCTGTGCGCCGTTTTCCCCTCGAAATGAAGCTCGGCGTGGATCGAGCCCGAGGCCCCGAGGCTGAGCTTGTTGTCGCTCGGCTCGAGGCACACCGCGAGATCGATGGCGCCGAGCTCGGGATCCTGATCGAGCACCGGGCCGAGCTCGTTCTCGAGGTAAGGCCCCTCTTCGCGCGCGTAGAACACCAGGGTGAGATCGATCCCGGCGAGCACTGCGCGATCGTTCTCGACGAGGTCGATCATCAGCGCGAGGCCGCTCTTCATGTCGGAGGCGCCCGGCCCGTAGAGGCGATCGGCCTCGATCCGCGGCGGCGCGTCGTGCGAGGTGCGGACGACGTCGAGGTGGCCCGCGAGCGCGATCTTCGGCCCGCCCGTGCCGCGCGTCACCGGGACGACGATCGAGTCGCCGTAGCGGCGGATCGCCCCCGCGAGCGGGAGCGCGGCGAGGCGGGCCTGCACGGCGTCGCAGAGCGGCCGCTCCTCGCCGATCGGCGACGCGATGTCGCAGAGCCAGAGCAGCTTGTTCGCGAGGCGCGAGCGATCGCTCTCGGCGCTCATACGGGCACGCCGAAGTCGCGGAGCGCGGCGTTGAGCGAGACCTTGCGGTCGGTCGAGGCGCTGCGCTGACCGATGATGAGGGCGCAGGGCACGCCGAACTCGCCCGCGGGGAAGCGCTTCATCCGTGTGCCGGGGATGACGACGCTCCGCGCCGGGATGCGCCCGCGCGTCTCCACCGGGGCCCCACCGGTGACGTCGATGACCACCGTTGACGCCGTCAACACCACGCCGGCGCCGATCACCGACTCGCGCTCGACGACCACGCCCTCGACCACGATCGCGCGCGAGCCGACGAAGACGCCGTCCTCGATGATCACCGGCCGCGCCCCCGGCGGCTCGAGCACGCCGCCGATCCCGACGCCGCCGGCGAGGTGAACGTCGCTCCCGATCTGCGCGCAGCTCCCCACGGTCGCCCAGGTGTCGACCATCGATCGCGCGCCGACGCGGGCGCCGATGTTGACGTACCCCGGCATGACGATCGCGCCCGGCTCGAGGAACGCGCCGTAGCGGACGACGCCCGGCGGCACGACGCGCACAGAGGCAGCGTCGAGCCCCTTCTTGAGCGGGATCTTGTCGTGAAATTCGAAGGGGCCGATCTCGATCTTCTCCATCGCCCGGAGCGCGAAATAGAGCAGGATCGCCTCCTTCACCCAGGCGTGAACCTCCCACTCCGCGGCGTCGTCGGCCTTCGAGGCCACGCGGAGGCGGCCCTTGTCGAGGGCCTCGACGGTGGCGAGCACGGCGGCCTCGTGGGCGGCGTCCTTGAGCAGCGCGCGGTCGCGAAACGCGGCCTCGACGAGCGGGCGGTCAGCGTCGGAAGTCGACATGGGCGCGCGTATACCACGCCGCGCACGGCGCCAGCGCGGCCCGGCTTCATCGCCACCGCGAGGCTCGAATCAAAGCGATATCGTCACCGACCGGCCGCCCTCGGCGACCTCGTATTTGATCCCGGCGCGACGAGCCGCGGCGCGCACGACGGCGCCCTGGCAGGGGAGCTCGGGCCGCAGCGATACGTCGAGGATCCGGGTCGTCTTGGGGTTGGCGTCGGCCTTCGTGGCCGTCGCTCCGGCGCGCCCCGGCGAGACGGTGATGGTGATGATCAGGAGCTCGCCCGGGCCGCGGTCGGCCACGATCCGCGGGGCTTCGACGCCGGCGCGCACCACCGTCGCGACCGCGAACTCGAGCAGCTCGAGCACGATGCGCGCGTCGCCGACGAGCGCGGGCGCGCGGAGCTCGACCATGGCGAGCACCGGCGTCAGCGTGCGCGAGGGCGGCCGTCGCTCGGCCAGCACGTCGCCGAGGTCGATGGCCGTGCTCCGCGAGGTGGCCGACGCGCTGAGCAGGTCGGTCAGGCGCATCACGGTGTCGAGCTCGACGGCGATCCGGTGGACGATGGCCTCCAGCCGGAGGCGCTCGCGCGCGTCGATCGCCGCTTTTTCGCGGCCCTTGAGCGTGTCCGCGAGCTCGCGCACCAGGCCCGAAGCGTGGGCGAGGATCGACGCCACCGAAGCGATGCCCTCGGCGTCGCCCTGGAGGTGCACGGCCATCTCCCCTTCGAGCTCCGTGAGCGCGTCGAGGAGCGCCACGCACCCCTCCTGCACGCCGAGGATGGCGTGCGGGAGCTGGCGTGGCCCGACCCGGCGGGAGCCGAGGAGCTGGTCGAGGTTCTCGACGGCGGAGATGCCGTCACGGACCTTGCCGCGGGCGACCGCGAGGGACTCCGAGAGGCTCAAGCGGTCGGCGAGACTTCGTATCCGGCGAAGAAGTAGCCGATCTCGCGCGCCGCGGTCTCGGTCTTGTCGGACCCGTGCGCCGCGTTCTCGCCGACGCTGGCGCCGAAGAGCTTGCGGATGGTGCCGGCCGCGGCCTTGGCCGGGTCGGTCGCGCCGATGACCTCGCGGTACTTTGCGACCGCGTCCTCGCGCTCGAGGGCGAGGATGATGATCGGGCTGCGCGACATGAAATCGACGAGCTCGCCGAAGAAGCCGCGGGCCTTGTGCTCGGCGTAGAAGCCCTCGGCCTCCGCGCGCGTCAGGTGGATCCGCTTCATCGCCTTGACGACGAAGCCCTCCTTTTCCAGGAGCGCGAGGATGGCACCGGCGTGGTGCTTCTCGACGGCGTCGGGCTTGATGATCGAAAGGGTGCGTTCGAGTGCCATGCCGCGCTGCTTAAGCGATGAGCCCATATTTTGCAACTGGAACGTGCGGCGCCGCCTCTGATGTAACATCCCGAGGCCCCCACCACCGCGACGGGCGGAGTTTCAGCCGTGATCGCCCAGGGTCAACCCCAACCCAGGGTCAACCCCAACCCAGGCTGAGCTCGCCAGCGCCGACCGGGGGAGACGGTGACGGGTGACGCCTCCGTCGGACCGGCGCCACCCATCCCGTCTCCCCAAAGCCTCGTCGCAAAGTTCGCAAGACCCCCCACTTCCCCCCTTATCTCCCTTCTCCCCTTACTCCCCCGAGCACCAACGCCCCCGAGCACCAACGCCCCGCGCACCAACGCCCCCGAGCACCAAAGGCCCCGAGCACGACCAGGCCCCACCCGAAACATCCACCCGATCCCACCATCCATGTCGGACGGGGTATGGGGGGCCCCGACGGGCTTTGCCCGGCGGGGGGAAAGGGCGCGAGCCCTTTCCTGGGACTGAACAAGCCCTTTCCCGACCCTCAAGACAATCGCTTGCCACGCTACCGACACAATCACCTGGTAGGAAGGGCGCCCATGCCGAGCCATGTTTTGATTGTCGAGGATGAGCGCGACCTGCAGAAGGTGATCGCTTACAACCTCAAGCAGGCCGGATTCGACGTCGTCTCGGCGCACGATGGCGAGACGGCGCTCCGGGCGGTCCGGGAAGAGCGGTTCGATCTGGTGATCCTGGATCTGATGCTCCCCGATTTGCCGGGCACCGAGATCTGCCGGCGGCTCAAGGCCAACAAGGAGACCGCGAGCATTCCGGTGATCATGGTCACTGCCAAGGGCGAGGAGATCGATCGCATCGTCGGGTTCGAGCTCGGCGCCGACGACTACGTCGTCAAACCCTTCAGCGTGCGCGAGCTCATTCTCCGGGTGCGCGCCGTCCTCCGGCGGGCCGACGGACCGGGCGAGCCGTCCGAGCGGGTCGACTTCGGCGTCCTCCGCGTTGATCGCGCCGCGCACCGGGCGTGGGTCGCGGGGCAAGAGGTCGCGCTCACGGCGCTCGAGCTCCGCTTGCTGCTGATGCTGCTCGATCGCCGCGGGCGGGTGCTCACGCGCGATCTCCTCCTCGACGAGGTCTGGGGATCGCACGTCGACGTGACGACTCGCAACGTCGACACCCACGTGAAGCGCGTGCGCGAGAAGCTCGGCGCCGCGGGCGACTACATCGAGACGGTGCGCGGCGTGGGCTACCGCTTCGCGGCCGAGCCGCCGGCCGAGGGCGCGGACCGCGCCGCGCGCACCCCGACAGAATGAGCGTTTTCGCGGCCGTCGTCCTCGCGATCCTCGCGGCCGCGGTCGCCGCGATGCTCACGACCGTCCGCGCGCGCGGATCGATCCGCGCCATGACGCGCACCGCCGAGTCGATCGCCGCGGGTGATCTCGGCGCCCGGGTCGACGGCGACTCCGCGAGCGACATCGGCCGCCTGGGCGAGGCGCTCAACCACGTCGCGAAGGACCTCTCCGGCAGCATCGCCGCCCTTCGCGCCGAGCGCGATCTGCTCGCCGGCATCCTCGACGGCATGGGCGAGGGCGTGCTCCTCGTCGGGCGCGACGAGCGCATCGTGCTCGCCAACCAGGCGCTCCGCGGCATGGCCCTCATCGGTGACGACGCGGTGGGACTTCTCGTCCTCGAGGCCATCCGCAACGCCGCGCTGAAGGAGGCCCTCGACGACGCCCGCGCCGGGGGCGAGCCGGTGGCCCGCGAGATCGAGCTCGGTCGCGTTCCCCCGCGGCGCCTCCTCGTGCGCGCGTCGCGGCTCCCCGCGCAGGATGGATCGAGCAAGCCCCGCGGCGTCATCGCCGTGTTCCACGACGTCACCGATCTGCGACGCCTGGAGACGATTCGCACCGACTTCGTCGCCAACGTCTCGCACGAGCTGCGCACGCCGGTGACGGCGATCAGCACCGCGGCCGAGACGCTCCTCGGCGGCGCCCTCGACGATCCGGCCGACGCTCTCGAGTTCGTCGGTGTCATCGATCGCCACGCGCTGCGACTCCGTCACCTCGTCGACGATCTCCTCGATCTCTCGAAGCTCGAGGCCAAGGGCTACCGGCTCGCGCTCGCCGACCTCGATCTCGGCTCGATCATCAACCACTGCGTCGCTCTGCTCGAGGAGCCCGCGCGCAAGAAGCGCATGCGCGTGCAGATCGATCCGATGGCCGACATCAAGGTCCGCGCCGATCGTCGCGCCGTCGAGCAGGTGGTGATGAACCTCCTGGAGAACGCCATCAAGTACGCGGGCGAGGGCGCGCGGGTGACGCTGCGGGCCAGGGCCGCCGGCGATCACGTCGAGCTCGCGGTCGCCGACGACGGCGTGGGGATCCCGGCCGCGCACCTCGGGCGACTCTTCGAGCGCTTCTACCGCGTCGACGCCGGCCGCTCGCGCGAGCTCGGCGGCACGGGCCTCGGCCTGTCGATCGTGAAGCACCTCGTCGAGCTGATGGGCGGCACGATCCGCGTCGAGAGCGAGCCGGGTCGCGGCGCGTGCTTCACGATCCGCCTTTCGCCCGGGGGCGGCGCTTCGCCTTCGGCTTCGCCGGTGCCGCCGTCGCCGCGCTGATCAGCGCTTCTTTTCCCGCGCGCCCGAGCCTGCGGATCGCCGCCTCGCGCCGGAGGGCGTCGCCCTGCGAGGCCGCGTCTTCGAGCAGGACCATCACGAGCGGGCCGCGTCCCCGCGTGTAGCGCGCCCCCTTGCCCGCCTCGTGCCGGCGGAGCCGCGCCCCGGCGTCGCGGGCGATCCCCGTGTACAGCGTCCCGTCGCCGCAGCGGAGCACGTAGACTTGCCACGACATCGCTCGGTGACGATCGCGCGGCGCCGGGAGCGCGCAAAGGAAGTTCTTCGCGGCGCCGTCGTGAGCCAGGGGACACGCCGCCGCGCCGGCACCGGGCCCGAGGTCACGCTGACGCCGTGTTTGCGTATTTGCGTGATCGACAATTCATGCTGTCGTCAGGATCGATGCCGCCTCACCGTGCGCCCGCCGCTGCGCTCTCGCTCCTGCTCTTCATCACCGGATGTGCCGTGACCTCGGCGTCGGCCGCCCCGGTGCCGCTCGCTGCGCCGACCCACATCAACCCGGCCCGCGCCCCGGCCCCGACGATCGACGCGCCTCGCCGCGCCCGGATCGAGGCCGCGCTCCCCGACGTCGGGCGCGTCTTCCGCGAGTCGGCCGAGAAAAATCGCCTTCCAAACGCGGTGATCGGTGTCGTCCTCGGCGACCACCTCGCCTTCGCCGAGGGCTTCGGCGCGCGCACCGACGCCGGCGGCGCGGTCGGGGCCGACACCGTGTTTCGCATTGGATCAATCACCAAGGTCTTCACCGGCATGGCCCTCCTCGCGCTCCGCGACGACGGCCGCATCGGGCTCGATGATCCGGTGACGCGCTACGTCCCCGAGCTCGCCGACGCGGTGTACCCGACGCTCGACAGCCCGGTTATCACCCTGCGCAACCTCGTCACGCACACCTCGGGGCTGCCCCGCCTCGGCACGCTCAAGTACGCCGACGCGCACGGCGTGACCGAGCCCGAGCTACTGGCGGCCGCGCGGGGCGCCGTGCTCGATTTCGCGCCCGGGACCGACTCGCGGTACTCGAACCTGGCGATGGCGCTCGGCGGGCTCGTCGTCAGCCGCGCCTCGGGCGAGCCGGTGCGCGACTTCATCTCGCAAAGGATCCTCGCCCCGCTCGGGATGCGCCAGACGACCTGGGACCAATCCGCTGTGCCGAGCGACAAGCTCGCCGCGGGGCACAGCAAGATCGACGGGAAATACCAGCCCGCTGGCCCGCACTGGCGCCTTGGCGCGGCCGAGGGCATGGGCGGTCTCTACTCCAGCGTCGCCGATCTCGCCCGCTTCGCCAGCTACGAGATGACGGCCTGGCCCGCCCGCAGCGATCGTGATCCCGGCCCGATCCGCCGGAGCTCGCTCCGCGAATCGCAGCTCTCCGCCGGCCTTTCGCGCCCTGGGAGGCAAGCCTTCGGCGTCAACTGGGTCGTCGCGACCGACGGGACGCTCGGGTACCTCATCACCCACGACGGCGGCACCGAGGGGTACAGCGCCTGTGTCGTCCTCGGGCCGACGCGCGGTATCGGGATCATCGTCCTGGCGAGCGCGACCGAGGCCATCAACGGCATGGCGCGAGAGGCCTTTGGCGTCCTGGCCCGCGCCGAGCGCGAGCCCGGGACCGATCCCGACAGCGCCCCCGGCAAAGCATCCTCGCCCGCGCCCGCGCCGCGGGCCGGGGTGGCCCAGGCCTCGCCATATCCGCCGCTCGAGCCGCAACCGCGCGTGCAGTTCTGACGCCGACGCGCGCACGCGGCGCGCGGCAGTCGCCGCCGCTCACGCTCTCCGCTGCTGCACGCGCCCCAGCAGCTCGTTCAGGGCCTTCACGTCGGCCGGCTTGGTCACGTGCTCGTCGAATCCGGCCTCGAGCGCGCGGCGCTTGTCCTCGGGCTGTCCGAAGCCGCTCAGCGCCACCAGGTACACCCGATCTCCGACCGCCTCGCGCACGCGATTGGCCACCTCGTAACCGTCGATCCCGGGCAAGCCGAGATCGACCAGCGCCAGATCCGGGAGGCGCGACGAGATCTCCACGGCCCCGTCCTCGCCGTCACGGAAGCCCTCGACCGTGTGCCCGAGCTTGCGCAGCTTGTTCTGCATCAGCGTCCGGACGTCGGAGTTGTCCTCCACGATCAGGATCGAGAGCCGGGGCTTCGGGGACACGTCGAGCACGGCTGTCGGCGCGCCCGCCAGCCGCTGCTCCGCCGTCGCGAGCGGGAGCGTCACGGTGAACTCGCTACCTTGCCCGATACCGTCGCTCTTCACCGTCACCGCGCCACTGTGGAGCTCCACCAGGCTGCGCACCAGCGAGAGCCCGATCCCCATCCCGCCCCGGGCGCGGCCGATGGCGTTCTCGGCCTGCATGAAGAGGCCAAAGATGCTGGTGATCCGCGACGGATCGATGCCGACGCCAGTGTCCTCGACGCGGACGCGAGCCTCGTCGGCGGCCTCTTCGACGAAGATGTCGGCGCGCCCGCCCACCAGCGTGTACTTCACCGCGTTGGTCAGCAGATTGACCACGATCTGCTCGAGCCGCACCGGATCTCCGTCGACGAGCACCGGCCGCGCCGAGGCGGCGAAATGCAGCGTCACCCCCTGGCTCTGGGAGATGTTCTGGAGCGAGACAATCGCGTCCTCGACCGTGCGGTTGAGGTCGACGATCTGCCGCTGGAGAACGATCTTGCCGGCCGTCACCCGCGACAGATCCAGCAGATCGTCGACGAGGCGCGTGAGGTGACGAGACTGCCTCTCGATCAGCGCGGCGTGCTCCCAGTCGAGCTTCGAGTCGACCGTGTCGAGCGTCTGCGACGCGAGGAGGATCGCCGCGAGCGGATTCCGCAGCTCGTGACCGAGGATGGCGAGGAACTTGTCGCGCTCGTGGACGCGGTCCTCAAGCTCCGTCATCAGGTTACGGAGCTGGTACTGCCGTCGTCGCGCCAGCAGCGCTGATCGCGTGGCGCTGATCAGCGATTTCACCCGCACGGGCCGGTCGAGGATGGTGATGTGGGCGCGGGCCTCGATCGGCCCGAGCGAGGGTACGGCGCCGTCGAGGCCGGGCGCCGCGAACACCAGCACGGGGAGCTCGGACCAGGAGGGTTGTCGCTGCAAAGCGCCGACGATCTCCTCGACGGCGGCGCGAGGCAGGGCCTCGGTCGTCACCAGCACCGCTCCGGCGCCGGCGTCGATCTCGCGGCAGAGCTCGATCACGTCGGCGCAAGCGAGGGAGTCGACGCCGGCGTCGTGCAGCACCCGCGCGGCTATGGGCGCGTCGCGCCCCCGCGGAGCCAGGATGAGGACACGCTCCGAGTCCGCGGTCATCCTCTACCCCCGTTCGAGCTGAACGCCTCCGGGGGATTGCCATTCTGACCGGGCATACCGGTGAGCAGCCCGCGGAATTGAGTGAGCGGTGGCCCGACGAAGATGCCCTTGGCGCTCATCCCGTAGTCGCGAATGTACTTCTCGTGCGGGCCGCTCCGCTTCTTCAGCACCGAGATGGCCTTGTGGATCTGGGCCTGCGCCTCGTAGTAGCGGAGCAGGATCACGCAGTCGGCCAGGTAGCTGACGTCGACCGACGACGTCATCCCGGGGCCGATGAGGCCGTGCTGGGCCATCACCAGGATGGTGGCGACGCCCCGCTCGCCGAGATAGCAGAGCAGCTCGTGGAGGTGGAGCGTGAGAAAACGCTCCTCGGGCATGGCGTTGAGATAACCATTGAGGCTGTCGATGACGATGACCTTGACGTCGTGCTCCTCGACGGCGCGCCGCACGAGGCTCCCGAACTCCCCCGGCGCGAGCTCGGCGGGATCGATCTGCTTGATCAAGATCGTGCCGTCGTCGATGCCTTGCGCGAGCGGCATCGCCAGGGCCTCTGCGCGCGACACCAGCGTACCGATGCTCTCGTCGAAGACGAACATCGCGGCGCGCTCGCCCCGCGCCGCGGCGGCCGTCACGTACTGCACCGCGAGCGTGGACTTCGACACGGAGCTTCCTCCTCGACCTCTGAATAGGGGTTCTCGAGCTACGATGGGAGCGAGGAGAGAGAATCGGAGCGAGCGCGGGCGCGCTCAGCCGAAGCGGTAGCCGGCGGCGCCGTTCGCGCGGGTGGGCTTGCTGGCCTCGCTGTCGACGACGGCGTGCTCGTGATCGGGGAGCGCCGCGGAGGGCTGGGCGTGCAGCGCGGCGCCGTCGCGCGCGGTGGCCGCGTCGACGTCGACGACGTGCCGCGCGGCGTCCTGGATCGATACGGTGCTCGCCGATACCCAGGGGGCGATCCGGCTGCCGCGGGTAGCCGTGGAATCACTGGCACTCTGCGAGGTGCCGTCGGCCGGAGGGGCGTTGCCCGTCAGCCATCCATCGACGATAGCGCGGCGGAGCTCGGGGCCGGACCGCGGCGCATAGAGGAGCCCGGCGCCCGCGCCCACGGCGAGGCCCGCGCCGAAGAGCGACAGCGTCGCGAGCGGGCCACGACGGCGCGCGAGGCCCACCCAGGAGAGCGGGTTGCGCAGGCCAGCGAGGCGCGCGAGCGTCACGACCGGGCCAATCGCCCGAGCGACCTTGACCGCGCCGGAGAGCAGCTTGACGCCGTCGAGCAGAGTGAAAGGAGCGCGCTCGGCCGCGGGGCGCGCCGACTCGGAGGCTCCGCCGCGGTCGCTGCGTACGGTCCCGGGAGAGGCGTTGTCGACCCCGGACGGCTCCTGGGATTTCGCGCTCGGCAGGGTCTGGAACAGGCTGGGATTCATGGCTCGTCGTCTCTCGGAAGAGGGTCGGGTTGACGCGGACACTGGCCGACGACGTCGGGACGCGAGGCGGTCGCTGAGCAGCTGCCCGCCGACCCGTGCGCCGACATCGGGTGCTCAGGCCAGCGCGCGACGGTGGGCGATGGCGTGATAAATAGCGACGACGATGACCGCGCCGAGGAGCGACATCACGAAGCCGGCCGGCTCGCCTTCACGGTAGATCGAGAGCGCGCGCCCGAGGAATCCGCCGAGGAACGAGCCGACGACGCCGAGCACCATCGAGACGATCCACCCGCCCGGATCCTTGCCCGGCACGATCAAGCGAGCGAGGGCGCCGACGATGAGACCGAACACGAGAAAGAGGATGGTCGACATGATAGCCTCCGTGAAACGACGCTCGCTCTGGCGACGCCGATCCGGAAATGGAACCGAGGGTGGATTACCCGTACAGGCGTCCTCCGCGGAGTGCCTTCTCGGGTGCGTGCCGACCCACCAAGCAATCACGGGGCCAAGCGCACGACGCGTGCGATCCGCCGGTGTGCACCCCGGATCCACCGCAAAACAGCGCTTTCCGCGCGCGACGTCGCACAATAACGCCACATATCGACAGTCGCGCCCCGTGCGCGCGTCAGCACGATTCCGCCGTGCGCCGATCCCGCGTCCAAGCGCCGCTGCCGCGGTGAGGTCGAAGCCACAATCGCGCCGGGGCGCGGCCCTCGCAGCTAACACTCCCCCCGGGGAGGCGCTCACTTGCAGAGGTTTTGTCGTCGCGCCGTCGCCCCTGCGGCCGCGGCCGTGGTGGTTGACGCGGCCCGGCGCTCGTGAGCCTATGGCGCCGTGCGTTTCCTGGAACTCGCCTGACAATGCCCAGCGTGCTCATCGTCGACGGCGATGCTCACGCGCGTGAGCTCTCGCGCGCGTTCCTGACGGCCGCGGGCCACACCGTGACGTTCGCGACCGACGGCGCCGAGGCCCTCGTCCGGCTGACCGAGTCGCCCCCCGACGTCATCATCACCGAGATCATGGTCCGCAAGATCGACGGGCTGGCGCTCTGCAAACGCATCAAGGGCGATCCCGCGACGAAGCACATCAAGATCGTCGTCTTCAGCATCATGGCGGCGATGGTGCGCTCGCGCGAAGCGGGCGCCGACGACTTCATCAAGAAGCCCCTGACGCAGCGCAAGCTCATCGACAGGGTGGCGAGCGTGCTCGGTGGACCGGACGCGCCGACGCGCCGCGAGGAATCATGACCCGAACCGAACAGCCGAGCTCTCCCCCCCACGAGCCCGAGGTCCTCGCCCGGATCACCACCGGCAACGCCCAGGCCGACGAGATCCTCGGAGGCGGCTTCCCGGTCGACTCCATCAACGTCGTCATGGGCCAGCCCGGCACCGGCAAGACGATCTTCATCGAGCAGCTCGTCTTCCACAACGCGGGCGAGGAACGGCCGATCCTCATCCTGACCACGATGAGCGAGCCGCTGCAGAAGGTCGTCAAGTACCTCCAGCAATTCCCCTTCTTCGACGAAGCGAAGATTGGCAGTCAGATCATCTACGAGGACATCGGCGCCGAGCTCGCGTCCGGCGGCATCGCCGCGCTCGTCCCGCGGATCCGCGAGTCGGTCGAGTCGATCGGGCCCAAGATCATCGTCATCGACTCGTTCAAAGCCATCCACGATCTGGCGCCGTCGGTCCCGGCGATGCGGAGCATGCTTTACGAGCTCTCCGGGCTGCTCTCCGCCTACGAGGCGACCACGTTCCTCGTCGGCGAGTACGGCGAGGAGCACGCCGCGATCCTCCCGGAGTTCGCGGTCGCCGACGGCATCATCCAGTTCAGCCGCCAGGAGCTGGGCGCGCGCGACGAGCGGTTTCTCCGCGTGCGCAAGCTCCGCGGCAGCCGCTACCGCGAGGGCGCCCACGGATTCCGGATCACGGACGCCGGGCTCGACATCTATCCTCGCCTCGTCTCGCCCGAGTTCCCGAAGACGTACACCACGCTGAAAGACCGCGTCTCCTCGGGCGTGCCGGCGCTCGACAAGATGCTGGGCGGCGGCCCCTGGCGGGGATCGAGCATGCTCATCGCCGGTCCGAGCGGCTCGGGCAAGACGACGCTCGGCCTCAAGTTCGTGCTCGAGGGCCTGGCCCGCGGCGAGCCCGCCGTCTACGCCAACTTCCAGGAGAACCCGTCGCAGCTCGCGGCGATCATTCACGGGTTCGGGATCGACGTGGAAGACGCCACGCGACGCGGGCTCAGCCTGCTCTACCGATCTCCCGTCGAGCTCCAGATCGACAGCATCCTGGTCGAGCTCTTTCGCCTCGTGACCGAGAACAACATCCGCCGCATCGTCATCGACGCCATCGGCGATCTGGCCACGGCGTCGAGCGATCCGCAGCGCCTGCACGAGTACCTCTACGCGCTGATACAGCACTTCACGGTGCGCGGCGTGACCAGCATCTTCGTCATGGAAACGACCGGCGTGCTCGAGGGGTTCAATTCCTTCCACGGGAGCCGCCTCAGCTACCTTTCGGACGCCTTCATCCTGCTCGAGCAGACGTCGCGCAAGCCGATCACGCGCACCATCCGGGTGGTGAAGGCCCGGGGCAGCGCCCACGATCACCAGCCCCACGATTTCCAGATCACCGCGACGGGAATCGAGATTGAGTGAGGTTGCCACAGCGCTCGACGCGGAGGCGCCTCGCTTCCGTCGCCTTCGCAAGCTCACCGAGGTGAGCCGGGCCCTCACCCACGCGACCTCGCTCGATCAAGTCCTCTCGCTCGCTGTGACCGAGGCCGCTCTGCTCCTCGACGGCTCGCGCGCAGCCGTGCTGCTCTACGACGGGCAAGGGCGCCTCGAGGTGCGCGCGACCCACGCGGTCGCGGCCGATCTCCTCGGCCCGCGCGTCGGAGCGCCGGACGCCACGCTGGAAGAGCTCCTGGGCACGATCCTGGGCGAGGCCTTCGAGGACAACGCGGTCACCGTACCGCTCATCGTTGGTGGCAAGGTGACTGGCGCTCTCGCCGTCGTCCGCGGCGCGACCGTCATCCCGGAAGACGAGGAAGAGTGGCTGCTCTCTTCGCTGGCCGATCAAGCCATGGTGGCGCTCGAGAAAGAGCGCCTGGGCGAGATCCAGGGCCGGGCGCGCCAGCGCGAGCTGCTGGCGCGGGTGGAGAATCACCTCCTCGCGCGGCACGACGTGCAAAGCCTCTTCGCCGAGGTGACGACCTCGGTGTGCGAGACGCTCGAGGCCGATCTCGCGGGGATCTTCCCCTTCCACGAGGGCCAGGGCTTCCAGCTCGGGACGGGCTCGGGCTGGCCCAGCGCGGCTCCGCCGGGCCCCCACGACGACGGGGCCACCTGGGAAGCTCGCGCTCTCGGCGGCTCGGTCCCTGTCGTCTTCGGCGCCTCGACGAGCGGAGAGGGCGCCTCGTCCGCGGCCCTGCGCCACGATCCCCGGGTGACGAGCGGTATCGTCGTCGCCATCGACGGCCGGCGCATGTACGGTGTCCTCGGCGTCTATACCCGCTCGGTGCGGAGGTTCACGCCGGACGAGATCGATCTCATCGCCTCGCTGGCCGCCCTGCTGAGCTCGGCAATCGAGCTCACCGCCGCGGAAGAGCAGCTCCGCGCCGCGGCGGTCATGCGCGACGATCTCCTCGCCATCGTCTCCCACGATCTCCGCAATCCCCTCTTCGCCATCATCTCCGCTGCGGCCGTCCTCGCCGAGGAGGCCGAGCGCACCGATCCCGCGACCCTGGCGCAGTGCGTGAAGATCATCGATCGCAACGGCCGACGAATGGCCGGGATGATCAAGGATCTCCTCGATTTCGAGCGCCTGCGCGGAGCGGGCCTGTCGGTCGAGCTCGGCCCCCACCCCCTCGGGCCCCTGGTCGACGAGGCCGTGGAGATGATCCACCCCCAGGCTCGCGAGCGATCCCAGCAGCTCACGAGCCTCTGTCCCGTCGGCGCCGTCGCCTGGCTCGATCGCGAGCGGACTCTCCAGGTGCTCTCGAACCTGCTCGGCAACGCCGTCAAGTTCACCCCGGAGGGCGGGACGATCGCCGTCACCGTCGAGGCTCTGCCGGACGAGATCCACCTCGCGGTGCGCGACAGCGGCCCTGGCATTCCTGCCGACGATCTGGCCCACATCTTCGATCGGTACTGGCAAGCCAAGCGCTCCGATCGCCGCGGCATCGGGCTCGGCCTGCCCATCGTCAAGGGCCTCGTCGACGCGCAGAACGGGCGGCTCTGGGTCGAGAGCGAGGCCGGGCGCGGCACCACGTTCCATTTCGCCTTGCCGACGCGCGACGTCCGCCGACTCTCGCCTTGAGCGGCTGCTCCACGGCTCCACGGCCCCCCGATACTCTCGCCTTCGCGCCCTCTCCAGGCCTGGATCGATCGGCGATCGTGCGCTGACGTGACGTGCGCGCCTGGCACCTCCGTTGCAAACGGACGAGGCAATCGAGGCTGCGTCGAGCAGCGTTTGCCCGCGAGGCCTCGAGTGAACCACGAGGCATGTATGAAGACGTCTCCGCGCGCGATCCGTGTTCTCCACTCGGCCGCTGGCCTCGCGCTGGTGTCCGCGTTCGCCTTGATGACGGCTGTCGCCTCCGCCGGCGACGAGTACGGCCCTGGGCCGGGACCGGGCCCGATCGCCGAGCCCCCTCAGGCCTTCTCCCTCGACTGCACCAACGGCGGCGGGACGATCCTCGGCGTCCTCAACGTGCGCATGATCGGCGGAGCCGTGGTGAGCTGCGCCCGGTACAACAACATCCCCTCTGGCCCCAACCCGGTCGTGCCGCCCGTGCCCGGCCTGCCGGCGTGCTGGCAGATCGCGCGGCAGTTCGGCTGCCCCGGATTCTGACCCTCGGCGCCCCTCGAAAAAATGTCGTTCGCGGACGCGCCGCGCCGTGTAGTCTGGGAGGTACATGGCGCGGACTGCGGGCAACACACGTGCATCCAAGGGTCTCTCGAGCGAGCGGCGCGAGGGCTTCCTCCGCGCCTCGGTGAAGCTCCTCCGGCGCAAGGGCCCGCTCCCGACGACGGAGCTCCTGGCGCTGCTCTGCGCTCAGGGCCTCTCGACCATCGACGCGCTCTCGGTGGTGAACCACGGGTTCTCGCAGCTCCTGTTGATGCGAGATCCCGCCGATCCCGGGGGCATCGCCGCGGGCCCGGCGTCGCTCCAGGCGTCGGGGCGGTTCGTCGTCATTCAGGTGCTGCAGCCGTCGGCGGGCGCGGCCGACCGGCGGCGATCGCACCGGAAGAAGGTCGCGACCGGGCTCGATACGCGCGCCTGAGGGAGCGATTTGGAGCGGCGCGCGCCAGCAAGCGGACGCCGCCGCTCCGCGTCTCACCACACGAGGCGCGCCCCCATGTCGCGGAGCCGCTCGCGTCGCGCCCCGTAGTCGGGCATCCCTCGGCCGAGCGCCGCCCAGAATTGCCGCCCATGCCCCTCGTGCCGCAGGTGGCAGAGCTCGTGCGCGATCACGTAGACCACGAGCCGCGCGGGCGCCTGGATGATGCGCCAGTTGAGCCGGACAACCCCGCTCGGGTGACAGCTCCCCCAGCGCTTCTTCGGCTCGCAGATCACCACGCGCGGGACAGGCACGCTCAGGATCTCGGCCCACGCGGCGATCCGCTCCGGCACGCGGCTCGTCGCGCGGCGAACATACCAATCGACGAGGGCGGCGCGCGCGTAGCCCGCGCGGTGCGGCTCCTCGATCAGGCCAGGCATGCCGATCCGCAGCCAGCCGTGCTCCAGCGTGAGCGGGGCAGGCTGCGGCACTCCGACAAGTACCTGAATCGGGCCTTCATCCGGGTCCCACTCCCACGCGAGCCACCCTCGACGGAGCATCGTTGCAACACCGCCGCGCGTAAGCCTTCCTGGGCCTGGCGGCACGCTGGCTGATGTCATGAGCACGGGGTCCAGCGAAACGCAGAGTCCCAGCTCGAGGTTGACGCCCGAGAAGAGGGTGACATGAAGCCCATACGCTCAACAGGCATCGGCCGCCGACCACAAGTACCGTTCGAGCGCATCAATCGTCAGCTTGACGCCAGGCGCGATCTCGACCGGAGCCGCCACACCCCCGCTCCCCGACCGCGCTGCTCCCTTTGCAGACGGGCTCGGAGTCGACCGCAAGGGCGCAGGGAGCGCAAGGGGGCCGGAGGAAACCGATGATTCTTCCGGCTCCCTTGCGTCCCTTGCGTCCCTTGCGCCCTTGCGGTCCTTCTCTTCCCCATCGTGAGACAGCCCCAGCCCGACGATGCGCTCCACGATCGGCGCTTTCTCCTTCCCCCCGTCGTCGAGCCCGAGCGCGCGGCAAAGCTCCTCGAGCCGGTCCCGCGAATACCCCGGCAAGATCTCCGCGAGCGTCGCCTTCTTCGATGCGGCCACGGCCTCGACCAGGCCCTCCCGGACGCGCCGATCGGGCACTGGCAGGCTGAAGCGGTCGACGACGGCGATCAGCTCGTCGCGGGTGAGGTGGGCAAGGACGTCGCGCTTGGTGGACATGGGCGGCGAGAACGTACGCCGCGGACGGCCCGGGGAGCAATGGCGGCCTCGCGATGTGCCCGCTCCGTTCCCCTCGGCAAGATGGGGAGTGTGAAACCCCGGCGAGCACGCCGCGGTGCCTACGCCGACTTCTTCCGCGCCGGCTTCGGCTCGCTCTTCGCCGGCTCCGGCGGCGCGATCTCCTGGAGGCGCGACGGATCTTTGCCGAGGAGCCGGAGCAGGTGGCTCATCGGCACGCTCACCGCCTGCTTGCCGGCCTCGTACTTCTGAAAGGCGCGTGGCCCGCCGCCGAGCAGCTCGCCCGCGCGACGCTGGCTGAGGCCGAGCGTCTTGCGAACCCGGGCGACATCCCCGGGCGCCAGCACATGGTCGACCTCGGCCTTGAGCTCCTGAAACGCTCGCTCACTCGCGAGGAGGGGCTCCCCCGTCAGGATCGCTTCATCGCACCGGGTACACCACCAGCCGAGCGTGGGAACCGTGCGAGTCTGCCCCTTGTACTCCAGCACGTCGTCGCGCACCTCGTACCGCATGGGGCCGCCGCATTCGACGCACGGTTGAGTCTTGACGTCCTTGGCCACGGCTATTTCTCCTTGAACGAGATCACGAGATATCCTTCCAGATCCGTCGTGAATTTGACGTAAAGTACGACGCTACCGCACGGCACGTGATAGACGTCCTGCCCCACGGCGCTGCTGGCATCGCTCGTCATCGACTTGTAGAACTGCTCGCGTGTCGTCCCTTGAACGACGGCGATGATGCCTTCGAGGTCGATGCCCAGGTGGCGAGCACACGTCAGGGCGCTCCTGGTGATTCGCAGCGCCGTCGGGGTGGAGAAGGTCGCCTTGATCGTGTCGAGCGCGTAGTGGGCGCGCCGTTTTTCCACCGCGACACTTTGGCACCTTTAAGGTGCCGGTCAATAGCAAAGAGTACGGCGCTGCCCGCCCCGCGGACGACGGGCGCGCTTGGCTGAGCACGCAGGCTTGCCCGACCGACAGACCAGGCCACCGTGCTGATGAAGAAGCTCGTCGGTGGGGCGCGGCCCGGTATCTCACCAGGTGCGCGGCGTGCCCCACTACACACCGACTCCCCACCGACGGCGCTTTGGCTTCCGCCTGCGAACGACACATTTCGTGCTCGGTCGAACAGTTTCGTCTTGACTGGATGATTTCACATCCTGTTACCTGGGTCACAGGGAGATTCCAATGACCAAACAGACCGTGGCGACTCCGAAAGACATCGACGATCTCACCAAGGCCGAGCTCGACGCCCTCTACGCCGAGAGTAACCAGCAGCTCGATGTCCTGGAGGCCAGGTGGGCGGGCCTCGTCCAGCAAACGCAGCACGAGCGGACCCACAGCATCGGACGCAGCCTGGGCGTGCTCGGCACTCCGCTTCACCTGCTCTTCAATCTGCTGATGCCCAAGGACGGCAAGGAGAGCGATCTTCTCAAGTACTTCAGCGGCCTCGGCGACGCCGATTTCGGTACCGATCCCGAGAAATTCGAGCCGGAGTTGCTCTCGCGCCGCCTCTATCGGTGGGAGTACGAGCAGAAGATCCAGGCGCGGTTCGAGAAGCTGGCCCGCAGCTTCGGCGACGATTCATTGCACACGGGCGAGATGGTCGTCGGCCCCGGCCTGCTGGCGCTGGCCCTGGCGCGGACACTGGCTCTCTCGAGCGCGGCCCATCGCGCTGTTCTGGCGCCGGTGCTCAATGCGTTCGGCGATCTGACGAAGCAGGCGCGGGCGCGAGCGACGGAGGCGCGCGCCGAGAAGAAGGCCGCAGCCGACGCCGAGAAGAAGGCGTCCGACAAGAAGCCATCCCCGAGCTGATCCCCGACCCGAGGTCCACCGGGGCGCGGATCGCGCCTCGTCCCCCGGTGAAAACGCCGAGCCTTCGGACGGCGCGGCGTCTCTCCACCCCAGATCAATAGCTTCGGCGCACGGGCCGTAAGCTCCGCGGGCTCCGTCGTCAGAGGCGTGACGCCTCAGCTCGGGGACCGCAGCACCTCTGCGCCGGTATCCCGCCGCGTCACCGCCGAGGCTGCGCGACACCTGCTCCGGGAGCCCACCCCGTCCGGCGCCCACGAGAGATCCGCGCGACGCAGGGACCGCCGCACGTCAGGCCTGACTTCGGTGCGCCGCTGGCCTGACGTGCCAGGACCTCGGAGCCGAGGAGGCGACGCCCGAGGGGTGATATCCTCGGGTGTCAGCACCGAGGCGCCCGAGCTGCACCGACGACGCGGGAAAGCCGGCAACGTCCACCCGCGCCGCATTCCCACAGCGCCAGCGTTCACGCTTGAGTTTCCGCGCCAATCGCCGCTACGGTCAGGCTGGGATCCACACCCAGCCCCCGCGGAGATTCATGCGCCATCTGCTCCTCACACAGGTCCTCGTCGGCTCGCTGCTCCTCCTCGGCTGCGGCCAGGAAAGCCCGGTGCCGACCGAGGGTGAGCGCGTGCAGAGCGAGGACAGCGCGATCATCAACGGGCAGCTCGACGCCACGCACACGGCCGTCGTCGCCGTCCTCGCGCCCGACTTCGAGTGCACCGGCACTGTCCTCCAGGTCGCGGGCGGCATCGGGTACGTGCTCACCGCGGCGCACTGTTGCCCGGCCGGCGATCTGCCCACCGAGGTCGTCGTCGGGCCCGATTACAACACCGGGGTCAGCCACCAGATCGTCCCGGGCTCGGTCAACAAGGATCCTTGTTACCTCGACTACGCCGGCGGCACCGACGACGTGTGCATGCTCAAGTTCAAGAACGCCACGGGCATCCCCACGATCCCCGCGATGTCGTCGCAGACTGACACTCTCGCGATTGGCACGCCGATCACCTACGTTGGCTACGGCATCACCGCGGCGCCGCCGGGCGGCGGCAACAGCCTGCGTCGCAAGGTCGACAAGACCATCGGCGGCCTCGACACCTACTTCGTCGAGTACGCGAACGCCGGCCAGAGCGGCACCTGCGAGGGCGACAGCGGCGGCCCCGGGATCGTCACCGTCAACGGCCAGGAGATGGTGGCCTCGGTGACGTCGTTCGGCGACAAGCAGTGCAATCAGCTCGGTACCAGCATGCGGACCTCGGCCGTCTACACGAGCTTCATCGCTCCCTTCCTGGCCGACCAGCCCTCGAACCCCGTCTGCCCGATCACCGTCGACTGCAACGTCTGCAGCCAGGCCGCCACCCAGCACGCCGGCTGCACCGACGTCACCAACAAGTGCTTCAACGACGCCGAGTGCAGCGCCCTCGCGCAGTGTTACCAGGCCTGCACCAGCACCACCTGCATCAACGCCTGCAACACCGCGCACGTCGGTGGCCTCCAGAAATACGAGGCCATCAACAGCTGCATCTGCACCGGCGCCTGCCCGCAGGCCTGCGGACAGACCAGCACCTGCACCGGGCCGAAGTGCGGCCTCAAGGTCACCGACGGCACCTGCAAGACGTGCGTGGAGTCCGCGTGCTGCGCCGAAGCATGGGAGTGCCAGTCCGACGCCACGTGCAAGAAGTGCTTCACCACCGGGGCCGCGCCCGCCGCGTGCGCGACCAACGCCAAGGCCGCAGCCTACTACGCGTGCGCCAAGACCACGTGCGCGTGCAACGTCAACGATCCTGCGAACGCGGGCGGCACCACCTCCGCGGCGAGCTCGAGCGCGGCCACGACGGGCAGCGGCGAGACGACGACGAGCGGCGCGGGCGGCTCGGGCGGGGCCGGCGGCGAAGCGAGCGCCGTCACCACGGCCGCAGGCGTCGGCGGAGCGGCCTCGGCGACCGCGGCGAGCGGGACGGGCGGCGCTGGCAGCAGCGGCGACACCCAGGCCGGCGGCTGCGCGTGCTCGACGGCCGAGAGCGAGCGGGGCAACACGGCCCCTTTTGCGGCGCTCGCGCTCGGCGCGATCGGAATCGTCGCGAGGCGCCGCCGCCGCGTCGGATGATGGTATAGGCTCGGCCCGGAACAGCACCAGGGAGACGACCAATGAGCGAAGAACGACTGGAATCGGTGGCAGGCACGCTCGCGGACAACGCGAGCTTCATCGAACAGGTGAGCTCCGAGCAGCAGCGCATCACCGACGAGGGCGCGGCGGCCGAAGAAGCGACGCTGCTCGCGGGCCTGGTGGAGGCCGCCTACCTGATCGCCGCGGCCGACGGCGAGGTCACGCAGGCCGAGACCGACGCCCTGTCGGACGGCCTCTACAAGCTCACCAACATCACCGAAGAGACCCTCGCCACCCTCTTCGGCGTCGCGGCCTCGCGCCACGAGAACGAGGGGCAGGCCGCGCGGATCGCCGCGCTCGGGAGCGACATCCCCGATCCCGATCACCGCCGGGGCGCCTTCCTGGTGGCCTCCGCCGTCTCGTGGAAGGACGGCGGCATCGGCGTGAAGCAGGGTCTCGCCCTCCAGGCGCTGGCCCGCGCGTTCGAGATCCCGACCCACGAAATGCAGGTCATCCTCGGCAAAGCCCACGGCTGATCTGTGCTCGCCCCGACCCACACACGGGGCTGACACACGGCTGTCACCGAGCGCGACTATCCGTGTTCGGCAAATGACACGAACCCTCTTCGCAGTCTCCATCCTCGCGCTCGCGGTCGGCTGTGGCAAGTCGGACGGGGGCGCGGGCGACGCCCCCCTGCCCGGCTCGAAGAAGGCCGACGCGCCTCCGGCCGCGGGCGGCAAGATCACTCTCACCGGCGCCGGCGCCACGTTCCCGTATCCGCTCTACACCAAGTGGATCTCGGACTTCACGAAGACCACGCCCGACCTCCAGATCAACTACCAGTCGATCGGCTCGGGCGGCGGCATCCGGCAGATCACCGAGCGCACCGTCGACTTCGGCGCCAGCGACGCGCCGATGTCCGACGAGCAGCTCGGCAAGGCCCCGGGAATGCTCCACATCCCGACCTGCCTCGGCGCCGTCGTGCTCACGTACAACCTCGAAGGCGTGCCGAGCGGCCTCAAGATCACGCCCGAGGCCGCCGCCGGCATCTTCCTCGGCAAGATCAAGGACTGGGACGATCCGGCGATCGCCAAGGAGAACCCCGGCGTCAAGCTCCCCAAGAAGGCCATCGCCTCGGTCCACCGCTCCGACGGCAGCGGCACCACGAAGATCTTCGTCGACTACCTCACCGCGGTCAGCCCCGAGTGGAAGGCGGGCCCGGGCTCGGGCACCAGCGTCAACTGGCCCTCTGGACTCGGCGCCAAGGGCAACGAGGGCATCTCAGGCCAGGTGTCGAGCACCCCCGGCGCGATTGGCTATGTCGAGCTGGTCTATGCCGCGCAGAACAAGCTCTCGTATGCATCGATGAAGAACGCGGCGGGCAAGTTCGTCCTGCCGACCCTCGAGAGCGTCACCGCCGCCGGTGCGAGCGGGCTCGCGAAGATGCCTGACGATCTCCGCGTCTCGATCGTCAACGCCGAGGGCGACGCGGCCTATCCGATCGCCGGATTCACGTACATGCTGCTCTTCAAGGAGCAGAAAGACGCCGCGAAGGGCAAGGCCCTGACGAGCTTCCTCTCGTGGTCGCTCCACGACGGTCAGAAGCTCACCCAGGCGCTCAACTATGCTCCGCTGCCCGACGAGCTCGTGAAGAAGGCCGACGCCAAGCTGAAGCTGGTCACGGGGCCCGACGGCAAGGCCTTCCTGCCCTGATCCGCGAACGGAGGGCCCCGCTCATCCCGCGCCACGCGGTGATGGTGCCCTCCCCCTTGCGTCCGAACCGCGGCTGAGGAAGCGATGAGCCAGGTGGAAGAGCTACCCGTGCCGGAAGTGACCAGCGATCGCGCGACCCCCGCGGGATCAAGGGATGCAATGCGTGCCGCGCCCATCGGAAGCCCGACGGGCGACCGCGCCTTCCGCGGCGTGATGACGCTGTTCGGGCTCACCATCCTGGCCGTGCCGGCGATGATGGTGGCCCAGCTCGTGCGCACCTCGCAGCTCTCGCTGGCGAAGTTCGGGCTCTCGTTCCTGACGTCATCGACGTGGGATCCGGTTCACCAGCAGTTCGGCGCGTGGCCTTTCATTTACGGCACCGTGCTCTCGTCGCTGCTGGCGCTGGTGATCGCCGTGCCGGTCTCGATCGGCCTGGCGATCTTCCTCTCGGATCTCGCGCCGTCGCGCCTCCGCAAGCCGCTCGGCTTCCTGGTCGAGCTGCTCGCGGCGATCCCCAGCGTCGTTTACGGCTTCTGGGGCATCTTCGTCCTCGTGCCCGCCCTGCGCGAGTCGGTCGAGCCGCTGATCATCAAGTACCTCGGCTCGATCCCGTTCTTCGAGGGCCCGCCGCTCGGCTTCGGGATGCTCGCGGCCGGCGTGATCCTGGCGATCATGATCGTCCCGACGATCACCTCGATCACCCGCGAGGTGCTGAAGGCGGTACCCGACACCCACCGTGAAGCCGCGATCGGCCTCGGCGCCACGCCCTGGGACACCATCCGCTATGCGGTGCTCCCGGCGGCGCGCTCCGGCATCGTCGGGGCGATCATCCTCGGCTTGAACCGCGCCCTCGGCGAGACGATGGCCGTGACGATGGTCATCGGCAACCGCCCGAAGGCCGCCGCGTCGATCCTCGCGCCGGGCTACTCGATGGCCAGCGTCATCGCCAACGAGTTTGCCGAGGCCGACTCCGATCTCTACCTCTCGGCGCTCGCGGAGATGGCCTTGCTGCTCCTCTGCGTCGCCCTGGTGATGAACCTCATGGCCCGCTGGCTCGTGGCGATGACGAAGAACCGCATGGGAGGCACAGCATGAGCGCGACCCCCGCAGCCCACCGCTTGCTCGAGCCCGGCCCCGGCGATCGCGCCCGCCACCTGCGCAGCCGCTTCTTCACGGTGCTCTGCACCCTCTCCGCGGTCGTGGTGCTCGCGCCGCTGTTCTCGATCGTTCTCTACGTGATCAAGCGCGGGCTCGCGGGCGTGTCGATCGCGTTCTTCACGCGGCTGCCGGCGCCCGTCGGCGAGACCGGCGGCGGCATGGGCAACGCGGTCGTCGGCACGCTGGTGCTGATCGCCATCGCCTGCGCGATCGGGCTGCCCATCGGCGTCGGCGCCGGCGTGTACCTCGCCGAGGTCGGCCGCGGGCGCCTGCGCACGGTGATCCGCTTCACGGCCGACGTGCTCGGCGGCGTCCCGTCGATCACCGTCGGCGTGTTCGTCTACTCGCTCGTGGTCGTGGCGATGCACCGCTTCTCGGCGCTCGCCGGCGGCATCGCGCTCGCCCTCGTGATGATCCCGACCGTCACGCGCACCACGGAAGAGCTGCTCCGCCTCGTGCCCCCGCAGCTCCGCGAGGCGGCGCTCGGCCTCGGCGTCCCCGCCTGGCGCTCCAGCATCTTCATCGTCCTCCGCACGGCCCTTCCGGGCATCGCGACGGGCGTGATGCTGGCCGTGGCCCGCATCGCGGGCGAGACGGCCCCGCTGATCTTCACCGCCTTCAACAACCGCTACTGGAGCTTCGCCGTCGACAAGCCGATGGCCTCGCTGCCCGTGCAGATCCTCACCTACGCCACGTCACCGTACAAGGACTGGCAGGACCAGGCCTGGACCGGCGCGCTGGTGCTGATCGTGGTGGTCTTCTTCCTCAACCTCACGGCGCGGATCGCCGCGTCTCGCGCCATGGGAGGCTCACGCCGATGATCGATACCGATCCGCAGCCCGCGGTCGTCGCCGAGACGACGAAGATCTCGGTCCGCAAGCTCAACGCGTACTTCGACAAGTTCCGCGCGGTGAAGGACATCGATCTCGACATCCCCGAGAAGCGTGTGACGGCGATGATCGGCCCGTCCGGCTGCGGGAAATCGACGTTCCTCCGCTGCTTGAACCGGATGCACGAGCAGACGCCGGGCGCCCGCGCCGAGGGCGCCGTCACGCTCGACGGGATCGACGTCTACGATCGCAAGATCGATCCGGTGCGCCTCCGACGGCAGGTCGGCATGGTGTTTCAGAAGCCCAACCCGTTTCCGACGATGTCAATCCGGCAGAACGTCCTGGCCGGGCACACGTTGAACGGGCTCAAGGTCAAGGCGCCGAACGAGGTCGTCGAGCAGACGCTCCGCGCCGTGGCGCTCTGGGACGAAGTGAAGGACAAGCTCGATCAATCGGGCATGTCGCTCAGCGGCGGGCAGCAGCAACGCCTTTGCATCGCGCGCGTGCTCGCGGTCGAGCCCGAAGTCATCCTCCTCGACGAACCTTGCTCGGCCCTGGATCCGATCGCCACCGCGCGCATCGAAGAGCTGATCGACGAGCTCAAGGAGCGCTATACCCTGGTACTGGTGACCCACAACATGCAGCAAGCCGCGCGAGTCTCGGATTACACCGCGTTCTTCTATCTAGGCGATCTCATCGAGTTCGACCGCACCGAGCGGATTTTCACGAACCCGCAGGTGAGCCGCACCGAAGACTACGTCACCGGCAAGTTCGGTTGAGCTTACGCCAGGTAGATTGAGGCGAGTCATGGCCGTCAACAGCACGCACACCAGCAAACTCTACGAGCAAGAGCTCGGCACCCTCCGCGAGAAGCTGCTCCTCATGGGCAGCCTCGTGGAAGAGATGATCGGCAAGGGCGCGACGGCGCTCTCCACGCGCGACACGCCGCTCGCGCAGTCGACGATGCGCCTCGACCGGCGGATCAACCGCCTGGAGTGCGAGGTCGACGAGCTGGCGATGCGGATCCTCGCGACGCGCCAGCCGGTGGCGTCGGATCTCCGCTTCATCACGACGGCGCTGAAGATCGTCACCGATCTCGAGCGCATCGGCGATCTCTGCGTGAACATCTGCGAGCGAGTGATCGAGCTCAACGAGGAGCCGCCGCTCCCGCCGGTGGCCGACCTGGAGAGCCTGGCGGGCGAGGCGATCGCGGTGGTGCACGAGGCGCTCGACGTCCTCGTCGCCCGCGACGTCGACCGGGCGCGCGAGCTCCTCACGCGCGACGACGGCATCGACGAGCACTACGGCCGCATCTTCAAGCAGGTCCTCGAGCTGATGGCGAAGGATCCGAAGAGCGTCTATCGAGCGACCCGCGTGCAATCGATCGCCAAGTACCTCGAGCGCATCGCCGACCACGCGATGAACGTGGCCGAGACGACGGTGTTCCTCGTGAAGGGCACCGACATCCGCCACTACAACCGCAAGCACGACAGCGACGCTCCGCCCCCGCCAAACGAGTCCGGCACCGGCAAGCGCTGATTGGCTGTCCTCCATCGACACCGGCCCTGGAGCCGCCAGTGATTTTCGTCGAGCCGGGTGCGCGGCCAAGGCGGAGGAGGAGCCGTACGCACGTACGGTGACGACGACAACGCCGGCCCCGCGCCCGGATCGGCGAAAAGCACCAGGCTCCTACTCCCCGAGCGGGATGTGCAGCGCCTGGTAGCAGAGCCACGACACCACGGCGCTCACCGGGATCGTCAGGATCCACGCGTAGAAGATCCGCGTCGTCACGCCCCAGCGCACGGCGCTCACGCGCTGGCTCGCGCCGGCGCCCATGATGCAGCCGGTGATCACGTGGGTCGTCGACACCGGCATGCCGAGGAACGAGCCCGTGAGGATGGTGATCGCGGCGCTCGTCTCGGCCGCGAAGCCGTGGATCGGCTTCAGATCGATGATCTTGGTGCCCATCGTCTTGATGATGCGGACGCCGCCGGCGGCGGTCCCCGCGGCCATCGCCGTCGCGCAGGCGATCACCACCCACAGCGGCACGGCGAACTTCTCGTGGCCGCCGGGGATCGCGCCGTAGGCGACGAGGCTCATCGTGATGATGCCCATCGTCTTCTGCGCGTCGTTGCTCCCGTGAGCCACGGCCATCAGGCCGGCCGAGACCATCTGCAGGCGGCGGAACGCCCGGTTCATCCGCGCCGGCCGGGCGCGACGCGCGATCCAGAAGATGGCGATCATCACCAGGAACGCGATGATGAAGCCCACCAGCGGGCTCACGATCAGGCCCTCGATGATCCGGACGAGGCCCGCGCCCTGCACGGCAGAGCGGCTCGCCCGCGCGATCCCCGCGCCCACGAGCCCGCCCACGAGCGCGTGCGACGACGACGACGGGATGCCGAAGTACCAGGTGATCAGGTTCCACGCCGTCGCGCCGAGCAGCGCGCTCAGCACCACGACCTGGGTCACGACGCTCGGGTGGAGCAGGCCCTTGCCGATCGTGCCGGCGACCGCCGTCCCGAGCAGGGCGCCGCCGAAATTGAGCGTGGCGGCGAGCAGCACCGCGGTGCGGATCGGGAGCACGCCGGTGCTGACGACGGTCGCGATGGCGTTCGCGGTGTCGTGAAAGCCGTTGATGTAGTCGAAGATCAGCGCGACCACGACGACGAGGATCAGCGGCAGAAGAAGCCCGTGCATGCTGCCTACCCGTTCTTGATGACCAGCGTCTCGAGCGCGTTCCCGACGTCGTCGCAGGCGTCGAGCGTCCACTCGAGCCCCTCGAGGAACTCCTTGTTCTTGAGGAGCCGGATCGCGTCCTTCTCGCTCTTGAACATCTCGGCGACGGTGGACCGGAAGACCTGATCCCCGTCGTGCTCGAGCGCGTTGATCTTCTTGCAGTGCGTGCGGATCACGTCGAGCTTCTTCATCCCGCGGAGAAGCTTCACCGCCGCGTCGATCTCCACGCAGGCGAGGTAGACCTTCTCGGCGAGCTCGAGGCTCCCGGGCGGGAACTCCTCGATCGCGTGCACCGAGATCTGCATCACCGTGCCGTGGACGCAGTCGGTGATGTTCTCGAGATCGGTCGCCAGCTTGTAGATGTCGGAGCGATCCATCGGCGTCACGAACGTGCGGTTGAGCGCGTCGTAGACCTCCTGGATCACCTTGTCGCCGACGTGCTCCTCGTCGGTCACGCGGGTGACGATCTCCGCGCGCTCTTCGGCGTTGGTCGCTTTGCAGCACTCGACGAGGATGGCGCTGCTCTTCAGCGCGCTCTGGGCCCCGCGTTCCAGCAAATCAAAAAAATGCTCTTCCCGCGGGAGGAGCCACTTCACTGCTTGATCGAGCCACATCGCCGGCCTCCGAGAGTCACGCCCGCTCGCGGCAGGCCACGCGTCCGCGACATAGCCGCGCCTCGGCCGCGTGTCATCTGCGCGGCGTTCTCGCGTCGCCGAGATGCCGTTTGCGTCCGCGTTCGGGCCGGGCTCTACTCGTCACGAAGCGTCGCAAACCATGGAAATCAAGGCTCCCCTCGCCCTCCCTGCCCCGCCGCGCGCGTGGCGATCACTCCCCCTCTTCACCGCGCTCGGCGTCATCGTGGCGGGCGCCGGCGGCCTCGGCGCGGCGTCGTGCGGCGGCAGCGACTCGCCCACCGGCACGTCGTCGAGCGGCAGCGGCGGCGGCGGCAGCACCGGCGCCACGGGCAGCGGCGGGGCCGGCGGCGGCGCGGCGAGCTCGTTCACGCCCCAGGGCTGTTCGTTCGCGATCGCGGGGCGGCCCGAGTACGTGGGCTTCTCGCCGAGCCAGCCCACCGTCGGCAAGAGCCCGGATCTCCGTCGCATCCGCCTCGGCCTCGGCGGCAACGTCGCCGCGGGCGTCAAGGGCCACGCCGATCCCGCGACGTCGGTCGCCTTCGCTTGGCAGTCGAGCGACGACACGCTCGCGAGCGAGGCCGAGTGGGGCAGCGATCCCGATCCGACGAAGTGGCCCGCCGAGAGCCGCACCTCGGGCGTGACGTGGGCGACGCCGCCGAGCACCCTCAACGCGCCCACCGACGAGCGCATGCACGAGGCGTATCTCTGCGGCCTCATCCCCGCGAAGACCTATTATTACCGCGTCGGCGGCGGCCCCACCGGCAGCGAGGCCTGGAGCGACGTTTACAGCTTCACCACGGCTCCCAGCGATCCCGCGGCGCCGGTGACGTTCGGCGTCACGGGCGACTCGCGCGGCGAGCAGGGCGACGCGTGGCGCCTGATCCAGCGTCGCCTCAAGGTCGCCGGCGTGGGGATGCAGCTCTTCTCGGGCGACGTCATCAACCTCGCTCCCGATCAGGCCGAGTGGGAGCAGTGGCTCGACGCGGCCTGGCGCGACACCGACAAGACGCCTCTCACCCTCTCGACCATCCTCACGCTCTCGGCCCACGGCAACCACGAGAACCACACGAGCCTCTTCTTCGGGAACCTCACCCTCCCGCAAGATCTCGCGAAATACCCCAAGTACGCCGAGCTTTTCTACTCGGTCGACGTCGGCCCGGTGCACGTGGTCGTCCTCGACGACGCCTGGATCGTCAACCCTCCCGACGATCCCGACTACCAGCCTGCCCTGACGGCGTGGCTGACTGGCGATCTCGACGCCGCGACGAAGAACCGGGCCAAGGTGCCCTGGATCGTGACGGTCAATCACCACTCGGCGTTCTCGTCGGCCAACCACGGCGGCGACGCCGACGTGCTGCTCGGGCGGGCCTATTTCGTCCCGATCTGGGACAAGTACCACGTCGATCTCGCGCTCGGCGGCCACGATCACAACTACGAGCGGACCAAGCCGCTCACCGGCCCGGCGATGACTCCCACGATTCACACCGACGCCAAGGACGGCACCGTCTACGTGGTCTGCGCCGGCTCGGGCGCCGACAGCTACGCTCCCTCGACGAGCAACTTCACCGCGCTCAGCCACGGTTACAACGACACCACGGTGCTCGGGCTCTATGGCATCCTCTCGGCCACGCAGACCACGTTGAAGCTCGAAGCGCACGAGCTCCGGCCCGACGCGAGCGATCCCGTCTTCGACACGCTGACGATCACCAAGTAAACCCTTCACTTCACGCCGGGGCCGCCCATGAAGCTCTTCCACGCGCTCTCGTCGATCGCGCTCACGCTCTCCTCCGCGGCGGCCTTCATGGCCTGCGCGAATGGCGGCATCGCCACCACCAGCACCACGGGCGGCGACATCACGACGACGACCACGATCGGCGCCGGCACTGGCGGCGCGGGCCCCACCAGCAGCTCGGCCTCGGGCAACGGCGGCGCCGGCGGCGATCTCTTCAGCACCAGCAGCGGTCAAGGCGGGGGAGCCTCGGGCGGCAGCCCGCCGTTCCTGATCTACGCGCACACCAACACCACCCTCTACTCGGTCGATCCGGTCGCGCCGGGCCTCCCGATCACCCAGATTGGCGACTTCGACTGTGTCCTCAAGCCGGGCGAGATGGCCACTCCGGGCAAGGTCTCCTCGATGACCGATCTCGCCATCGACGAGAACCTCGCGATGTGGAGCGTGAGCTCGTTCGCGATTCACCCGATCACCGTCACCGGCACCACGGTCCACTGCGGCACGCCCATCCCGCTCACCGATCCGATGCTGAGCGACAAGAACAAGCGCTTTTACTCGCTCAGCTTCGCGCCGACGGGCGTGCTCAATCCGGCCAAAGAGGTGCTCGTCGCCGGCAACACCGCTGGTGAGCTCTGGTCGATCGACGCCAATGGCAAGATTGCCCAGCACGGCAACCTCGGCAACATCCCGGCGACCGACGGCCACGGCCACGCCTACGCCAACTATGATCCGAACGTGCCCAAGGCCTGGGAGATCTCGGGAGACATCGTGTTCCTCTCGAACGGCGGCAAGCCGGTCGGCTTCGCCACGGTGCGCGACTGCCCGGCCCCGCCCAGCCCCACCGGCTGCAGCAAGGTCGATACGCTGATCGAGATCGACATGG
The DNA here is from genome assembly GCA_025362495.1 of Byssovorax sp. GTDB lineage: Bacteria > Myxococcota_A > Polyangia > Polyangiales > Polyangiaceae > JANYGI01. The sequence continues at coordinate 164,923 of JANYGI010000102.1, read as the reverse complement.
CCAAGATGGGCGCAGAAGGCACCCAGAACGTGCAGAAATCGCTGCGCGGACAGGTGGTGAAGCGCGCCGGCTGCAACGACAGCGTCAACTCGTCGTATGGCTTCCTCTACGGGATCGCCACCTGGAACGACAAGGTCTATGGCTTCGGCCACGAGGGGAACCTGGTCGACATCAGCCTCCTCGACGGCTCGGCGTGCCTCGTGAAGAATTACCCGGCCAACATGTTCTCCGGCGCCGCGGTGACGACGGTCGCCCCCGTGACGCCTCCTCCGAGCTGAGCGACCGGGGCGCGGCGGCTCACCCCGCGAGCGATCGAGCCCGCGCCCGCGTCGCTCGCACGGGGACGAGCCTCGATCCGGCGGCGAGCGTGAACACGTTGCCGCGCCAGCTCACCCGCCGGCTCACGCAGGCGAGCGCCCAGCACAGCACGATCACCGCCGCGCGCAGCGGCTCCAGCGCCGCGAGCAGCCACGGCCGCTTCACGCGGAGCAGGGTGAAGCACAGCAATGCTCCGGTGATCTGGAGGCCGAGCGCGCAGCCCCAGAGCTTGGCGGCGAGCGCCGATGGCGCGAGGATCGCCACGACCGACGCCACCAGCAGCGGAGAGCTCAGGGGCTCCAGCGCGAAGCACACCGGCGTGAGCGCGCGCCGCATCTTGGCCCAGCGCGCGTGGCGCTCGATCGTCCGCAGCAACGTGGTGTCGCGGTTGTGGTTCTCGATGGTCTCGAGGCAGAGCTCGACGCTGTAGCCGAGCGCGTCGAAGCGCTGCGCGAGAGCGTCGTCCTCGGCGAGGACGTCAGCGACGCTCTCCCAGCCGCCCACGCGGGCGAGATCCGCGCGGCGCATGGCCATCGACTTCCCCACCGTCGCGGGGCGGACCGAGAGCAGGTGCGCCGCGACGACCGCCGGCGCGACGTGGGCGCCGAGCTGCGCGTTCTCCAGCGCCGCGCCGAGGGTGCGCTCTCCGCCGCCGACGATGACCGACGACACGAGCCCCACGCCCGGCTGCAGCAGCGTCGCGACGAGCGAGCGCAGGTACGTCCGCGGGACTCGCACGTTGGCGTCCGAGACGACGACCACCGATCCTCGCGCGGCGCGGGTGAGATCGAGGAGCTGCGCCACCTTGGGATTCGACGCGCGCCCCTCGGCGGGCTTCGTCCACACGAGCCGCGCCGAGACGCGCGGGTGCGCGGCGAGGAAGGCTTGAACAATCGGAACGGCCGGATCGTCGGTCGAGGCAATACCGAACAAGATCTCGTGAGCGGGATAGTCCAGGTCGGCGAACGACTCGAGGTTGCCGCGGAGATCGTCGTCGGCGCCCGCGATCGGCTTGAGGATGCTGACCCAGGGGCGCACCGTGAGCAGCGGAGGGGCCTTCTTGCGAGCCATCGCGACGAGGAAGGCCGTGTGCGCGACGGCGTGGAGGGTGGCAGAGAGAGCGGTGGGGACCACGGTGGAGACAGTGTTCCAGTCCATGGATCCAAGGCTCGCAGACCGGCGTGGCAACGACGTGTCGTCCCGGCCTTGCGGAGGGGAAGGCGCAGCGTCGGCCGGGTCACACCGGGGTGTCCAAGTCGACATCTCGGTGTGCGAGAATCCACGCTGTACCGTTGTCGAAGCGACATTCGCCGCTACCATGATCGAGCCCATGACCCAGGTAGCGCATCTGAGCGATCTCCACCTGCTCGAAGACAACCACGAAGAGCGGCGCGGGGCCGCGCGCCGCCGGCTCGCGTACATCTCGCTCGGGCGCGCGTACGAGCCCCGCGCCCGCCGCGATCGCGCCGCGAGGGCCCTCGCCGCCGCGCGCAGCAGCGGCGCCGATCACCTCGTTTTGACGGGTGATCTGACGGAGGACGGCGCCCCCGCGCAGTTCACGATCCTGGCCGAGTTGCTCGCCGCGAGCGGCTGGGCGCCGGAGCGGGTCACGCTGATCCCCGGCAACCACGACGCCTACGACGGCGCCGCGGCGTGGGATGATGCGCTGTCCGGTCCGCTCGGCGCGTACCGCACGACGAGCACGCTCGGAGCTCCGGTTCGCCTCCACGGCCTGACGATTCTCCCGCTGTCGACGTCGGTCGCGCAGCACTACACCCGCTCTCGCGGTGAGCTCCAGGAGGGCGCGCTCGCCGCCGTGGAGAGCGCCGCCGCCGACAGCCGGCGCTCGGGCGCGGCCCTGGTGCTCGCGATGCACCACCCGCCGCGGCGCAACCCGCTGTTGCCCCTGCAATGGATCGACGGCTTCCGCGATCACGTCGCGCTGGGCGCTCTCCTCGGCGCCCACGATCACGTGCACGTGCTCCACGGCCACACCCACCTCGCGACCGACCACGCGGTGCGCCCCGGCGCCACGCCGCGGATCTTCGCGACCGAGGCCGTCGTCGACGGGTCCTCGCCGCTGCGGCTCTACACGGCCCGCCACGGCCGCCTGCGACCCGAGGCGCGCGTCGCGCTCGCCCGCCTCTCGCTCGCGCCGGCATAGCCCACTCCAGAAATCCGGTGCCGCAAAGGCGAAGCTGGCCTAGGGTCGCGCTGGCCGGGCCGCCAAGCGCCCGCCCCTGCTTACCCCGAGGGCCTCATGAAACGACTCGCGTCCGCGCTCGCCGCCTCTTCTCTGCTGCTCACTCCCGCCCTGGCTTCGGCGGCGGCGCAAAAGCTCCTCCTGAGCGAGGTCGTCTTCGCACCTGACCCGGCAGAGGCCGTCGCGATCTTCAATCCCGGCCCGACGGCGATCGATCTCTCGAACTTCTACCTGGCCGACTACAGCACCTACTACGCGGTGACCGCGATGACCGGTCCCACGGACTCGCACGATTTCGTCGTTCGATTCCCTGCCGGAGCAATCATCCAGCCTGGAGAGAAGCAGTTCGTCTCCATCGGCGGAGCCGAGTGCTTCAAGAACGCTTGTGGGAGCGGCGGCATGGGCAAATTCAATGGCTTCGGCATCTACCCGAAATACGAGATCACGCCCACCACCGCGGCGAACGGGTCGACGAACGTTCCCGACATGGTCGCGCCTTCGATCACGGCTCCTGGTGTGGCTGTCGGAACGCTGCACAACCTCACCAACGGTGGAGAGCCGATCGTGCTCTTCTACTGGGACGGTGTCAGCGCGGGAATCACCGACGTCGACTACGTCTATTTCGGCGTCGGCGGCGGCTCGAACCCGGGAGTCAACAAGAGCAGCGTTGGCCTCCCGTATCTCCCGGAGGTCGGTGACACCGCGGCACACCACGCGCCCACCTACACTCCACCTGCTGGCACCGGCGGGACGAACAACACGTGCCGCAGCGATCTCGCCGAGACGGGGCAGATCGCCACGGGTAGCAACGGCATCGCCGGCCGCGACGAGACCAGCGAGAACTCCTCGGTCACCTGGACGGCCTGCACCACGGTCACCCCGGGCGCGGTGGACACCGACGGCGACTCGGTGCCGGACGCCAACGACAACTGCCCCACGGTCGCCAACCCGGCCCAGACCGACACCGACGGGGACGCGATCGGCGACGCCTGCGACAACTGCCCGGCGACTGCCAATCTCAACCAGCTCGACACCGACGCTGACGGCGTGGGCGACTCCTGCGACAACTGCCCTCTCGTCGCCAACGCGAACCAGCTCAACACCGACGGTGACGCTCAAGGCGACGCCTGCGACGTGGACATCGACAACGACGGTGTCGCCAACGCGATGGACAACTGCGTCCTGATCCCGAACACGACCCAGGTCGACACCGACGCTGACGGCGTCGGCGACGCCTGCGACCTGTGCCCGACGATGGCCGGCCCCGCGGTCGACAACGGCTGTCCGGGGATGAGCTCGAGCAGCGCCGCCAGCACCGGCGCGACCACCGCGGCGGCGTCGAGCAGCAGCGCCAGCAGCGGCGCGGGCGGCGGCACCAGCGCGGCGGCCACGAGCGGCGTCGGCGGCGCGGGCGGCAGCACCAGCGTCAGCAGCACCAGCGCGGCCACCAGCGCGGCCAGCACCAGCGGAGCGGGCGGCGCGGGCGGCGCGGGCGGCATGGCGAGCACCGCGACCACCGGCGCGGCGACCACCAGCAGCGGCGCGGCGACGACCAGCGGCGGCGCGACGACGAGCGCCGTCACCAGCGGCGCGGGCGGCAGCGACGGCGCGGGCGGCTCGGGCGGCTCGTCCGGCAACAGCAGCGCGGGCGACTGCGGCTGCACCGTCGCGGGGGACCCGCAGAGTGGCACTCTCCCGGGAGGCGCCTTTGCCGTCCTCGCCGCGGCCGCGCTCGGCCTCCGTCGCCGTCGCGACCGCCGCTGAGTGATGGAGTGCGATGAAGAGCGGCAGATCCTCGCGATCTGCCGCTCTCTCGCCGCCCCCGCGACAGCCCCTCTTCAGTCCGGGATCTTCGCGAAGAAATCCCAGATCGCCTGGGCCGCGAAGTCCGGCACGCCGAGGCCGCTGTGGCCGCAGAACGTCACCGCCGCGCCGTTCTTGCAACCGGGATACGACTTGCACGGCGCGGGATCCGTCGGCGAAGACGTCATCTCGCAGCCGTCCCGCGTCAGCCAGTGATCGCGGCTCGGGATCGCGAACTTGTCGTAGCCGATCGTCACATCGTCCTTGCCGTGGGCGATCCACGTCGACGGGGCGCCCTTGCAGAACTCGTCGTGGAACACGTCGCCGCCGGCGACGGGCGCGATCGCCCGCACCACGTCGCCACGGTAGCAGCCGAGCGTGTCGACGAACTCGGCGCCGTAGCCGAAGCCCGCGGCGAACACCCGCTTCGTATCGAGGCAGTAGCTGTCCGAGATCGACGCCACGAGCGCGTCGACCAGCAGCACATCCGGCCCCTCCTTCCCGTCCGCCGCGCTCTGGAGCTCCCACGCGGTGTCGTTGTTGGCGATGACCTGCGGCTGCCCGTCGGGGTACACGAAGATCGCCTTTCCCCCGGCCTTGGCCTCGATCGGGAGGTCGACCTTGATCTTCGCGCCGTCGCTCGCGCGCTCATGGAACACCAGCACGAGCGAGAGCGGATCCTTGCCGGTGTAGCCCGCGGGGACGCTGAGCAGGTACGAGCGCATCTGTCCGCCGACGTCGAGGGTGATCTTCTGCTCGCCGGTGACGCCGCTCGCGGCGCCGCAGGCCTTCGAAGGGTTGAGGTTGGTCGTCCCGCCGGCTCCGCCGCTGCTGACGCTGCTGGTGCCGGCGCTGCCCCCCGCGCCGCCGGTCCCCGGCGTGTCGCCGGAGGAGCACCCGAAGCCGAGCACCGACGCCGCCGTCGCCGCGAGGAGGGTCGTCACGAAGCGTTGATCGAAGATCATCGTCATCGTCATCCTCTCCGGCGCGGCGCGCTCAGCTGATCGTCCGGTACGTGGCCGCGAACGGGGAGCCGCCCGCGGGGAGCTCGCGCACGATCCCGCGATCCGGATTCGCCGCGAGATGCCGCACGATCCAGAACACGGTCTCGACGTCGCTCGTGCCGGCGGCCCTGGCGATCGCGTCGACCGTGAGCGGCTTGCCCTTGGCCTCGCGCAGCGCCGAGAACACCTTCTGCTCGACCGCGAGCACGTCCACCGCGGCCTTCTTTCCGGCCTCGACGCCGGGCTGGTGGTACGCGTTGATGTTCACGAGCGACGCGTAGAAGCCGACCGCGCGCTCGTACAGCGCGATGAGCAGGCCCAGCGTCCGCGGGCTGACCTCGTCGATCACCAGCGACACCGACTCGCGCCCCGACTCGGTGAGCGCGCGCCGCGTCCCGAGGAAGAACCCCGCGAGATAATCGCCGGAAGTGAAGCCCGGATCGACCTCGAGCCCGGCGCGCTCCGGCGCGCGATCGCGCAGCACCTCGATGAAGGTCACGAAGAAATTGTCGAGCCCGTCGCGGAGCTGCTGCACGTACGCGTGCTGATCGGTCGAGCCCTTGTTGCCGTAGACGGCGATGCCCTGGTGCACCTCCTTGCCGTCGAGATCGTGGCTCTTGCCGAGCGACTCCATCACGAGCTGCTGGAGGTAGCGCGAGAAGAGCTCGAGCCGGTCTTTGTAGGGCAGGAGCACCATGTCCTTCTTGCCGACGCCGCCGGTCGCGGAGTACCAGGCGAGCGCGAGGAGAGCGGCCGGGTTCTTCTTCGTCTCGCGCGAGCGCGTGGCCACGTCGCAGGCGCGCGCGCCGGCGAGCAGCGCGTCGACGTCGAGCCCTTGCAGCGCAGCGGGGAGCAGCCCCACCGCGGAGAGCTCGCTCGTGCGCCCACCGACCCAGTCCCACATCGGGAAGCGCGCGAGAAAGCCTTCTTTCACAGCGTATTTGTCGAGCTCGCTCCCGTCGCCCGTCACCGCGACGGCGTGCTTCGCGAAGGTGAGGCCGACGCGCTCGTACTGGGCGCGCGCCTCGAGCATCCCGTTGCGCGTCTCCTTCGTGCCGCCGCTCTTCGAGATGATCACCGTGAGCGTGCGCGGCAGGCCGGCGCCGATGGCATCGAACACGCGATCGATCCCGTCGGGATCGGTGTTGTCGAGGAAGTACGGGCGGAGCCGATCGGCCGGCGTTCCCAGGGCTTCGGCGACGAAGCGCGGCCCGAGCGCCGAGCCGCCGATCCCGATCACCAGGACGTTCTCGAAGCGCTCGGCGCGCTCGGGCCGCAGCCGCGCGGCGTGCACGCTCTCCGCGAACGCGTGGATGCTCGCGAGCGCGGACTCGATCGCCGCGCGCGTGGCCGCGTCGGGCGCGAGCTCGGGCGCGCGCAGCCAGTAGTGGCCGACCATGCGCTTCTCGTCGGGGTTGGCGACGGCGCCGCCCTCGAGCTCCGCCATCGCCGCGTAGGCCTTCTGGATCCGCGGCTCCATCTCCGCGAAGAACCCGTCGGCGAAGCGGATCCGGCTGATGTCGACCGAGAGCCCCAGGCTCGGATCGTCGTAGAAGTGGCTCTGGAAACGCGTGTAGAGATCCATGAGGGACCTTCTACGCCCCCTTCCGGCTGACGGAAAGACGGGGTCGCACGCCCCCGAGTCGCGAAAAATACGCGTCCATCGGGCCCGCTCGGTCGGAGCCGCTGGCATACCGGCCGCTCCCGAGGTATCTCCGGTGCCGATCCGATGGCCCTTGATTTCGGCATCAATACAGGTTTCGTCGAAGAGCTCTACGCCCAGTACCTGGAGAACCCAGAGTCGGTCGAGGCGAGCTGGCGCTCGTACTTCGACGATCGACTCGGCTCCACGAACGGAAACGGTGAGCTCCTGCGCCGCGCGCCCGGCTTCCCGCTCACGAACGGGCACCTGGCGCGCAGCCTCGACCTCGCGTTCCAACCGCACGTCGATACGCGCGGCGCCTCGCCGCTCGCCGTGCCCTCACGGCAAGAGCACGAGCGTGAGGTGCTCGCCGAAGCGGCGATCCGCGGGCGCGTCTACAAGCTGCTCAACGCCTATCGCGTGCGCGGTCACCTCTTCGCGCACATCGATCCGCTCGGCGTCCCGCCCGAGGCGCCGCCCGAGCTCGAGCTGAGCCGGTTCGAGCTCTCGCCGGAGGACCTCGACAAGCCCTTCCCGACGATCGATCTCGCGGGCGCCTCGCCCGTCCAGACCCTGCGCGAGATCATCCAGCGCCTCGAAGAGACGTACTGCCGCAGCATCGGCGTCGAGTACATGCACATCGACGATCCCGAGCAGCGCGCCTGGATCCAGCAGCGGATGGAGGCGACGAAGAACCGCCTCACGCTCGGCCACCAGGAGCAGCTCCGCATCCTGACGAAGCTCTCCGACGCGGAGATCTTCGAGCAGTTCATCCAGCGCAGCTACGGCGCGGGCACCAAGCGCTTCTCGCTCGAGGGCGCCGAGAGCTTGATCCCGCTGCTCGATCTCCTGATCGAGCGCGCGGGCGCCGAAGGCATCGACGAGATCGTCTTCGGCATGGCCCACCGCGGCCGGCTCAACGTCCTCGTCAACATCATGAACAAGGGCCTCCGCGAGATCTTCGCGGCCTTCGAGGACAAGGACGCGCAGCGCTACCTCGGCGGCGGCGACGTGAAGTACCACCTCGGCTACTCCACCGACCGCACCACCGAGTCGGGCAAGAGCGTGCACCTCACGCTCAGCTTCAACCCGAGCCACCTCGAGTTCGTCAACCCGGTGGCCGAGGGTCGCGTCCGCGCCAAGCAAGATCGCCTCGGCGATCCGGCGTCGGCGCGCCTCCGCGTCATGCCGCTGCTCATTCACGGCGACGCGGCGTTCATCGGCCAGGGCATCTGCGCTGAAACGCTGAACCTCACCGGCCTCGAAGGCTACTCCACGGGCGGGACGGTCCACGTGATCGTCAACAACCAGATCGGCTTCACGACCAACCCGAGCGACAGCCGATCCACGCGCTACGCGTCGGACATCGTGCGGATGATCAAGGTCCCTGTCTTCCACGTGAACGGCGAGGATCCCGAGGCCGTCGCCCAGGTCACGCACCTGGCGATCGAGTACCGCCAGAAGTTCGGCAAAGACGTCGTCATCGACATGTACTGCTACCGTCGCTACGGCCACAACGAGGGCGACGAGCCGCGCTACACGCAGCCCCGGATGTACGCGGCGATCGACAAGAAGCCCACGGTCCGCGAGATGTACGTCGCGCGCCTGCTCGAGATGGGCAACGTCACCAAGGAGAAGGCCGACGAGATCACCCTGCGCCGCCGCGAGGCACTCGCCGCCGCGCTCGAAGAGGTGAAGCAGAAGGGCTTCGCGCCGGTCACGTACGCGATGGGCGGCGTGTGGAACAACTACCGCGGCGGCCCCGACGCGGCCACGCCGGAGGTCTCCACGGCCGTCCCGGAAGACCGCCTGCGCCAGCTCGCGGGCCAGCTCCTCGAGCTCCCGCACGGCTTCACGCCGCACCCCAAGGTCGTGCCGATGCTCAAGGCCCGCCACGACGCGATCATGTCGGGCGAGCCCTTCGACTGGGGCACCGGCGAGATGATGGCGTATGCGTCGCTGCTCCACGACAAGACCCCGATCCGCATCAGCGGTCAGGACGTGAAGCGCGGGACGTTCAGCCACCGTCACGCCGTGCTGATGGACACCGAGAACGGGGACGAGTTCGCCCCGCTCTCCACGGTGGCCGTCGCGCCGGGTCGCTTCCAGATCTACAACAGCCCTCTCAGCGAGCAGGGCGTGCTCGGCTTCGACTTCGGCTACAGCCTCGATTCGCCGGGAGCCCTGGTGATCTGGGAGGCGCAGTTCGGCGACTTCCTCAACGGCGCTCAGGTCATCGTCGATCAGTTCCTCACGTCGAGCGAGGACAAGTGGCATCGCCTCTCGGGCCTGGTGCTCTATCTCCCCCACGGCTACGAGGGTCAGGGGCCCGAGCACTCCAGCGCTCGACTCGAGCGCTTCCTCCAGAACAGCGCCGAGGACAACATCCAGGTCTGTAACCTGACCACGCCGGCCCAGCTCTTCCACGCCCTGCGCCGCCAGGTGCTGCGGCCGTGGCGCAAGCCGCTGGTGATCATGACGCCGAAGAGCCTGCTCCGCGTCGCGGCGACGTCGAAGGGCCCGCACCGCCCCGTCTCGACGATCAAGGACCTCGCGGAGGGCCGCTTCCAGCGGGTCATCCCCGATCAGAGCGGCGTCGATCCCGGCGACGTGAAGAAGATCCTGCTCTGCTCGGGCAAGGTCTACTACGACCTCGCCGTCGCCCGCGAGGAGCGCGGCATGCACGACGTGGCCATCGTGCGGATGGAGCAGCTCTATCCCTGGAACGAGGAGCTGACGGCGGCCCTCGCCCCCTACAAGGACGGCACGAAGCTCATCTGGGTCCAGGAAGAGCCCCGTAACTACGGCGCCTGGTACTACATCACGGCCAACCTGCCCGACGCGCTCCACCATCGCTTCCCGATCTCCTGCGTGGCCCGGGCGTCCAGCGCCAGCCCCGCCACGGGATCGCGCGCGAGCCACCTGCTCGAGCAGAAGATGCTCCTCGACGAGGCCTTCACGTGAGCTCTGTTCTCCCGGGGTCGCAGGCGGCCCCGGACCCCGGCGCGCTGCGCGCGCGTGATTCGCAGTCTCTTCAGGACCGCTATGCGCCGAAGAGCATTTGCTTCGGCTGCGGCCCGGCCAACGAGAAGGGGCTGCGGATCAAGAGCCATGTCGAGGGCGACTCCGTCGTGGCCGACTTCACCCCCGAAGAGTTTCATCATGCCTTTCCGGGCGTGCTCAACGGGGGAATCATCGGCGCGCTGCTCGATTGCCACAGCAACTGGGCGGCGGCACATCACCTGATGGTGGCCGCGGGCGAGAGCGCCCCGCCCTGCACCGTGACGGCCGACTTTCACGTGAAGCTGCGCAAGCCGACGCCGATGGGCCCGGTGCGCCTCCGCGCCAGGGTCGTCGAATCCACGCCCGATCGCGCCGTGGTCGAGGCCGAGTTGCTCTCCGGAGCCGACGTGACGGCGCGCTGCCGCGGGACGTTCGTCGCCGTCAAAGAGGGTCACCCGGCTCATCACCGCTGGTAGACTGCCGCTCTCGCCGCAGATCGCCGCGCCTACGCGCTGGTTTGTTCTCGACGCCGACTGCGCGAGCGGCCTTTGCGCCACCTTCATGCAGAAAGGCATGCACTGCAGCGTGAAGTGCGCGAGCGCCACCGATTGCCCTCCGGCGTCGCCCGGCTGCGGCGGACAGGGCGTCTGCAAGCCGCCACCGTGACTGGCACTCTCAGGGCGTGGGCACGACGCGAACGAACGTGAGCGCCGAGAGCGGTTGGGGCTTCTTCGAGGCCGCGTCGAAATAGGTGTCCGTCTGCGTGAGCCCGTCGGGGCTCACGCTCTCGCTGGTGTTGATGAACCCGCCCGGCACAGCGCAGGTGTTGGCCTCGGTCGCCGCCACGAAATCGCTCCCGCCCGCCGCGAACGTGAGATCGCAGCCGTCGCGGTAGAGCAGATCCGCGTCGGTGATCGCCTGAAGGATCGCCGGCTTCGTGCAGCCGTCGCGCGCCCCGTCGAGCGCATAGGGATCGTCGGCGAGCGGGTGCGTGACCGCGAGCTTGAAGACGCGCGCGACCGCCTTTCCCGCGCTCAAACGGATCTCGTGGACGCGCGTGGAGTACGTCTCGCGCAGGCCGCTCGTATCGTCGATCTGCTCGACGAAGAGCCAGAGCACCGAGGCGCTGTCGGCGCGCCCGGGGACGACGCAAACGTGCCTCTCGATCAGCTTGCCAGCCATCATCGCGTGCTGGGCCGAGTTGTCGAAATCACCGAGTAAATCAGCCTCGATCGCGTCGAGGAGCGGTGAGCCGCCGCCGCCCGCGCCCTCGCCGCCCGCACCGCCGCCGCCCCCGCTACTGCTACTGCTGCTCGCCGCGACACTCATCGAGCCGCTCGATCCCGGGCTCAGCGACGAGCCGCAGCCCACGAGGACGAAGAGAGTGGCGGCAACGAGAGCAGGTCGCGTCACGTTCCAGCTGGCTATCATTGATTTTCGTCGAGCCGGGCGCGCGGCCAAGGCGGAGGAGGAGCCGTACGAACAACGGCGACGACGACAACGTCAAGGGCTCGCTTGCGAGCCCGCCTGGGAGCTCCCCGTGCCCGGATCGGCGAAAATCAAGCGATGGTGCGGCCGCCGTCGATGACGAGGGTGTGTCCGGTGACGAACGACGCGGCATCCGAGGCGAGGTAGAGCGCCGCGCCGGCGATCTCGTCCGGCTGGGCGTACCGGCCGAGCGGCGTCCGCGCGAGCTCGCGATCGGTGAGGTCTTTGTTCGCGACGATCGCCTGGGCGAACTTCGTCTCGACGAGGCCAGGAGCGATGGCGTTGACGCGGATTCCGCTCCCGCCGAGCTCCATCGCCAGCGTCTTCGTCATCGAGATGACCGCCGCCTTCGTCATCCCGTAGATGCCCTGAAGCGGCGCCGACGCCAGGCCCATGATGCTCGCGACGTGGATGATCGATCCCGGCGCGCCACGATCGACGAGGTGCCGCGCGACGGCCTTGGCGAGGTTGAGATACCCCTTGACGTTGACCTCGAACGTTTTGTCGAAGGCGCCGTCGTCGCCGGTGAGCATCGGCCCGAAATGCGGGTTCGTCGCCGCGTTGTTGATCAGGATGTCGATCTTCCCGAAGCGGGCGATCGTGGCCTTCACCAGGGCCTCGATCTGATCGGTCTTGCCGGTGTGGCAGGCGAACGGCTCGACCATGATGCCGTGGGCGCGGAGGCGCTCGGCTGCCTCGCTCACGCCTTCGATCTTGCGGGACGCGATCGCCACCTTGGCGCCGCTCTGCCCGAGGGCCTTGGCGATCGACTCGCCGATACCGCGGCTCCCGCCGGTGACGAGAGCGACCTTTCCTTCGACGTGGATCCAGGGGGACATGGGCGCGATGGTGCCCGAGCGCGCGCACGTTGGAAAGCGCGGATCGTCCGCCGGAGCGTCGCGAGAGCAAATCGCGCGCGACGCCGCGGGCACGAGTCCTGCTCGGATCAACGCGAAACGCGCCCGGCCCGCACGCCCGGCCGGCAAGGGAGATATCCATGAAAACGTGGGCTACTGGAGCTACGACGGTGGCGATCGTCTGCGCGCTCGCCGGGGTCGCCTCGGCGCAGCAGGTCGAGGGCTCGGCGCCCCGGCCGCTCGGCGCGCCGAGCGACGCCTTCGAGATCGACGTCAATACGGGCTACACGCAGGGCTTCGGCGGGATCAGCGCGCGCCAGGGAGACGCGCTGTCCGACGTCGCGCGCGGCGGGATCGGCGTCGGGCTCGGCCTCGGCTACCGCGCCACGCCCGAGCTCGCCGTCGGCCTCACGGGCCAGTATCAAGAGCTCGTCCCCGCGACCGCACAGCCGCAGGGAACGCGGGTGCGCGGCGCGGCGGTCGGCGTGGAAGGAAAGGTCCACTTCCAGCCGTACGAGCGCGTCGATCCGTGGCTCAGCCTCGGCGCGGGCTACCGGATGCTGTGGGTCGCGCCGGAGGGCGTCGGCAACAACGTGCTCCTGCACGGCTTCGAGCTCGCGCGCGGCCAGCTCGGCCTCGACGTCCGTGTCTCGCGCGACGTGGCGCTGGGCCCGATGATCGGCGGCGACGTGAACCTCTTCGTGGCGAGGAACCCCGAGGGCCCGGCCGGCGACGCCGTCATCACTGACAAGAAGCTCAACACCTTCGTCTTCGCGGGAGTGCAGGGCCGCTTCGACGTGGGCGGCACCCGGGTGGAGAAGACTGGCACCGTCCAGATGGGCAGTCGGTGATCACTCCTTCGGCAGGATATCCCCGTTGCGGTAGCCGCCGATCACCTTCCTGATCTCGTCGGCGAGGAGGAACGTACCCCAGTATTGCTCCACCTCGCCGTCGAGGAGCAAGCCAATGTGGAGATGCGGGCTGTGGTTGGCCACGCCGGATGATCCGAGCAGCTCGCCCGCCTCGACATGGCGCCTCGGCGTCGTCCCCTCGGGCTGGAGATGGGCCAGCTTCGAGAGGTGAGCATAGTAGACATGGGTGATCTGCCGCCCTTTCCAGGGGATCGGCGCGTCGAGCTCGAAGCGGACGCAGTTGGCCGTGTCGGAGGCGCCCGTCCAGAGGGTGTGTCCAGGCTCGGAGTAATCGAGGGTGCCTGACGCCAGGGCGAAGACCGGCCGCGGGCTACCGGCGATGTCGAGCCCGGTGTCGGCCTGGTAGCCGGCCATGACGCCCCCGGGCATCGGGTTGTGGGAGCCGTTCCGCAGAGGGCGTGATCGCGGCCCCGCAGGCTCGGGCGCGACGAGCGGTGTCTCGGGCGACGCCGGCGCGATCACCGGGCCCGCCACGAGCGGGGGCGCGGGGGCCCGCGGGGCGCTCGCGAGGATCGGCGAGAAACGAAGGCCGAGCGCGATCGGCGGCGGCGGCGAGCTCGGGCGGAGCGGCGCCGCCGGGGTCGCGCACCCCGACGTGAGAGCCAGCACCGACAGCGTCCAGGCGAGCGTGTTTCGTCCCATTCCGGCTCATCGACCGAGCCGGCGAATGTGTGACGACGCGGCGACGATCAGAGCCGGCTCAGCGCCACCGCCGTCGCGACCGCGTTGATGATCATGTGGAGCACGATCGACGCGCGGAGGTTCCCGGTGCGGAGCCGCGCCCACCCGAGCACCAGGCCATAGACCACGATCGTGCTCAGGTAGAGGCCATAGCGGAGGTGGCCAATCCCGAAGAGGACGGCGCTCAACCACACCGCCGCGTCGACGCCCAGGAAGCGGCGGAGCCAGGGCAAGAGCACGCCGCGGAACAGCGTCTCTTCGCCGATCGGGGCGAGGATCACCGCGGCGAAGATCAGCATCGCGATGCCCACGGGACCGAGGCCGCGGGCGACGAGATCCTGGATCTCGCGCCCGGGATCCGGCGGCGAGATGTGCAGTAGCGGCCCGAGGGCGACGAGGATGATCCCGAGGCGGACCACGCCCGCGACCATGTACGCGACGCCGGTGACGACGGTGGGCAGCGTCTCGGCCCCACCCGGCTCGCCCTCCCACCCGAGGTGACGACGCCAGAGCACCGCGAGGCCCAGCAGCGTCGCGCTCCCCGCGCAGAGACCCACGAGGGCGCCTCCGAGCGAGTCCCCGCCGACGAGCCTCCCGGTGATCGTGTGCGCCGTGATCAGCGCGACGTCCGAGGCCGCGAGGGCTCCCGCGAAAGCGAACCAGAACGTCAGCGGCCGCGGGGACGCGCCGCCTCGACGCGCGGCGACGGCGCAGACGATCACCAGCAGCAAGGCGACCCCGCCCCACGCCGCCGCGAGCGACGCCACGCCGGACGCGATCGGCTCGCTCGGCCCGTCGCGCTGGAAGATCGATCGCCGCGCCGGGCTCGCCTTCAGCACCTCGGGGGTGATCGTCAGCGTCACGCGCGAGGCGTCGCGGACGACGTCGAGCGCGCGGGATCCGCCGGCCGCCGTGGTCGCGATCACCTCGGTGAGATCGGCGTTGCGGTCGACCGGCTGGCCGTCGACGCGCTCGATCACGTCCCCGGGCAAGAGACCCGCGCGCTCGGCCGGCGAGCCCGCGCGTACCTCGATCACGCGCACGCCGTGCCCGACGTCGCGCGCGTCGAGCACGACGCCGATGCGCGGACCAGGCGCCACCGCGACGCGCGGCGCAGGCATCGACGCCTTCCCGGCGAGCAGCGCGACCATGGCGATCATCACGAGCGCATCGACGATCGCCAGGAGCACGAGGCGCCGCGTCCACACGCGCTGCTCGGGATCGACGCCGTAGCTGGGCTGCCGGAGCGCCTGGAAGGCCAGCGTCCCCGAGAGCGCGAAGGCCGCGACGGGGACGATCACGCCCGCGAGCGCGATGTGAAACGCGCCTCGTGCCGGCGTCTCGCGATCGATCATGCCGTCTCCTTGCGCGCGAACATCGCTCGCACATCCGCGGGGATCCGCCGCGGCCGCCCGCCCTCGGTCGCGACCATGGCCCACAGCGTCTCGGCCTTCGCGACCTCGCGCCCGTCGGCGATCCTTCGAAGCGAGGTGCGCCGCACCGACGTCACCGCCGACCACTCGGCGATCCACGTCGTCACCACCAGATCTTCGCCAGCGTACGTCGGCGCGAGGTAATCGATGGTCTGGCGGCGGACGACGAACACCGATCCGATCCGCAGGTACGCCGCGTGATCGAGCCCGACGGCGTGCGAGTGGCTCGTCGCGGCGTCGAGGATGTAACGCAGATACACCTGGTTCGAGACGTGGCCGAGCTCGTCGATGTCGGCGGCAGTCGGGGTGATCGAGAGTCGGAACGGCGCGGAGAGGCCACCTTCGGGGTCGGCGTCAGAAGAGATCGAGGTCACCGCGGCAGCATACCGCAACCTTTGCCCCTCCCCGCCCGTAGCGGGCCTCGTGAAGGTTCTTGTCGCCCCGATCCTCGCTCTTTCCCTGGCCGCGTGCGTCGATCACGCCACGGTGGGCGCCGGCCCCGCCCGCGCACCGGACGCCGCGCATGGCCTCGTCCGCGCCGGCACGCCCGACGAGGTCAACATCGCAGCGTCGCGGGCGCGGGCGGCCGAGCGCGCCTTCACCTGGGCTGCCTGGTCGCCCGAAGCGTTCGATCGCGCCCGCCGCGAGGGCAAGTATCTGCTGCTCGACGGAGCAGCCGAGTGGTGCCACTGGTGCCATGTCATGGACGAGACAACGTATCTCGAGCCGGACATCGGCCGCGCCCTCCACGACCGCTTCGTCACGGTGCGCATCGACGTCGACGAGCACCCCGATCTCGCCGAGCGCTACGGGGACTGGGGCTGGCCCGCGACGATCATCTTCTCCCCCGATGGCCGCGAGATCGGGAAATACCGCGGCTATTTGCCTCCGGAAGAGCTGCGCACGATCCTCGCCGATCTCGAGTCGCTCGCGAAGGGCGCGCCGGCCGCGGCCGAGGCGCTCGGCCCCTCCGACTTGCCCGCGCCGGTCGAGGCCCTCGGCTGGGCCGCTGGAGCGACGGTGTTCCAGCTCGATTCGTACTACGATCCCGAGCAGGGGGGCTGGGGGCGCCGCCAGAAATCACCCCTCGGCGCGGCCATCGAGCTCGAGCTCCGGCGCGGTGCCCACGGCGACGCCGAGGCCACGAAGCGCGCCATTTTCAGCCTGAAACAGCAGCGCGCCCTCCTCGATCCGGTGTGGGGCGGGGTCTATCAGTACTCGTCCGCGTCGACCTGGGACAAGCCTCATTACGAGAAGCTGATGTCCTATCAGGCGGCCAACCTCGAGGCCTACGCCCGCGGCTACGCGACCACGAAGGATCCGGGTCTACTCGCCGACGCCCGGGGGATCGCGCGGTATCTCGGCGCCTTCCTCTCGACGCCGGACGGGGCCTTTCTCCCGAGCCAGGACGCCGACGCCAACGCCCACGATCGCGGCGCGAAGTTCGTCGACGGCGACGTCTATTACCGGCTCTCCGACGCCGAGCGACGCAAGCTCGGCGTTCCGCGCGTCGACGACCATGTCTATGCGCACGAGAACGGCCTCGCCATCGCGGCGCTGGCCACGCTGTACGAGGTCGCTCGCGATCCGGCGGCGCTCACCTCGGCGAGGCGCGCTGCGGATCTCGTCCTCGCGCGGCTCGTGGCGCCCGACGGGAGCGTGAAGCGCACCGGCACGACCGCGCGTTACCTCGCCGACGCGAGCAGCTTCGGCCTCGCCCTGGCCCGCCTCGCCGAGGTGACGGGCGAGGCCGCGTACCGCGACGCCGCCGTGAAGATCGCCGCGGCGATGGAGCGTGATTTCACCGATCCTTCCTCGGGTGGCTACTTCGCGAAATCGCTCGATCCATCGGCTGCGGGCGTGTTCGCGCGGCGCGATCGCCCCTTCGATCCGAACATCGCCGCGGCCCGTTTTCTCGCCGCTCTCACCCGCCTCACCGGCGACGGCGCCCACCGTGATCGGGCCCGCCGCGCCCTCGGGGCCGCGCTCACGCCGCGGTCACTCACCGAGCGCGGGCGGATGATAGGAGAGCTTCTGCTGGCCCTCGACGACGCCGGCGTGCTCCCCTGGGCGCCCACCGACAAGCGTTGATGACGGAGCCGGCGCGCGGCGCTGCGCGCGGATCCAGACCTCGGCGCCGACGAGGGTCACCACCCAGCCGGCCCAGAACGAACCCGCGATGATCTGATGTGCGTCGAGGCTCGTCGCATTGAGGAGGACGACGGCGATGAGCCGGATGGTGCCGACACCGAGGCCCACCGCGAACGTGCGCGTCACCCACTCGCGGTGCCTCACCACGTCTCCACGGCGGATGTGGACATAGGCTTTGATCGCGGAGAACACCAGAGCTCCGCTGAATACCACCGAAGGAGGACCCTCCCCCCGCTCGAAAGGAAACGCCAGCGCCATGTACGCTCCGCTGACGCCGGCCACGATCGACAGCGCGAGGAACACCCGGCCACACCAGCGATGAAGCCCCGGCCGGCTCGAGCGCAGGGAGGGCATGAACTGGAGCACCCCGAGGATCATGTACGCGGCTCCGCCGATCCGGTGGACCGCCTCGGCGCCCGGGTGCGCGGCCATGACTGGCAGGTGCTCGGTGCCGAAGCTGCCGTAGAGCGGGCCGGCGAGGCGAGCGCGCTCGGCAGCGGGCAGCAGATAGCGCATCAGCGCCGACACGACGCCGACCGTGGCGAGCAGGATCGCCGTGCCCTTCACGAACCGGTTCGAACAGGACGTCGGGCGCGTCACATGGATGCGCTCAGCGTAGCCGGATCCGCGATCTGCTGGCGAGCATCAACGATGTCGGGGCACCTCGGTCAGCGCTCTCACCGGCGAGGTCGACGCCGCAGCTCGCGCTGAAACGGCGCGCGTGCGCCTCGTCGCCAGCGCCGGAGCGAAATCGTTGCGGCGTTTTGCTCGGCCGCGTTTCGACTTTGTCGGCCTGAATCGCAGGATTGAAATCGACGCCGCGGAGCCCCTTACAAGCCTCGGGATCTGCTGGGCTACAGCCTGGCACACTGCCTGCAATACCAGGTTCCCGAGCGCTGCGGATGAGACCTACCCCCCCAGGTCGCCCGCAGCGCTTTTTTTATGCCGTGAGCTCCGAGCGGCGAAACCACGCGCCCGGCGTTCAGCTCAGCCGCCCGCGCGCTGCAGGAACGCGGCCTTGATCCGCTTCACGCCGTAGCCCGAGAACTTCACCGACACGATGGGATCGGCCCCGTTGTCGATGCTCATCACGAGGCCGACGCCGAACGTCTTGTGCTGGACGCGGCCGCCGACGTGGATCGCGCCGTCTTCGCCGCCGCCCTGATCGAGTTCGGGCTCGCGCTCGACGTAGCGCTCGCCGGGCGCGCGCTCCGGCTCGGCCTTCGGGCGGCCCGGGTACGTCGCCCCACCGCTGCTCGCGGCGCGCTCCTGTGGGTGCGACCACGGCGAGCCGCCGGCGCGCACGCGGGCGTACACCGATCCAACATTGCCAGTCTCGCGGGTCGACTGCTGCCGTTCGAGGGCGGGAGTCGCGCCCTGGCGCACGGTCGACCGCGGCAGATCGGTGATGAAGCGGCTCGGCAGCCCGAAGCGCGTTTGCCCGAAGATCATCCGCCGCCCGGCGTAGGTGATCCAGAGCCGCGTGCGCGCCCGGGTCACCGCCACGTAGGCCAGGCGACGCTCCTCCTCGACGTCCTCGTTGCGCGAGGGATCCGCGTTGCGAAAGGGGAACAGGTCCTCTTCCATGCCGGTGATGAACACCGAGTCGAACTCGAGGCCCTTGGCCGCGTGCACGGTCATCATCGCCACGCGCGGCGCGTCCTCCAGAGCGTCGATGTCGCTGGAGAGCGTCACTCGCTCCAGGTAGCCGCTCAGCGACGTCTCCTCGCCGGCCGACAGGGCCTCTTCCTCGTAGTCGAGGATCGAGCCCACGAGCTCGCTCAGGTTCTGCTTGCGGGCCTCGTTCTCGGTGCTGTCGTCGGCGTCGAGCATCTTGGTGTAGCCCGACTCGGCGAGGACCAGCTCGGCGAGCTGGCTCGGCCGCGTGTCCCGCGCTGCCTTCATCAGCTTCTGGAGCAGATCGCGAAACGAGAGCAGGCTGTGGCGCGTGCCCGAGTTGATCGACCCGCTGTCGCAGAGGGCCTGGATCGACTCGTAGAGCGAGGTGTTCCGCCCGTCGGCCATCTGCACCAGCTTGTCGAGCGTGGTGTCGCCGAGCTTGCGAGAGGGCTTGTTGATGATTCGCAGCAGATCCACGTCGCTGCGCGGATTGGCCACCACGCGCAGGTACGAGAGCAAGTCCTTCACCTCGGCGCGCTCGAAGAAGCGGACGCCGCCGATGATCTGGTAAGGAATGCGCTCGGCGCGCATCACCTCTTCGAGCACGCGCGACTGGGCGTGGGTGCGGTAGAAGACGGCGACTTCCTTGGCGGAGAGGCCGCGCTCGGTCAGCTCGCGGATCCGCTCGACCACGAACGCGGCCTCGTCGTGCTCGTTGTCGCAGGCGATGACGCCTATCTGCTCGCCGTCGCGGTTGTCGGTCCAGAGCTCCTTCGGCTCGCGGTCCTTGGCCGGCTTGATCACGCCGAGGGCGCCCTTGACGATGTTGTTGCTGGAGCGGTAATTCTGCTCCAGCTTCACGATCTGGGCGCCGGGGAAGTCCTTGCGGAAGCCGCGGACGATCCGCACGTCGGCGCCGCGCCAGCGGTAGATGCTCTGATCGTCGTCACCGACGACACAGAGGTTGTGGGGTGGCGAGCTGGCGAAGGCGCGCACCAGGCGATACTGCACCTGATTGACGTCCTGGAACTCGTCGACGAGCACGTAGCGGAAGCGCCGGCGGATCTCCTCGCCGGGCATGCTCGCCGGATCCTCGATGATGCGGAGCACGTGGAGGAGGATGTCGTCGAAATCGACGGCGTTCGCCGCCTGGAGGTGGCGCTGGTAGGCCTCGAAGCACCGCTTGATCGGCTCGTCGAAGAAGCCCTCCGGCTGGAAATCGGCCGGGCCCTTGCCCTCCTGCTTCTGCTTGTGGATGCGGGAGAGCACCTGGCGCGGGGGGAAGCGCTTCTCGTCGAGCTCGAGCTCCTTCAGCACCCGGTTCATCACCGCGCGCTGATCGGAGTCGTCGTAGATCACGAAGCTGCGCTCGAGGCCCGCCGCGTCGTGGTAGCGGCGGAGCAGGCGCGCGCAGATCGCGTGGAAGGTGCCGACGTAGAGATCCTTGGCGACGCTGTCGCCGAGGAGGCCTTCGAGGCGGTGCTTCATCTCGCCCGCGGCCTTGTTGGTGAAGGTGACCGCGAGGATCTTGTACGGGGGGACGCGGTGGACCGCGACGAGGTTGGCGATGCGGTAGACGATGACGCGCGTTTTTCCGCTTCCGGCGCCGGCGAAGATCAGCAGCGGGCCGTCCACGTGGGCGGCCGCGAGGCGCTGCGGATCGTTGAGATCGTCGGGGAATGAAGGGGTCCCGAGCTCTTCGGGATCGTCGGGGAGCGGGGCCATCTCTTCCACACGCGGTCGCTAGCACGGACCGGGCAGGACAGACAGGGGCGACGTTCCGGTAGGCGCGCCCCGACCCGGGACGAAGCGTGGCTATCGGAGAGTTATGTTGCAGCGCAGCAACGGGCGATCACGACCGGCGCTTCTTCCTGACCAGGCTCGCGGACGCTCTCCGCGTCCGCTGCGGGCGCAGCGCGCGCTTGAGCTCGTCGAGCTCGCGGCGGAGATCCTTCATCTCGTCGCTGGTCTCGCGCGCGGGCGGGGGCGACGGGAGCGGCGGCGGGGCCGGGATCACCGCGGCTGGAGGCGGCTCGCGCCACCCGAAGGCGCCTCCGCCGCCGCCGAGGAGGAGCCGCGCCAGCGCGTTGGTGGCCGCGAAGGGCACCGTCGCGAAGGGGTTGTACGGCGCGATCGCCGCGGCGCCCTCCTTCGCGTGGAGATACAGATCGAGCGCGCCCGACATGTAGCGGCCGAAGAACTCGGCGAGCGAGTCCTCGCGCATACGGATGAGCTGCACCAGCAGCGGCACGGGCAAGAGGCGCGAGGCGCCGCGGCTCTCGAGGATGATCTGCGCCAGCGTCCCCTGCGTGAGATCGTCGCCGGTCGCGGCGTCGACGACGCGCACGTCGGCGCCGAGGCGGATCTTGTCGGCGAGCTCGTCCTGCGTGATGTACCGACTCTGCTCCGTGTCGTAGAGCCGCCGGTTCGAGTATTTCTTGACGATCAATCGCCACCTCCGTGTTGCACCGCGATAGCAACAAACCGCGCGAAAAGCCACAGAAACTGCTGCGCTTATTGCACTGCACAAAAAGCGGTTGACCCGGGCGGGCGTTCTCGATAAGCACGTCGGCGATGTCGTACCGCGCGCTCCTCCCACTGATGCTGTTGCTCCTTCCCTCGCTCGGCGGCTGCGCGGCGAGCACGCCCGGGGGCTGCAAGGTCGGCGCCGACTGCGCCTCCGGCGTGTGCAACGTCGATGGGACGTGCGGTGGCGCGGGCAACTCGACGGCGGCGTCAGGCAGCACGGGCGCCGGCGGATCGGGCGCCGGTGGCCACGAGAGCACAACCAGCGCGACGTCGACGACGAGCAGCAGCAGCGCCACCACGGGCGCAGGCGGCAGCGGCGGCTCCGCGGGCCCCTGCTCCCCTCCCAACAACGATGGGACGATAACCCAGGACGAGCTCCCGGTGACGGTGGGCCTCCACGAGAGTTTCAGCGCCGCGGCGAGCGTGCCAGTCGATACGCTCGGCAAGGTCGGCCTCGGCGGGGAGCACGTGTGGGATCTCTCGGCGGCGATCAGCGGCCAGGCCGACGAGAAGGTGGAAACGCTGCCAATCGCGGGGCAGTGGTTCGCGGCGTCGTTCCCCGGCGCCACCTACGCTTCACGACTCTCGTCCACGGCCGATCTTCTCGGCGTGTTCGAGGTCGCGTCCGGCGCGCTGCTCCTCCGCGGCGTGGCCTCACCGGCCGACGGCGCCCAGGCCACCAACCTCGCATACGGCACGCCGGTCAAGGTCCTCGTCTTCCCGATCAAGGAGGGCGGCTCCTGGTCGACGCTCTCGGCCGTCACGGGCAAGGTCCAGGGCATCACCGTCGGTGGCATCTACAACGAGCAGTACGACTCCAAGGTCGACGCCCACGGCACGATGAAGACGCCCTTTGCCACGTTCCCCGTGCTCCGGCTCCGCGTCGATCGGGTGAGCTTCCTCAACGGCGTCACCACCACCTCGCACCGGTTCGTCTTCGTCACCGAGTGCTTTGGCACCGTCGCCACCATGGTCTCGAAGGACTACGAGATGGCCGACGAGTTCACCACCGCGGCCGAGGTCAGCCGACTCGCACCATGAAACTGCCTCTCTTCACCTTACCGCTCCTCTGCGCGCTCCCGCTCCTTGCGGGCTGCCTCGAGTTTCACGCCGGCGCCATGGCGGGCGAGCCGAAGACGGCCACGTTCGCGACGGTGGACGGCGCCCGGGTGCGCTACGTCGACGTGGGCAAGGGCCCTCCCGTGGTGCTCATTCACGGGTTCGCATCGTCGCTGGAGACGTGGGACGCGCTGATCCCCGAGCTGTCGAAGACCCACCGGGTCATCGCCATGGATCTCAAGGGCTTCGGGTGGACGGACCGGCCCGAGGGGGACTATTCGCCGAAGGCCGAGGCCCACCTCGTGCTGCGCTTGCTGGAGTCGCGCGGGATCGATAAAGCCGCCTTCGTCGCCCACTCGTGGGGCTCGTCGGTGACGCTCGAGCTCGCGCTCCTCGCGCCGGAGCGGGTCAGTCGCATCGCCCTCTACGACGCCTGGGTCTACGAGGGACAGCTGCCCACCTTCTTCGTGATGTCCCGCGCCGGCGGCGTGGGCGAGGCGCTCTTCTCCATGTATTACAGCGAGCGCGCCGACGAGCGGATGTCGCTGGCCTTCTTCGACAAGACCCTCGTCTCCGAGGCGCTCGCCGAGGCCGTGGAGCGCTCGCTGGAGCGCCCGGGCACCGTCGCCGCGGCCCTCGCCGGCGTGCGCGGCATGCACTACGCCGAGGTCGAGAGTCGGTATCACACCATCGACAAGCCGACGCTCCTGCTCTGGGGCCGCGAAGACGTGGTGACGACCCTGCCCTTCGGAGAGCGCCTCTCGCGCGAGCTCCCCCACGCGCGGCTCGTGGTCTATCCGCGCTGCGGCCACTTCCCGATGCTCGAGGCGAAGAGCGCCTCCAACGCCGAGCTGATTCGCTTCCTCGACGAAGAAGAGAGGGCCCCGACCGCCAGCGTCGAGGCGCCGCCCGTCGTCGTCACGCCGCCGAAGGTCGACAAGCCCGACAAGCCTGCTCCTGAAGATCCGAAGAAAGACGAGGGAAAGTGATGCGCTCTTCTCGCATTCGCGCCCTCGCGCTCGGCCTCGGGATCCTCGCGGCGCCCGCCGCGGCGCACGCCACCGGCTTCACCGACATCGGCAACGACATCGCCGCCCAGACCGAGACCAGCGTCGTCGTGCACGGCGCCTTCCGCGTCCGCGGCGAGCTGCTCTACAACCTCGATCTCGACCGCGGGCTCACGCCCTCTGGACAGCCGCTCTTCCCCGTCCCGCTCTCGGATCCGAAGGCCCAGACGCTGTCGACGATGGACTTCCGCCTGCGCACCGACGTGGCCTTCTACGCGCCCGGCTTCGGGGTCGCCGTCAAGGCTCGCTTCGACGCGCCGGACAACCTCGTCTTCGGCAGCGCGCCCGACGGCGTCCCCTCGGGCTCGTCGTCGCAAAGGCCCGTCGCCGCGCTCCGCCTCAAGCGCGCTTACGGCGAGGCCCTGACGCCGATTGGCGTCTTCAGCGCCGGCCGCATGGGCAGCCAGTGGGGCCTCGGCATGCTGGCCAACGCCGGCGACTGCGCCGACTGCGACAGCGGCGACTCGGCCGATCGCATCGCGTTCCTCACTCCCGCGCTTGGCCACATCTTCGCGGCGTCGTTCGATGTCTCGTCGAGCGGGCCCTTCCGTTCGCGGACGATCGAGACTCGCGCCATCGACGTCGATCCCAGCGACGACGTGCGGACCGTCACTCTCGCGTTCCTCCGCTACCGCGACGACATCGGGCGCGAGCGCCGCCGCAAGGCCGGCAAGATCACCGTGGAGTACGGCGCTTACTTCTCGCATCGCTGGCAGCAGAACGACGTCCCCGCGGACTACCTGCCCATCGCGCGGCCGCCGGAGCTCAACGCTTCTCAGGTGATGTATCGCGGGTACACCGCCTCGGCGCTCGACGGCTGGTTCCGCGTCACCACGCCGGGATTTCGTCTGGAAATGGAGGTCGCTGGCATAGTAGCCAACATCGAGCAAGGCTCGCTCATCCCGGGCGTCCTCCTGCGTCAGCCGGTCGGCTCACGCCAGTTCGGCTTCGCCCTCGAGAGCGAGCTCGGCGCGCCCGAGGCCGATTTCGGCGCCGGCCTCGATCTCGGCCTCGCCAGCGGCGATCCCGCCCCGGGCTTCGGCGTGAAAGCCTCGCTCACCGGCGCCGTCCCGAAGCCGGGCGATCTCGACGGGTCGCAGGCCAATACCCCCTACGACAACCACGTCGACAACTTTCGCTTCCACCCCGATTATCACGTGGATCGCATCCTGTTCCGTGAGATCATCGGGACGGTGACCGACGCTGTCTACCTCCGCCCCCACGCGCGCTACACGATCGCCAAGCTCGGTCCGAGCAAGCTCACGGCGCAGCTCGCCGGGGTCGTCTCGTTCGCGATGGAGGCCGCGTCAACGCCCGGGCAGAAGGCGCCCCTCGGCGTCGAGCTCGATCCGACGCTGACCTACGGTAACCGCGACGGGTTCAACCTCGCGCTCGAGCACGCCGTGCTCTTCCCCCTCGCGGGGCTCGACAACCCGGAGCTCAAGCTCACGGCCAAACCTGCGCAGTCCATCCGGATGCGCGCTACCTACGCGTTTTGAGCCCCATGAAGACTGCCTATCTCCTCCCGTTCGCCCTGCTCCTCGCGGCCTGCGGCGACAACCTCACCCACCCTCCGGATCGCGACGGCGGCGCCAGCACGAGCTCCGGCGCGGGCGGGAGCGCGTTCACCTGCCTCCCGAACCTCGACGGGCAGATCGACGCGACCGAGCTCGCCCCGGCCTTCGACGTCCAGGTCTCGTACGTGATCTCGCCGGTAGGCGAGGATCGCACGGTGAATCTCGCCGGCAAGAGCGATGGCAAGGGCGGCGTCGCCTGGGACTTCTCGCCGGACTTCGCCACCGACAAGGCGCTGCTGCTCACCGCCACCAAGGTCGCTGGCAAGTGGTACGCTTCGTCGTTCCCGGACGGCGATTTCGCCTCGCCGGTCGACACGGTGGGTGAGATCTACGGTGTCTACTCGGCCACCGACAAGGCCATCTCGCTCCTCGGCATCGCCTCTGTCGTGGAGAAGCCCAAGAAGGGGAAAACGCTGCTCGTCTACGATGCGCCGATTGACGTGTACCGGTTTCCCATGACGCCCGGGCTCGCGTGGAGCACGCAGGCAAGCGTGATGATGGGCGGGATGATCAACGGCCTCGCCTACTCCAGCACCGACACCTACGACGTGAAGGACGCCGCGCTTGGCAGCCTCGCGCTTCACGATCTCACCTTCGAGCAGGTCCACAAGATCGAGACGAGGGTGACCCTGAAGCCTTCCGTCGGTCCTGCCACCCAGACCACCTGGCAGGTGGGCTTCGTCTCCGAGTGCTTCGGCGAGGTCACCCGCGCGACCAGCCACATCGGCGAAGCGACAGCAAATTTCACCAAGGCGGCCGAAGTGCGCCGCCTCGGCCAGTGAGGAGCTGAGACATGCTGTGGGACAGGTTCAAGAAGGGCTTCGACGCGTGGGAGAACACCACGGCGGGCTACCTGGAGAAGGCGCTGAAGAGCCCGACGGTCCTCGGGCCCACCGGCGCGCTGCTCTCGGCGGCAATGAAGGCCAAGGCCCGCGCCGACCGGGCCAAGACGTCGTTCTGGGCCGGCCTCGGCCTGCCCACCAAGCGTGATCAAGAGCGCTCCCTGCACGCGTTGAATCAGCTGGAGAGCCGCCTGATGGACCTGGAAGAGCGCCTCGCGGAGAAGAAATAACGGACATGGATATCACCCCGTACACCGAGCTCAAGATCGCTCCCCGCGCCGTCTTCGACACGCTCTCGGAGCGCAAGACCCGCGTCCGCTTCATGCTGCCCACGGTCGACGGCGACTGGCGCGCCGTGACCTGGGGGGCCTTCGCCGCCCAGATCCGCAAGGCCTCTCTGTTCCTCGGATCGGTCGGGCTCACCACCGGGGACCGCGCCGCCATCTTCGCGCCCAACCGCGTGGAGTGGATCGCCGCCGCGCTCGCCATCCAGGCCGCCGGCGGGGCCATCGTGCCGATCTACGCCGCCAATACCACCGATCAGGCCGCTTACGTGGCAAAGCACTGTGACGCGAAAGTGGTCTTCGTCGATACGCCGGCGCTGCTCGGCCGTGTCTTCGAGGCCTGGGACGAGTACGCCGCGGCCTCGAAGATCGTGCTGCTGGACGACGCGCTCGACGCGCAAAAGGTCCTCGAGAAGCTCGCCGCCGCCGGCAAGAAGGTGCCTTCTCTCGCCGACGCGCAGAAGAAGCTGATCACGTGGTCCGACGCCCTCTCGATCGGCGCGGCGCGCGACGCCGAGGATCCCACCCATTTCGAGAAGACGATGCGCGGAGTCTCCCTCGATCAGACCGGGATGATGCTCTACACGAGCGGCACCAGCGGCAACCCCAAGGGCGTTCCGCTGACCCACCGCAACGTGGCAGTCAACGGGCTCGACTGGCTCGTGAGCAACGCGCCTCTCGTCGACGAGGGCGCGGTCGATCTGCTCTGGTTGCCGATGAGCCACATCTTCGGCTTCGGCGAGGCCTGCCTCGGCAACACGCTCGGATTCACCACCTACCTCTGCGATCCCGCGAGCGCGATGGATCGTTTGCCCGAGGTGCGACCGAGCGTGTTCATGAGCGTACCCTCGGTGTGGGAGAAGCTCGCGACCAGGGCGCAGAACCCCGATCCCGCGGCGCAGAAGGCCAAGCTCTTGGCCCTCACCGGCGGACACCTCAAGTTCTGCCTGTCCGGCGGAGCCGGCCTCAAGCGCGAGGTGAAAGAGCTCTTTCACGCGGCTGGACTCCTGATCATCGAGGGCTACGGCCTGACCGAGACGTCCCCCACGCTGACGCTCAATCGCCCTGACGCGTTCCGCTTCGACACCGTGGGCAAGCCGTTCCCGTCGGTCGAGGTCAAGCTCGCGGAGGACGGCGAAATCCTCGCCCGCGGGCCCAGCGTGTTCGGTGGGTATCACAAGGATCCCGAGGCCACCAAAGAGGCCTTCACCGACGATGGCTGGTTCAAGACGGGCGACGTCGGCCGCTTCACCGACGATGGCTTTCTCCAGATCATCGATCGCAAGAAAGACATCCTGGTGCTGGCGAACGGCAAGAACGTGCCTCCGGCCAACATCGAGCTCCGCTTCCAGGACGATCCGTTCATCGTCCACCTGGTGATCTTCGGCGACGCCCGGCGTTACCTCACGGCCGGCGTGTGGATCGAGGAGAGCGCGATCCGGTCCCACCTCGGCGAGGCCGCGGGCACGGGAGACACGTACCGCGCGGCGATGACGGCCCTGATCCAGGAGCGCATCGACAAGGTCAACGCCGCGCTCCCCAGCTACGAGACGATCAAGAAATTCCACCTCTTCGAGGAGCCGCTCACCGTCCAGGGAGGCCTGCTCACGCCCACGCTCAAGGTGCGGCGCAAGAAGGTCTACGAGCGGTTTTTCGCGGCGTTCGAGGCGCTCTACGCATGAAGGGCCTCGGCACCCTCGCGACGATCTGGTCGCGCCCCGCGCCTCCGGTCGGGACGACGCCCTCGGACGTCATCCACCACGAGAACAAGTGGAGGCTGCTGCGGTATCGGCCGCGCGCTGCGGGTATCGTCCACGAGACGCCCGTGCTGCTGGTGCCGTCGCTGATCAACCGCCATTACGTGCTCGATCTGCTCCCGCAGAAGAGCTTCGCGGCATACATGGTGTCCCGGGGACACGATGTCTACGCCATCGACTGGGGGGTGGCCACCGACGAGGATCGGTATCTGACCTTCGACGACGTCTGCGATGGTTACCTCGGGCGCGCCACCCGGCTCGTCGCCAGGCGGTCCGCGCGCAACCAAGCCCACGTCCTCGGGTACTGCCTCGGTGGCACGCTCGCGGCGATCTACACCTCGGTGCGCCCGGACCACGTGGCCTCGCTCCTGGCGCTCGCGGCGCCGGTGCGCTTCGAGGACGACGGGATGCTCTCGGCCTGGACGCGAGATCCGCGGTTCAACGTCGCCTCGTTGACCGGCGCGCTCGGCAACGTGCCTGAAGGGCTGCTGCAGGTGGCGTTCAAGATGCTGCGGCCCACGCTCACGGCGTCCAAGCTCGTTCACTTCCTCGACAAGGCCTGGACCGACGAGTCCCTCGAAGGCTTCATGGCCCTCGAGATGTGGGGGAACGACAACATCCCCTTCCCCGGCGCCTGCTACCAGCGCTACGTCGAGGAGCTCTACCGGAACGACGCTCTGCTGGCGGGCACCTTCACCCTCTCGGGGCTCCCGGCGCGGCTCGAGAACATCACCTGTCCGACCCTGGCCGTGACGTTCGAGCACGACACCATCGTCCCCTGGCCGAGCGCGGCGGCCCTCGTCGATCGCGTCACGTCCGTCGACAAGCAGCGGCTTCATCTGCCGGGCACCCACGTCGGCGCCGTGGTCTCGCAGAAGGCCGCGACGACGCTGTGGCCCAGGATCTCGGCCTGGTGGGCCGCGCGCGACGCCGCCGCTGGCCCGGCCGACGACGCGAAGGCCACGCGCTTGGCCTCCGCAACGGCGAGATAGTTTGATATCGTGGCAGGCCTGATGCTGCGAAACCTCCGCTCCCTCGGTTCAGCCACCGCCCTCACGCTCGCGCTCGCCGCGGCCTCCGCCTGCTCGACGGACACGGTGGATCCCGCGCCAGTGCCGCTGAATTGCAAGGCCGACGACGTGAAGACCGGCCTGCCGCTGCTCGGCGCGGACTGCGATCCGATCTCGCCGGGCCAGTGCGGCTACCCGTTCCCCTCGAACGTGTACCTCGCCGACGATCCCACGACGGTCACCGGCAAGCACATCGCCTTCGGCGAGAAGACACTGCCCTCGTACACCGGCGGCGCGCGCGTCGATCGCACGGTGTGGAGCGACAGCGACGGCTTCTCGCCCGGGCAGCCGGCGCTCTTCTATTTCCCCGGCGCGACGATCGCGGGGCTCCCGACGCAAGACACCATCGAGAGCTCGCTCGGGGCCGACTCGGCCACGGTGATCATCGACGCCGAGACGGGCGAGCGCGTCGCGCACTTCACCGAGCGCGACGAGAGCCTGGTCGGCGAGCAGCCCGAAGACCGCGCGATGATCATCCGCCCGGTGGTGCGCCTGAAGGACAGGACTCGGTACATCGTCGCGGTGCGCAAGGTGGTCGACGCGGACGGCAAGGCGATCGCGCCTTCCCCGGCGTTCAAGGCCCTCCGCGACGGGGCCGACTCGTGCGATGTCTCGGTGACCCGGCGGCGCGATCTCTACAAGGACATCTTCGCTCGCCTCGCGAAGGCGGGGATCAAGAAAGACGATCTCCAGCTGGCCTGGGACTACACCACGGCGAGCCGCGAGAACAACACCTCGCGCTTCCTCCACATGCGCGACGACGCCCTCGCTGTCGTCGGCGACAAGGGCCCCGAGTACACCATCACGATGGTGGAGGACAACCCGAACCCGCACATTTACAAGCGGATCACGGCCCTGATGAAGGTGCCGCTCTACCTCGACAAGGCCACTCCCGGCGCGCGGTTCACCCTCGACGACAAGGGCCTCCCGAAGCAGAACGGGTTCGCCGAGTACGAGGTGCTGATTCACATCCCGAACTCGGCCCTGAAGGGGACGGCGGCGGCGCTGCTCCAGAACGGGCATGGCCTGCTCGGCTCGAAGCACGAGGGGCAGGACGGCTACCTCGCCGAGATCGCCGACAAGTGGAACTACGTGGCGTTCTCGGTCGATTTCATCGGCATGGCCCACGACGACGTGACGATCGTGACCGACTCTATCGTCGCCGACATCGGCGGCTTCAAGGGCGCTGTCGAGCGGCAGCACCAGGGCCTGCTCAACAGCCTCCTCGCGATGCGGATGATGATCGGCCGCTTCGTCGACGAGCCGCTGGTCCAGCTCAACGGCAAATCGATGATCGATCCCGCCCACCGTTACTACCGCGGTGACAGCCAGGGAGGCATCTTCGGGACGAGCTACATGGCCGTCAGCACCGACGTGACACGAGGCCTGCTGGGCGAGCCCGGCGCGCCGTACAGCCTGCTCCTCAACCGCAGCTCGGACTTCGGCTTCTACTTCACGCTGCTCAAGGGGTCTTACCAGACGGGGCGCAACATCCAGCTCATGCTCGGACTGGTGCAGATGATCTGGGACCGCACCGAGCCCGACGGCTACGTGCCGTACATCAACGAGAACATGCTCCCGGGCACCCCGCAGCATCAGGTGCTGATCGCCGCGGGCATCGGCGATTTTCAGGTGACGCCGCTCGGCGCGCACATCATCGCTCGGTCGGTCAAGGCCAGGAATCTCAAGCCCGTCAACCGCACGATCTGGGGCATTCCCGACACCGATGGTCCGTTCATGGGCTCGGGCCTCGTGGAGTTCAGCTTCGGCCTCCCGCCGGCGCCGACGGAGAACGTGCCCAACACCGGCGGCGACAACGACGATCCCCACGACAAGATCCGCTCGCTGCCCGAGGCCATCGATCAGTCGAACGAGTTCTTCCGGACGGGGACCATCAAGGCCTTCTGCGCGGGGCCCTGCGATCCGCAGTGAGATCCAGGATCAACCGAGGTCGAGGATCCAGCTGAAGAGGCGCTTCATCGAGCCGGTGAAGCCCTTGCGACGCAGGACCTCGAGCTCGCCGCCGTCGAGCCACTGGCCTCCGCAGACAGAGCATGTGTCGATGTGGATGGGGCCGAGCGTGCTGGCGACGCGCACGAGGTCGCCGCCGCTGCGGCAGCGCGGGCAGCGGCCGCGGCGCTGGTCGAGGGCGAGGTCGGGTGACGAGAGGCGGCGGAGGGCGTCGACGCTCTTCTGGCCGAGGACGCGGTCGAGCTCGCGCGCATCGAACCAGATACCTGCGCAGCGATCGCACTGATCGACCTCGATGTCGCCCACCTGCACGCGATGAAGCTGCCCTTCACACTTGACGCACTTCATGAGTCGGCCCCGAGCATAGCAGAGCGACCGGGCCGGCGGACACCGGAGAAGAGGCGGCTCGACCCGGTTTGACACGCGCGCCGGGTGGCTCCTTATTCGCTCTCCGGGAGCGGGGATGAGCGCCATGGCAGCGGACGAGAACGCGGACGAGAACGAGGACGCGGGCGAGGTCGACGGCGTGATGCGGCGGAACATCGCCGCGCTGATCGAGGTGCGGAAGCGCCGCGAGAAGGAGAAGAGCCGGCAGGAGACCATCGCCGACGCCATCACCGCGTTCACCGGGACCCTGCGCTTCGTGTACATCCACGCCGCGATCTTCGGCGGCTGGATCGTGCTCAACACCGGCGTCATCCCCGGCGTGAAGCCCTTCGATCCGTTCCCGTTCGTGATGCTGGCGATGATCGCCTCGGTCGAGGCCATCTTCCTCTCGACGTTCGTGCTCATCAGCCAGAACCGGATGACGGCGATGGCGGACCGCCGCGCCGATCTGGATCTGCAGGTCAACCTGCTCGCCGAGCACGAGATCACCCGCTTGATTCACCTCGTGGACGACATCGCTCGCCAGGTCGGCGCGCGCGCGGGGAGCGACGAGAACCTCGACGCGCTGAAGCGGGACGTGAAGCCCGAGGTCGTGCTCGAGGAGATCGCCCGCGCCGAGAAGGAGCTCGATCGGTGATCGAGAAAGCGGTGCTCCTTTTGAAGGCAATCACGATTAGGACATCTCCTCATCGCGAGTCGGGCGCCGCGAGCGGCCAAACCATCCTTTTGAGAAGACTGGCCGCTCTCGCTTGCGCGGCGGAGCTGGGGAAGTAGGTTCGACGACATCGGGGTCGACCAGCGTGGGGTGGCGACCGCTCGCGCCGCTGTGGCGCGGGCACACCGCGAGAGCGCCTATGTCTGACCACGTTCTCATCACGGGGGGAGCCGGCTTCATTGGCTCCCACCTCGCCGACGAGCTGCTGCGCCACGGCCATCGCGTGCGCGCGCTCGACGATCTGACGCCGCAGGTGCACGGGCCAGGGCACCACCGGCCACGCTACCTGGCGCCGGAGGTCGAGCTCGTTCGGGGCGACGTCCGCGATCCAGCCACGGTGGCGGCGGCCCTCCGGGACGTCACCGCGGTTTACCACTTCGCCGCCAGGCTCGGTGTCGGGCAGAGCATGTATCAGATCAGCGAGTACACGTCCGTCAACGGCGTGGGGACCGCGGTGCTGCTCGAGGCGCTGGCGAAGCGGCCCGTGCGGCGCCTCGTGGTCGCTTCGAGCATGAGCGTGTACGGAGAAGGGCTGTACCGGACGCCCGGCGGGACCCTGATGAGCGGCGTGAGCCGGCCGCTCGCGCAGCTCGAGCGCGGCGAGTGGGAGCTGCGCACCGAGGCAGGAGAGGCGCTGCTTCCGCTCCCGACGCCGGAGACGAAGCCTCCTTCGCTGGAGTCCGTCTATGCCCTCTCCAAGTACGATCAGGAGCGACTCTGCCTGATCATGGGGCGGGCCTACGGGATACCCACGGTCGCGCTCCGGTTCTTCAACGTCTACGGGCCTCGACAGGCCCTCTCGAACCCGTACACCGGCGTCCTCGCCATCTTCGCGGCGCGGTTGCTCAACGACGGCGCGCCGCCGATCTTCGAGGACGGGCTCCAGCGGCGCGACTTCGTCAGCGTCCACGACGTGGCCCGCGCCTGCCGCCGCGCGCTCGACGCCGACGGCGCCGTGGGGCTCTCGATCAACATCGGCAGCGGCGTCTCGCACTCGGTGCGCGACGTGGCCCTCGCGCTCCAGCGCGTCCTCGGGAAGAGGGCGATCGAGCCGGAGCTGACGGGCCGCTGCCGCCTCGGCGACGTGCGCCACTGCTTCGCCGACATCGCGCTGGCGCAGCGGACGCTGGGCTACGAGCCGCAGGTGGGCCTGGAAGAAGGGCTCCGCGATCTCGCGGGGTGGCTCGATGGACGCACCGCGGACGACGGCGCGAGCCTCGCCCGCGCCGAGCTGGAACAGAGGGGGCTGACACGATGAGCGCGACCAACGGCGGATCGACGCGGCCGGTGCTGATCACCGGCGGCGCGGGCTTCATCGGATCCAACCTCGCGCACCGGCTCCTCCAGAGCGGCGAGCGGGTGATCCTCTTCGACGATCTCTCGCGGCCGATGGTGGCGCGCAACGCCGAGTGGCTGCGGCGATCCCACGGCGATCGCGTCGAGCTCTGCGAGGCCGACGTGCGCGACGCGACCTCGATCACCGAGGCCTGCCGCGGCGTCTCGCTCGTGGTGCATCTCGCCGCGCAGGTGGCCGTGACGACCAGCCTGCGGAGCCCGCTCGACGACTTCGAGATCAACGCCCGCGGGACGCTCAACGTGCTGGAGGCGCTGCGCCGCCAGCCGGCGCCGCCGCCGCTGATCTTCACCTCGACCAACAAGGTGTACGGCGCGCTGCCCGACGTGGCGCTGCGCGAGGTCGGGCGGCGCTGCGAGCCCACCGACGCGCGGCTCCTCGCCCACGGCATCTCCGAGGCGCGGCCGCTCGATTTCCACAGCCCGTACGGGTGCTCGAAGGGCGCCGCCGATCAGTACGTCCTCGACTACGCGCGCACCTTCGGGCTCAGCGCGATCGCCCTGCGGATGAGCTGCATCTACGGCCTCCGGCAGCTCGGCAACGAGGAGCAAGGGTGGGTCGCGCACTTCGCGATCCAGGCGCGAAAAGGCGCTCCGATCACCATCTACGGCGACGGGCTCCAGGTGCGCGACGTGCTCTTCGCGGACGATCTCGTCGGCGCGATCCTGGTCGCGCGGGCGGCGATGCCGCGCCTCCGCGGCACGGCGTTCAACCTCGGCGGCGGCCCGGCGCACACGGTGAGCCTGCTCGAGCTCGTCGATCTGCTGCAGGAGATCGGCGGGCGCGTACCGGAGATCCGCTTCGCGCCCGCGCGCCCGGGGGATCAGCGCTGGTACGTCTCGGATCTGCAGCGCTTCAAGGACGCCACCGGGTGGACACCGCACGTGGGGATCCGCGAGGGCGTCACCCGCCTCTGCGCGTTCCTGCGCGACAGCGCCGCCGGGGCGACCGCGTGAAGGTCGCCCTCGTCAACCCGCGGTGGGCGTTCGAGGGCAGCATCTACTTCGGCTGCCACGAGCCGCACCTGCCGCTCGAGCTCGGGTACACGAGAGCGCTGCTGGAGCGCGCCGGGCACGAGGCGGTGATCGTCGACGCTCACGCCGAAGGGCTGGAATCACAGGCTCTGCGCGCGAGGATCGAGGCGATCGCGCCCGACGCCACGGTGGTGACGACGGCGCCGAGCTACCTGTTCTGGCGCTGCGCGCCGCCCGAGCTGCGCGCGCCGATGGAGGCGCTCGCGGCGATGGGCGACGCGACCGGGATGACGATCGCGGTCGGGCCGCACCCGTCGACGACGCCGGGCGCGACGCTGCGCAAGCTCGGCGTCGACGTGGTGGTGCTCGGCGAGTGCGAAGAGGTGATCCCGAGGCTTCTGGCGACGGCGCGGGCGCGCTGGGGCGAGCTCGCGGCGATCGCCTGGCTCGACGATCGCAGCGAGCTGCAGCGGCGGCCGGGATCGAGCGCCGCGGATCTCGGCGCCCTCCCCGCGCTGCGCTGGGACGACGC
The DNA here is from genome assembly GCA_025362495.1 of Byssovorax sp. GTDB lineage: Bacteria > Myxococcota_A > Polyangia > Polyangiales > Polyangiaceae > JANYGI01. The sequence continues at coordinate 129,670 of JANYGI010000102.1, read as the reverse complement.
CGCGGTGACGCGGCACGCGCACCACCATCACCGCTTCGAGCGCCCCGCCGAGGGGCCCGGGGCCGAGCTCGAAGCCTCGCGCGGGTGCCCGTTCCATTGCACGTTCTGCGCGAAGGACGAGTTCCGTGACGACTACCGCAAGCGCCCGCTCCCGGTGGTGCTCGCCGAGCTCGACGCGCTGATCGCGCAGGGCGCGCGCTACGTGTACTTCATCGACGAGATCTTCATCGCCGATCCGGCGCTGCTCGACGCGCTGACGACGCGCGACGTCCTCTTCGGCGTGCAGCTCCGCATCGATCAATGGAGCGAAGCGATGCTCGACCGGCTCGGTCGGGCCGGCTGCGTATCGATCGAAGCCGGGGTGGAGAGCCTGACGCCCGAGGGGCGGAGCCTGCTCCAGAAACGCTGCAAAAGAAGCACTGGAGAGCTGGTCGCGCGTCTCGTCCACGCGCGGCGGCGCGTGCCGTTCGTGCAAGCCAACCTGCTGGCCATCGGCGTCGACGAGCCAGCGGCGATCGCCGCGTTTCGCGACGAGCTCGCCGCGGCCGGGGTCTGGGCCAACGATCCGGTGCCGCTCTTTCCGTACCCGGGATCGCCCGAGTACACCGCGCGCTGGGGGAAGCCCGACGACGACGCGTGGGAGCGCGCGCTCGCGAGCTACCTCGGCCACGTCGATCGCTTCAGCGACATCCAAGAGAACCGTCCCCTCCCGCTCTCGGAGCTGGAGCGGCGACTTCCACACCGGGGTGAGACGTGAACGCGAAGCTTCGACTCCTGATGACGGCCGACACGGTGGGCGGCGTCTTCTCGTACGCGATCGAGCTGGCGTCGGCGCTGGCCGGGAGCGGCGTGCAGATCGCGCTGGCGACGATGGGCGGCCCGCTCTCGCAGGGGCAGCAGCGCGCGGCGCTGGCGGTCCCGGGGCTCTCGCTGTTCACCAGCGATCACCGGCTCGAGTGGATGGACGATCCCTGGGACGACGTCGCGCGATCCGGCGAGTGGCTGCTCGATCTCGAGCGGCTGCTCCGCCCCGATCTCGTGCACCTCGCGAGCTATGCGCACGCGGCGTGCGGCTTCCGGGCGCCGGCGATCGTCGTGGCGCACTCGTGCGTGCTCTCGTGGTGGGACGCGGTCTACGGCGAGGCCGCGCCGCCTCGCTACGATCGGTATCGCCGCGAGGTGCGGCGCGGGCTCGACGCCGCCGCGGCCGTCGTGGCGCCGACGCGGGCGATGCTCGCCGCGCTGATCGCGCAGCACGGGCCCGTGGCGCGAGCGCGGGTGATCCCGCACGCGGTCGATCCGCGGCGCGCGCACCCCGGGCCGAAGGAAGACCTGATCTTCACGCTCGGTCGCCTCTGGGATCCGGCGAAGAACCTGGCCGCGCTCGCGGCGGTCGCGGAGCGCTTGCCGTGGCCGGTCCTCGCGGGGGGCAGCCTGATCCACCCCGACGGCCACGCGCGCTCCGTGGCCGGCCTCGACGCGCTCGGCGTGCTCTCGCCGAGCGAGGCGGCGCGCTGGCTCTCGCGCGCCGCGATCTACGCCCACCCTGCGCGCTACGAGCCGTTCGGGCTCGCGGTCGCCGAGGCCGCGCTCGCCGGGTGCGCGCTGGTGCTCGGCGATCTCCCGAGCCTGCGCGAGATCTGGGGCGAAGACCGCGCGATCTACGTCGCTCCAGGCGATCTCGACGCGCTCGAGGGCGCGCTCCGGTTCCTGATCCGACGGCCCGGGATCCGCGCCGAGCTAGGTCAGCGGGCGCGCGCGCGGGCCCTCGATCGCACGCCGGCCGCGATGGCGCGGGCTCACATCGATGTCTACGCGGAGGCGCTCGGAGGCGCCGTGCGCGTCGGCGCGGCGCGCGCGTCAAGGAGCGAGACATGCGTGTAGCGCTCTTCTGCCACTCGCTGCTCTCCGACTGGAACCACGGCAACGCGCACTTTCTCCGCGGCGTCGTCACCGAGCTCGCGGCCCGCGGGCACGAGGTGCGCGCGTTCGAGCCGGCCTCGTCCTGGAGCGCGGCCGAGCTCGTCGCCGAGGCCGGCGCCGAGGCGCTCGCCGAGGTGCAGCACATCTACCCCGCCGTCGCGCCCTACCGCTACGACCTCGCGACGCTCGATCTCGATCGCGCGCTCGACGGCGTCGATCTGGTGATCGTTCACGAGTGGAACGATCCCGAGCTGGTGCGGCGCATCGGCGCGCACCGCCGCCGCAACGGGGGCTACCGCGCGCTCTTTCACGACACCCACCACCGCGCCGTCACCGATCCCGACGCCCTCGCGCGCTGCGAGCTCGGTCGCTACGACGGCGTCCTCGCGTTCGGGCGATCGCTGCGCGACGTGTACCTCGCGCGCGGCTTCGCCGAGCGGATCTTCGTGTGGCACGAGGCCGCCGATCCGCGGGTGTTCACGCCGAAGCGGGCGCGCCCCGAGCGCGATCTCGTGTGGATCGGCAACCACGGCGACGGCGAGCGGAGCGCCGAGATCGACGAGCTCCTCGTCGCCCCGGTGCGCTCGCTCGGCCTCACGGCCCGCGTCCACGGCGTGCGCTACCCGCCCGAGGCGCGCGCCACCCTGGGTCGCGCGGGGATCGAGCTCGCGGGGTGGCTCCCGAACCACCTCGCGCCCGACGCCTTCGCGCGGGCGCGCGCGACCGTGCACATCCCGCGGCGACCGTACGTCGCGGATCTCCCCGGGATCCCGACGATCCGCGTCTTCGAGGCGCTCGCGTGCGGCGTGCCCCTCGTGGTCGCGCGCTTCCGCGACGACGAGGGGCTCTTCACCCCGGGCGTCGATTTCATCGCCGTCGAGACCGGCCGCGAGATGACGCGCGCGCTCGGCGCGCTGCTCTCGTCGCCCGAGCGCGCGACCGCGATGGCCGAGCGCGGCATCGCCACGATCCTCGCGCGCCACACCTGCGCCCACCGCGTCGACGAGCTGCTGGCGATCCACGCCGAGCTCGAGTCCGCGCCGAGGTAACCATGAGCGCTCCCCTCGAGATCGCGTTCTTCGGATCGAGCCTGGTGTCGTCGTACTGGAACGGCGCCGCCACGTACTACCGCGGCCTCGTGCGCGCCCTCGCCGCGCGCGGCCACCGCGTCACCTTCTACGAGCCCGACGCCTGGGATCGCCAGCGCCACCGCGACATCGACGATCCGCCGTGGGCTCGCGTCGTCGTCTACTCGGGCACCGATCCCGCCGCCGCGGAGCGCGCGCTCGACGAGGCCCGCTCCGCCGACGTTCTGATCAAGGCCAGCGGCGTCGGCGTCTTCGACGAGCAGCTCGACGCCGGCGTCCTCGATCGGCGGCGGCGCGGCGCGCTGGCGATCTACTGGGACGTCGACGCGCCCGCGACCCTCGCGCGCCTCGCGCGCGATCCTCACGACCCGCTGCGCGCCCTCGTGCCTCGCTACGATCTCGTGCTCGTCTACGGCGGCGGCCCGCCGATCGTGCGCGGGTACGCCGAGCTCGGGGCCGCGCGCTGCGTGCCGATCTACAACGCGCTCGATCCCGAGACCCACTTCCCGGTCGCGCCCGACCCTGTTTTTGAAGCCGATCTGTCGCTCCTCGCCAACCGCCTCCCCGACCGCGAGGCGCGCGTCGACGCCTTCTTCTTCGACGCCGCGCAGGCGCTCCCGGAGAAGCGATTTCTCCTCGGCGGTAGCGGCTGGGGCGATCGCTCGATGCCCGCGAACGTGGCGGCCATCGGTCACGTCCCGACCGGGCTCCACAACGGGTTCAACGCCGGCGCGCGCGCGGTCCTCAACGTCGCGCGCGACAGCATGGCCGCCTCGGGCTTCTCGCCCGCGACGCGGATCTTCGAGGCCGCGGGCGCCGCGGCGTGCGTGATCACCGACGCCTGGGAGGGCGTCGATCGCTTCTTCGAACCGGGCCGCGAGATCCTCGTCGCGTCGAGCGGCGCCGAGGTCGCGGGGCTCGTCGGCTCGCTCGACGAAGCGTCGGCGCGCGCGATCGGCGCGGCCGCGCGGCGGCGAGCGCTCGCGGATCACACCTACACGCAGCGAGCGGCGACGGTGCTGGCGCTGCTCGACGGGAGGACGGGATGAAGCGTCTGTCGTACGTCGTGCTCGGCCTCTCGATCACCTCGTCGTGGGGCAACGGCCACGCGACGACGTACCGCGGGCTCCTCGAGGCCCTGGCGGCGCGCGGCCACCGGATCCTCTTCCTGGAGCGGGATCTCGAGTACTACGCGCAGAACCGCGATCTGCCGAGCCCGCCCTATGCGCGCACCGAGCTCTACGCCGACCTCCCCGATCTGGCCCGGCGCTTCGCCTCCGCGATCGCCGGCGCCGACGTGGTGATCGTCGGCTCGTTCGTCCCCGAGGGGGCGCGCGTCGTCGCCTGGGTGCTCGCGAATGCGCGTGGAATCAAGGCGTTCTACGACATCGACACCCCGATCACGCTGGCCGCGCTGGAGCAGGGCGGCGCGCCGTACCTCGCGGCCGATCAGGTGCCGCGCTTCGATCTCTACCTCTCGTTCACGGCGGGCCCGACGCTCGATCGCCTCGAGCGGCGCTTCGGGGCGCGGCGCGCGCGCGCTCTCTGCTGCTCGGTGGACGCGCGCGAGTACCGCCCCGTCGCCGTGCCGCGGCGCTGGGACCTCGGCTACCTCGGCACCCACGACGACGCGCGGCAGCCCGGGCTGGCGCGGCTCCTCCTCGATCCGGCGCGGCGCCTCGGCGCGGGCCGCTTCGTCGTCGCCGGGCCGCAGTACCCCGCGTCGATCGCCTGGCCGGCGAACGTCGAGCGCATCGAGCACGTGTCGCCGGGCGCGCACCGCGCGTTCTACGCCGCCCAGCGCTTCACCCTCAACGTCACGCGCCCGAAGATGGCGGAGGCCGGCTTCTCGCCCAGCGTGCGCCTCTTCGAGGCCGCGGCGTGCGGCGTCCCGGTGATCAGCGACGCCTGGCCGGGGCTCGACGAGTTCTTCGTGCCGGGCCGCGAGATCCTCGTCGCCTCCACCGCGGAAGACGTGCTCCGCCTCCTCGCGACGACGACCGATCGCGAGCGCGACGCCATCGGCGCCCGCGCCCGCGCCCGCGTCCTCGCGGAGCACACCGGCGCTCACCGCGCCGAGGCGCTGGATCGCGGCGTGCGCGAGATCACGCAGGCTCCGAGCATCGAAGAGGTGAGCGCAAGCGCTCCGGAGATCATCGACCCATGATGCGTATCCTGGTGACCGGCGGCGCTGGATTCCTCGGCTCGCACCTCTGCGAGCGCCTCCTCCACGAAGGGCACGAGGTGATCGCGCTCGACGATCTCTCCACCGGATCCCGCGCGAACGTCGCCCATCTGCTCCGCAGTCGGCGCTTCTCGCTCGTGGAGCACGACGTCACCAACCCCTACGATTTCGCGGTCCAGCGCATCTACAACCTGGCCTCGCCCGCGAGCCCGCCGCAGTACCAGCGCGATCCGGTGCGCACCACGATGATCAACGTCATCGGCACGCGCAACGCGCTCGACCTCGGCCGGCGCCACCGCGCGCGCGTCCTCCAGGCGTCCACGAGCGAGGTCTACGGCGATCCCGAGGTCCACCCGCAGCCCGAGAGCTACCGCGGCTCGGTCGACTCGACCGGCCTCCGCGCCTGCTACGACGAGGGCAAGCGCTGCGCGGAGTCGCTGGTGATGGACTACAAGCGCAAGTGCTTCGTCGACGTGCGGCTGCCGCGGATCTTCAACACCTACGGCCCGCGCATGGATCCCGAGGACGGCCGCGTCGTCAGCAACTTCATCGTCCAGGCGCTCGGCGGCGAGGATCTCACGGTGTACGGCGACGGCTCGCAGACCCGGAGCTTCTGCTACGTCGACGATCTCATCGACGGCCTGGTGCGTCTGATGGAGCACGCCGAGGATCCCGGGCCGATGAACCTCGGTAACCCCGCCGAGATGACCGTCCTCGAGCTCGCCGAGGAGATCCGCAAGCTGACGAAGAGCCAGAGTCAGATCCTGTTTCACCCGCTGCCCGAGGGCGATCCGAAGCAGCGGCGCCCGGTGATCGACAAGGCGCGAGCGACGCTGGGGTTCGAGCCGCGCGTGCCGCTGCAGAAGGGCTTGCGGCGGACGATCGAGAGCTTCGCCGCGCACGCGGTCGGCAAGCGCCCGGCGCGCGGCTCGCGGCTCGCGACGGCCTGACGATCGCCCGCGCTCGCCACGCTCCGGGGCCGGCCTTGACATGCGATCCGAAATGGCCGCTTTCTGGGCCCCCGCGCGAGAGGCGGCGCCCATGTCCGAGCAGCCGATCCCCGCCGAGCAGCACGAAGAGCCGCCTCCTTCCGCCGATCCGCACGAAATCCTGCGCCAGGCCAGCGGAGGGCGGCTGCTCCTGCGCCTGCTCGTCGTCACGTTGGCGCTCGGCGCCCTCGGCGCGGGCGTCTACTCCGGGCGCAAGGCCTGGCGAGCGCGCTCCGTGAAGGCCGCGCCGATGATCGCGTTTCCAGGGCGATCGGTGATGATCGGCAACAGCTCTCGCGGCCGGGAAGATCCGGTGGCCGGCGGCATCGAGGAGCGCCCCGCGCACGCGGTGGAGGTCCTGGCCTTTCGACTCGACACCACCGAGGTCACCGTCGAGTCCTACGGCGCGTGCGTCGAGAGCGGCGGCTGCACCGCGCCGGCGCTCGGCGTGCGCTGCAACTGGGGCCGCTACGATCGCCAGAATCACCCGCTCAACTGCGTCTCCTTCGCGCAGGCCGAGGCCTTCTGTCGCTGGGCGGGCAAGCGGCTCCCGACCGAGGTAGAGTGGGAGTACGCCGCCGGCGGAGCCGGGCCCAAGCGCACCTTCCCCTGGGGAGATCGCTTTGCCGACGCCGGCGACGCCAACATCTGCGGGGCGGAGTGCACGGCGGGCGCCCACCCGCCTCCGGCGCTGCTCCGCGGCACCATCTGCTCGCGCGACGGGGTTTGCAGACAGCCACTCTTCGATTTCTCCGACGGCTTCCCGGAGACGGCGCCGGTGGCCTCGTTCCCGGCGGGGAACACGCCCGAAGGGATCTCGGATCTCGCGGGCAACGTCTGGGAGTGGACGTCCAGCCTCCCTTGCACCTATCCAGCGCACGAGTGCGCCGATCCCGGAGAGCGGGTGATCCGCGGCGGAGGGTGGACCCACCGCTACCTGATGAGCCCCGAGGTGACCACGCGCGACCGCCTGGCGACGACGGCGATCAGCGACGGCGTGGGCCTGCGCTGCGCGCGCTGATCCCGGCTCCGCGCCTGCCAGCCTCCTCGCGCGGGACGAAGAGCGCCTGACAAAAGCTCCCGTCGCCCACCTGCGGATCCGCGGCGCTCGCCTGCGTCTCCTTGATGGGCTCGGTCCGCTTTTGTCAGGCGCTCTAAAGGCAGCTTCCGCCGGCGCGCTCGAGCAGGAAGACGTTGCCCTCGAAGCCGGAGCCCACGAGATCACCGTGGTTGTTGATCGCGCGGACGAAATAGAGCGGATCGGCCACCGACGGGAGGTGATCGACCAGGGCCGCGAGGTTGATCCGCTGGTTCGGACGCGGCACCAGGTAGCTCGCGTGATCGCTGGTGGCGGTGATGACGACGAGGTTTCCATCGTTCATGAGCAGCGCGTTGCTCGTCGTCGGGATCTGCGGGGTTCCCTCGGTGAACCAGGGGGTGAATATCCCGCTCTTGCTCCAGAGGCCCACGGTCTCCTTGCCTCCGAAGTCGAACGAGTAGCCGAGCACGGCCTCGTGATTGCCGGCGGCGAGGGCGAACGAGTGGGGATCCGGCGGAGTCGGCGAGAGGATGGTGAGCGCGCTGGTCTGCGGATCGAAGCGGAAGCCGCGGTAAACGGCCGAGGCCTCCTGGAGCACTGTCCCGGTGACGATACCCTGGTTGTCGAGGTCGAGGAACGAGGCCACGCCGAGCCACGCCGGGAGAGTGACCGGCGTCGAGGTGCCGTCCTTGTAAAGGAAGAGGTGCCGGGCACCGGCCGCGTCCACCGATGTCACGAGCGCCGTGCCCGAGTCGCTCACCGACTCGACGACGCTCGACAGCTCGCCGGGCTGCGGCGGGATGAGCTCGACATGGGCGCCGTGAAAGAGGGCGGCGTGCTCGTCGGTGCGCACGGCGTCGAGAGGCACGCTGCCGCCGCCCGTACCGGCCTTGTTGCCGACGAAGACCGAGCCCGGGGCGATGACGGTGAAGGCCCCGTTCTGGTACAGGCCAGCGCGGCTGGGGGCGCCGTAGAGCTCGCCGTAGATCCGGCCACCGTCGCTGATGCTCACGGGAGAGAAGGAGTCGGCGCCGGCCGGCAACGGCCCCTGATCGAGCGCGACATAGTGATACGCAGGAGTCGAGGCCTCGGCCGCGGCGCCCGCCGACGCGAGCGCCAGCGCGAGCAGCGACACCAACCGACGCGGACGCGATCGCAGCATGGTCGAACCTCCTCCTGGCCGGCCGCTCGGTCCGGCTCGGGGCGACACGTTGACCCATCGCCGCGGCGCTGCAAGCCCGCGAGAGGCACCTTCGACTCCGCGCATCGAGGTGCGCTGTCGCGGTCAGATCGGCGTGAGGATCCGTCGGTACGTGAGCTCGTCGCGAGCGCCCCAGAGGTACTTGTAGCGCTCCTGCCCGCGGAGAAAGTCGACCACGATGGTGCCCTCGACGAAGGCCTGATCGATGGCGCAGGCGGTCGCGAGCAGGCCCGGGCTCAGGCGCTCGAACGCGGGATCGAAGCCCTGGAGATAGAGATAGGCGCGGCCGCGGGCGAAGAGGGCAATCAGCGAGGCGATCGGGGCCTCGTCGAGGTAGACGCCGAACAGGCGGAGCAGGCCGGCGTCGAGCAGCGCTGTCGAGGCCTCGTCGTGGAAGGCGCGGATGGCGCCCCCGCCGAGCACGCCGGTCTCGCCCACGTCGCTCCAGCGCGCGCTGTGGAGCGCGAACAGGGCCTCGATCATCGCGCCGCGCGATACGGTGTCGGCGAGCCGATTCGTGAGGTGCCCGAGCGCGGCGGCCCGGACGCGGGCGCGGCGCACGTTGCGGAGCGTCTCTCTCGGGACGACGGACTCGAGGCCCAGGTCGCGCGCCGGCAAGACCAGCGCCGGGCAGATCGCAGAGGGCTTGATCACGTCGGCCGAGCCGCGCGGCGCAGGGACGCGGAGGAGCGCCGAGCCCTCGCGCAGCGCCTCGAAGTCGCAGGCCTCGCCCCGCTCGGCGAGGTGGGCGCCGAGAGTGGCAATCGCCTCTTCGAGGTGCGCAGGATCGAAGAGCGCGTCCAGGTAGTCGGTGATCCCCTCGCCCAGCAGCGCCAGCGCCCGGGTCGAGACCGGGCTCTCGCGGCGCTCGAAGGCCGGGAGCAGGCCGACCAGCCGACCGCCGCGACGGAGCGTGATCACCGACAGGCGGTGAGGCGCGAAGTGGCGACACCAGGGGAGGAGCCACGCCGGGTGCTGGAAGGGAGTCGCGTCGGGGCAGCTGTCCCACAGGAGCCTCCACTCCGGCTCGAGCGCCGCGAGAGACTCGAGATCATGAAGCTCGCCCGGGGTGATCATTCGCGCGCGCCCGGCGTCGCGAGCGCCGAGAACACCGAGTCGAGCAGCGAGGCGCAGCGGGCCGCGCGGACGACGCGATCGAAGGTGGCGAGGTAGCCTGTGATGACGCGATCGGACGAGAAATGAAGCTCGGCGGCGCGCCGGCACGCGCGGGGATCGATGGTGTGGGCCGCGAGGATCGCCTCGGCCATCCCCTCCACGTCGTCGACGAGGAAGCCAGTCACGCCGTGCTCGACCAGCTCCGGCAAGGCCCCCACGCGAAAGGCGATGACCGGAGTCCCCGAGGCCAGCGCCTCCATCACCACGAGCGAGCTGGTCTCCTCGCAGCGACTCGGCACGAGGAGACACCGCGCGGCGGCGAGTAAGCGGCGCTTTCGTCCGCCGCCGATCGGGCCGAGAAAACGCGCGCGGGACGGCGTGGCGAGCAGCGGCTCGATCACCTCGCGGAAGTGCCGCAGGTGGTCTTCGTAGCCGAAGACGCGCCCGGCGAGGAGCAGCGGAGTCCGCGCCCGGGACGCCGCGAGGAGCGCGCGCGCATACCCCTTCTCCGGGCAGATGCGGCCGAGCGCGAGGCAGAAGCCCCGCTTGTGGGCCGAGAGGCGCTGACGCTCTATGTGGATGCCGTTGGGCACGTCGTCGAGCAGGTACGCTGTCTCCGGGGCCGTGCGCCGCTGCGAGGCGGAGACGCAGTGGAAGAACACGTCGGGGCGCGAGGGATCGAGGGCCCCCTCTTCGTAGCTCGAAAACGGGAGATGAAGAGTCACCAGCGCCGGAGGGCCGGACTCGGGCAGATAGTGGTGGAAGTCGACCCCGTGGAAGTGAACGAGATCGACGGGATACCGCTGGCAGGCCTCGTCGATGGCGCGGCGCTGCGCCTCCCGGGCGCGGGCGCGCGCGGCGCCGTCGAGGGCGCGTCCTTCGTGGATCGCCGGCGTGGCGATCAAGGTGCCCCGGCAGATCGAGCCTTCCTGGGCCACCACGATCGAGCGGTGACCTCGCCGGACCAGGCCGTCATCGATCAGAGAGACCATCTGCTCCGCGCCGCCCACCGCATCGGGGCCGACGGGGGCGAGCGGATAGGCTACCTCGAGGACGGTCAGCCGCGGCGCGTGCTCCTGGATCGATGGCCTCTTCAATTCCATGGTTCCTTCCACTCAGCGGGCGTAACGTCGGACCATCGCCGCGCAGAAGTCGGCGTACTCGTCGAGGTGGACGGGAGGGCTGGTGTGGTGGGGCGCGAGGCCGCGCGACTCCGGCGTGTACCCGAAGGTGAGGGTGACCTCGAATCGTTCCAGCGCCTTCATCTGCCGATCGAACCAGGCGAGAGCGCCGGGACGCAGGCTGTCCGCCCAGCTCAGGCCGGTGCGCAGGTGGGTGACGCCGAGGCGCTCCAGCCACGAGACGGCGAGATCGAGCCGCGGATCTTCGAAGTGAAACCACTGGCAGATGCCGAGCTCGGGCGTGAGCTCCTGGAAGAGCCGCAACGCCCGCTTCGGAGTGCCGTCCTCGCGCACGAGGCCCAGGTAGAAATGGCGATAATACGAGGACCCTTCCGCCTCGCGATGACGGGTGGTGGCCGGCCAGGCCCGCGGGAGATCGAGGAGGCTGTACCAGTGGATCCGCGGGACGAGGCCGCGGAGGAGGCTCGCCGTGAGGCGCAGCCCGAGCTCTTGCACCTCTTCGCAACCGAAGCTCCCGGCGCCGACCTCGGTGACCCAGATGGGTTTGGTCGTCACGGCGCGCACCGAGGCGAGCTGGGCGGGCCAGGCGTCGATCGGCCAGTGATTCCAGTCGAAGGGGAAGCCATGGACGGCGATCACGTCGACCGCCGCCAGGGCTCCTCGTCGCTCCATGTTGAGCAGGAACTCCGGATCGATGGGCGAGATCCCGCCGAGAATACGGGTCAGCCCGGGGGACTCGGCGTGGACGGCGGCGGACGCGCGCGCGACCATCGCGGCGTAGAGCGCCCACCCGGGATCGAGCGCGAAATCCCAGTGCGAAGCGTTGTTGGGCTCGTTCCAGAGCATCACGGCCTCGATCACGCGCCCTCCCCTGCCCGCTGCGCGAGCTCGCAGACGAAGACCTCGGCCTCGGGGTGGGCCGTGATCGTGAAGCCCGCGCTGCGGATCATGGCGGCGAGGCAAGCGCGGTTGGGGATCCACCAGTTGGTCGGATCACCGGCGTAGCGATCCTCGACGAAGCACATCCGCGGATAGCCCGGCTCCTCGAAGATCTGCCGCTCGGAGAAGGGGTAATCGTCGGCGAGACGCGGCGTGCAGTCGTCGCCGCGGAGCAGGCTCTGCACCACGAGGGTGCCTCCGACGACGTGCTCGCGCAGGAGATCGAGCGCGAGGAGCGGGTGACGAAGGTGGTAGAGGACGCCGAGGAAGAGGACGAGATCGAAGCGCTCGCCGAGCCTGGCCACGTCGTAGACCGAGAGGTTGACGAGCTCGAGCTCGACGCCGGACACCGCCGCGGCGAAGCGCGCCTGGGCCAGATAGTCGTCGTCGCTGTCGACGCCGACGACGCGCGCCGCGCCGCGCCGCTTCATCTCGATGGCGTGAAAGCCAGCGTTGCAGCCGAGATCGAGCACCGTCTTGCCGGTGAGGTCGGCCGGGATCGACCCCGAGAACGCCTTCCATTTGCTCCGTGGATAGTCGCCGAGGAAATGGTCGGGCGCGGTGGCGACGCCGCCGAGATCGAGGTTGTGGAACCACGGGCCGAGCCGCCGCACCTCGGCGGAGATGGCGTCTCGCGCGAGCGGCGCCGCCGCGGCGGGCGCGGGGCGCAAAGGCTGCTTCGCCACGGGTCAGGCCGCCTTTCCCTGGAGGAGCCGGAGCGCCTCGCGGTAGCCGTCGAACGTGCCGACATCGACGTACGACTCCCCCGCTCGCACGCCCCAGGCCACGCCGCCGCGCTCGAGGTGCGCGTTGACCAGCGTGCCGAGATAGGCATCCTGACGATCGCGCTCGACGTGGAGCCGGTGGAGCGCGGCGAGCTCGGCGCCGCGGAGCGTGAGCGCGCCCCACACCCAGGGGGTGGTGGCGCCGTCGCGCTTGACCTGGATCTCCAGCACGCGGCCGCCTTCGTCGAGGACGACGGCGTCGAAGCGCTCGGGGTGCGCGACCGGGAAGAGCAGGAACGAGAGGCCCTGATCCCCGAGGCGCGTCAGGCCATCTTCGGGGAACCAGATGGTGTCCGGGAGGCCGATGATCACCCGCTCTTCCGGTCCGATGAACGGGAGCGCGCGAAAGATGGCGTCGCACAGGCCCAGAGGCTCGGGCTGCACGACGTAGCACACCGGGACGCCGCGCACGCCGGCGCCGTAATAGGCCACGAGATCGGATTTGCCCGGGGAGATCACCATGCAGAGGTGGGTGACGCCGGCCGTCAACATGCGATCGATGAGGTACTCGCTCACGGCGCGCGGGCTCTCGCGGCCGTGATCGAGGCGGCTCCCGACGGGGAGCAGCTCTTTCGAGAAGGCGAGCGGCTGGATCCGGCTGCCGACGCCTGCCGCGGGAATGATTCCCCACATGGTTTATCGGGCTCCCGTGGTGGTCGTGAGGATGTCAATCAGCTCGGCGGCGCGGCGGTCGGCCGTGTGCTCGCGGAGCGCCCGATCCCGCGCGGCGCTCGCCACCGCGGCGAGCTCTTCCCGCGGACGCGCGAGGGCCGCGAGGACGTCCTCCGTGCTGCGGACGACGAGGATTTCCAGGCCTGGTGTGAAGAAGCGCTCCAGTCCTTCCCAGGCGTCGGTGAGCAGCGCCACGCCCGACGCCGCCGCTTCGAAGAGGCGACCGGAGGGGCAATGGCCCATCTCTGCCATCGGTCCTCGGGTGAGGTTGAGCGTCGCGGACGAGGAGCCGTAGAACGAGGGGTGGTCCTGCGGCGCGACGTGGCCGACGTGATGAACGTTGCGGAGCCAGGGAAAATCGTGGGGATAGAGCGAGCCGCCGAGGACGAAGCGCCGACGCGGAGAGCGCCGCGCGGGCTCGAGGAAGAGGCGATGAAGCGCGACCTGTCGATCGGCGGCATAGGTGCCCAGGTACGAGAGATCGGCTCGAAACAGCGCGCGCGGAGGCGCAGCATGGTAGACCTCGGGATCGACGCTGCCATGGAGCGCCGCGGTGCGCCGCGCGCCGAGGCGCGTCTCGAGCTCGCGGAGCGCGGGGCCGCCGGCGAAGCTCAGCACGACGTCGAAGCGTGACAGTCCCCGGGCGCCGAGGTACTCGACCGGACGCCCCGCGCGCAGCTGAGCCAGGGTGACCGGCGTGTCGAGATCGTAGAAGGCGCGGACCCGAGCGCGGGAGTCGAGGACGAGCTCGGCCGCGGCGAGGCCGTCGGGGCAATACGAGGTCACGATCGCGGCGTCAGCGCCGTCGACGGCGCTCCGGGCCTCGTCGCGCGCCGACTCCCAGCTCGGGTAGATCCGGAGATCGTGGCCCGGGAGCGCGGTGAGATCGCGCGCGGCGGCGTAGTACGGGACGTCGCGCTCGAAGAAGGTGACGTGATGGCCGAGGCGGCCGAGGGCGCCGCAAAGGCTCCTCCACAGCGTGGCGTGCCCGTTGCCCCACGACGAGCTCACGGTGAGACCGAAGACGACGATCCTCATCGCGGGCCCCCTACCGCCGCGGCGACGAGGAGCGCCGCGTCACGGCTCCAGCGGATCCGCTCGATCATGCGCCGCGCCTCGGGGCGGAGCCGCCGCCACGACCAGGCGATCTTGAGCTGGGTGTGCGAGGGGCCATAGCAGCGCAGGAATCCTTCGAGGTTGCACGAGAAGAACGAGAGCACGTCGGCGTCGGCGAGGAGCGCGGCCTCGCCCAGGGCAAAAGGCCGCTCGTGCCCGGACACGAGATCGATGACGTGGGCAGTCTCGCTGGAGGGCAGCCCGGCGGCCGCGAGCGCGCGGGCGGCGACGAGAGCGCCTCTCCGGGCGTGCTCGTCCTTGAAGGCCTGGTAATCGGGCGCGCGGTGCTCGACGCGCTCTTCGGCTTCGGAGTCGAGGCGCTCGACGTCGTGATACAGCGCCGCCGCCTGGAGCGCCAGCCCGGCGTCGGGATCGAGCTCGAGCACCCATTGCCAGGTGTCGAGGGCGTGATCGTGATCGGCCTTGACGAGGGGCTTTTCGAGGTCGTGAAGGGCTCGATGGTCGGCGAGGATCCGCTCGAAGAGCGGGCCCGCCGACCGGGTGTTCCTCCGGCCGGGGAACCTGGAATCCGTGCTCGTGGCGCCGCGCTCCAGCATGGGCACGGGAGAGGCTATGACCCATCGAATCGCAGGCGCCATGCTCGAATACCCGCCTCGCGGGGGCGCGCGCTCCGCGGGATCGTGGGGAATTCCCTGCATCGTCGCCCCGGGAGCGGGCCAGTCATCGCGGCCTGGAGATACGGTATCACCACGGGGACGGAAGGCTGGCCAGCACGGCGCGATACCGCTGCTCGGCGACGCGGAGCCGCGCTGCTTCCTCGGGCGGGCTCGTCGCGGCGGCGGCGATGCTCCACGCCAGGCGGAAGAGGGTATACGCGTACAGGTAGGCCGGTAGTCGGGACTCGAAGCGATCGCCGGAAGCGTGACGGTACCCGTCGAGGAAAACGCGGCGGGCCGAGGCGCTCATCCTCCATTCGACGATGACGCCGGCGAGGTCCCAGGCCACGTCGACGGGGCCGGGGAACAGGTGATCATCGCCGTGATCGGTCGCATCCATCTTGAGCGGCGGCGCCCCGGGGGCGGCGATCCACTCGTGAGGCATCATCCGCGCGTCGGCGATGACCGGACGGCCGAGGGGCAGCTCGACCCGCGGGCCGAGCTCGCGGCCGAGCGCGACGAGGGCGTTCTTGCGGATCATGGACTCGAGATCTCCCGGGCGTTGCCCCGCCGAGGGGAAGGCCGAGGCGCGGAAGGCGCAGTACGCCGAGAGGCGATGAAGGAGCGCCGTGGTGAGCGCCTCGGGGCGGAGAGGCGCGCTGCCCGCGAGCCACGGCATGACGAGGTAGCCTTCGCCCGCGTCCTCGACGGCTGGCCCGTAGCCCGCCTCGTGCAACGCGCCTGCGCGCTCGAGGATCTCGGCCCCGGGGCGGCCGAGCCCCGCATACTTGAAGAGCCGACCGCCGTCGATCGAGAGCAGCTTGCGGCGCTCGAACTGGGCCCAGATCGGCGGGAAAAAGCGGCGATCCCGGAAGCAAACCTTCCTCCACGCGCCCGGGGGGAGCGGGATCACGGCCTCGTCTGGCGCGACCTGCGAAGGGCCGGTGGCGTGGAGGGCGAAGGCGCGGAATCGGCGCGCGGCGTCGGGCGCGATCAGCGTGGCTGGATCGACCGCGCGGGTGCAGAGGAGCGCTATCCGCGCGCGCGGAGCCCCGATGGCGACAAGGGCCTCGGCGGCGGCGAGGAGCGAAGAGCCGCTCTGCCCCGGCCCCTCATCGACGACGAAGAACGAGGCGCCGCGGGCGATCTGCGCGCGGAGCCACCGCTGCGCGGGCTCGCCGAGGCGCACGCGCCGATCGTAGGGGTGGCCCTCGGGTCGCACGGTGAAGCGCGGCGCCGGGATCCCGCGCGCCCGCAGCGCCGCGGCGACGACGGCGCTCAGCGTGGCGCCGATGGTGCGGATACCGACCACCACGGCAGGGGCCGCGCGGATCGCGATCCGCCCCACGAGCTCCGCGAAATCGAGCGGATGAACGGCGTAGTGCGTGAAGCCCTCGGGCGGCGACGCCAGCACCCGGGCGGGGACGTCGATGGGGAGAGTGGCTGTGCCGAGGTCGCCCGGAAGGGGGCAGTCGGGCGCGAGCAGCGCGTCGGCGAGCGCGTCGGCGAGGCGGGCGATCTCGATCGCGCCGTCCAGACCACGATCGGTGAGGATGGACTCGAGCTCGCCCGCCCGGAGGAGAGCGTCGCGAACGAGCGAGCGGGGAGGATGGGAGTTGCTGGAGGAGGCGAGATCGCCGAGGGACTCGCGGAGCTCGGAGAGCAGGCGGGCCCCGGAGATTTCACGGCGAGTATCCCGGAAGACATGGACGTCGCGCATCACCCCTGTTGGATGACGGCGCCGCCCCGGGCGGGCCGGCCGAGCGCGCTCCGCCCGGCCTCAAAGCACCCTGGCGAGCGCGCTCCGCCCCGACTTCACGGGTCCGACGTGCGGTCGTCGAGCGTGCCGAGGAACGCGACGATGTCGTCGACCTCTTGCGCGGTGAGGCCGAGATTCCCGAGCTCGTCGTGGTTCACGGTGGCGGGGATCTCCGCGGCGGGCCACGCCGACACGTCGCGCGTGTTGTAGAAATCGACGACGGTGTGGAGGTCCTGGAAATAGCCATTGTGCCCGTAGGGCCCCGTCTTCCCGAGGTTGCGCAGCGTCGAGACCTTGAATCGCCCGTCCTGAGCCGGATCGCCGAGGGCCCCGGCGAGGCCGTGATCGACGAAGCCCGCCCCGGCCGGGTTGAACTGCGCCGGCATGGTGTAGAACGGGTTATTGGGGTTCTTCGGGATACCGAGGTTGTCGTAGGTGAAGTCAGTGAAGAGGGGCGGCGTCCCGTCGGTGCTCGCGCGGCTCGGGTGGCAGGCCGAGCAGTTGCCCTTGGCCGGATCCTCGAAGAGGGCGAGTCCGCTCATCTCCTGCGCGGTGAGGGTGCCAGTCCCGGCGAGGTAGGCGTCGTAGCGCGAGTTGAACGGCGCGAAGCTCGGCATGCGCTCGAAGGTGGCGATGGCGTCGGCGATGTCGTCGTAGGCGGCGTTGACGTCCGCGAACACGTTCCCGCCGTAGACCTGCTTGAACGTCGGCGCGTAGCTCGAGCTCTTCACCTTGGCGACGACGGCGGCCTTGCTGGCGTTGTTCATCTCGATCGGGTTGAGGAAGGGGCCCTTGGCCTGATCCTCGAGGCTGCTGGCGCGGCCGTCCCAGAACTGGCCGCCCACGTAGGTCTCGCCGTCGGCGTCGTAGTGGAACGGCGGGCTGTACCGGGCGTAGAAGGCCGTCGGCGTGTTGCGGTTGCCGAAGCGGCCAGCGACGGCGCCCTCGGACGTGGGAATGCCGGAGTCGGGATCCGCGGCGCCGTGCGAGAGCGTGTGGCACGAGGCGCAGGCTTGCCCCGCCGGACTCGACAGGTTGGTGTCCGAGAACAGCGCGAGACCGATGCTCTGCTTTGCCGTGACCCGGACCTTCGCCGTGAGCGGCGGGGCCGCCGGAGCCAGAATTTCACCGGGCTCGACCTCGCTTCCGCAGCCGATCGCCGTCCAGGCCAGCACCACCCCACCCACCCAAGCACTCTTCCGGATCATCGCTTCCTCCTCGATATCTGACGCCATGGATTGCTCCGTTCCCCGCCTCCCGCGCAGGAGGGGAGAGCGAAAATGGAGCAACTGTAAAACCTGGATACGGTATCAGGATCGAGATCCTTGGTACAATCAAATTTCATCGCGATGCGAAGGACGTAACATTGCGGGCGCACGGAAGCCGCGCCCCGTATGCCGCGAGATCCGGCATCGCCGATGCCCGCGCGGGCGTCGGCGGCCGGGGCTTCAGGAGCCCATGAAGGCGCGGAGGACGGGCGGGAGGCGCCTCGCGTCCAGCGTCACCTTGAGCGACGAGGATCCGACCGCGGAGCTCATCTGGCAGGGGCCGACGCGCGGGAGGTGGTCCATCCAGTACAGATCGAACTTGTCCTCGTGGGCGATGCGCCGGACCATCGGGTCCAGGGGCAGGACGAGGCCTTCGCGCCAGCGCGCGAGGTAAACGACGTTGGCGAGGCGAACCGGGCTGTTGAGGCCGATGCGGCGGCGCGTACCGGTGTTGAAAGGGCCGGTGTGATCGATGAACTCGACCATCTGGAGCTCGCCGTAGAGATCGGGCTCCGTCTTCTCGACCGTCACCAGCGTCCAGGCCGCGAGGGGGCGCAGCGCGCGGAGCAGCGTGCGGGTCATCTGCTCGAATTCGGGCAGATCGGCCGCGGCGCGAGCCTCGTTGTAGTGGCCGTGGGCGAAGCCGTTCCGCTCGACCTGCATGAGGTTGGAGAGCGTCTCGAAGGTCTGGTTGGAGCCGAGCTTGACGCCGAGGACGTCGCGGGCGACGGCGCCGATCGGATCGCCCTTGTCTTCAAAGGCCTTGGCCGCGGTGCGCGCGAGCTCGCGCCAGGTGCCGAGGGCGTAGCCTTCCCTCGTTCCGTGACGACGGTTGAACTCGGTCATGGCGTCGAGGCCCGGTATCGGCTCGCCCGGGGCCGGCGGGCGGCGCGCGAACCAGGCCGAGACGAGGACTCCAGCGATGAAGCGCCAGGTGCCTTCGAGGACGTCGAAGAGCATCTTGACGCGCTCGATCGCGCTCGACGAGGCGATGGCGTCGTGGACCCGCCCCGCGATGGGATAAGGCAGCCCGCCGCTCAGCGCCGAGAGGACGCCGTGGGGATCGGCGCACTCGCGCGAGAGCTCGGCCGCGCGCACGGCGGCGCTCTCGCCGTGGAGGATCTCCCAGGAGAGGGTGCGCGGGAGCTCGGCCTTGCCATCCATGATGGGAGAGCGAGCGTGCCAGTCGCACTGGACCTGGCTGCCCGTCGCCGCGGGATCGTTCTTGCGCGAGATGCACGCGACGACGACGCCGGGGGCGAGGGGCGCCACGAGAGCGCCTTGCCCGGCGTGACTGGCGACGACGGCCGCGAGCTCTTTTTCGAGGGCGGAGATGATCTGGGGGCCGACGCTGTTGAGGGCGTTCTGCTCCTCGATCGCGAAGAGCAGCGTGGCGCGGCGAGCGTCGGTGGAGGCGTTGAGCAGCTCGGTCGAGCTGGCGAGGCGAGCGCCCTGCGAGAGCTCGCGGAGCGAGGTGGTGGCCTTCTGTCCCGGCTTCGGCTCTTCGCTGGCGAGCGAGACGATGGCGTGGAGGGCGAGCTCGATCTCGCGGCCGGCGTCGAGCCCGTCGCCGACGAGGAGCCAGTGGCCACAAGCAAAGGCGTCGAGGCCAGCCGCGCGCGCGGTGTCGGCGGCCTGCTGCGCGGCTTCGGCCACGGCCCTCGCGTCGCCCGCGACGAGGAGCAGCGTCGATCCGTCGGCGATGCCGAGGACGAGGCTCGGCGAGGCGCGGTGCAGCGCGACGGTGGCGGCGACCGCGGGCGGGTGCTCGCCGAGATCGCCCGGAGGCGCTCCGGCGACCTGCGTGGTCCCGTGGGCGACGGCGTTGACGCTGTTGACACTGTTGACGCTGTTGACGGAGCCGGGGCGCGGGCGGAGCAGCACGAGCCCGCCGGGGCGCTGGCGCTGGAGAAACGAGGCGATCTCCTGCTCGAGGCCGGCGCGGCCGAGGAGGCCAGTCGCCGCATCGACGGTGTCAGCGGCGACGCTGGGCGTGACGTAGCGGCGATCGACCAGGGTGGCGCGCATGCCGCCGACCGAGAGGAAGGTGCCATGAACGAGGGGCGCCTCGTCGCCGCGGTTGAGCGCGCGGGCGCCGACCTGCACGGGGACGCTGCATTCTTCGCGGCGCTTGAGCCACCAGCGGACGCCATCGTGACGGAAGATCGCCGCGAGGCGCGAGGCGACGTCGGCGTAGACGAGCTCGTTGCGCTCCTCGCCGACGCGCTCGGTGCGGCCGAGGTTGAGCTTGCCTTTGGGCTCGAGCCGGAGCTCGTGGACGCTGCCGTCGCGGCCCTCGATCCGCAGGCGATCCGGCGCCGCGACCTCGCCGCGCCACACCGAGTACGAGGGCGCCTGGCTCAGCCACAAGGTCGCCGCGCTGGTGGTGTACGTGCGGAGCTCGGCCCCGGGAGGCGGCCCGCCCTTGTCGGAGGGCGCGGCCGGCTCGGGCGGAGGCGCCCTGGGGATCGGCGTATCGAGGGGCTGCGCGATCGATTTCAGGCGCTGAGCCGAGTCGTGATCGCTGCTCACCGGATCCGGGGCTCGCGCCGCGTCGAACGGGGCCGCCGAGGCCAGCGAAGGGGCCGCAGCGCGGACGCGATCCGACGGAGGCATCGTCTCGAGGATGGCCGCGAGGAAGGCGTCGGCGCTCTCGAAGCGGCGGGCGCGATCGCGCTCGAGGGCGCGCCCGATCGCCTTCGCCACGGCGGGCGGGACGCCGGGCGCGAGGTCGCCCACGGGGCGCGGATCGCGCTGGCAGATGCTCATCACGAGCTGCGCGTAGGTGGTCGAGGGGAACGGCGGCGCCCCGGCGATCGCCTCGTAGAGGATGGCGCCCATCGACCAGAGATCGGTGCGATGGTCGACGTCGGGCGCGGCCTCGATCTGCTCGGGCGACATGTAAAGCGGCGTCCCGAGCATGGTGCCCGCCTGGGTGATCGAGCTGTTACCGATCTGCCCCGGGAGGTTGTCGCCGAGGATCTTCGAGAGGCCGAAGTCGACGATCTTCACGTGGGTGCGCTCGTCGTCGCCCTCGGCGAGAAAAACGTTCTGAGGCTTCAGATCGCGGTGAACGATGCCGGCGGCGTGGGCGCGACGGAGGCCGCGGAGGGCCTGCGCGACCAGATCGAGCGCGTCGATCACCGAGAGGCGACCGCGCGAGAGCCGGGTCCCGAGGTCTTCCCCGTGGAGGAGCTCCATCACCAGGAAGGGCTCGCCCGCGTCGGTCTCGCCGGTGTCGAAGATCTGGACGATGTGCGCGCTCTCGACCGCCGAGACGGCGCGCGCCTCGCGATGGAACCGCGCCAGCGCCGAGGGATCGGTGCGCCGATCGACGACCACGAACTTCAGCGCGACGCGCTTGCCGATCGAGACGTTCTGGGCCTCGTAGACCGCGCCCATCCCGCCGCGCCCCAGGAGCCGGAGCACCTTGTATTTACCGGCCGCTATCGTCCCGATCCGGGAATCCGCGCCGTCATCGCCCGCGTTGCTCGTCACGCCGCCCTGCCCATCACCGTCATGCAATCCGCCTCCATCGGGCCACCGACCGGCGCCCGGGTCAACGCTGAACCGCCTCGTGTCGATCGTGGTGCATGAATCGGCGGCTCGAACGTCGAATAACCCGCCCCAGCTCGCCGCCGTTGTCCGATAGGATGCGCTCGGGCTGCTTCGTGGCGCCCCCTCTTTCAGGAACCGACATGGCCGAGACGTCACCGGACTGTTTTCTCATCCTCCTCCCCGGCGGTCGCGTGGCCCGCGTCCCGATCGCCGTGCTCGAACGCTACGCCGATCCCGAGGCCAAGCTCCAGCACGGCCCGGAAGAGCACGCGGACGATGTCGTCGCTCACTCGATGACCATCGACGCGGCCACCGGCGCCAGCGTCTGGCACACCGAGTGGGAGCTCGGGCAGTGCGACTACACCGACGAGAGCGGCTTCCCGCGGAACGCCTACGCCTGGCACCGCCACCCGCTCGGCACCGAATACACCGAGATTTACCAGAAATGAGCGCGCTGCAATCGCGCTGGGGGCGCGCGCGGCTCGCCGCATTGCAGCTCGTGGTCGTGACGGCGGCAGCGACGGGCGCCGCGTCATGCATCAGGCGGGGCTATCCGCTCGGGCGCAGCGGCAACGTCGAGATCCGCACCGACATCGCGGGCGTGCTGTTCGCGACCGACACCCTCGACGGCACCGGCAAGCCGCTCGGCCCGCGCCAGAGCCCCAATTCCACCGGCGTGACGCTGGCAATGACCGAGGGCTCGCAGGCCGCGTTCGGCGCCTTCGTCGAGGTCCGCGTCGAGCCGAGCGAGGCATTGAGCCTGATCAGCGCGACAGGCGAGACGACCGACAACGGCCTGCCCACCTGCGCGTTCACCGACGGTTCGTTCCGCTGCATGGCGACCGGACAGGGCACGACGCGGTTCACGCTGGCGTCGGAGAGCGACTGGTCGGGCGACGCCAAGCTCATCGTCTCGTGGGCCGATCAAACCAAGGAGCAGGTGATCCACGTCAACCCCGCCGGCCTACCCTCGACCGCGACCAACTTCTCGATGATCGTCGGCGGAGTCGACGACGTCGATCACGTCCTCGCGACCTTCCTGCCGCTCCAGTGCACCATCGGTCCGCTCCCCGACGATCTCGGATCGAAGTGGCGTAAAGGGCAGATCCGATCGCGCGAGACCTACGTCCGCGCGACGCCGCCCTCGGCCGCGCCGAGCGTCGTCGAGAACGCGCCGGTGATCGTCGAGTCGCTCGGCAGCGAGGCCGCGCTCTCGCTCGAAGAGGGCTGCGACAAGCGCGAGACGCGGCTACGCGTGCGCCTCGATTCCACGGGCCAGTCGAGCCCATTCTACATCTGCTTCAGCGACATCGGCGGGACGATCCCCTTCAGCGTCACCTCGGGCGAGAAGGCGATCGAGCCCAACCGAGCGATCGTGGTCGACGCCGAGCCGCGGCTACTTCGCGTCCGCACGCTGACGAGCCAGGTGACCGTGGGCTTCCCCGTCGATCTGTTCGAGATCAGCGCCTACAACGCCAACCGCGTCCGCATCGCCATGCCGGTCGATCTCCACATCGGCGACGATCAGGTGCTCAACGTCGACGCCGCGTCGCTCACCCTCTCCGACGAGGCGAACATCGCGACGGTGATCCAGGCCGGCGCGCTCAAGCCCGGCGTCACCGAGCTCCACGTCTCTCCGCGTCTCCTCGCGATGCCCGACTGCGTATCTCCCGCGGTCACGGTCGTCGCGCCGCTCCCTTGATCGCAAACCTCCCGCGCGCAGGCAGGCCATGATCCGAACGCAACGACGCTCCGGCGCTCCTCGCGCCGTCCGCTTCCTCGGCCTCCTCGGCCTCCTCGGCGTGGTGGCCGGGCTGCTCTCGCCCACGCTCGCGTCGGCGCAGCCCGGCCCGCGCGGCGCTCGCCCCGGGGCCCCGCCGCCGCGGCCGATCCCGCGCCCGAGGCCGCAAGCGCAGCTCCCCTCGCCGGCGGCCGCCAGCGACGAAGAGCCGCCGAGCGCCGAGCCGCCGACGGTGGAGATCGATCCGCCGCGCGTGATCATCAACAACCGCAGCAGCGGCTCGTCGGCCGATTTTCCCGGCGCGCTGCAGACGCTCCGCGCCCCCGCGGGCTCGGCGCCGGGCGGCGCCAACCGTGGCCCGGAGATCTTCCCCGACGCCAGCCGGGTGTGGATGAGCGTGCGCGACACCGATCCGATCCCGCTCGAGACGGCGCGTCAGGGCGGACCATGGCTGTGCGCCGGTGGCCAGTGCACCGCGCAGAACGGCGATCCCGGGCAGACGGCGGTCGGCGACGGGATGCTCCGATCGATCAAGCTCCAGACTCCCACGCTCCCGCTGCCACTGACGATCTGGGGGCGCCTCGGCGAGAATGGCCGCCGCGTCCTCGACTTCGATCCTGTGCTCCTCGATCGGCGCTCGTACGGGCACATTTGCGCGTATCGGCCCCTCCCCGATCCCCCTTCGGCGACGGATCCAGCGGCGCCCAAGGCCGCTCCGAAGAAGCCCGAGAAGGTGCTCGTCTGCCACGATGGGCCGGCGGCGATGCCGACCCCCAACGCAGGTGAGCTCACCCTCGGCCTCGAGTGGCCGCGCCAGTCGGAGCTCGCCGATTTCCGCTATCTCGCCATCGTCGACAGCTGCGGTAACGCGCGCGTCCAGCCCTTTCAACGCACCTTCACGGTGCCGGTGTTCGAGGTCGCCACGGGCGGCTGCGGGCAGGCCGATGGCAAGGTGCTGCGGGTGTTCCCGCAGGGCGGCTGGATCCGGGTGACGGCCTTCAACCTCGACGCGCCGGCGACGGCCAACGTCGTCAACGCCACCTACCGGGTCAGCGTCCCTCCGCTCGAGAACGGCGTGGAGTCGAGCCCGGCGCGGCTGCTCTTCCCCGATCCGCTGCTCGACGACATCAAGGTGGACTGCGGGCCCACGGCGCGTCAGGTCCGCGGCGACGATGGGCCGCCTCCGGGCGCCTCGATGCCTGGCCCGACGCAGACACCGCCGCCGCCCCCGCCGCCGAAGGCCGACGCCGCGAAGCCCGACGCGCCAAAGGGCGGGCCTGCGAAGGGCGACGGCCCCGAGAGCGAGGATCTCGCCGACAAGCCCGATCCCGGGGCAAAGCCCCCTCAACCCGGCGACAAGGCCCCTCCGGCGGCAGGGCCCCCGGGCAAGGACGCTCCGGCAAAGGCACCTCCGCCGCTCGCGCCCGTCGCGACCCCGCCCTCGGGGCCGCCGCCGCAGATGCCGAAGCGCGCGTTCGACCTCGATCTCAAGGGCCCCGGCGCCCAGGCCCTGGCCCACCAGTCGGTGGTGATCGCGCCCGAGCCGCTCCGCCAGGGCAACTGCCGCCTTCGCCTCACCGGGCAGGCCAAGCGGCGGCTCGTCGCTCCCCTGGCGCTCTTCGTCTCGTTCACGCGGACCGATCGCACCATCAACGGCGCTCCGATCGAGATGCTGACCGACGGCAAATGGATCGTGACGCCCAGCGCCGCCGAGTTCCAGCTCCCGGCCCTGGCCGAGAACTTCGACGGTGACTCGCGCCTTCGCCTCGTGGTCTCGAGCGATCCGCTCAGCGCCAATGGCAAGGTCGTGCTGCTCTCCGACGCTGGCCGCGTCGCCAGCTCGCTCCGCACCGTCGACGGCGGCGAAGAAGAGCGGGCGCGCCGGATCATCGGGTCGGTCGTCATCCACTCCGTTCCCCTCTGCGGCTCGTCGAACTTCGAGACGGTCGAGTCGGTCGGGAGCTGCATTCGCGCCTACATCACCATCCCGGCGATGCTGGCGACGATCCAGATCACCCGCGCTCCCTGGGTCGAGAAGCCGCTGGTCACCCGCAGCGTGCTCTCGGCCGTCGGCGTGGCCCTCGCCATCGACAGCTACAACCCGGTCGAGCGCCGCGCCTTCCCCATCGCGGGGCAGGTCGGCGGCTTCATCGAGTCGCTCGGCGACGGGCGGATTGGCATGCTCGGCTACGTGGGTATCGCGCCGACGTTACCCGTCCTCGGCAGCGGCGGCAACACCACCTCGTTTGGCTTCCTCGGCGGGGTCGGGGTCGAGTACATCACCAACGACATCGGCCCGGACGAAGGGTTGAAGCCCGCGGCGTTCCTCGGCGTCGTCGTCCAGGTGGGGCAGGCCAACCCCTCGCTCTCGGGCAGCGCCAAGGGCAGCGTCAGCGCGTCAGGCGGCTTCTGAGCATGCTCGTTTGCCCGCGATGCACGACGGAGAACGCCGAGGGCTCCGCGAAGTGCTCGTACTGCGCGCAGGTCCTCGTGGCCAGCGCGCCCGGCGCGCCGATGATGGGCTGGGCGGCGCCCGGCTCGCCCCCGCAGTGGGGCATGCAACCGTATGCGCCCCCGGGCATGTTGACGGCGCCGATGGCGGCGCGCGACGGCAACAAGCTCGTCGTCCCCCACGGCGCCCAGCTCCCCAATCGCTGCGTGAAGTGCAACGCTCCCGCGGAGGGGTATCGCCTGCGGAGACAGCTCACCTGGGTTCACCCCGCGTATCTGCTGCTCCTGTTCGCGGGGCTCATCTTCTACGTGATCGCGGCGAGGGTGGCGGGCAAGAGCGCCGAGGTCCAGATCGGGCTCTGCCCGGAGCACCGCCGACGCCGGCTCCAGGCGATCATCGGCGGCTGGACCCTCGGCCTCGTGGGCGCGATCGTGATGCCCGGGCTGGCCATCGCTTACGAGTCGGGATGGATCGCGCTGGTCGGCGCAGCGATGCTGCTCACTGGCACCGTCGGCGGGATCGTGGTCGCGCGCATGGTGCGCCCGTCGAGGATCGACGACAACCAAGTGTGGTTGTCGGGCGTCGACGCGCGGTATCTCGACGAGCTCACCTCGGGGCCGCCCGGCGGGTGAGCTCTTCTCTTCGCTACCAGGATCCCAGGGATAACCACGGATGACACGATTGAAGCTGAGCGCCCTCCTCTCCCTCGGCACCCTCGTGATCGCGGGCTGCGTCGCGCCGCCCTCCGCAAAGCCCGCTCCGCCCTCGCAGGTGCCCGTGCCCGTGCCCGCGATCTCGGCGTCGGCCGCCCGGTCGGTGCCCCCGCCGGAGCCGGTGTTGCCGCACCAGATGTTCACGGTGGACTCGAAGATCCTCGGGGAAACGAGGCGAATCAACGTCTACACGCCGCCGGGCTACGACACGGAGCCCGGGGCGCGATATCCCTTCCTTTACATGCCCGACGGCGGCGTCGAGGAAGACTTTCCCCACGTGACCACCGACGTTGATGCGGCCATTCGCGCCGACGAGATGCGGCCCGTGGTCGTGATCGGGATAGAGAACACCGAGCGACGCCGGGACATGACCGGCCCCACCCAGGTCGACGAGGACCGCAAGATCGCGCCGCACGTGGGCGGATCCGCGAGCTTTCGCGCCTTCCTCCGCGACGAGCTGATACCGCTGATCCAGAAACGCCTCCGCGGCAACGGTCAGACTGGCATCGTCGGCGAGTCGCTCGCGGGCCTGTTCGTCGCCGAGACGTTCTTCCTGGAGCCCCGGATGTTCGATACGTACATCGCCCTGAGCCCGAGCCTGTGGTGGAACGACAGGGCCCTTCTGCTCGCCGCGCCCGAGCGCTTGAAGGCCCAGGCGCAGTCGACCGCGACGCTCTATTTCGCCACCGCCGGCGACGACGACGACGATCACTCCGGCCCTGCCCTGGCCGACGTGTTCCGCGCCGGAGCGCCAAGAGGGCTCGTCTGGTATTACGAGCCCCGGCCCGACCAGCACCACAGCACCATTTACCGCGCCGCCTCGCCGGGCGCGCTCCGCAAGCTCTTCCCGCCGGTGAAGAAGCTCGCTCCCTGAGGCGCGCGCCGGCGGCCATCCAGGATGGCGGGCCCGTGAGGCTCGCCGCCGCGCGAGGCGAAGACCGTAGGTGAGTCGGCCCGGCGAGCCGCCGGACAACCCGCCTCGGCGGCACGGAGAGCACGAGAGCAGGCTCGCCCGGCTCGGCGCGAGCGAGGGGGCTTGTCCGGTCGCGCGAGCGAGCTCCACAGGAGTCCGCTTCCAGCCGAAAGTTCCACCCGTTGACACGCTGCCGCGACGGCGCGACAAGTGGGTATGCGCCGACTTGCTTCCGCGTTCTCCGCCGCGCTGGCGCTCTCCGCGTCCGCGCCACTCGCCCGCGCCGACGTCACCGTGGCCGTCGATCCCGCGGCGAACGCTCACCCGATCTCGCCGCTGATCTACGGCGTGAATTTCCCGTCGGACGCGCAGATCGACGCCGGGCGCCTCACGGTCGGCCGCTGGGGCGGCAACTCGGTGACCCGGTACAACTACGAGATCGACACCGGCAACACCGCCGGCGACTACTTCTTCGAGAACATCCCCGGTTGCTTCGGCCCGGCGCAAGGCTACTGCGCCACGCCGCCGGCCGATCCGAAGGAGACGAGCGGCGCCAACGCCTTCTTCGACCACATGAAGAAGAAGGGAATGGTCGCCCTCTTCACCGTTCCCACGATCGGCTGGGTCGCGAAGTCTCCTGCGAAGTACGGTCATCCCTTCGATTGCGGTTGCAAGCAAGCCGGGCAAGACAGCTACGATCCGTACGACAGCGCCTGCGGAAACGGCCAGAAAGGCGGGCAGAACAGCGACTGTGGCCCGCCGACGAACACCAGCAAGGCCGTCGATCCCGCGTGGGCCAAGGCCTGGGTGCAGTACATCGTCGCCCGGCTCGGGCCGGCGAACGGCCAGCGCGTCTACGCGCTCGACAACGAGCCTGCGCTCTGGAGCTCGACCCACCGCGACATCCGCAAGACGAAGCTCGGCTACGACGAGCTGTGGCAGCGCATGCGCGACTACGCCGTCGCCATCCTCGAGGCCGATCCCACCGCGAAGATCGCCGGTCCGGCCGAGTGGGGCTGGCCCAACTACTTCTGCTCCGACGCCGACGACATCTCCAAAGGGTGCTCGGCGGCCTCGCCCGATCGCGCGGCCCACGGCGGAGTCGAGCTCAACGCCTGGCTGCTCGATCAGTTCAAGGACTACGAGCAGAAGAACGGGAAGCGCATACTTCATTACCTCGATCTGCACTATTACCCGCAGGGAGGCGGTAACCCCGCCCGCACCCGCTCGCTCTGGGACAAGACCTACAAGGATCCTTCCTGGATCGACGACACCATCTATCTCGTCCCCCGGATGCACGACTGGGTCGACAAGCACTATCCGGGCACCGAGCTCGCCGTGAGCGAGTTCGACTTCGGCGACCACGGCTCGGCCGACGGCGCCGTCGCCTACGCGGAGATCCTCGGAATTTTCGGCCGTGAAGGGCTCGACATGGCCACGGCCTGGGGCGCCCCCGGCGCCGACGAAGCCGCCTTCTCGGCGTACCGGCTCTTCCGCAACTTCGACGGCAACGGCGGCCAGTTCGAGTCGGTGAGCGTCAAGACGACGGTGAGCGGCGGGGCCGGCGTCGAGGCCTATTCGGCTGTATCCGCGATCCGGGCCACGGTCGCGCTCGTCAACGAGAACGACGGCCCGACGGCCGCGACAGTCACGCTCGGGAGCTTCGAGCCGGGCACGAACGCCCTGGTTTTCCGCGGCAACGGCAGCGCCGTCGAGAAGCAGGCCACGGCCCCGGTGGCGAGCGGGCAGGTCACGGTGACGCTGCCGGGCAAATCGATCACCATGGTCGTCATCGACGGCAAGAACCCCAACATGCTCCCGGACGCGGGGGGCGCGACGAGCGCGGCGGGCGGCCCCGGCGTGACGAGCGGCCCCGACGTCGGCAGCAATGGAGTCGGCGCGACGAGCGGCAGCGGCGGCGCGGGCGGGACCGGCGGCGGAGCCTCGACCAGCGGCGGGGCCGACTCGAAATGTGGTTGCCGCGTGGCCGGCGATCCCGGCGCAGGAGGCCTGTCGATGATTGGCAGTCTCTCCGCGGCCTTCGCCCTCGCGGGCGCCCTCCGCCGCCGCAGGCGCTGAAGCGGCTTCAGCGGGCCGCCGCGTCGCTCAGGCGGCCTGACGGCGTCGGCGGCGCAGCGCGGCCATCGCCAGCAGAGCGAGCGCTCCGAGCGCCGCTCCCCGGCTCCCGGGCGACGACGCCATCCCGCACGCGCAGCCGCCCGCGAGCTCGAGATCGGGAGTCGCCGCGACGGGCGAGCTCGGCAGCGCGCCGACGGGCAGTGGAGCGCGCGGCGGGTGAAACGCCACGATCCGGAAATCATCGAGGTTCCAGCCGCCAAGCTGCCTCGCTCCGTCGGCGACGAGCTCGAAGCGGATCTGCACCGTGGTGGCGCCGTGCAGGTACTGCGCGAGATCGATGTCCTCGAAGCGCCACTCGAGATCGCGATGCTCGAGCGAGCCGTCGTTCTCGTCCGTCGACGCGTTGCCCCAGATCGCCGTACCGTTGACGTAGATCGTGGCCTGATCGTGATAGCCATCCTGGACGGTGAGCCAGCGGCGCACCTGGAGGCGCACCCGCTCTTCGCCCTTCAGATCGATGACCGGGCTGTCGGCCGTCACGGTTCGCCCCGCCCGGTACACGCCGGTCCCCGTCAGGCGATTGCCCAGCACCTTGGCGCCCGAGAACGCGGCCGCGGGATCGCCGCCGAGGCCCTGCGGCGCGCCCCACTCGAAGTCGCCCTTGCCCCCCTTGGCGTCGGCGAACGTCCACCCGTCGATCTCGGTCTCGAAATCGTTCTCGTAGAGGACCCGCGTGTCGCCGACGAAGACGCGATACTCGTCGTCGGCGCGGTTCTGCGGCAGCGTGAGCGAAGCGTCGCCCGCCTTCGCCACCACCTGATACTGGAGCTGCGTCCCCGCCGCGTGCCGGGGGATCGAGCCACGATAATGACCGTCGGTGTCGAGCGCGAGAGGCACCGTCTCGGCGCCGGAGGCCGTGGCGACGAGGGCGATGACGCTGTCGACGGTGCCCGTCGCGCACTGCGGATAGAGCACCTCGGTGGCGACGTCGATCGGGTACGACGAGGCGCCGCCGGGGACGATCGAGAGCGGCGTGTGGTGGAGCACGCGCCCCGACTCGTCGAGCACCGGCGCGAGGCCGTGGGCGACGAAGGCCCGGTTGATCGCGCAGACGTGGGGTGTCCCGTTGGAGAGATCCCCGTCGTCGTCGTCGGCCGCGAGCACCTCCGGGTAGGTGGACGGGATGCTCGAAGCGCGGCGAATCGCCTGGTAATAGAGCTGATCGGTCAGCGCGTGGCCGGCCGCGTCGCCGAGATCCTTCACGAGATAGGTGCGGAGATCCCACATCGCGCCCGCCCAGATCAGGCCCGTCTCGTGGATGTCCCAGCTGATGTCTTCGGGCCAGCGTCGGCCAGAGTCCATCTCGCGGAGATCGCCGTCGCCGCCCGCGAAGAAGCCCGGCGAGAGGTGGGAGTCGTGGGTCATGCTGGTCGACATGATGTCGCCGGTGCCCTCGCCGAGGGCGCCGTCGAGCGCCCCCACGCCGGCGAGGATCGCGTGCTGGTGAAAACCATGACCGAACTCGTGATAGACCACGTCGGCGAGGCGAGCGGTGTTGTTGCAGTTCCCCCGCGCCTGCAGGAAGTTGAGCGAGCTCCCGTTCCAGAAGGCGTTGCAGCCCATGGGATCGTCCTCGTTGACGAGGACGGGGAGATCGGCGCCGAGGAAGGGCATGGCGGGCGCGATCGTCGCAGCGTGCTCCTTCACGAGGTTCGCGTGGATGTAGCTCGAGAGCTGCGCGTCGCCCATCTCGTCGTCGGCGAGCGACCAGAGCACCGGCTGGCCATCCACCCCGGCGAACGTGGCGACGGCGAGAGTGCCAGTCACGTTGGTGACCTCGGCCCGCGAGCCGGTGGGGCTCACCGTGAGCGAGGCGGGAGCGCCCGCGCTCCACGTCACCGCGCCCGAGGAGTCGCTCGCTCCCGGCGCCCCGTCGAGCTGGAGCGTGAGCAAGTGCGCCGGGTAGCTCTGACGACCGAGCTGCGGGGCACGGATCGGCGCGTCGAACTGCACCTGCGCGCCCGAGAAGCGGAGGAGCTGCTCGCGCGCGAGCGGGACGCCGCGCGCCGCGTCGACGTACACGACGTAGCGGCCGCGCGGTGCGTCGGCGTCGATGATCACGCGGTGGACGAGGCGCAGCTCGAGGTGGCCCTCATGCGCGAGCGGGAGCGCGGCGAGCGAGGTGGCCTCGCCGAGCGCGACGACGCCGTGGAGTTCGCTGATCCACGCGCGCGCGGCGGCCTCGGCCGCGGCAGGCGCGACGCGCGGCGGCGACAGCGCGGCGGAGACCGCGATGGCTTCGGAGGCGAACACGAAGAGGCGATCGTTCTTGAAGCGGACGCTGAAGCGGCCGCCGACGACGGGCACCGAAGGCCCACCGATCACCGCCGCGCGCTGCTCGAACCCCACGGTGCGAAGGCCCGCGTCGAGATCGTTCGAGACGACGACGAAGCGATCCGTCGCCACGCCGGGCGCGAGCAGATCGAGGTGCGCGGCGAGGAACGCGCGGGCGTGCGCCTCCGCTGCGGGCGCGCTCGCGACGGCGTCCGGCGCCGGGATCCCGCGACCGAACACCCGCAGCGGCGCCTCGGTGTCGCGGTCCCAGAGCGCCTGCCAGCCGCCCCCGCGCGCGGCCTGGAAGCGGGCCCAGGCCGCGGTGCGCGACGCCGGCGGCGAGCCCCAGGTCGCCCTGATTTCCTGCGGGATCGGCGGCTGTCCCGGTGCGGCCTCGAGCCCGCCGCTCGACACCGCGGGCCCGGTCGAGGCGAGCCCGCGCCCGGCCAGCACCGGCGCCTGGACGGCGAGCGCGCTGGGCGCCGGGAGCGCCGCGCCCGCGAGGACGACGAGAGAAGCGAGCCTCGACAGGTTGGTTCTCAGCAAAGCGGCCGGACTCTAGCATCGCCGCCCGCGCCGACCCATGGCGTTCAGGGGATCGAGATCGACATCCTGATGGTCACCGGCGCGCCGACGAAGGGCCGGATGTGAAAGTCCCGAAACTTGGAGGCCACGCACGTGCCCTCCGGCGTGCCCTCGAGGTGCCCCTTCACGACGACGCGATCGGGGTAGCCGGTCGACGCGATCGTCACGAAGACGCGGCCCGTGCGCAGCTCGCCCGCGACCGTGACGCACGAGCGCGAGCGATCGCGTAAACGTTTCGTTTCAGCGACGATCGTCGCTTGATCGGGGCCAGCGCCGCCGGTGCGATCCGCCCGGGAAGGGAGCTGCCCCGGCACGCCCTCGGTGTCGACCTTGGCCGCCCCGACGCCGGTGAATTCAGGAGGCGCAGCCGGTGCGGACGAAGGCGCAGCCGGCGCACGTGGAGCCGCCGGCGGGACGACGGGCGCGGGTGACGCAGCGCAGCCAAGGAGAGCCGTCGCGACCGCGAGCAAGACGATGCGAAGAGAGATCATGGGCAACGGGCAGCGAGCGTAGCAACGCGGCGATTCGGTGCACACTGCGCATGCGCAGGATCGCCGTGCGGTACTTTGCCGCACGGGCGCGGAGCCCCGCGAGGCGCGACCTGCGCACCACGCGCGCAGCCCCGGCCGCGCCGCGCGGCGGAGGGCTGGCTCGACGCTTGCTAACCCGCTGCGCCGTGACGTCGATGCGCCGCGTCGGCCCGCGAGACTTCGTCGAGGACGCCGGGCGCACGGCGCGAGCGCGCGACAACCGCAGAGGAGACGCCATGGTGGCTGGTACGCGAGCACCGCTGAACGAGGACGCGACAGCGAACGACGAAGCGGGCGTGGTGAGCTCCGCGAAGCCAGAGTCCGACCGCAAGCTCGAGGAGGCCGTGCGCCGATCGATGATCGATCTCGAGAAAGAACAGACGCGCCCCGGGGACCCAGGCCGCGTCAGGCTCAGCGCTTCGTAGCGACCCGTCGCGCCAGCCCGCCTCATGTGACGGCCCGCCTCAGGGGCCGCCGTCGCGCGCGCAGCGGAACCCGCTCATCACCAGGTGGAAGCGCCCCGGGTGGTGGACTCGATTGCTCGATCGCAGCCCCGGAGCAGGGTAATTGAAGGCCCCGCCGCGCAGGACGTGCTCGCACTCGGTGGGGATCGGGTTCGATCCGGTGAAGCCCTTCTTGCCCGCGCTCCGTAGCTCGGCGAGCGCCGACAGGGCCTCTTCGCACGTCCCGCCCTTGCCCTCGGCCGCCCCGGCGCGCTGGTAGGCATAGGGATCGTAGATGTCCTCGACCCACTCCCAGACGTTGCCCGCGAGATCGAGGTGGCCATACGGGCCGGCCCCGCTCGGGTGCCCGCCGACGTCGCCCGTCACGAACCCCGCGAACACCCCGCGCGCGGGCGTCGGCTCGTCGTTTCCCCAGGGGTATCTGCGGGCGTCGGCGCCGCGAGCGGCCTTCTCCCACTCGGCCTCGGTCGGCAGGCGCTTACCCATCCAGGCGCAGTAGGCGCGCGCGCTGTCCCAGCCGAGGCTGCTCACCGGCTGTCGCGGGCCGCGAAAGCGCGCGTCGGGGCCGAAGCGGTTCTGGGCGGCGCTCTTCGGATCCGTCGGTGGGCAGAGGCCTTTGACGACGCAGGCCTGATAAGCCTCGTTGGTCACCTCGGTGAGATCGAGATAGAACGCCGCGAGCGTGACTGTATGTGCGGGGTGCTCGTCGGGCTCGCCGCCCGCGTCGGCGCCCATGGTGAACGGGCCGGCGGGCACGAGCGCCATGCCCTCGATCGACGTCGACACCGGGGGGATCGCCGCCGATCCCGAGGCCGGCGGGGCCGCTGGAGCCGGCGTGATCGCCGCGCTGGCGACGATCGATGCGCTCGCGGGCGGCGGATCCGACGATCCAGCGTGGCTCGGCTCGCTCGACAGGCAGCCTGCGAGAGCGAGCGCGCCCACCCCGAGCGCGGGCGCGATCCTGGTCCAGAGCTTCATTTCGCGGAGCGCGTCTCCGCTTCCGCCAAGCGGGCGCGGGCGTCGGCGAGCGCCTCGGGGCTCGCCTGGCCGGGCGGCAGCGCGGCGTAGCCCTTCACCTCGTCGCGCAGCGTCGCGAGCTCGCCCGCCGCGTCGCCCCGCTTCTTCTGGATGTCGGCGCGGAGCTTGAGGTAGCGCAGCCGCCGCGGCCCGTACGCGCGCGCGATCGCGCGATCGATCGCGGCCTCGGCCTCGGGGAGCTTGCCGATCTTGAAGAGCACGCCGGCGAGGCGCGCGGGCGGCTCGTACGATGTCGGCAGCTCGCGCTCGCGCTGCTCCAGCATCTGCACCGCCTCGCCGGCGCGGCCGAGCGCGACGTAGGTGTTGGCGCGGAGATAATCGAAGGTGTGCGCTTCGTCGGGCGTCTTCGCGGCGCGCGCGGCGGCCTCGAGCAGCGCGAGGCGATCTTCCTGGCCCTTCTTCGCGCCCGCGGCGTCGCCCATCGCTTCGAGGCCCTCGGCGAACGTCCCCAGAGCGTCGGCGCGATCGTCGATGGTCGAGCCCTCGCCCGGGTGCGTGGTGACGGCGCGCAGCCGAGCTATCGCCGCGGCCTGCGCGGCCTTGCGATCCGGGCCTTCCGGGAGGTGCTCGGCGCAGTCGAGCACGTACGACGACGCGTCCGCCGGCATCGCCGCGCCGGTGATCTCGCCGAGGTGCGCCGTGCCCGCGCGCGCGCACGCGTCCCACGCCTTGCCGCCGTGGAGCGCCTGGATCCAGCCGAGGATCGCCGCGCTCCTCGTCCGCCACGCCGCGGCGCTCGCCGTCACGGCGGCCTCGTACGATCGCGCGGCGCCCGCGAGATCGCCGGCCGCATGCGCCCGCCGCGCCGTCGCGAACGCCGCCTCTGCCGCGTCCTTCGGCGCGCTGTCGGAGAGCAGCGCCAGGCTCTCGACGATCAAGTCGCGGATCTCTTCCACCGATCCCGAGCCCGACCAGTAGCCGAGCACCTGATCCTTCGCCGGATCGAGCACGAAGAACGTCGGCCACGCCTTGACCGCGTGCTTCTCGAGGAAGGCGGCGCTCGACGGCTGATCGGTGTCGATCGCCGCGAAGACGACGTGATCGGCGAGCGGTCGCAGCGACGGATCGCGGAGCACGTACTCCTGCATGCTCAAGCAGCTGTGGCACCACGGCGCCCACGTATCGACGAAGAGCGCCTTGCCCTCGGCGCGCGCGCGCGCGGTGGCGGCCGGCAGATCATCCTCGATGAAGACGATCGGCGGACGCACCGCCGCAGCAGCGACGGCGGGCGGGCTCGATGCGGGCACCGACGACGCGGCCGGCGTGGAGACCTCTGCGCAGCCAGGAACGAGGAGCGCAGCGAGCAGGACGAGGCGACGGGTCACGCGCGCGAGCATAGTCGATCCCGCGTCCGCGCCCTTCCCCCGCCGCCCGTTTCGCGGCTAAGGTTTCCCCCGTGAGCGAGTACGAAGGCCGGTGCGGCAGCTGCGGCGCCTACACCCGGGTGCGCACGGATGCCGTCCTCGGGCGCGTGGGCGAGTGCGCCCTGCAAGTGATCGCCCCTCCAGTCAAGGCGGCCTCCACCTGCTCGCGCTACCGACCGAAGGGGGGCGCCGCGCCTCCGCCGCCCGCTCGCGTCGCGGGCGAGCCGCGTGGACGCGGAGCGAGCTCGCCCTCGCCCGTTCGCCGGGTGTCTGCCCCGGGCCAGGTCGGTCACCCGCTTCGCCCCGGAGCGCCCCCGCAGCGACGGATCCCCCTTCTTCTCCAGGAGATCGACATCGACATGGATATTGGCGAGTTCAGGCGCGTGCTGCGCGAGGTGCTGGTCGACGAGCTCGGCATCGGCGACGCGGAGATCGGCGGGCGCTGGGAGGGCGGCGAGATGGTCCTCAAGCCCGGCAAGGTCGGCACGCAGGAGAAGCGGATCCCGCTCGACGCGCTCTTCCACAAGATCGTGATGATCCGCGACAAGCTCCGCTTGCTCGAGCAGAAGGTCAACTCGCACCCCGGCCTCTCCGACGCCGACAAGGTGCAGCTCCAGAGCTACGTGACGGGCTGCTACGGATCGCTCACGACGTTCAACGCCCTCTTCGCCAAGCGCGAGGAAGGCTTCGCCGGCGCCGGGAAAGACGACGACTGATGGCCTCGGCGCGCCGGATCCTGATGCCGCTCCCCGATCACGATTTCGACGTGACCGAGGTCGCCGTCCCATGGCGCCTGCTGACGCGGGCCGGCCACGAGGTGGTGATCGCCACCGAGCGCGGCGCGCGCCCCGCGGCGGATCCGAAGCTGCTCACAGGTGTGATCCTCGGCCAGCTCGGCGCCGATCCCGAGCCCAGGGCCTTCTACGCCGAGCTCGAACGCTCGCCGGAATTCGCCACGCCGATGGCCTGGGACGGGATCGATCCCGCGACGTTCGACGGCCTCTATCTCGCGGGCGGCCACGCGCCGGGCATGCGGCAGTACCTCGGCTCGGCCGCGCTCCAGCGCAAGGTCGCCGCGTTCTGGAAGCTCTCGCGGCCCGTCGCCGCGATCTGCCACGGCGTGCTCGTCCTCGCGCGCACCAGGGACGAGGCCACCGGCGAGAGCGTGATCGCCCGGTCGAAGACGACGTGCCTCCCCGGCTACATGGAGCGCACGGCGTACCTGCTCACGGCGTGGAAGCTCGGCGACTACTACCGCACCTACCCCGCGTACGTGGAGGCCGAGGTCAAGGCGGCGCTGCGCGATCCCGCGGCGCAGTTCGTCCGCGGCAAGCGCACGCTCGTCGCGCGCGGTACCGAGAAAGACGATCGCCCCGCCATGGTGGTCGAGGACGGTCGCTACCTCTCGGCGCGCTGGCCCGGCGACGCGTACCTCCTCGCGCGGAAGTTCCGCGAGCTGCTCGAGGCCGCGCCCGCGATCGCCGATCAGGGCACCGTCGGCGAAGCAAAAGCGCAGTTGGCGTAGATCGGCGCCGAGTACCCTTCGCCCACGCGAGCCCGCAGAACAGAGCATTTCGTCGCGTCGATCGCGAGCCGCGTCGCGACGCCGCTCGCGGGCTTCTGCAAGCGGACGCCGTCGACGAAGACCTCGATGTCATCGCCGGCCGCGCGCACCTCGACGGCCTCACCGCGGACCGCGCCGCCGATGGTGGTCCACGCGCCGCCGGGGGATCGCGCCTCGAACGAGCAGGCCTCGGGCGCGCGAACACACGCACGGCCGGCGAGCAGCGCCTCGTGGATGTCGGCCTCGGCGCGACCGCGCGCGAGAATGAACGTCGTCGCGCGGAGGTGATGCGTGTGCGAGTCGCTCCCGCCGACCGGCATCATCGGCCGCTGCTGCGCGACGATCTCGTGATCGAGCCGGCTCAGCGTCGCGAGCAGGGTGTGATCGGGATCGCGGAGGAGCAGCCGATCGCGGAGGTGCGTCGCCATGAGGTTGTAAGCCTCGAAGGCGGGCGCGAGGCGGTTGAGCGCGAGGATTTCCGGCGGGAACGGCCCCGCCGCGGTGAAGGGCCGCCACGAGAGATCGGCGCGCGCCATCGCGATGATCGAGTCGAGCGGGATCACGAACGGATGATTGACGACGAGCA
This sequence comes from Byssovorax sp., assembly GCA_025362495.1. GTDB lineage: Bacteria > Myxococcota_A > Polyangia > Polyangiales > Polyangiaceae > JANYGI01. The sequence continues at coordinate 91,910 of JANYGI010000102.1, read as the reverse complement.
GCCCGCCGCGCGCCGCGAAGGCCTCGAAGAAGCGCTCGGGATGCGCCGCCGCGACCGCGGTCGGGACATCGGCGAAGACCTGTTCGAGATCGGCGAACGAGGCCCCGACGTGGCCGAAGCGATGATCGGTGTACTCCATGCCGAGGATGAACACGGTGCGGCTCGTGTCCTCGCGCGCGAGCGCCGCGCGCAGGGTCTCGCGCGCGTCGAGCACCCAGCGCCGATCGCCGTCGTCCTCGAAGAAGCGCGCGCCGACGTGGGGCGTGAGGATCACGAAATCGAGCCGCTCCGATCGCGCGAGGGCCACCGTCTCGGCGACGCCGCGCGTGGCCTCCGAAGACGAATCGGGCGGTGAGACGTGGCAGTGCAGATCCCCCGCGAGGAGCTGGTAGGGCGGCGGATCCGGCGGCGACGTGGGCGGCAATGCGTCGAGGCCGGGCAGCACCGCCGGGGCGCGGTAGGCGCTGCTCATCGACATGTCGACGACCGTGCGGCCCACCGTCATCGGCGAGCACGCGCAGGCCGCGAAGGCGATCCCCAGGGATCCGGCGGCGATCCAGAGCGCGGGGCGGCGGCGAGAAGGCTTCGATTGGCTCATGGGTGGCGACGTCGGACGACCGGACGGGCACGATCGTACACCACCCCACGCGTCGAGGCGCGGGCGAGTCGTGCTATGAAGACCTGGAAATGAAGGGGAAACGACCCTCGTGAGCGATCCTGTTTATCTCGACTGCAACGCGTCCACGCCCGTCCTGCCGCGCGTCCGCGACGCGATGATGCGGGCCCTCGCCGAAGGGTTCGGCAACCCGAGCGCGGATCATGTACACGGGCGGCGCGCGAGGGCCTTCGTCGACACCGCGCGCACCGAGGTCGCCGCGCTCCTGGGCTGCGATGCCGACGAGATCATCTTCACCGGCAGCGGCACCGAGTCGAACAACCTGGCTCTGCGCGGCTGGGCGCCCGCGTCGTCGCCGCGGCGAATCATCACGTCCGCCGTGGAGCACCCCGCGACGATCGAGCCCGCCGCGTTGCTCGGCCGCCACGGAGCGACGGTGATCACGGTCGACGTCGATCGCGACGGCCTGATCGATCTCGAGGGCGTGAAGCGGGCCCTGTGGCGCGCGGCGAGCGACGGGCCGACGATCCTGAGCGTGATCCTCGCGCAGAACGAGACCGGCGTTATCCAGCCGATCGCCGAGGTGGCGCGGATCGCGAAGGAGCACGGGGCGATCGTCCACGCCGACGCCGCGCAGGCCGTCGGCAAGATCGCCGTCGACGTGCGCGCGCTCGGCGTGGATCTGCTGAGCGTCGCGGGGCACAAGCTCTATGCGCCCAAGGGCGTTGGAGCCCTGTTTGCGAGGCGTGGGCTCGCGCTCGGGCCGCTGTTGCTCGGCGCGGGGCACGAGCGCGGGATCCGGCCTGGCACCGAGAACGTCGCCGGGATAGCCGCGCTCGGCGAAGCCTGCGCGATGGCGCGCGAGGACGTCGCCGACGAGGGCGCGCGGCAACGCAGCCTCCGTGATCGGCTGGAGCAGCGGCTGGCCACCGGCGGGTTCGTCGTGCACGGCGCGGGCGCGGCGCGGCTGCCCAACACGGTGAATGGCCGCTTCCCCGGCCTGCGCGGAGATGCGTTGCTGGCGCGTGTCCCCGGGATCGCGTTCACGACCGGGAGTGCCTGTCACGCCGGAGAGATGACGCCCTCGCGCGCCCTCACGGCGATGGGGATCGCCGCGAAAGACGCGCTCGGGGCGATCCGGTTGACGCTGGGGCGGCTGACGACGGAAGAGGAGATCGAGAGCGCCGCGGCTCAGTTGCTCGCCGCGGCGCGGGGCTGATCGCGATTCAGGTGGGCGTGACGGGCGTTGCCGGCGCCTTCTTCGCGCGCGCCTTCTTCGGGGCGTGGATGGCCCCGGGCGGCGCAAAGACCGACTTGTAGGTCGCGACATCCTCGTCCCAGGCGGCGCTCGCGTGCTTCTTCAGCTTGCCGAGCGCCTTGTTCCACGCCGGGAGCAGCGCGTCCCGATCGCCCAGCGCCTTCGAATAGGCCGCTTGTGGCTTGATGAGCTTGCTCAACTCCACCTCCAGAGCCGTCGCGTCCTTCAGGCTCTTCGCCAGCGCCTTGGCCACCTCGGCCGGCGGCTTCTTCTTGCCGAGCGCGACGCCGAGCGCGCGGATCGCCTTCGGCTCCTCGGCATACGGCAGCTCGGTCAGCTTGCTCGGAGTGTGCTTCGAGTAGGCGGCGAAAGGGTTCTTCCGCGCCCCGAGGCCGGCGCCCACCACCTTGTCGGCGAGCACGTCGACGCCGGTATCGAAGGTGTCATCCGCCTCCCCGACCGCGCCGAGCGCGAGATCGCGCTTCCCACGCGCCGTATCGGCGACCACGGCGGCCGCCTCGTAGACGTCATGAGCCTTCGTGAACGCGACGACATGGGGCTTGAGCACGACAGGAATCGTCGTCCCGGCCAGGCGCTCCAGGATGATTGCGCCATGGGCGCGATACTCGGTGATGCTGATCATGGTCATTGATGAACCTCCCTGACGAGCCCCCAGGCGAGGACGATGTTCACGCGGGCAGGAGGCGATGGGCAAGCGAAAAGGACGGCAGTCGCGGCCGGGATTCGCGAATCCGGACGGTGGAGGTGCCATTCCGAGGAGCCGGATGGCGCCTCCTGGGCGGTGGAGGCGGCGTTCGGCGCAACGGAAGCACGTCACCGGAGTGTGGAGGCGGCCTTCCGGGCAGAGGAACGGGTCCTCCAAAGGGAGGGATCTGGCGTTCGACGTGGCGTTCGCCGATCTGAAGGACGACTTCGTCTTCCGGCGGATCTTCGCGACCCACCCGGACATTCTCCGCGGTCTCCTCAACGATCTGCTCGATCGCCGCGATGACGAGACCATCGTCGCCCTCGAGTACCTGCCGAGCGAGCTCCTTCCCGTGAAGCCAGGGGCAAAGTCGCAGCTATCCTGGCGTTCCTCGCAGCCTGCGGGATCGCGGTGAGCAACGCGGTCCTGGCTCGCATCGAGGCGTGCAACGACGCCGCTACCCTTGACCTGTGGATCACTCGCGCCGCGACCGCGGCTTCCGCCGAGGAGGTGATCGCCTCGGCCGACGATCGCCACGAATACTCCTGTCCAAATCGTCCTTTATCTCCCGTCCGTCGTCTCCCGTCCTCGTCCGTCGTCTCACGTGCACGTCCACGTGCACGTGCACCTGCACGTGCACGCTCTGGCTTCTCAGACGCGACACATCCTCGTGAGCATCGCCACGATCCTCCCAAGCAAAGCCTTCGCCTCTCCCGCCTCTTCCTCCGCCAGGAACCCTGCCACCCGACACACATCCACCAGAGCCGCGCACTCCATCGCCGATCCCCGCGCAATACCGTGAAAGCGCGCCCGATCCGGCGCGGTCGGCTTCCCCACTCCCTCTGCAATGTTCAGCGGAACCGACATGGCTCATCGGGAGGGGCGCGGTTGCGTGGAAAGTGACGGGGGACAGAAGGGAGGTGAAATCGGACTGAGAGCGTGGACGTGCACGTGCACGAGGAGGTGCACGGGGACGAAGACGGAAGACGCCGGACGAGGACGGGAGACGGCGGACGGCGGACGACGGACAGCAGACGACGGCCCTTCCCCGCGCTCGTTCCGGCGCTACTGTGCCCGCCGATGATCACCGTCCCGAGCCTGCCGGATCTCCCCGCCGATCAGCGCGCCTCCGCGCCCCTCCCCTTTCGCTACGAAGACATCGCGCAGGACGGCCGGATGATGCTCGGCGCCCTCTCGCCGGCTCTCGGCGCCGTGATCTGGGGCAAGCTCCTCGCGCAGCACCCGGCCGCGAAGGGGATGAGCCGCGGCGGCGTCGTCCCGATCTTGACTCGCCTCGTCGCGGAGGGGATGCCGGGCCCGTTCTCCGTCAACACCACCGCCTCGGTCACCGGCGCGTTCCAGATGGCGCACGCGCTGAAGGACGGCAGCGTCGACAAGATCATCGTCAACATGTGGGCGCAGCTCGAAGCCCCCCACGGCAGCACGTTCGGGCCTCGTCCTCCCGAGGGCGCGCCGCTCGTCATCGCCGGTCGCGTCTTCGCCGAGCACGTGCTCACGCGACTCTTCGCGCCGACGGCCGATCGCAAGGTCACGCGCCTCGACCTCCCCGGCGTCGATCCCATCCCGGCCCAGGCCGTGCCGTGGCGCGCGCCCTCCGCGATCCTCGCGCTGCCCGACGGCGCCGCGGCGATCGAGCCTGATTTCTCGGTCGATCCGCAGCCCGTGGTGTTCGGCGTCGCCCACACCGATTCGAACCAGCACGTGAACTCGCTGATCTATCCGCGCATGTTCGAGGAGTCGGTGGTGCGTCGGCTCGCGGCGCTGGGAAAGAGCCCGGCGGTGCTCGCGCGCTTCCTCGAGGTCGGCTACCGCAAGCCGAGCTTCGCGGGCGAAGAGCTCCGGATCGCGCTCCGCCTGTTCACGCTGGGCTCACGCGTCGGCGCCGTCGGCGCGTTCGTGACGGCCGACGAAGCGTTGCTGCCGCTCGCGCAGGCGAAGCCGCGCTGCTGCCTCAAGATGCTGTTCGAGCCCTGAAACGAAAGCTTGGAGCGCCTCATTCGTGATCGTGGCGGTGGCCGTGCGCGTGGCCCGCGTGGTCGCCCGCGGCGTGCTCGTCGCCGCAGCGCGCGTCTTCCCAGCCGACCCAGTAGGGGCCGTCGGGGCCGTGCTCGCGCTTCCAGATCGGCAGGCGGGCCTTGATGCGATCGATGAGCACCCGGCACGCCTGGAAGGCCTCGGCGCGGTGCGGCGCGCTCGCGGCGCAGACCACCGCGGCGTCGCCGATGTGGAGCGTGCCGACGCGGTGGGTGGCCGCCACGCGCACGCCTGGCATCTCGGCCGCGAGCTCGGCGTGGATGCGCGCGATCTCGGCCTCGGCCATCGCGCCGTAGGCCTCGTACTCGAGCAGCGTGACGGCGCGGCCGTCGTTGAAATCGCGCACGACGCCGAGGAACGTGGCGACGCCGCCCGCGCCCGGGTGGCTCACCTCGGCGATGACCTCGTCGAGCGAGAGCGGCTCGGTGCGGATGCGCTTCGTGGTCACGCCGGCGCTCACGCTCGCCCCTCGCCCGCGCGCACGTAGTGGCCGGTGCGCCCGCCGCTCTTCTCGAGGAGCTTCACCTCGCCGATCACCAGCTCGCGATCGATCCCCTTGAGCATGTCGTAGATGGTCAGGCACGCGACCGACACGGCGACGAGAGCTTCCATTTCGACGCCGGTGCGATCGTGGGCGTCGGCCGTCGCCGTCACGATCACCCGCGCGCCGGGGGCGTCGATCTCGAGGTCGATCGTCACGCCGGTGAGCGCGACGCCGTGGCAGAGCGGGATGAGATCGGGCGTGCGCTTCGCGGCCATGATCCCGGCGACGCGCGCCGTCGCGAGGACCTCGCCCTTGGGCGTGTCGCGATGGAGGAGCCGCGCCGCCGTGTCCGCGCGCATCTTCACGATCCCCGAGGCCACGGCGCGCCGCGCGGTGGCCGCCTTCTCGCCGACGGCGACCATGTGGACCGCGCCGGCGTCGTTGAGGTGCGTGGAGACCGAAGGAGCGGGCGAGGGCGCGCGCGCGGGTGCGGAGCGCACCGAGGGCGGCGCCGGCGTGCGCGCCTCGCCGCGGTCCTTCATGACGACCTCGTGGCGCTCGCGCGGCGGCGGATCGTCGAAGCTGGAGTACGCGCCCGGCGCCTGGTAGCCGCCGGACGCCGGCGCCGGCGACGACAGGCCGCGCGCGACAGGCGCCCGCTCCAGCCGCCGCTCGACGTCGCCCGCGCCGACGGGGACCGTGGCCATGACCGAGTCGTACGCCTCGCCGAGGATCAGGAACGAGCTCCGCGCCATGGCGCGGCGGTAGGTGTGCACGAGCGCGTAGCGATCGAGCGCGCGGAGGCGACCCCAGCGCCGCGGCTCGATCGATCGCGTCGGCTCGAGCGCGCGCGCGAGGGCCTCGGGCGGCGTCCCCGGATCGGGATCGGCGCCGGTCGGCACGCGCTGCGGCGGCGGGCTCGCGAGGCGCGCGATCCCGCTCACGACGTCGGTGTCGACGCGCTCGGACGCGCCGGCGACCGTGAGGCGCGATCGCTCGTCGAGCGAGAGCGATCGCCACGCTTCGATCGAGATCCGCAGGCCCGCGTGATCGAGCGCGCGGCGCGCGGCGATCGGCGGCGACTCGATCTCCGGCAGGAGACCCTCGAAGGCGTAGACGGCAGACTCGATCGCGCTTCCGGCCATGGGGGCGGGACTCTCGCACGAAACAGTGAGTGGAGCGACCCCGAGACGCCCTCGCCGGACCGGCGAAGACCGGCGGCGCGGGCTCGTCGGTCGCCTCACGAACGCGGCCCGTCAGTGAGGGTCGGACTTCGCCTTCTCGTCGATGGCGGCGAGCAGCTTCGCGAGCGCGTCGTCGTACTCGCGCGTCATCGCTTGAACCTGCTCGTCGAGCTTCGGCTGGAGCGCCTGGCCTTGCTTCACCGCGGCGTCGAAGCTCGCGCGGGCCTTCTCGAGGTCGGCGACGCGATCCTCCGAGGCCTTCTTCTCGGGCGCCGTGGTGCGCTTCTCGGCCTGGAACGCCCGCTCGGACGCCACCGCGGAGTCGAACGTGCGCTGCACGTCGCTCGACTCGGCGAGCATGCGCTCGACGCGGAGCTTGTCCTCGACGAGCTGGATGTGGACGAGGTAGCTCGTGCGGCTGAGCGTGTCGGCCTGCTGCTCGAGCGCGGCGGCGTTGTCCTTGCCGAGGGCCGTGCGATACCGATCGACGAGGTGCTGCGCCTCGTTGGCGTCGCGCAGCTCTTTCTCGAGCTGCTTGTCGACGGTGTCCTTGAGCGAGCCGGAGACGGCGCCGCTGATCTCGACGTCGCAGCCCTTCTTCTTCACGAGGAACTGCGCGGAGCCCGAGGCCTTGCGGGTGATCTCGTCCTTCTCGCTGGCGAAGAACTCGAACGCGCCCTCGATCCGCCGCATGCGCTCGACGTACGCCGTGCTCTTGCCCGCGTCGTCGGCGTGCGCGAGGACGTCGCGGACGCGAGCCCAGCCGGGATCCTTGTACTTGCTCGGGTACATCGGCATCTGGCCGAGCTCTTTCCTGATCTCGGTCTGCACTTGCGAGAAGCTCGTCGTCGCCTCGGTGAGCGCCTGCGGGTAGCCCACCGCGTACGTCTCCTGCGACGCCGACGACGCGATCACGGGCTCGGGGACTTGATCGGCGCAGCCAGCAGCGCCCGAAAGGGCCAGCGCAGCGACGAGCGGGAGCAGCGATGCGCGGTGGATCATGTCCGGCGGAGTATCCGACGCACCATCACCACGTCAATCCGGAGCGACCGGGATCGATCGATGAACCGCGTCGCCGACCGCCGGGGCCGCGCCCCGTGCAGCCCGTCCGGATTGTTCCGTTACCGCGCGCCGGCTAAGGCCGAACCCGCCCGACGCGCAAGCGAAATGCGTCGAAACCGGGCTGAAACGCCGCGATTGCAGGGACTTTCGTCCTCTCGACACGTCGTGACAATGAGGTCTTCCAGCCGTGCTCCGGTTGCGCGCTATCATCGCGCCCTCAGATGGCGGAGGAGACGTTCAAGCCGAGGACAATCCTCGCGGGCCGCTACCAGGTGCGACGCGAGCTCGGGCGCGGAGGGATGGGGATCGTCTATCTCTGCCGCGATCTCGTGGTCGACGAGCGCGTCGCCCTCAAGCTCTTGATCCGCCCCGGTACCAAGGTTCGCCCCGAGGACGCGTGGTGGTTTCAGGAAGAGGCGCGCGCGCTCGCCGGCCTCTCGCACCCGGCGATCGTTCGCGCTCGCGACTTCGGCGCGCTCGACGACGGCACGCCGTACCTGGCGATGGACGCCGTCCCCGGTCGATCGCTGCACGAGTGGATTTACCTCGCGCACACCGACGGGTTGATCCCGTGGCCGATCGTGTGGACGACGGTCGATCAGGTCCTCGGCGCGCTGGCGCACGCGCACGCGCGCGGCGTGATCCACGGTGATCTCAAGCCTTCCAACGTGCTCGTCGACATCCAGCCCGAGGGCGGCGACGAGCCCACGGTGCACGTGCTCGATCTCGGCCTCGCGTGGCTGATGCAGGATCGCGTCGATCATCGCCTCGACGGATCGCAGGTCGCCGAGCCGACGATGCGCTGGGGCGCGGGAACGCCCGGGTGGATGGCGCCGGAGCAGATCCGCTTCGCCGCGCCGCACATCGGGCCCGCGACCGACATCTACTCGCTCGGCTGCATCCTCTTCGCGATGCTCGCCGATCGCGAGCCGTACGTCGGCACCAACGAAGAGCTCTTGCAGCAGCACAAGAGCGCGCCGGTGCCCGAGCCCAACCTCGCGCCGGGGGTGCCGCCCGAGGTCGCGCAGTTCGTGATGCGCCTCATGGCCAAGCGGCCCTGGCATCGCTACGAGTTCGCCGCCGAGGCGCGCCGCGCGTGGCGCAAGTTCGCGCCGTCGGGCAGCGCCACGAGCACGCCGCTGCCGCTCGGTGGGCCGCGGCCGATCGTCCCCGTCGACGCGGCGTCGTCGTCGGCCGACGCGTTCGGCGCCGACGTACCGCAGGTGTCGACCACCGGCCTCCTCGGCCTGCGTCCGAGCCCGTTCGTCGCGCGCAACGCCGAGCGCAGCCGCCTGCTCGAGATCGCGACCGACGTCGCCGACAACGGCGGCCACCGCTTCGTGCTGCTCACCGGCGACGCCGGCGTCGGCAAGAGCCGCCTCGCCGAGTGGCTCTGCGAAGAGGTCCACGAGCGCGCGCTGATGGTGCCGCTCCGCGCGCGCTACCGGAAGATCGCCGCGCCGCTCGACGGCATCGTCGGATCGATCACCCAGCACTACCGCCTCGAGCGCGCCGAGCGCGACATCGTCGAGAAGGTGCTGATGAACGTGTGGGAAGTCCCCACCGACGACGAGGAAGAGAAGACCTGGGTCGCGGCGACGTCGGAGTGGATCCGCCCCGCGGCGCTGGGCGGCGAGACGATGGGCCCGTCGGGCAAGCGCTTCGCCCTCGATCGCCCCGAGCTGCGCTGGCTGATCATCCGCCGCGCGCTCGAGCGCATCGGCAAGCAGCGCCCGATCCTGCTGTGGATGGACGATCTCCACCACGCGTCGCCGACGACATTCGAAGGGCTCCTGGCGCTCAACCGCGACGCGCCGCAGCTCGGGATCCTCTTCGTCGCGACGGCGCGCGCCGAGGCCGTGCTCGCCGATCCTGCCGCGGCGGCGCTGCTCGATCGCACCCTGGCCGAGCTGCGCGGCGAGCGCCTCGAGGTCGCGCCGCTCAGCCCCGCGCAGACCCACGCGCTCCTGCGCGAGGCCCTGCCGCTCGACGACACCGCCGTCACCGAGGCCGCGGCGCGCAGCAAGGGCAACCCGCTCTTCGCGCTGCAGCTCCTCCACGCGTGGGCCGGCGGCGGTCACATGGAGCTGAAGGGCGGCCGCTACTCGGTGCCCAAGGCGTCGCTCGAGGTGCGCGCCGACACGACGGGCGAGCTCTGGGAAGAACGCCTCCTCGCGCTCCCGGTCGAGCTCCGCCGCGGGGCGCTCGCGGCCGCGGCGCTCGGCGGCGACATCCGCCACGACGTGCTCGAGGCCGAGCTCAAGCTCGTCGGCGTCGATCCGCACGCGGCGATCTTCGCGATGAAGCGCGCGCAGATCCTCCTCGTGTCGGGCGATCGCCTGCGCTGGCCGCACGCGCTCCTGCAAGAGCACCTGCTGAGCCAGCTCTACCTGCAGCCCGAGGCCGCGACGATCTTCCGCGCCGCCGCCGCGGCCCTTGCGCATCACCCCGGCGCCGCGAGCCGCCGCATCGTCCGCCACCGCGTCGTCAACTTGCTCCGCGCCGGCGACATCGCCGAGGCCGCGGCGCTGCTCCACGGGCAGACGGCGCTGCTCTGGGGCAAGACCCGCGATTTCACGGCCACGCTGCGCGATCTCGCGCTGCTCGACGGCAAGCTCGAGGGCGAGATGCTGGCGACGCACCTGCGGTGGCGCGCCGAGGCGCTGCGGCACGCCGGCCGCCTCGAAGACTCGCGCCGCGAGGCCGAAGAGGCGCGTCGCATCTTCGAGGAGACCGGCGATCGCGAGTCCGAGGCGCACTGCCTCCGCCTGCTCGGCCACATCGCGTCGGACCTCGCCGCGCCCGGCCACGGGCGGCGCCTCGTGGCCCGCGCGCTCGGCATGTTCGAGGAGCTCGGCCGCGATCACGGCCGCGCGCAGTGCGAGGTCGTGCTCGGCGAGATCGACTACTACCTCGGCGATCACGGCCGCGCGCGCGGCGTCCTCGCGGGCGCGTCGGAGCGCTTTCTCAAGGCCGGCGACTGGCTCGGCCGCGCGCAGTGCCTCGTCCTCCAGGGCTGGGTCGAGCAGTCGGGCGGCTCGCCCGCGTTCGCTCGCGAGCTGCTCCGCACGGCGCGCGCCGACTTCGACGCCATCGGGTATCGCCTCGGCCTGGCCCAGTGCGACATCACGCTCGCGCACGCCGATCACCGCGAGGGCAACCTCGACGCCGCGCGCGCGACGGGGCTCATCGCGCGCCAGAGCTTCCGCGATCTCGCCAACCCGCGGGGCGAGGCCGCGAGCGAGCGCCTGCTCTCGATGACGTCCCTCGACGGCGGCGCGGTCGATCTCGCCGAGACCCACGCCCGCGCCGCGGGGGCCATCTTCGCGCGCCTCGCCGATCCCTGGGGCGAGGTCGAGACGCGGCTCCTGCACGCGCAGATCGCCCTCGAACGCGGCCGCCCCGAGGCCGCGCTCGATCACCTCATCGCCTGCGAGGCCTTCGCCCTCGTCGAGGCCGAGCCCAAGCAGCATCGCTACCTGACGCTGGCCTGGCTCGCCTACCACGAGGGCCGCTTCGTCGACGCCGCGCGCGATCTCGATCTCGCGCGCGCCACGTTCAAGGACTCCGGCCGCACCGGCGATCACACGCCGCAGCTCCTCGAGCGCTTCGCCAAGATGGGCTGGCCCAAGCCTGCTTCGACGCGGATAGCGGCCTGGCGCAAGGCGATCGGCGCCATCGTCTGAATCATCGCGACGCGGCCGCGCGGCCGGCGTCCAGCACAGGAACCCTTCACGATATGTCGAGCGCAACGCGTGATCACCGGTGGCGATTCTTTCGAGCCGGTGGCTTCGACCAGGTGCGCCTCGACAGCGGAGCCGACTTGCTCGCGCTCGCGGAGCTCGATCAGAAGCTCTGGGTCGCCCTCGCGTGCCCGACCGACGGCCTCGAGTTCGACAAGAAGACACTGGATCTCATCGACTCCGACAGCGACGGTCGAATCCGTGCCCCCGAGCTCCTCGCCGCCGTGAAATGGGCCGGCGCAATGCTCAAGGACGCTGGCACGATCATCAAGGGCTCGTCAGGGCTCGCGCTCTCGGCCATCAACGCCGACAGCGACGAGGGCAAGCAGCTCCTGAAGTCCGCCAGGCAGATCTTGAAGGATCTGGGCAAGAAGGACGCGAAGGAGATCACGATCGACGACACGGCCGACACCGCGAAGATCTTCAGCAAGACGAGGTTCAACGGCGACGGCGTGCTCCCGGCCGCTTCGGCCGACGACGAGGCCACCACGAAGGTGATTGAAGACATCATCGCTTGCCTCGGCAGCGCGCCGGACCGGAGCGGCCTCGTCGGCGTGACGCAGGAGAAGGTCGATCTGTTCTTCACCGAGGCCGCAGCGCTGGCCGACTGGTCGAAGGCCGCGGAGCCCGACGCGACCACCCTGGCTCCTCTCGGCGACGCCACCGGCGCGGCGGCCGAGGCCTTCGGGGCCGTCAAGGCCAAGGTCGGCGACTACTTCGCTCGCTGTCGACTCGCGGCCTTCGATCCGCGCGCCGCCGGTCCGCTCAACCGCGAAGAGGCCGAGTACACCGCCCTCGCGACCAGGGTGCTCAGCACCGGCGCCGAGGAGGTGAAGGCCTTTCCGCTCGCGAAGGTCGAGGCGGGCAAGGCTCTCCCGCTCGACGTGGGCGTGAACCCGGCCTGGGCCGCCGCCATCACCAGGCTCCGCGTCGAGGTCGTCACTCCGTTGCTCGGCGACCTGAGCGCGCTCACCGAGGGCCAGTGGGACACCGTAGCTGCCAGGCTCGCCCCCTTCGAGGCGTGGACGGCGGCAAAGCCGGTGACGACGGTGGAGGCGCTCGGAATCACCCGCCTGCGCGAGATCCTCGCGACCGAGGCCAGGACGACAATCACCGATCTCGTGGCCCGGGACAGCGCGCTCGAGCCCGAGGCCAGCGCCATCCTCTCGGTCGACAAGCTCATCCGCTACAACCGCGATCTCTACACGCTGCTCACCAACTTCGTCTCGTTCAGCGCGTTCTACGGGCGAAAGAAGGCCGTCTTCCAGAGTGGCACTCTCTACCTCGACGGCCGGAGCTGCGACTTCTGCGTCAAGGTGGCCGACGCGGCGGCCCACTCGGCGGCCGCCGCCAGCAGCGGGACGTACCTCGCCTATTGCGATCTCACCCGCAAGGCCACCGGCGAGAAGATGGCGATCGCCGCCGCGTTCACCGGCGGGGACTCCGACGAGCTCGCGATCGGCAGGAACGGTATCTTCTACGACCGTCGGGGCCACGACTGGGACGCGACCATCACCCGGCTGGTCGAGCACCCGATCAGCGTCGGACAGGCGTTCTGGCTGCCGTACAAGCGGATTGGCAAGCTCATCGGCGAGCAGATCAACAAGTTCGCCGCATCGCGCGACAAGGCAGCTCAGGAGCGCACGTCGGCCGGGGTCGCCGACGGGACCAAGGTCGCCGAAGCCGCCCACACCGCGGTCGCCGCGCCCGCGCCCGCGCCGTTCGACATCGCCCGATTCGTCGGGATATTCGCCGGGATCGGCATCGCCATCGGGGCGATTGGCTCCGTCCTGCTGGCGATCGCCAGCGGCTTCCTCTCGCTCAAGGCGTGGCAGATGCCGATGGCGATGCTGGCCGTCGTGCTCCTGATCTCCGCGCCTTCGATGTTCCTCGCCTACCTCCGGCTCCGCACCCGCAACATCGGTCCGATCCTCAATGGCAACGGCTGGGCGGTGAACGCGCGCGCCAAGCTCAATGTGCCCTTCGGCCGCTCGCTCACCGCCGTCGCCACGCTCCCCGACGGCTCGGAGCGATCGATGGATGATCCGTTCGCCGAGAAGACGCGCCCCTGGGGCGTCTACGCGCTGCTCTTCCTCGTCGCCGCCGGCGCCGCGGCGTGGAAGCTCGGGTACGTCGCGACCTGGACGGCCGAGCTGAAGAGCGCTTCTTCGCCCGCCGTCGTCGTCCCGGCGCCCTCCGCCGCCCCGGCGAAATAGCGAGTCTCCCCGATGACGGGCCGGGAAGAGTCCTCCTCCGGGCGCCCGTCATCGCAGGAACACAGTCACTTCTTCTCGCCGTTGTAGGCGAGGCCCAGCGTCAGAAGGAGGCTGTTGCGGACCTGGAACGCGTCGAGCACCTGGGGCTCGCGGATGGCCTTGACCTGGTAATCGAGCGACGCCCAGTCGACCAGCTTGAACGAGAGCTGCCCGCTCAGCTCGATGTTCATCAGGTCGACGGAAGAGCGGGTGTCGCCGGCGACGAGCGTGGTGTGCGCGAGCGGGATCATGAAGTCGGCGCCGATGCGGTAAGTGACCCGCTTGTCGGAGACCATGCCCCAGAGATCGGCCGCCGCCTCGACGCCGATCTGGTTGACGTTGGCGAGCTCCTTGATCTCGATCACCGGCGTCTTCTCGTCGTCGGTGCTCGCGAGCTGCTTCCGGGCGATCGTCTCCTGAGCTCCGACGCCTGCGCGGATCTCGACGTTGATGGCCTCGCGCTCGACCGGCCGCAAGAAGGGCCCGACCGACTGCTTCAGCGTCATCGGGAGGAAGGGATCGGAGAGGGCGAGTCGACTCTGCGTCTCGGTCTCGACCGTCCCGTCGACGTGCGTTATCTGGTAGGTCACCGGCGCGGGGCGGACGTCGGCGCCGCGGAACATCGAGGTCAGCATCGTTGCCCGCGCGAAGGGGCCGAACCACGGTGTCACGTGGTAGAGATAGATGGACTCGAGCGCGAGCAGATCGACCGACTTGACGAACACCGGCAGCGTCGGCGTCCGGGTCAACCCCTCTGCCAGGTTGAGCGAGTTTCGCCACTCGTGGCCGCCTCGCCGGAAGTCGACCCCCGCGTCGAATTTGAGTCCGAACGCCACCGTCGCGCCGTCGGTCTGGCCCACGACGCTGCGGTTGTCGCCGAACGACACCGTGAGGCCGAGGGCGAGCCGCGGGCGCCACCCTTCGGGCTCTTTTGTCGGCTCCTTCTTGTCGGCGGCGCCGGCGCCGGGGACGACAAAATCGGCCTTGTCGGTCTGCTTCAGGACGTCGTCGGCGGCGGCGCTCCGCGGGAGCAGCGCGAACGCGGTGAGCCCCGCGAGCGCGGCGATGGAAACGGGTCGAATCACGAAATGTCCTCCTGGTGAGCTCGCTGAGGAGCGCGGCGCCCACGCTCAGCAATGCACATGCCGCCCACTGTCCAGCATTCTCGACCGAATTTCCCAGTATATTTTGCTCGAACCGTGCTCTCACCGGTCGATCCGACGTAGCGTGTGCGACTCCCGCGCCGCGCTCGCGGCCTTCCAGCGTCGATGCGTCTGGGCCGCACGCTGAGGTCCCGACACCGCATGACGCGACTTCGAAGTCGGGACGTACGTGTGCTGGAGCGATATTCCGGGCCGCGCCCCGCATGGGCATTGAGGTGGCATGGCCACTGCTGTAGACGCGTGGCAACGGTTCGACGAGCCGCGCCCCGCGCGGAGCGATTTCAAGTTCTCAGGAGGAGCGATGGTACGGTCGATTTCAATCCTACGTTCGAGTGTCCTGGCGGTGCTCGCGAGCGCCGTGCTCACCGCCTGTGGCGGCCCGCTCCAGTATGCCCCCAAGGGCACGCCGAAGGCCCCCGAGGCCGACGCGCACATCACGGCCGACGTCGACTCGAGCGCGAGCATGACGCACCTGACGATCTCCGCCGAGCACCTCGCGCCCCCCGGCCGCCTCCAGGACGGCGGGACGACCTACGTGGTGTGGACGCGCAAGAACGACGGCGGCGCGTGGCAGCGGATCGGCGCGCTCGAGTACAACGACAGCGATCGTAAGGGCTCGCTCAAGGCCGCGAGCGTGCCGCTCGTCGCGTTCGACCTCGTGGTCAGCATCGAGAAGCAGGCCGCCCCCGAGTCGCCCTCGGGCGACATCGTGATCCAGCAGCGCGTGCAGGACTGATCGATCGCGCGAGCGTGGACGACGCGACGATGCGTGTCGTCCGCGCGCCCGATCAGTTTTCCGACGAAAACACGATCTTGCCGACGCGGGCCTCTTCCTCGGAGGCGGCCTCGCGCTCGGCCTTGAGCGCCGCGGCCTCGGCCTCGAGATCCGGGAAGCGGTAGCGCACGCGGCCGTCGTCCTGGATCTCGACGTCGCCGCCGAGGGCGACGACCTCGCGCGTGATCTCCTTGGTGTCCGGCGCCTCGCCCGCGGCGCTCTTCCACGCGCTCTGCAGCGACGCGTCGGTGATCGGGCGCTTGTCGATCCCCGTGAGCACCTCGCGCAGGAGGCCGCGACGGCCGTTGGCGCGGGCGATGCGCTTCTCCTTGATCGGCCGGTACAGCGCGCGGAACACCGGCAGCGTGAAGAGCGCGATCGAGAACACCAGCGGCACGACGCCGAGCGCGATCGCCGTCCCCGTGTCGGGGAGCGGGTGGAGCGCGTCGAAGCGCACGCCACGGAGGAGCATGGCGATCCGCTCGAACGTCATCCCGTTGGCGATCGCGTAGAGGCTCATGATCATGTTGAAGCCGTTGAGCGCGACGATGAGCAGGTTCGTCCCGGCCTCGTTGCCGGTGAGCGGCGCGAGCTTCTCGAGGCGCGCCCAGGCCGGCGCGGGCCGCGGCTCGGTCGACTGCGCCACCGTCTTCCGGATCGATTCGAAGCGGTAGAAGATGCCGCCCTCGTCCGAGACCTCGACCGAGCCGTCGTAGTCGAGCATCAAGCGCGACATCAACGGGTCGGCCTCGTCGCGCGGCAGCCCGGTCACGCGCATGACGTCGGCGAGCCCGATCCGCCCTTTTTGCCCGCGGATCTCGGCGAGGATCGTCTTCTCCATCGCCCGCGGATCTTCCGGCGGCGCGTCGGGCCCGAAGAAGAAGCGGTTGACCTTGTTGTAGAACGGCTCCTTGTTCTCGCGCGCGCGCACCGGCTCGCGGGCGCGCGCGTAGCCCGGATCGTTGTAGCCGTAGCCGTAGCCGTAGTAGCCGACGGCGAAGGGCGAGAACGGGTGGAACGTCCAGAAGAGGGCCTCGCCGATGATGCGGAAGAGCACCGCCCCGAGCTCGAGCCCCATGCCGCCGCCGCGGCTGCTCTTCGAGTCGCCCGATCGCGCCAGCGTGAGGCCGATGATCAGCGCCAGGAACAGCGCCGCGTAGCCGATGAGCACGACCGCGATCCACGCGCGCACCACGAAGCGCCCGACGCCGACGAGGGCCTTGCCGGCGCGCGAGGCCAGCGCTTCGAGCTTGCTGCGCGTCTCCCAGGGCTTGGTCAGGCCGTTCGGAAATCGGAACAGGAGATCGCCGTCCGCGGTGACGCGGAGGTGCCCGCGATACTCGCTCAGCAGGGCGTGCAGGCCGCGCTCGGCGTCGCGGAGGGCGAGGCCGCTCTTCGCGGCGGCGTCGGCGATCGTGAGGTCGATCCGCTCCTTGCGGCCAGCGCCGCCGAGGCTCTTTTCCAGGGCTTTTGCGGCCCCTTGCGGGTCCATCTGAAGGGGTGCGTTGGCAGCCACGGTCGCCCTAGCTAATCACGTTTTGTGGCTTGTGCCCGTTCCCGTCGACCGGGCCCCATCAAGGCGAGCTCGCCCGGCTGCGGCTCTGATATTCTTCCGAGCATGCGCTCCCTCGCCCTCTTCAGCGTCGCTGCCCTCACGCTCTCCATAGCCGTCACCGCCGCGAGCTGCGGCGACGAGACGATCTCGGCGATCACGACCACCACCGCGTCGAGCACGTCGGGGGGCGGCGGCAGCGGAGGCAGCGGCGGCAGCGGAGGCAGCGGAGGCGGGCGCCTCCTCGACGACAAGGACTGCGATCCGCTGGTGCCGAGCCACTGCGGGTTCCCCTTCCCGTCGAACGTGTACCTGGAAGACGACGTGAAGACGAAGAGTGGCAAGCGCGTCGCCTTCCGCAAGAACATGATGCCGGCCGTCGCCGGGCTCGGGCACATGAACCCGACGCCGTGGAACGACTCCGATGGCTTCTCGCCGGGCCAGGGCCCCGTCACCGATCTGCCCGGCGCGACGGTGACCGGCTTGCCGACGCAAGACACGATCGAGGCCTCCATCACCAAGGATTCACCGACGATCCTCCTCGACACCAGCACGGGCGAGCTCGTCCCGCACTTCGCCGAGCTCGACGTCTCCGCCGCCAGCAGCGGCACCGATCGCGCCTTCATCATCCGTCCGGTCGTCCGCTTGAAGGACGCGACTCGCTACATCGTCGCCATCCGCCACGTCGTCGACAAGGACGGCAAAGCCCTCTCACCTTCCCCGGTGTTCCAGGCGCTGCGCGACGGCGGCAAGAGCGATGAGGCCTCGGTCGCGAGCCGGCGCGCGCTCTACAAGGACATCTTCGCCCAGCTCGAGAAGGCCGGCGTCAAGAAGGACGATCTCCAGATCGCCTGGGACTACTCGACCGCGAGCCGCGAGAGCAACACCGCCGCGATGGTCCACATGCGCGACGACGCCCTGGCCCTGGTCGGCACGGCGGGCCCCAAATACAAGGTGATGTCGGTCGAGGAGAACCCGAACCCGATGATCCGGCGGCGCCTCCACGTGATGATGACGGTGCCGCTCTACCTCGATAAACCGGGCCCCGGCGGCAAGCTCGTCCTTGGCGCGGACGGCCTCCCGAAGCAGAACGGCACGGCCGACTACGAGGTGCTCGTCCACATCCCCAACAGCCTCGTCGACAATGGCACGACCGGCGCCCCGCTCGAGAACGGCCATGGTCTCCTCGGCGACAAGACCGAAGGCCAGGATGGCTATCTCGCCGAGATGTCGAACAAGCACGGCTACGTGGGCTTCGCCGTCGACTTCATCGGCATGGCCGAGGAAGACCTCCAGACCGTGACCGACGCCATCAGCGGCGATATCGGCTCCTTCCGCCAGTGCGTCGATCGCCAGCACCAGGGCATGATCAACAGCCTCCTGGCCATGCGGATGATGCGCGGCGACTTCGCCAAGGACCCCCAGGTCACCTTCAACGGCAAGAGCGTGATCGACACCACGGTGGGCTTCTACCGCGGCGACAGCCAGGGAGGCATCTTCGGCAGCACGTACATGGCGCTCAGCACCGACGTGACCCGCGGCCTCCTCGGCGAGCCGGGGATGCCGTACAACCTCCTGCTCAACCGCAGCAAGGACTTCGATCCTTTCTTCCAGGCGCTCCAGATCGTCTATTCGAGCGGCCGAGACATCCAGATCGCGCTCGGCCTCGTGCAGATGCTCTGGGATCGCACCGAGCCGACGGGCTACGCGCCCTACGTCGTGGAGAACATGCTCCCCGGCACGCCCAAGCACGAGATCCTGATCCACGCCGCCATCGGCGATCAGCAGGTCACCCCGCTCGGCGCCCAGATGGTCGCCCGCTCCATGCACGCGAAGAACCTCAAGCCCGTCAACCGATCGATCTACGGTATCCCCGACACCGATGGTCCGTTCCTGGGCTCGGGCTACGTCGAGTTCAGCTTCATGCTGCCCGAGTCGCCCAAGACGAACACGCCGCCCACCGGCGCGATGTACCCCGACAGCGACGATCCGCACGACAAGGTCCGCAAGCTCAACGCCGCCTACGATCAGAGCGACTGGTTCTTCCGCCACGGCGAGGTGAAGGCCTTCTGCGCGGGCGTGTGCGATCCGGAGTGACGCCTGCCCACGAGCTTTCCGCCCTGCTGTCCACGCGGAGGACAGCAGGCCCCACAGACCCCTTGAAATACCGCTGAATCCAGCGCGGCACGGTCGGTGCTCAACGAGGCTTCACCCCCTCGCAAAAGGAGCCCACGTGAACCTCGCCCTCGACCTCACGAGCGGTATTCGAGAAATCGGAACCGCCCTCCGCCGCCCTGAAGAGTTCGTCCTTCGCTTTCGCGACAGCGACGACAAGGCCAGGAAGAGCCTCTCTCTCTTTCCCATCCTCTTCGCCAACGCCGTCCTCGGGCTCGCCGCCTACGGCCTCACCATGGGCCTGCACCGCGGCGCCCACGGCATGCTCCAGGCGGCCCTGCGCGCCCCGATCGCCGCCGGCGCCGGGTGGACCATCGCCCTCCCCGCGCTCTACATCATCAACACCGTCCTCGGCTCGCGGCTCGACGCCCGCACGACGACGCTCGCCGCCCTGACCACGGTAAGCTTCGGCTCGCTCGCCATGCTCGCCAGCGTGCCCATCAACTGGTTCTTCGGGATCACGCTGCCCCACGAGGCCACGCGGATGATTGTCAATCTCGTGGTGTTCACGGGCGTCAGCATCTCGATGGTCGACGTGTTCCTGCGGATCATGAAGGCGCTCGAGCCCACGCGCAGCCGCCTGTTCGCGCTGATCTGGCTCGGCCTCGTCGCCGTCATCGGCGGAGAGCTGATGGTCCTCCTCAAGGTCTTCTCGGTCTGAAATGGAGCATGCCATGGAATCCGTCACCGCCCTCCCCGACGTCGTCCACGTTTTCCCCGCGGCCTCGCCCCCCGATCGCGACGTACCGACGTCGAGGGAGGCTGTCAGCGCTCTCCCCGATACCCAGGCTCCGCTCGCGCCGAAGAGCGCCGCAGCCGCGCCGCCGGCGGCGATCACCGCGGACGAGCCCGGCATGTTCGATCTGATCCTCCGCGGGCAAGCCCACCTGACCTCGGTGCTCCGCCGCGAGGAGACGCTCCCGGCCACGATGCAGAAGCTCCTCGTGCTCGCGCTGCTCGGGCTCGGGATCCACGGGCTCGTCGTCGGCTTCGCGGCCGAGGCGCTGGGAGCTAGCCTGTTTGAAGGCGCGCACGGGCACCCGACGCTGTGGATGCCAGTCGCCTTCATGCTCTCGTTCGTCGGCGCGCTCTGCGTCTGCCTGCCGAGCTTCTACTTCTACACCCAGCTCGCGGGGCTCGACGCCTCGTTTCGCCTGGTGACGGCGCAGGCCCTCCGCGCCCAGGCCACGACCGCGGTGCTGCTCCTCGGCGTCACGCCGTTCTATGCCGCCCTCGTGCTCGCGGGGGCGCTCGGCCTCGTCGACAGCACGGATCGGATCATCGTCGCCGGGCTGGTGATCCCGTTCGTGGTGGGCCTCTTCGGGATGCGCGCGCTCTACAAAGGCTTCTGCGATCTCGCCCTGGTGCTGCCCATCACCCACCAGCGGCGCGGCGACTTCCTGCGGCGGATGGTGCTCTGCTGGGCTGTCGTTTACAGCGCGGTCGCGCCGGTGGCGCTCTACCGCATCGCCGAGGCGCTGAGCGGTCACACCGGGTGACGCTGGGCCACGCTGGATCACCTCAGGACACGCTGGGACACGCTCGGAGGCCATCATGGGACTCGCAGGAACGGCCATCATCTATCTCGTGCTGGGCCTCGTCGTCGCGGCGGCGACGGCCCTCGGCGAAGCGAGGCGAAGCGCCGCGCGGCTCGCTTTTCTGTTCACCGTCGGCGCGCTGTTCTGGCCGCTGTTCGCGCCGATGCTGTTCGGCACCAAGGCAGCTACCGGGGCGGGCCACGGGGAAAACCGCGGAGGCAACGAGGCCGGCGACGCTCGGATCCGCTCGGCCGAGACTGACATGCTCGCGGCCCTCGCCAAGGTCAAGGGCGGAGTCGCCGGAGAGGCCATGGCGCCCGAGGCGGCCAAGGTGCGGGACCTCGCGACCGGGCTTCGCTCGATGGCCGCGCGGATCGCCGAGATTAGTGAGGCGCTCCGCGCGCCTGGCCTCGATCCCGCGGCGATAGAGGCTCAGCTCGCCGACGTCGCCGCGCGCGGAGGAGCCGAGTCCGATCCTCGCGCTCGGAGCCTGCGCGCCCGCCTGCGCAACGTGGAGAGGCTCGGCGCCCTGCGCGCCCGCACCGCCGACGACCTCGAGCGCTCGCTCTGCAAGATGGAAGAGATCACCTCGCAGATGCTGCTCTTGAAGTTCGCCGGCAGGCCCGACGCCGAGGTGGCCGAGCTGATCGATGGAATCGCCGGCAGCGTCGAGGGCGTGACCGAAGCGCTCTTTGCGCTCGGGTGATCGGGTGAGCGACTATCCCCGGTGGCGCCCGCCGCGGCGCTACCTTCGCCGTTCCAGCCACGCGACGCTCTCTTCACCGAAGCTCTCCAGTAGCTCGAGGCGGGATAGCACGCCGCAAACCACGCTCGGTCCGGCGGCGGGCTCGAGCGGCTCCGGAGGGGAAAACCCCACCGATTCGAGCCATTGCGCGGTCGCAGAGTCGCCCTCGGGCAGGAAGCAGCAGGCGATCTCCTCGTGCCCGACCGTCTCCAGCCAGCAGTGATCACCCGCGGGATGGCGGCTGAAGAGGAACGGATCGAAGGCCGGATAGAACCCCTCGCCGACGAGGGCCTGGATCCGCGACCAGTCGCTGCCGAACGCCTCTGCGGGGAGGGCCCGCACCCGCACGTCGCCGAGCGAGAGGCGCACTGTCCCGGGCCACCAGTTCGCGCCCTCTTCCAGGCAGATCACCGCGTCTCCAAAAGCATCGAGCCAGGAGCTGCTCCCCGGCTCCATGACCTCGACGATGCCGAGCCACAGCGGCTCGCCCGGCAAGGCGAGCACGCGCGCAAACACCTGGTTCATCAGCGCGGCGAACGCGAGCGGGGAGCGCTCCCCGGCGTCGTCGTAGTGACCGGGCGCCTGGTATCCGCAAGCGACGAGCTGCTCCGAGTTCACGGGATAGACCACCTCGGCCTCGTACCACCGCTCCCGCGGAGCGCCTAGCCACAAGCCGCAACGCCGCTCGACCAGAGGGTGCGCCAAGGCCGCGGACCGCAGCGAACGACGGTCGAGAGTGCCTGTCTGCCGCGACGTGGGGCCAATCACCTCCTCGGCGCGACGTGATGCTACGGAACGAAGCGCAGCCCTTACATGGGTCGACACGTCGTCGATCTACCCAGGTTCACGGCGGAAAACCGCGCAACACCCACGCCGTCCTTCCGCGCTCGTCACATGATCCGCGCTTGTGACGTGTTGCGAGAAAGCTGTAGCGTCGATCTGTCCGAGGCCTATGCAAACCGGCTACGTCATCGCCGATCGATTCGAGCTGGGCGCGGTCCTCGGGACGGGCGCGATGGGCGTCGTCTTTCGCGCCGTCGATCATGCGACGGGCGCGGACGTCGCCGTCAAGGTGCTGCGCGATCCCGACGTGCGCTACGAAGCGCGGCTGGAGCGCGAAGCCCAGGTGCTCGCGGGGCTCCATCACCCGCACATCGTCCGGTACATCGCCCACGGCACGACGGTGCTCGGCGAGGCCTACCTCGTGATGGAATGGATCGACGGCGAGGATCTCGGGCGGCGTCTCCAGCGCGGCCGGCTGCGCGTCGACGCGTGCGTGGCGCTCGGGGCGCGCGTCGCTTCGGCGCTCGCCGAGGCCCACGCGCACGGGGTGATTCATCGCGACATCAAGCCGAGCAACCTGTTCCTCCCCGGCGGCGAGGTCGCGCGGGTCAAGGTGCTCGACTTCGGCATCGCGCGGATCTCCGGCGTGACGCGGGCGACGCAGACCGGTGCGGTCCTGGGGACGCCGGGGTATCTGCCGCCCGAGCAAGTGCGCGGCGAGAGCAAGCTCGATCCGTGCGCCGACGTGTTCTCGCTCGGGTGCGTGCTGTTCGAATGCGTCACCGGCGCGCCGGCCTTCGCGGGGCAGCACCTCGCGGCGATCCTCGCCAAGATCCTCTTCGAGCCCGCGCCGAGCGCGCGCGCCCTCTGGCCCGACGTGCCCCCGGTCCTCGACGAGCTGATCACCCAGATGCTGTCGAAGGAGCCGGCGCAACGCCCGAGCAGCGCTCACGCCGCGGAGGCGCTCGCCTCGCTCGAGCGGCTCGCCGGCGACGAGCTCGGCGCGCGGGGAAGGTCGTCGCTGCCGCCGCCGGTCTTGCCCTCGCTCACGAGCGACGAGCAGCGCGTGCTCTCGGTGATCATGCTCGGCGCCCCGCGCGCCGAGCCCACGCGCGACGCCGAGGGCGCGACGGATCACCTGCGACGCGCGGCGCGGGCGCGCGGCGCGCGGCTCGAGCCGATGGCCGACGGATCGATGGCCGCCGTCCTGCTCGACGCGCGGACGCCCCTCGAAGAGGCCGAAGAGGCCGCGCGGCTCGCGCTCGATCTGCACGCGATCGTGCCTCATCGCCTGATCGTGATGGCGACGGGGCGGAGCGGCGGGCTCTTCAAGCGCACCGTCGGCGACGCGATCAACCGCGCCGTGCACCTCCTCGACGCCTGCGCGCGCGCAGGCGGATCCCCGGGCGCGGTGCTCGTCGACGAGGCCAGCGCGCGCCTGCTCGAGAAGCGCTTCGAGCTGCGCGCCGAGCGCCCCGGCTTCGCCATCCTGGGCGAGCGCGATCCGGGCGCGACAGCGTCGACGCTGCTCGGGCGATCGAGCCCGTTCGTGGGGCGCAAGGCCGAGCTCGGCGTGCTCGCGGCGCTGTTCACGTCGTGCGTCGACGACTCGGTGACGCGCGCCGCGCTGGTGACCGGACCGAGCGGATCCGGCAAATCACGCTTCGCGCAGGAGTTCCTCGGCGTCGTGCGGCGCGAGTCGCCGTCGGTCACGGTGTGGACCGCGCAGGGCGCGGCGCTCTCCACCGGCGCGGTGTTCGGGGTGCTGGCGCAGGCGCTCCGCGGCGCGGTCGGGCTGCGTCGGGGCGCGCCGATCGAGCCGAGCCGCGCGCGCCTTCGCGCGTACGTGAGCGAGCGCGTGCCGCCGGCGGCGCGGGACCGCGTGACCGAGTTCCTCGGCGAGCTCGTCGGCGTCCCCTTCCCCGACGACGCGAGCCCCGCGCTCTGGTCGGCGCGCCTCGACGCGCGGCTGATGCGCGAGCAGCTGGTGCGCGCGTGGGCCGAGCTGGTGCGCGCCGAGTGCGCCCGCGGCCCGGTCGTGCTCGTGCTCGACGATCTGCAGTGGGCCGACGCCGCGACGGTGCGCACGCTGAGCGCGGCGCTCACGAGCCTGAAAGACGTTCGCTTCTTCGTGCTCGGGCTCGCGCGCCCCGAGGTGTCGCGCGCCTACCCGAAGCTCTGGGACGATCAGGGCGCGCTCCACCTCCCGCTGAAGGAGCTCGCGCGCAAGGCCGGCGCCGAGCTGGTGGTCCACGCGCTCGGCGCGCGGGCGACGCCCTCGCTCATCGATCGCCTGCTCACGCAGGCCGACGGTCACGTGCTCTACCTCGAAGAGCTGATCCGCGCGGTCGCCGCGGGCCAGGCGGATCCCTCGCCCGAGACGGCGCTGGCGCTGATCGGCGCGCGCCTCGCGCAGCACCCGGCGGAGGCGCGCCGCGTGCTGCGCGCCGCCAGCGTGTTCGGCGACGTGGCCTGGTCGGGCGCCGTCGCCGCGCTCGTCACCGACGCGGGCGAGGCCGACGTCGCGCGGTACCTCGACGAGCTCGTGGCGAGCGAGGTGCTCGTCCACCGCGGATCGAGCCGATTTCCCGGTCAGACCGAGTACGCGTTCCGCCACGCGCTCCTGCGCGAGGGCGCCTACGCGATGCTCACCGACGGCGATCGCGCCCTCGGGCACCGGCTCGCGGGCGAGTGGCTCGAGCTCCACGGCGAGACCGACACGCTCGCGCTGGCTGAGCACTTCGAGCGCGCCGGCGCCGTCCCGCGCGCGGCCGAGCTCTACGCCCGCGTGGCCGAGCAGGCGTACGGCGTCGGCGATTCGGACGCGGCGATCCTTCACGCGCGCCGCGGGCTCGGGCTCGAGCCGCCGACGACGATCCGGGGCGAGCTGCTCGGCGTGCTCTGCCACGCGTACCTGTGGCGCTGCGAGGAGGGCGCCGCGGCCTCGGTGCTCGACGAGGCGCTGCGGCTCGCGCGGCCAGGCAGCACCCCGTGGGTCCACGCGGTGACGGCGCGCTTCGCGTTGTCGGTCGTCAACGATGTGTCCGCGACGAGGCCAGAGGAGCTCGAGAGCCTCCTCGTGATCCCGGTAGAGCCCGAGGCCGTGACCCTTGTCGCCCTCTCGGTCTGCGCCAGCGTGTTCGCGCTCGGCCTCGCCGGCCGCTTCGAGACCGCGAGCGCCACGCTCGGCAAGCTCGAGTCGATCGTCGCGCGCCTCGCGCCGGACGAGGCGATCGCGCGCGGCTGGATCGATCTCGGGCGCTCGCACGTCGCGGCCACGGCGAGGAACGATCCCTGGCGCGGGCTCGTCCTCGCGCGCGGCGTGGCCGCCGCCTTCCAGGACGCGGACTACTCGCGCGGCCTGCCTGCGGCGCGCTTCTGCGCGGGGATGTGCCTCGGCCTGCTCGGCGCGTTCGAGGAGGCCGAGCGCGCGCTGCGGAGCGCGATCGTCAGCTGGGCGCCGATCGATTTCTCGCTGCTCGGCGACTACTTCCTCGCGCAGTCGCAGCTCGATCAGGGCGCTGTCGCGGCCGCGACGGCCACCGCGCGCGCGCTCGTCGATCGCTCGCGCGAGCTGGCGATCCCGCGCCACGAGGGCCGGGGCCACTGGCTGCTGGCGCAGATCCACGCGCGCGCGTCGGACCTCGCCGCCGCCGATCGCGAGATCGGAATCGCCCTCGAGCAGATGCCCGCGACCCTCGCGCACCGCGTCCCCGCGCGCTCGCTGCTGGCGTCGATCCGCCTCGCTCAGGGCCGCGCCGAGGACGCTCAGCGCCTCGCCGAAGCCGCGCAGATCGACGCCACGGCGCGCGGCATCGACGAGCTCGGCGCGCGCCTCGTGCACGCCGAGGCTCTCCACGCCGTCGGCGCCCACGACCGCGCGCGCGCGATGCTCGCCGAAGCGCACCGCGCCCTCCTCGCCGACGCCGACCGGATCGGCGCCGCGGCGCTGCGGCGGAGCTTCCTCGCGCGCGTCACGTCGCACGCGCGTATCCTCTCGCTCGCCTCCGCGTGGCGCCTCGACGCCGAAACGCCCGCACCAACCGCTCTCCCCCGAGTCACCCTCTGAGGTCCCCGTGCCGCTGACCATCGACATCACCCGCCCGCACATCGGGCGGATCTACGACTATGTGCTCGGCGGGACGCAGAACTACGAGTCGGATCGCCGTGCCGCCGACGCCATGGTCGCGCTCATGCCCTCCTACCCGCGGTGGGCGCGGGTCAACCGCTCCTTCCTCGACCACGTGGGGAAGCGCTGGGCGAAAGAGGGGGTGACCCGGATGCTCGATCTCGGCTCGGGCCTGCCCACGCAGGGGCATTTCAACGAGCACTTGCCCGACGCCAAGATCCTGTTCACGGACTTCGATCCTCTCACCGTCGCCCAGGCCCAGCAGCTCCTCGCGTACTCACCGGAGATGGCCTATGCCAACATCGATCTGAAGGAGCCTGACGCGCTGATCGCGCAGGCGGCCGCGTACTTCGGGGCCGAGCGGCCGATCGCCGTCGGCGCGATCGGCGTCGTTTATTTCCTCGACGACGCCGAGCTACAGCGGCTGATGCAGGGACTCCACGCCTTCTCGTCGCCGGGGACGAAGCTGGCGCTCAGCTTCCATTACATGCCGCCCGGGTGCGACACGGCGGCGATCGACCGCGTCATCGCCGAGGGCCAGAAGCGCGCTCAAATCAACTTCTACCTTCGCACGCCGGAGCGGATGTCCGAGCTGATCCGGCCCTGGCGCCTCACCGAGCACCGACCCATCCAGGACTGGCTCGGACAGGAAACGCCCGTGGCGGCGCCCCCCGTCGCCGGCGTGGAAGACCCGCTCCAGCAGCTCACGCTCGTGGGAGCGTTCGCGGAGCACTGATGACCTCGGCCGGGGAGGGACGAACGCGCCAGGCCCGGGTCAGAACTCGTATTTCTTCAGGATGAGCTGCTCGTAGAGGTCGATTCCCGACGCGCTGAGACGGATGTTGACGACCTTCTCTTCCTCGGTCGTCACGACCACGGCGCCGAGCTCCATCAGGTACGCCAGATCCGGCAGGATGCTCTTGTCGCCGACCTTGGCCTGCACCCTGAGCTTGAGGTCCTCGAACGACATCGTCTTGAACGCGTAGACGGACCAGTGCTCGAAGAGCACGGTGAACATCGCGTTGCGGAGCGACCAGTCGAAGGCGGCCTTCTTCGGAGCGTGGAACATCGGCCCGGGGATCGGGAAGACGGCGCGGCCGGCCGTGGGGTTGATCAGCGTCGCGAAGGCGATCCAGAGGGCGATCAGGCCCAGGATCACCGTGAGGACCGCGATGGGAATGTCGAGCGCGTGGGTCGGGACGAAGCCTCTGTAGACCTTGCACGCGTAGAGAAGATCGATGTCGAGGAGGAACAGCGCGAGGAGCTTGCTGAAGAAGCCGAATCCGTAGGTGATGACCAGGAACAGCACCAGCGAGACGACGTCGGTCGCGAGCAAGATGGTGTGATCAGGCATCATCGTGCCGGCCAGCCACATGTCTGGGGCCGGGCCGCCCGGCGTGGCGTGCATGACGATCAAGGCCTCTGCCGTCGAGTGCAGGGCCCACCAGTTCATGATCCAGTTGAACGAGAACGCCGTGAGCACCGTGCCGCCGAAGAGGTTCTTGTTGGCGAAGTTCATCAGCCCGGCGAGGAGCTGGCAGCCTCCGCCGAAGAGGAGACAGAACATCGCCGCCGTCTTCAGGCCCGCGGGGGTGAGCCCGTAGCCGAAGGCGATCGGGGTGAGGGCGGCGCAGCCGATGGCGAGGCCGATGAGGCCGAGCGGCGTGGCCTCGGCAAAGGCTTCGTGCTTGGGGGCGAGGTCGAGCTTCTTGATCATCGAACCGGCGAGATTCGCAGATCCGGCCCGTAAACGCGATAGTCAGCCGCCGGCGACGGGCGGGATCAACGCGACCTCGTCGCCCCAGGCCACCGGATCTTCCCACGCGGCGTAGGTGCCGTTGACGGCGACGCGGATCGAGCGACGGTACGGCTCGAGGGCTGGCCACCGCGCGCAGACGGCGGCGAGCAGCTCGGCGGCCGTGCACGGCGCGGCGAGCGGAAAGGCGATCTCGCCGGCGCCGAGCACGTCGCGCGCCCCGGCGAAGGCCAGCATCTTCACGGTGTGCTCCATGGCCGCGCGAGCCTAGAGCACCGAACAGGTTGAAGAGTCGGAGAATTCACAGGGAGGCGAGGAGGACCGGGAGACCCGAGGGAAAATCCTTCCCAATCTTCCTCTCACCTCGCCGTCTCCTCGCCCCCCTGTTAAATTTCCGGTCTTTTTTTTGGCATTTCAAGCTGATCGGCGCCCTAGCACCGCCGACCGGGAGCGAGCGGACCCATGCGGCGCCGCGACGCCTCGACGTGCTAAGGTCGGCGTCGATCTCGAGACCGAGGGAGCGATGTCCGCGACGCCGAAACCGCCGAAGGGGTACGAAGATTTCATCGAGCGCTATCCCGCCCTGGGCAAGGCCTGGGACGCGGTCAACGCCGCGGGCAGCGAGGGCCCGCTCGACGCGAAGACGGTCCGCTTGATCAAGATCGGGATCGCCATCGGCGCGATGCGCGAGGGCGCGATCCGCAGCGGCGCGCGCAAGGCGCTGGCGATGGGGATCACCACGGCCGAGCTCGCCCAGGTCGTCTCGCTCGCGGCGGGGACGCTCGGATTTCCCTCCACGGTCGCCATTCACTCGTGGCTGCGCGAGCTGCTCGGCCCGCCGCCCGAGCAGCCGTGATCGCATGACGAAGAGGTACCCGTGACGCTCGTCGATCGCCTCGGCCGCCCGCTCGGGAGCCTGCGCATCTCCGTCACGGATCGCTGCAATCTCCGCTGCACCTACTGCATGCCCGAGAAAGAGTACGTGTGGCTCCCGCGGGCCTCGCTGCTCTCGTTCGAGGAGATCGTCGCGCTGGCGCGGGTGTTCGCGGGCCTCGGCGTCGAGAAGGTCCGGCTCACCGGGGGCGAGCCTTTGCAGCGCGCCGAGCTGCCGGTGCTCGTCGAGATGCTCGCCGGCGTCGCCGGGATCCGCGAGCTCGCGCTCACCACCAACGGCGTGCTCCTCGCCGATCGCGCGGCCGATCTCCACGCCGCCGGGCTCGGGCGGCTCACCGTCAGCCTCGACACGCTCAAGGCCGATCGCTTCCGCGCGCTCGCGGGGCGCGACGCCCTCCCGCAGGTGCTCGCGGGGATCGAGGCCGCGCGGAGCGTCGGCTTCGTCGGGATCAAGATCGACACTGTCGTGCTCCGCGGCGACAACGACGACGAGATCGGCGATCTCGTCGCGTTTGGCCGCGAAATGAAGGCGGAAGTGCGCTTCATCGAGTACATGGACGTCGGCGGCGCGACCCGCTGGTCGGAGGAGAAGGTCACCTCGCGCGCGGCGATCCTCGCGGCGATCGCGGCGCGCTTCGGCGAGGTGAAGCCGCTCGGCGGGCGCGGATCGGCCCCGGCCGAGCGCTGGGAGCTGGCCGACGGGACGACGTTCGGGATCATCGCCTCGACCACCGAGCCCTTCTGCGGGGCGTGTGATCGCGGGCGGATCACCGCCGACGGCATGTGGCTCCAGTGCCTCTACGCGCGCGCGGGCCTCGATCTGCGCGGCCCGCTCCGCGACGGAAAGAGCGGCGACGAGCTCGCGGCGCTCCTGACGACGGCGTGGCGCGGGCGGGCGGATCGAGGCGCGGAAGAGCGCCTTCACGCCGCGAATCGCGAGGTCTTGATCCCCGTGTCCGCCCTCAAGAAAGACCCTCACCTCGAGATGCACACGCGCGGAGGTTGAGACGGGAACGAATGCGAGCGCCGGCTGTCGCGTTCTCACCCGGATGACGTCGCCGCGCCGCTTTCCGCCCCTCGCCGTGCCCTTCGCCGCGCTCGGGGGCGCCGCGGGGTGGCTCTTCCGGGATGTCGTCAAAGGCCGCTTCGACGGCGGCGCGATCGAGCCGCGATCGCACCTCGCCGTCGCGGCGATCGCGCTGGTCGGCTTCGTCGCGGGCGCGCTCCTCGGGCCCTCGCGGCCCGCCGAAGAGTGGATGATGCCGGAGCCGCGGCTCTGGCGCGTGGTCGCCGTCGTGCTCGCCGCGGGCCTCGCGGCGGGGATGATCCTCGCCGCGCTGGTGGGGCCGACCGTGCCCTGGCTCGGGGCGCCCGAGGGCGCGCTGGCTGCCGCCGCGCTCCTGCCCGCGTGCCTGCTGGTGATCGCCGCGCAGCGCCGCGCCGACGAGGCCCGGCCGGGCTCGATCGTGGCCCGCGCCGAGCAGCGCGCCGTCGTCGCGGTCGTGGCGCTGGGCGCGGTGATCCTCGCCGCGCTCACGCTCCCCGACTGGATGTCGACGACGCAGGCGCCGCTCCGCCCGCCGCGCGACGCGCTCTTCGTGGCCGCGCTCGCGGGCGCGGTGGGGCTGGCGATCCTGATCGCAGATCTCGTCGCGGCGCGGAGAATGAAGCGGATCCGCGCCGAGCTCGACCTCGACGAGGGCCCGACGACGAGCGTGGATTTCGGCCTGGGCGAGGACGTGGCGACGCGCGCCGATCCGGGCGCCGCGTACCGCGGCGGTGGGCGCGTGATGGCCCAGGCGCTGGGCGATCCCGATCGCGCCGAGGCCACGCTGCGGCGCGCGATCCGCCGCGGCGTGCTCCTCGTCGCGACGGCCGAGCTCGTGGCGATCGGCCACGGCCTCGCGCGCAATCCGGCGATCCTCGCCGACGTCGAGGCGGAGCGCTGCGAGCACGACTACCTCGACTCGCCCGGTGTGTGCCGCGAGGCAGCGCTGCTCTCGGAGCGCGCGGGCCTGCCCGACGCGACGTCGACGCGCCTCCACCAGCGCGCGTGCAGCATCGGCAGCGACGAGAGCTGCGTCGCGGTGTACCTGCTGGGCCGGCGCAATTCCCCCTGAGCCGCGGCGTCGTGGGGTCGACACGAAGCGCGCCTCGCGACGGCGCGCACTCCTCGTGTAGAGTGCGCGCCATGCGATATCGTCAACTGGGTACGACTGGCACTCAAGTATCGGTTCTCTGCCTCGGCGCCATGACCTTCGGCGAGGCCGACGAAAAGTCGATGATGCACAAGGTCGGCTCCGACGAAAAAGAGAGCTTTGCCATGCTCGACCGCGCCCTCGAGGCCGGGATAAACTTCGTCGACACGGCCGATGTATACGGGCAAGACGGCCTGTCCGAGCGGGTATTCGGCGCCTGGATCGCCGAGCGCAAGGCCCGCGACAAGGTGGTCGTCGCCACCAAGGGGCGCTTTCGCATGGCGCCGGGGCCCAACGGGACCGGCACCTCGCGGATGCGGATCACCCGGGCGATCGACGCGAGCCTGACGCGGCTCGGCACCGACCGCATCGATCTCTACCAGATCCACATGCAAGACCTCCGCACGCCCGAGGAAGAGCTCGCGCGCGCCCTCGACGACGCCGCGCGCGCCGGCAAGATCGTCTACTTCGGCGCCT
The DNA here is from genome assembly GCA_025362495.1 of Byssovorax sp. Lineage (GTDB taxonomy): Bacteria > Myxococcota_A > Polyangia > Polyangiales > Polyangiaceae > JANYGI01. The sequence goes on along the minus strand of JANYGI010000102.1, from coordinate 60,362 downwards.
CGAACTACGCGGCCTACCGGCTGATGGAATCGCTCTGGAACGCCGACAAACGCAGCCTCGATCGCTTCGTCACGCTCCAGGCGCAGTACAGCCTCGCCACCCGCGCGCTGGAGCGCGAGCACCTCCCGCTCTGCTACAGGTTCGGCCTCGGCGTGCTGCCTTGGTCGCCGCTCGCGTCGGGCCTGCTCACCGGGAAATACCGCCGCGGCCAGGCGCCGCCCGAGGGCTCGCGGCTCGCGCAGTGGAAAGAGCGCTACAAGGGCTTCGACACCGACCGCAACTGGACGATCGTCGAGGCGCTCGTCGCCGTGGCCGAGGAGATCGGCAAGACGCCGAGCCAGGTGGCCCTCGCGTGGCTGCTGGCGCGGCCGGTGGTCTCGTCGGTGATCTTCGGCGCGACGACGGTGGCGCAGCTCGACGAGAACCTCGGCGCCGCCGATCTCACGCTCTCGGTCGAGGCGATGGCCCGCCTCGACGCCGCGAGCGCGCCGGAGCTCGGCTATCCCTACGACATGATCAAGAGCATCGACGGCGCCTGGTGAGGGCGGCTCGCGCGCCGCCTTTGCCGGCGGCGCCGCCAGAGGGGATATCGCAGCGACCGGGTCCGACTGGCTCGCTCGTTCGCGGCGCGGCTACGAGCCCTGAGTCAACGCAGGGCGGGCGCTCCACCGCGCCTTCTTCGCAGCGTCGCCCGGAAAACAGGCGCGGATCTCTGCGGCGTCGAGCGTATCTCGCTCCAGCAGCGCTCGCACGAGACTCTCGATCTCCGCGCGCCGCTCATCGACGATGCGCCGGGCGCGACCGAGCTGCTCTTCGAGCAAACGCCGGGTCACCTCCTCGACGCGATCGAGCAGAGCCTGGCTCCGCGCCGAGGGATCCTTGACGCAGATCGGCCCGAGATCGCTCATGCCGAGCTCGGCCACCATGCGCCGGCCGAGCGCCGCGGCGCGCTCGAGATCGTCGGCGGCGCCCGCGGTCATCGTGCCGAGGATCTCGATCTCCGCGGCGCGCCCGCCGAGCATCATGCAGATCTGATCGAGCAGGTACTCGCGCCGGTAAAGGTGCCTGTCGCGCTCCGGGAGCGAGTGAGTCACGCCGAGGGCCCGACCGCGCGGCGCGATTGACACCTTGTGAACAGGATCGGTGTGCTCCGCGGCGACGCCCACGGCGACGTGGCCCGCCTCGTGGACCGCGGTGGCGTGGCGCTCCTCGGGATCGATCACCATCCCGCGACGCTCGGCCCCCATCATCACCCGATCCCGGGCCCGCTCGACGTGCGTCACCTGCACGGCCAGAGCCCCCTCGCGCGCGGCGAGGATCGCCGCCTCGTTGAGCAGATTGGCCAGCTCGGCGCCCGAGAACCCCGGCGTTCCCCGCGCGACGTGGGCGAGATCGACTCCCTCCATCTCGATCGGCCGCGCGTGGACGGCGAGGATCTCCATGCGTCCTCGCAGATCCGGTAACGGCACGACGACGTGACGATCGAAGCGGCCCGGCCGCACGATCGCCGGATCGAGCACGTCGGGCCGGTTGGTCGAGGCCATGACCACGATGCCAGTCGTGTGATCGAAGCCATCCATCTCGACCAGGAGCTGGTTCAGCGTCTGATCGTGATCGCCGCTGGCCGAGTCGCCGCCGCGGCCGCGGGCGCGACCGACGGTGTCGATCTCGTCGATGAAGACGATGCAGGGCGCGGCCCGGCGCGCGTCGGCGAAGAGGGTGCGCACGCGCGAGGCGCCGACGCCGACGAACATCTCCTGGAAGCTCGATCCCGAGGCCGAGAGGAAGGGCACGCCCGCCTCGGTGGCGACGGCGCGCGCGAGCAGCGTCTTGCCCGTGCCGGGCTCGCCCGTGAGCAGCACGCCGCGCGGCGGGCGGCCGCCGAGGCGCCCGAACGTCGCGGGGTTCTGCAGGAACTCGACGGTCTCGGTCAGGGCGTCCTTCGCTTCGTCCATGCCGGCGACGTCGGCGAAGCGCACGCGCCCCGCGGCGCTCGACGTGGCGAACGCGCCCGCGGCGGCGGACTTCTTGCGCCGGAGGAGCAGGGTCGCGCCGAGCGCCCCGAGGGCGATCAGCGGGATGAGCACGCGCGCCGCGACGCCGAGCGGGCCGCCCTCGGCCGACGCGAACGTCACCGAGACGCCGGACGCGACGAAGCGCTGCACCAGCTCGTGTCGCGACTCGGCGTCGCTCACGACGGTCGTGAGGCGCTCACCCGACGCGCGCGTGACGTCGACGCGCTCGCCGTCGACGCGGACCTCCGACGCGGCCCCGGTAGCGGCGATCTGAGCGATCTCGGTGTAGCCCACTGCGCGCTCCCCGCCGCTCGATCGCAGCCCGAGCGCGGCGCCGACGATCGTCGCGATCGCGAGGATCGCCGCCAGCACGACCTTCCACGTCCCCGCGCCGGAGCGCCGCCCGTTCGACCTCGATCGCCAGAATTGCATGTCCGATCCACGTCCTCCGTTCCCCGGCCACAACGCGCGGAGAGGACCTCTTGGATAAGCTCGGACGGGGCCCCCGGAAAGGGCGGTAAGGAGAAACCCGGTGCGGTTTGCTCCCTGTTTTCTCGGGGTTTCAGGCTGGAGCGGGGGAGTCCGGGATCAGAACTGGAATTCGGCGTGGACGCGGAGTCCACCCGTCGATGTGCTCTCGGTCGCGCCGCCCTGGCCGCCGCCGAGCGTGCCCGCTATCGGGATCACGTAGCCGAGGCCACCGCGGAGAGCGAGCGAGCCCGGCGCGTTGTGCGGGAAGCGGCTGTACACGCTGGGCTCGAGGACGAACTGCGCGCCGGAGTCGTCGCGCGTCGGGGCGTACACGGGGAGCGTCGTCACGGCGAGCCACGCCCGCAGACCGGGGGTGAGCTTGCCGTCGAAGAAGTCGTACGAGAACGACGCGCCGGTGAGCCAGGTGGTGCTGGGCGTGTGCAACGCGAGGGTGCCGCTCGGCAGGTTGCCGCCCGTCTTGCCCATGATGTCGAGGCGCGTGTGCCCCTCGACGTGGATCTGGTTCTTGTCGTACGCGACACCGCCGCCGACGCGGATCCCGAAGCGCTTCGAAGCGAAGAGGGGGTTGTCCTCGAAGCCGCGCGAGTAGGCGGCGGCCTGGTTGACGAGGTACTGGTAGACCGCGCCCTGGTCGCCGGCGTCGGCGAAGAGATCGCCCGACGCCGTGGGCAAGTAGACCGCGAGATCGATCGGCAGCGTGAGCCGGCGGGTGAGCGCGATGGCGTAGCGCCCGCTCACCTCGAGGTTGCCGACCGCGAAGGTGTTGTAGTCGTCGCCGGTGCCGTTCGCGGGCCCCTGGATGCTGCCGGTGGAGTAGGGAAAGCGCGCGCCGAGCGTGAACGACTCGCCGAAGCGGTACTGCGCGCCGAACACCAGAGAGAGCACGGTGAACTTGGTGAGGTCACCGCCCTTGGTGATGTCGTGCATCCCCCCGAACCCGACGACCATGTCGATGCCCGCCGCGCCCGGCGAGCCGAGGACCCTGGGGCCCTTGTCCTCGTCTTCGTCGACCTTTTTCTTCTGTTTTCCCGGCGCGAAATGGCCCTCTTCGTCCTTGCCACCGACGCCCCAGGCGCCGGCCTCGGTCGGGGGGAGCGGCGGAGCCTCTTCTTTTTTCTCGGGCGCTTTCGGCGCGTCGAGATCGAGCTCCATGTCGGGCGCCTTCGGGGGCGGCGCGCCCAGCGTCGGCGGCTTCGCGGGCGGCGGCGCGCCCTGCGCCAGCGCGATCCCGGCAGGAGCGATCGTCGCGGCGAACGACGCCGAGATCACGAGGAGGCGGAGGAGGCCCCCTTCACGGGCCGGGCGCGAGGGTCTCGAGTGCATGCTGTTCTCCCGAAAGGCGAGGCGGGACGCTACCATGGAAGCCCCCGACATCGCCCCGCGTCCGCGTCACCGCGGCGGGCGACCGGCGCCGCGCTCGCTCCCTCCATGGCCAAACCTCCGTCGCAGCTCGCTGAATTCGAGATCCTTCACCGCCTCGGGGCGGGCGGCATGGCCGAGGTCTTCCTCGCCAAGAAGCGCGGCGCCGAGGGCACGTACAAGCTCCTCGTCGTCAAGCGGATCCTCCCCGCGCACGTGACGTCGCGGCGCTTCCGCTCGATGTTCGTCGAGGAGGCGCAGCTCGCGACGCGGCTGAACCACCCCAACATCGTCCAGGTCTACGAGTTCTCGGACCACGGCGACGAGGGGCTGCTGCTGTCGATGGAGTACGTCGAGGGCTTCGACCTCGGCAAGCTGATGAACGCGGCCAAGCAGAAGGGCGCGAAGATCCCGCCGCTCACCGCGGCGTTCATCGTCTCCGAGGCCGCGCGCGGGCTGCACTACGCGCACGAGCGCAAGGACGAGGGCGGCGTGCCGCTGGCGATCGTGCACCGCGACGTCTCGCCGCAGAACATCCTGCTGTCCCACGAGGGCGTGGTGAAAATCGCCGACTTCGGCATCGCCACCGCCAACCTGTTCCGCGAGGAAACAGGCGTTTTGAAGGGGAAATTCGGGTACATGTCGCCCGAGCAAGCGCGGGGCGAGCGCGTCGATCGGCGGAGCGACATCTACGCGCTCGGCGTGGTGTTCTACGAGATGCTCACGCTGCGATCGCCCTACGGGAAGCTCGACGACGACGCGCTGCTGAAGGCCGTGCAGCAGAGCGCGTTCGAGCCGCCGTCGACGTACCTGCCGGATCTGCCGCCGGAGATCGAGGCGCTGGTGATGCGGGCGATGGCGCCCGTCGCGGCCGATCGCTACCAGACGGCGCGCGATCTCGCGGGGGCCATCGCGCGCGCGCTCCTCGCCAAGCAAGAGCTCGTCGACAACGGCTCGGTCGAGGCGACGCTGATGCACCTGCTGGGGCGCGATCAGCGGCCGTCGGTGACCGACGGGCTGAAGGAGGCGCAGCCGCAGACGATGGCCGCGGTGCCCCTGGCGCGCACGGCGGAGCACGGCGGCGAGGCCGGGACGGCGCAGCGATCGTCGGCGGCGCGGCGCGAGGTGCGGCACGTGGCCGTGGTGACGCTGCGCCTGCAAGGCGTGGAAGATCTCGAGGAGGCGCAGGGGCCGCTGCTGGGGAAGCGCTCCGGCGCGTCGATCCGCGAGATCCTCGACAACATCGCCTACAAGCGCCACGCGGTGTGGTCGTGGGACGGCGGGCCGGTGAGCTCGCAGCCCGGCCGGCCGCACCCCGGCGTCTCGGCGCGGGCGATCGTCGGGCTGCTCGACAACCCGTCGCGCGCGGCCGCCGACGCGGCGTGGCTCGCGGTCGACGCGCACGAAGCGCTCGCCGGCGCGTCGGAAGATTTCCCCGTCAAGCTCCACGCCTCGATCGGGATCGTGCGCGGGATCGCGACCGGCGAGCGTGATCCGCAGGGGCACCTCGTGCACCACGCGCTGCAGGAGCCGGCGAACTCGCTCGCCGACCAGGTCGGCCACGCGACGCCGTTCAACAAGACGTGGGTCGCCGGCGGCGTGTACCGCCTCGTGCGCCGCGACTTTCGCTGGGGCGACGCGCCGGCGATCACCCTCGTCGGCGTGCCGTCGCGCGACGCCCCCCGGCAGATGCGGCTCTACGCGCTCGAGCGGCCGCTCACGCGTGAAGAGCAGCAGGACGAGCTGGTGCTCGCGCCCAACGATCTCGTGGGGCGCGACGCCGAGAAGGCGGATCTCTCCGCGGCCTTCCACCGCGCCGTCAACCCCGGGTACGACGGCGAGGCGCGCGCCCGTGGCTTCGAGGTCGGCAGCCCCGCGCTGGCGATGCCTCCGGTGTTCACCGAGGCCGACGCGCCGCCGCCGCGACGATCGATCGCGCCGCCGACGCTGAGCGCCGCAGGGATCGCCAGCGCGCCGCCGATGCCGCTCATCACCGCGCAGCCGACGATCCCGCCGACGTCGTCGCTGATCCCGCCCGACCTGTCGGTGCGCGGCGAGCTCCACGCGCGCGCCATCGTGGGCGAGATGGGGATCGGCAAGACGGCGCTCGTGAAGGCCTTCACGTCGGAGCTCCCGGCCGAGGCGCGCGTCGTCGAGATCGAGTGCTCGCCCGTGCAGAGCGAGCTGCCCCTCGCGACGGTGTCGGATCTCCTGCGCAACGTGACGGGCCTCGGCCCCGAGAGCTCGATCGACGACGCGTCAGTCCGGCTGCGCGAGCTGCTCGGCGGCTCGGCGCGCTCGACGCACGCGCCCCGGATCGTCGCCCGCCTCGCCGAGCTCGTCACGGGCAAGCAGCTCGATCACGGCGACGAGGACGCCGTCAGCTACCGCCGCGACATCGTCCTGCTCGGCGTGCGCGCCCTGCTCGGGAACCTCGCGCGCATGGCGCCGCTGGTGCTCGTGATCGACGGCCTGCAGTGGGCGGATCGCCCCAGCCTCGAGGTCTTGCAAGACCTGCTCAAGCGCAAGGAGGCGCGGCCGATCCTGGTGCTCCTGGTGACGCGCCCCGACGAGCGCGTCGCGCCGTTCCTCGAGGGCCTGGTGCGCATCGAGCTCCGCGGGCTCAGCGCCGACGAGCAGATGCGCCTCGTGGAGGCGCGCCTCGGCGTGCGCCAGGGCGTCGCGGCGGTGTGCCGCGAGCTGGTCCCGCGCGTGGCCGGCAACCCGTTCTTCCTGCTCGAGATGATCGACGCGTTGCTCGAGCGCGGCACCCTCGAGATCGTCGAGCTCGCCGCCGAGGGCGACGGCGACAGCGGCCCGTCGTCGCGCGGGCGCATGGCCCTCGTCAGGCACGAGCGCCCGGGAGGCGGCAACGAGCCGCTCCCCTCGACGCTCGAGCAGATCATCGGCGATCGACTGCGCGAGCTGCCCCCGGCCGAGCACGACATCGTCGACTGGCTCGCGGTCGCGGGAGGCCCGCTCGTCGAGAACGATCTGATCGCTCTCGCGCGGCTCGCCGACGACGAGGCGGTGACGCGGCTCTGCGCGCGCGGCGTGTGCGAACGCAAGACGGGCTCGGTCGACTTTCGCTACCCGCTCGCGCGCGACGTGGCCTACCTCGCGCTCGACGCGCCCAGCCGCGTCCGCATGCACCGGCGCCTCGGCGAGCACCTCTCGACCACCGCGCTCGCGCACGGCCTCTCGGCGGCCATCGTCGCGCGCCACCTCGCCCGCGGCGAGGACCCGTCCGCCGCGGCCGAGCTCTACATCGAGGCGGCGAACGCCGCGCGCAACGGCCACCAGGCGCCGCTCGCGCAGCGCTACTACCAGCGCGCGCTCACGCTGCTGCCGGCGTCGGACTCGCGGCGGATGCTCGCCCACGAGTCGCTGGAGTCGATCTACCGCCACCAGGGTCGCCGCCGCGAGCGACGCAGCCACCTCACCGCGCTCCGCCGCCTCGCGCGCGAGAGCGGCCAGGCGCGCTGGGCGGCGCTCGCGCTCGTGCGCACCGCGGCGCTCGATCTGGACGAGGGCTACCTGGTGCGCGGGCTCCCCGTCGCCCAGCGGGCCTGCGAGGTCACCCGCATCGCGAAGAAGCCGGCGCTCGAGGTCGAGGCGCTGACGATCCTGAGCGAGATCCTCCGCGAGCTCGGCGACATCCCCGGCGCCATCGACGCCGTCGAGCGCGCCCTCCAGGTGGCCAGCTCCGGCGGCCTCGCGGCGCGCGCGCGGGCCGAGGTGCTCCGCGCCAAGGGCGTGCTCCTGCGCTACGGCGGCCGCGTCAACGAGGCCGTCGAGGCCTACGCCGAGGCCATCGCGGTGTTCCGCTCCGTCGGCGCCCGCCGCGCCGAGGCCCGCGCCAAGAACTCGCTCGCGTACGCCATGTTCGTGCTCGAGCGCTTCGAGGACGCCATCGCCGTCGGCCTCTCGTCGGTGTCGATCGATCTCGCCATCGGCGGCCGCTTCCAGATCGCCAAGACGCTCAGCAACATCGGCCAGGCCTACGCGCGCCTCGGCGACACCCAGCGCGGCCTCGCCTACCTCAAGCGCGCCCGCGACGCGCACGAGCGCTACGGCGACCAGGACTCGCGCGCGGACACGCTGCTCTGCACGGCCGGCATCCTGCTCGAAGCGGGCGACGTCGACGCGGCGCACACGCTCGCGGGCGACGCCGGCGCGCTCATCGCCGTCACTGGCAGCGTCTACGATCTCGCCCACGAGCGCATCGTCCGCGCCCTGCTCGCGCACAGCGCCGGCGACTCGAAATCCGCCGTGGCCCACGCGGCCGAGGCCCGCCGGCTCACCGAGTCGCAGGGCCTCGTCAGCTACCACGCGTACGCGACGGCGATCGAGGCCGTCGCGCGCGTCGCCGCGGGCGAGGTCCACTCCGGCGTCCTCCTCGCGCGCACCGCGCTCGGCACGGTCGAGGCCGTCGCCTCGGAGTACGGCCTCGAGGTCCGCGCGCTCACCTGCGAAGCGTTCCGCCGCGGCGCGCCGACGAGCGCGCGCGAGGCCAGCACCCGCGCGGTCGGTCACGTGCGCAAGGTCCGCGGCTACGTCCGCGACCCGCGCCTCGCCGCCTTGTTCTTGCGAAGGCCCATCGTCGAGCGCATCCTCGCCGCGGCCCAGGCGAGCGGCGTGGAGACCCACGTCTTCGATCTCCGCGAGAGCCCCGGACGCGGCCCGACGAGCGCATCGGGGCGCCCTCCCTCCGTCCCCCCCGGCCCGCGATCGAGACCGTAGAAATGATCCCTTCCCCGCAGAAAAAAGGCGTTCTGCTCGGCCCCGACGGCCACCGCAAGAAGGTCGCCGTCATCCTCTCCGGCGGCGGCGCGCGCGGCGCCTACGAGGTCGGCGTCCTCTCCTACGTTCTCGACGGCTACGCCCGCGTCCGCGGGGCGGCCCCGCGCTTCGACATCCTCTGCGGCACCTCGGTCGGCGCGATCAACGCCTGCTTCCTCGCGGCCCACCTCGCCGACGCCACCGTCGGGATCCGCCGCCTCGTCGATCTGTGGACCGAGCTCGATCTCGGCCGCGTCCTCGGCTTCGGCATGCGCCAGGCGCTCGGCCTCCACCGCGTCGTCCTCGGCGGCGGCGCGGCGACGGCGGGCGTGTTCGACGTCACGCCGATGACCCAGCTCATCGAGCGCGAGATCCCCTGGCGCGCGATCGCCCGCACGCTGCGCCACGGGCACCTCAGCGCCCTCAGCGTCTCCGCCACCGAGGTCAGCTCGGGCCGCACCGTCATCTTCATGCAGACCGGTCCCGACGGCACGCTGCCCACCACGGCGCCGCCGCGCACCGTGATCCGCGGCTCGATCATCGGCCCGCTCCACGCGCTCGCCTCCGCCGCGATCCCCATCCTCTTCCCGCCCGTGCGCATCGGCCGCGAGCTCTTCATGGATGGCGGCGTCCGCCAGAACACGCCGATCGCCCCCGCCATTCGCCTCGGCGCCACGCACGTGTTCGCCATCGGCCTCTCGCGCGAGGTCAGCGGCATCGAGAGCGGCGGCGAAGACGCCCGGCCGCCGGGCGCGGCCATGGTCCTCGGCAAGGTCCTCAACGCCTTCCTCCTCGACCACGTGCAGAGCGATTACGAGGTCCTCACCCGCGTCAACCGCATGATCGAGGACGGCGAGAGCTCGTATGGACCGGGCTTCCTCCCTACCGTGAACAAGGCAGTCATCGCGCGCGGCGATCTCCCCTACCGCCGCGTGAAATCCCTCGTCGTGCGCCCGAGCCAGGACATTGGCCGCCTCGCCGCGAGCCACATGCGCAGCGGCGCCGTCCGCGGCAACGCCCTCACCAAGCGCCTCTTGCAGCTCGTCGACGTCGGCGAAGCGACCGAGTCCGATCTCGCGAGCTACCTGCTCTTCGACGGCTCTTTCGCCCAGAAGCTCATCGATCTCGGCCGCGCCGACGCCGAGGCCCGCCGCCACGAGATCGCCGAGTTCTTCGGCAGCGCCGCCGACGACAGCGCCCCTCGCTCCTCCGAGAGCGGCGAATGGAGCGTCCCTCCCCCCGTCGGCTGATTGCCACTCTCCGGCCGGCTCTCCGGGCGCAAGCACCCTCGCCCGGTCACCCTCGTTTCACAATTTCCACGCTGCGATCCCCGGAGGTACGCGCAGATCGCTAGTCCGTCAGCTCCATCACGCGCTGCTCGAGGCCGCGGCCCTTGCTGATCCCGCTGATCCGCGCGTGCCCCTGATAGAGCACGTAGGTCGCGCGCTTGATCATCTCCTCGGCGTCGGCGACGTTGCGATCGAAGGTGATCGCCAGCTCGCGCGAGGCCTTGTCGAAGCTCACGGCCTTGACGCCCTCGACGACGCGGACCGCGTCGATGGGGATCGGCCCGCCCGCGAGCTCGATCCGGATCTCCGACGACGTCGCCGTGAGCTCCGCCATCGTCCCGTGGGCCACGAGCTGGCCGTGGTCGAGGATCGCCGCGTAGTCGCAGATCTCCTCCAGCTCCTGGAGGTTGTGGCTGGAGATCACGAGCGTGCAGCGGCCCTTGCGCGACTTCACCGTTTGCCGCACGCCGTAGGCGATCCGCGGATCGAGGCCCGCCGTCGGCTCGTCGAGGAGCACCACCCGCGGGTTGCCGAGGAGCGCCTGCGCGAGCCCGACGCGCTTGGCCATGCCGTGCGAGAGCGCCCCGCAGCGCGTCTTCCACCAATCGAGCCCCTCGACCTCGGCGAGGACCGACTCGGCCGATTTCTTCGCCTCGTCGTACGACATCCCCTGGAGGCGGCCGAGGTACACCATGAACTCACCGACGGGCTCGTTCGCGGGCAAGAGCGCGTCTTGCGGGAGCACGCCGACCTTGCCCTTGAGCGCGTCGACGGCGTCGGGCGATCGATCGAGCACGTAGATCTCGCCGCTCGTCGGTCGCAGGTAGCCCGCGAGCATCGAGAACGTCGTCGTCTTGCCGGCGCCGTTCGGGCCGATCAGGCCGAAGACGCAGCCGTCCGGGATCTCGAAGGTCACGTCGTTGACGGCGGCGACCGATCCGAACTTCTTGATCACCCCGCGCAGATCGATGGCCGGCGGCTTCCCGCTCCGGATGTTCGATCGCGATTTCGGCGCGGCGCTCGCGCTCTTTTCGGCCGCGACCACGGGCGCTCCCGACGACGTCGGGGCCTTGTCTTCGGTATCCATCAGATGTCCCTCCGGCTGACGATCCCGGCTGCGCCGGCCACCATCGCCGCGCCCCAACCGATCAGCGCGGCCACGCCGCCGAGCACGTGCAGCGGGTTGGCCGACACGAGAAGCTTCGACTCGTAGGCCGAGGGGAAGGCCCAGGCCACCGTCTCGGTCGCCTCGAAGTGCCCGAAGATCCAGCCCGTGAGCAGCACCGCGAACATCAGCGCCATGCCGACGAAGAGCGCCACGATCGGCGTGCGGAAGAGCGAGCTCACCAGCGTGACCAGCCCGACGTAGGCGGCGCCGGCCGCGACGGTGAAGACCCAGATCCGCGAGCCCCACGAGAGCACGAGGTCCGCGGGATAATCGCTCTTGATCAGCATCACCGTGCAGACCGTGACGTCGAGCACCAGGGTCATCACCGCGACGACGCCCCACACCCCGAGCGCCTTGCCCGCGACGATCGCCGATCGCCGCGCGCGCCCGGCGATGTAACGGATGCTGCGGTGCTGGATTTCCCCGGCGATCAGATCGAACCCGATCAGCACGATCATCCAGGGCAAGAAGATCAGCGCGCCCTTGAGGAGGTAGGTGAACAGCTCGGGCGGGCACTTCGAGACGTGCTTGGCCGTGACCGCGTCGTACCCCACCCGGAGGAGGAAATCCTCGAACACGTCCTGTCGCTCTGCGAGCGGCTTCGCCATCATCGTCTTCGTATCGACGACCTGGCCGAGGAGGATTTGCCCGACGCTGGGGATCGCTCCGCCCACGAAGAAGAGGACGAACATGGCGATCCCCTTCGCGCTGCGGAGGTTCCGCCGGAGCTCCCGCAGCGCGGTGAGGCCCGCTTCCGTGACTGGCGACATGGCGCGGCTCATACCCGGTTCTGCGGCCCGCGGACAGAATTGCGGGAGATCGACTACCCTGGGCCGATGGAGCTTTTCATCCCTCGACGGCGTCCGGTTCGCATGGCTCGTACTGCTGCAGGTGTCGGCGCAGGGCTGGTAGCCGCCTGGATCGCCGGCTGCGGCGGTCCGACCACCCCGAGCACCAGCGCGTCATCGAGCGGCGACGCGACCACGTCGAGCGCGAGCGGCACCGGCGGATCGTCCTCGGGAAACGGCGGATCCAGCGGATCCTCGACGAGCACCGCGAGCGCGGGAGGCGCGGGAGGATCCTCGACGAGCGCCTCGACCACCGCGAGCGCGGGAAGCTCCGTCAGCGCCTCCAGCTCCGCGAGCTCGGGCACGGGCGGCGCGGGGCCGGTCGGCGTCATCGTCGCCGCGGCCGGACACCCGGTGAGCCTCGCCGTCGACGCGAGCGGCCTCTACTGGTCCGACGCGATCACCGGCGACGTGAAGAAGGCCGCGCTCGACGGCACCGGCGTGACGACGCTCGCCGCCGCGGCGGTGCTGCCCGCCGATTTTCGCGGCCTCGCCCTCGGCGTGAGCGACGTGTACGTGGCCGTCGCGCCCGATCCCACCGGCGCGATCCGCAAGATCCCCAAGGCCGGCGGCGCCGTCACCGACCTCGCGGCCACCCCGAGCGTGACGGCGTTGACGTCGTTGAACGGTGTCGCCTACTGGGGCGACTCGGCCGGAGGCAGCATCGCCCGGGTGGGATCGACCTTGATTTACGGCATCTGGACGCCCACCACGATCGCCGCCGACGCCTCGGGGATCTACTGGACCGAGTCGAAGATCAACGCCGTTCGTAGCGTCAGCCTCGACGGCGCCAAGGTCAACACGCTGGCGACGATGTCGCCGGGCGCCGAGCTCGGTGGCGTCGCGAATGGCCTGCTCTATTACGCGCTCGCCGGGACGATCCGCTCCGTGCCGATCGCCGGCGGCGCGCAGCCGACGGACGTGGTCGTGAATGCCAATCCCCATTTCCTGACGCCGACGGCGAAGGGGGTTTACTGGGTGGAAGACGCCACGATGGGCATGCCGCGCCCCGTGAAGGGCCTCGCCGCCGGGGCGACGACGCCTGTCGCCATCGGCACCGCGACGGACACGAGCGGCCTCGCCGTGGGGCAAGGCTACGTGTACTGGTCGTCAGGAGTGGACGGGACGATCGCCCGCGAGAAGGAGCTTTGAGGGCTGACGACCCGCCCCGGACTTCGCTCCTCCAGAACAGAAACGCCCCCTCCGGCAGGCGGAGAGGGCGATTCGCGCAGGCTTCGACTGGCATCTTCCCCGGCGGAAGCGTCAGCCGTTCACTTGGCGTGCTTCTTCTTGGTCTTGGGCTTGGCCTTGTCGCCGTCGTGCTTCTTCTTGGCGACCTTCTTGCTGCCGTGCTCGCTGCCGAGGGCGATCTCCAGGCGATCTCCCTTCACCTTGGCGAGGTAGGGCGGCACGCCGTCCTTGAATTGCAGGGTCACCTCGGCGCCGTGGGACGTATTGACCACGTTCACGGACGAGAGGCGCTTGTCCTTGCGCGCGAGGTCCGTCGTCGCCGACACGCTCCGGCGATCCGGGAGCGAGATGGTGAATCCCATCGCGCCGGCGGCACCGTTGATGCGCTCGATCGGGCCATCCATCTTGAGCTTCAAGGTCACCGGGTGCGTCACGGTGCCCTGGCCCCACTCCTTCAGCGGAGCGCCGCTCTTGCCGTCGCCGGCCGCAGCGGGGGCGCCGTCGTCCTCGCCGTCGGCCGCGTCGGCTGCGCCCGGCGCCGCGGGCAGAGCGGCCGCGAGCGCGGAGCTCGAGGGCGCAGGCACCGGCTCGGTCGTCGAGAGCGGCGTCGCGCCGAACAGCGGCACGTTGGCCGTCGGCGTCGCGCCGGGGGCGCCGTTCGCGGCGAGCGCAGCCGGGGCCGCCGAGGGCTGGCCCGAGGGCAGCGCCGGCGCCGCGGTCGAGGCGCCGTCGACGCTCGCGGCCGTCGTTCCGTGCGAGGTCATCGCGCGGCTGACGCCGAAGATCGCCAGCACCAGGATCAGGCCCATCGCGGCTCCGACGGCGGCGCGGCGCGGGCCACGCATCGCCGGCGGCGGCGCGTCGTCGTTGCTCTCTTCTTCGCCGTCGTCACGCACGAGGCGACGGCCTTCGGACTTCAGCGATCCGCCGGGCGCGGGCGCGGTGGTGCGGCGCGGGGCGTCGGCCTTGGCCGTCTCGGCGCGCTCGATCCGCTTCTTCTGCACGGCCGCGAGGATGCCGCCGAGCGCGGTCTTCGCGCGCGCCGAGACCCCGGCGATCGCCGGCCCGACCTTGCCGGCCACCGCGCGCCCCGCCTTCGCGGCGCGCGCTCCGACGCCGGGCGGCGCGTCGCTCTCGTCACCGTCGCTGTCGACCTCGTCGGCGCTCGACGCGTCGGCGGCCTTCTCGCTCTTCTCCGAGGCCAGCGTCTCCGACGCGCGGCGCGTCGAGGGGGCCGACGGCGGGCGCGCGCTCACGCGCTTGTCGCTCTTCTCGCTGCGCTCGGCCCTGTGCCTGGGCGCGCTCGCCGTGGCCTCGGCGCTCGGCTCCCTGTCGTAGCGGAGCGAGACCACGAGCTGCGGCACGTTGGTCGCGGGATCGATGTCGACCTTCACGTGAGCGATGGTCGCCTCGCGACGCTTGCCCTGATCGACGTCCTCGAGCTCGAGCGAGCGGCCGACCTTGAGGAACTCCAGGTTCGATCCGACCTCCAGCTCCTTCGCGGCGGCCTCGCGAACGCGGGCCTTCATCGGCGAGCCGAGGCCCTCGATGTGGAGGCGCACGCGCGCGCCGCGGGGCACCTGCGGCGCCTCGGGAGCGGGGGCCTCTTCCTCTTCGCTGCCGAGCGAGCCGCACATCGCGCGCACCGCCTCGGCGGTGTCGGGATCCATGTCGACGAAGCGCAGGCCGAACTCGCCCCCGCGAGCCTCCTGGTTCTTCCAGATCACCTCGCCCTCGGCGACGACCTCGGCGCCCATGCCGTCGAAGCGGCACACGAGCTTGTCGCCGACCGCCGGGAGGAACGCCGTCCGCAGGCGCATGCCCTCGGGAGAGACGTCGATCGACTCGGCCTCGAAGCCGCCGCCGACCATCTCGCCGACCGCGACCAGCGCCTCGAAGTGGACGCGCTTGCCCTCGCCTGCTCGCCGCTCCTGGCCATCCGCGCCGGTGGTGCCGGCTTCCTCTGCGCCTCGATCACTCATAGCTCATCCTCCGGAATCGGCGGGCCCTGGACCCGTGGGAAAGGCCGCGCGCGGCAGGCCCTCGCCTCCGAGCCAGTACGGCGACCCGCGACGCTCGGCCAAGTTTTGCGCGCGGGGTGCGCGCGGGCCTCGGCTGGCGTCGGGGCCCCGCGCCGTGACATGCTGGATCGATGAGCAGCGACGGCGAGCCTGGTCGCAAAGACGATGTGGTGTTCGTCCACAGCAAGGCCGAGTCGGGCGACGGCTTCCGCGTGATCCGCAAGCGCGAGGGCGTGATCGAGGTCGGCGAGATCCGGCCGGTGCAGGAGGGCAAGCCCCTCACCGGCGAGATGGTCAAGCTCTCGCCGCGCGCGGATCACGAGCAGATCTTCGACGTCGAGGTCCTGGTGTCGAAGGAGCAAGTGCAGGGCGGCGCCGCGCGCAGCCTGTCGGGCCCGGCGCAGGTGGCGACGGCGGCGTATCGATCGAACTGGGACGCGATCTTCGGCGGCGAGGAAGAGGCGAGCGCGAAGGTCGATCCGGGATCGCTGAACTAGGCCGGGGCGCGCGGGTCGGGACGGTGATGTGATCGTCAGCGTCGACGTGGACGCTGACGCTCCGAAGAACGTACGAGACCGGCGAGCACGGCAGGAGGCGGGTCGCGGGGATCCGCTACCTCCATGTTTCGTCGTATTGCTGACGCGCACCGCGCCGCGAGCTAGGCTCGCCGCAATGGACTTCGAGCGCCTTCAGGAACTCTACAACCGCTGCAATCCGGACGAGGCGCTCCCGCCCGGGGACGCTCGGAACATCGACATCGATCTGCGCGGCGTGCGGGGGACGAACTGGACGAACAAGCTCGCGCGGCAGATCGAGCTCTCGAAGACGCCGGTGTGCCAGCTCTTCACCGGCCTCCGCGGCACGGGCAAGAGCACCGAGATCCGCCGCCTGAACGCCCGCCTCTCCGATCCGGCGAAGCGCAACCTCCTCACGGTCCTCATCGACGCCGACGACGTGCTCGATCTCACGGCCGAGATCGACGTCTCCGACGTGCTCGCGCTGGTCCTGCTCCACACCGAGCGCGCCATCCTCGCCGCGGAGGGCGGGGACGGCGCCGACGCGCTAAAAGATGGCCCTGCCACGCGACTCTGGGCCTGGCTGTCGAATACCGACGTCGAGATCGGCAAGATGTCCGCAGGCATCGACGTCGGCGCGAAGGCGAGCGTCGACCTGAACCTGAAGACGAACCCCACATTCCGGCACCGCGTCCGCGAGACCGTCGCGCGGCACCTCGGCACGTTCGTGCGCTTCGTACACGACGAGCTGCGCGAGCTGGAGTGGCGGGCGAAGAAGACCGGGCGCTCCGGGATTGTCGTCCTCTTCGACTCGCTGGAGAAGCTCCGCGGATCGAGCCTCACGTGGAAGCAGGTGCTCGACAGCGCCGAGCGCGTGTTCGGGACCGGCGCGCCGTATCTTCAGCTCCCCGTGCATGTGCTCTACACCATCCCTCCCGCCCTGGCGCGGCGGATGACCGATCCCGTGGCCTTCTTGCCAATGATCAAGGTCCGGGACGCGCAAGGCATGCTCCACGCTCCCGGCGTCGAGGTCATCGCCGATCTCGTGGGCAAACGCCTTGATTCCACGGGCCTCGGCGAAATCTTCGGCAAGGACGCAGCTCACGATCGACTGCGAGCAATCGCGCTCTGGACCGGCGGATATCCGCGCGAGATCGTTCGGGTGCTCCAGATGCTGCTCGAGCTCGAGACATTTCCGGTGTCCGCGGAGACCCTGGAACGCGAGCTCCACCGCGCCGGTAACACCTATCGTGGCATCGTCTACGACAGCGGAGCGATCCCCTTGCTCGCGGCGGTGAATCGCACCAAGAGGCTGATTCCGAAGGACGACCACGAGCGCGAGGCGGCCGATCTGTTCCTCCAGAACAACGTCATCCTGCGCTACCTGAACGACGAGGAATGGCTGGATGTTCACCCCGCTGTGGCTGGTATGAAGGAGCTGGCGGAAGCCGAGCTCGACGCTGTGGACACCAAGGTGCCCTCTTCGCGGAAGGGCGGATGAACGCCGCCGCGGGCGATGACCGCTCGCGGCTCCTGCGCGCGCTCGCGCTCTCGCGAAGATTCCATCTCTTCCTGGCCTATTGTGCGAGCCCGCGGGCGGCCGATCAGCTCCTGCGCGCGCTCGAAGACGAGCTACCTCGCCTGCGCAAGAGCCCTGTGGAGCTGGTCCGGCTCGACCCTTACGAGGGCCGCGGAAGCAACGCGGCCCTCTCGGATAGCGATCTCGGCTTCCAGATCCTGATTCCGCTGCTGTCGCCGTCGGCAGAGCGAACCGGGCACGGCGTGGTGCACGTGGTCGACGCCTCCCGCGCCACCCAGGCCGATACCGACACGTGGGGGAGGTTCTTCGCGCTGTGGAACGAGAAGCGCAACGCTCTTCAGCAGCTTCGCGGGGAAGTCCTGGTGGTGCTGCCAGAGTCGCTCCAGCGCTTGTTCGCCACCGCCGCGCCCGACGTGTGGTCGATCCGGAGTGGTGAGTACACAATCGAAGAGGAGACTTCGGGCTTCGAGTCAATGACCGCTCCCGGAACACCACTCTACGTGAGTCCCGCGCAGGGGCGAAAGGTGCTCGGCTGGTATCGCGCAGTTCCTCCGCTCGCGCTATTCGGCGGCGATCTGCTGGTGAGACCGTGGATGAAAGGCATAGTTCTCGACGCCGACGTCGCGGATATCACTGCAGAACCAGCGTTCCGGGGTCGGCTCGCTCCGGACAACGCGACTCTGATCCAACGCGCGCTGCGCAGCGCTGAGCACGCGCTCGCGCAGAGGGACTTCAGCGACGCGGGGCGCATGCTCCAGGAGGTGCTTGCGTCGACCCACGTCTATCCCAACACAGAGAATCTGTGGCGTGCCTCTGCGGCGCTACTCGTCGTGCTCGCCGCAGAGGACCGCACAGCGGAGGCCCTGACCCTGTGTGATGGCATGATTGGCTCGGCGTACTTCCCGAGAGCGTGGAAGGATGTACTCCTCCAGGCCGAGGCGTACGTGCATTGGTGCTCTGGTCGCCTCCGCGCCGCAGAGTCCATCGGTGCGCAACGCACGAAAACTGCCAATCGGATCGAGGAAGAGCAATCTCGTGTTCTCGAGTGGGTCGAGCGCGGCGAGATCGCTTCCGCGAGGAAACGAACCGCGACACTCTCCACGGAAGATGATGACGTGCATCCCATCGAGGACGATAACGTCCGGCTCATCCGCGCGGATCTCTCTTTCCTCACAGGCCGTCTGCAACGCGCCACCGTCGCGTTGGGATCCCCATCCTCAAACGGATCGGATCCCGATTGGTCCGCCGACGAGATCGCCTCTACGCTTCGCACCGACACCCTGACGGCGCTTGTGGATCTGGCACGCGGAAACCGATCCCGCGCGGTCCTCCTGCTGAGCCGACGCCACCCCGCATTCGAGCATACCAAGCAGCCGGAAATGTCGGCCCGCGTGTCCGCGTTTCACGCGTTCGCGTCCGGGCTGCTCCAGGCAGAGGGCCAGAACCCGGAAGGCGCCCTCATGTGGTTCACGCGCGCGCAAAACCACCTGGCCGAGTGGAGCCGGACTGGCCTCGATCGCCGCTCTCTCCACCGCGCCTCCGTGGCCATCGATCTCGCTCACGCGATCGTCGATCCGGCTCCAGCCGATCCCGTCGGCATCGCTCGTAAGCTCGTGCAGCGCGCCGTCGAGCTGCTCGGCGACACGGCCGAGGACTTCATCGCGCGTGTCCTCGCGGTCGAAGCGCGCCGCGAGCTCGCGCGACGCCTCGCTGAGACTGGCGACGAAGATGCCCTGGCGGAGGCCCGCCGCGCTTTCGATCTGGCCGGCCCTCTCGCCGGGCGCGGCGTCCCGGCGTGGGACGCAATCGTCGCTGAGACCGGTGCGTCCCTCGATGGTGGTGTCCTCGAGCTGGGCGTCGATAGCGCGGCGCGGGTGACGCCCAACCGCGAAGGATGACTCGCTTGCCTGGGTTTGCGAACCACGCTCGGGGCCGTGATCACCTCGACGCCGACTCTTGAATTTCTGGCCCCCTTGCGCTCCCCGCGCCCTCGCGGTCAGCTCCGAGACAGTCTCTTTCAGCGTATCGATCCGAAGTAAAGAGCGCGGTCCGTGAGGCTCCCGGATCGCGCTCCCGTTCACAGCGCAGGCGCGCCGCGGCTCACTTGCTCTTCTGCTTCGCGGCCTTCGCCGCCTTCTCGAGCTCTTTGAGCTTGTCGTCGGCGGCCTTCTTGTCCTTCTTCCCTTGCTCCACGGCGGCGGCGGCCTCCAGCGCGACCTTCTTGTCCGCGGCCTTCTGCGCGGCCCTGGCGGCGAGGCTGTCGAGGTGCTTCTGCGCGGCTTCCATCTTCTTCTTGTGGCCGTCGAGCTTGGCTTGAACGTCCTTGGGATTTCTGAGCGCGGCGACGCCCCGACGCGCCTCGTGACGGAAGAAGCGATCGGCGAAGTTTCCAGGCAGCATCGCCGTGGGGTTCGCGTGGGGGATCGCCGCGAGCTGGCCGTACACCGTTTGCCGGAGGACGTTGTCACCGTCGATCAGCGCCTTCTTCCCGCCGAGCATATCGAAGTCCTTGAGCGCTTGATCAGCCGCGAGATGCTGCGCTATCGCCGCGTCGGCCTTGGCGACCAGGGTGACGAGCACGGGCGCGAGGACCGCAAGGGTCGGGTGGGGCGAAGCCTGGAGCGAGGGAACGAAGCCGCCGACCGTGGCCAGCTCCTCTCCGTGGATGGGCTGCTTCAGCACGTGGACCGGTGCCGTGCCGAAGTAGAAGACGTACTGCGGAGCGCGGCGATCGTTCTTGGTGACTATCAACAGCGTGCGGTCGAGGAGATCGAGGAAGTCGTCGATCGCGTCGTCGGTCGCGGACAGGGTGCCGTTGGCCTTGCCGAGCGCGATCACGAGGGCCGCGCGCGCCGCGTTGGCGGCGAACCACTTGATCTGGAAGGCGTCGAATTGCGGCGCGAAGACGGCGGCGAGCGGGTGGGAGTGAAGCTCGCCGAGCGAGAACGAGTTCTCGTCGAGTAGCTCACCGAAGGTTGCCAGCGGAGAGATGAGAGAAACAGGCATGCGCGGAGGATAAGAGGGCTCGGTCACCGTCTGCAAGCCAGAGGCGGCGGGAAGCTCGTCGCGGTGACCGACGGACGGTTTGCGCGGTGCTCCGCGTCGGAACGGCGACGATGACGAGAATTGCGTCGCGCTTTTCGGGATGTCGGTGACCGACACGGATTTTGCGCCGTCGCAATTTGGCGCGCGGCTACCCGCGAGACTTTCCCCGATCATTTCCGCGGCCGAAGAATTTCCCGGGGAAAAAGCGTCGTCGAACTTCCGGCGGGAGACGTCGCCGCGACTTTTTGAACCGGCGTCCGAGCTCGTCGGTCGCCGTCGCGACATTCCGGCGGGCGAAACGGGGCGGCGGGCGACCAATCAGGGAATTGCGCCGCAGCGATCGCATCGGTCGGCGGCCACCGCGACATTCCCGCGCTTGTCGCGGCCACGCGCGCGCCGGCGCGACTCGCGGGTCTGACCCTGGACCGGAGCGCACGACGGACGACCGACGACCGATGCTCAGTCGACCAGCGGATCGGCGGCGAAGCGCAGCCACCACTCGCCGTCGAGGCGCGAGAGGAGCGAGTCTCCGCGATGCAGCGCGGCGGTGATCTCGCGATCCCTGGCGTGCACGAGGACGCCGAGGCTGGGGCAGCTGAACGTCGCGTGCGCGTCGTCGATCTCGCGGAGCCAGCGCGGCTCGATCTGGCCGGCCACGGCGACCGATCCCGCGGCGTAGGCGTCGGCGAAGAGGCTGCCGAGGACGTCGCCGATCACCTTTGATTTCCCACCGATCTGGAGCAGCTGAGCCACGCTGCCAGGCCTCGCGTAGTACACGTAGTAGCCCACCGCCTCGCCGGATGCGTCGCGGCAGAGGCGCTGTCGAAGCAGGCCATGGCCGCGGGTTCGCGCCGCCTGATCGAGCAGCCACGCGAGCGACGCGTCGTCGTAGCTCGCGCGCAGGCTCGGGGCGGGGACGGTGTCGTCGAGGATCGCGCGGGCCGCGGAGCACGAGAGATCTTCGTTGACGAGGCGCGTCCGGGGTCGACCGAGCGGGACGCCGATGGCCGCCGCGCGATCGAGCCCCGTGAGGCTCCCCGCGATCGCGTCGGCGGCGCGGCAGAGCGGCGCCGCGACGCGGGCGACGCGATCGCGTCCAGCGCGGGCGACGCGCTGCCGCAGGTAGCCCGCGGGGCGGAGCACGCGCAAAAACGTGAGGCTGTAGAGCGGCACGATCTCGCCGCCGCTGCGCTGCCACACGGTCTGCGAGCGCTCGTTGGCGCCGTCGCAGAACGTCAGCTCTTGCGGCCCCGCGAAGAGCGCGCGCAGGAGATCGAAGGCCGCGAGGCCGCGGCGGCGGCCGGGATCGACCATGAGCTGCGTGGCGACGACGGCGCGGATCGGCCTGCCGCGGAAGAGCATCCGCCGCGGGATGCCGCCGACGAACCCCACGACGGCTCCGTCCTCGTCTTCGTGGACGAGCGAGGCCGGCGCGTCGCTCGCGAGCCGGTGATCGAGGAAGACCTCGCGGAAGTAGCGCTGCACGCCCGAGGGCGTCCCCGGGCGCTGGAATGCGCGGAGCCACAGCGCCCCGACCGCGGGGAGATCCTCGGCGCGGAAGGGGCGAACGCGACTCACAGGCCCCCGACCGGCGAGGGCGACGACGGGGCCGCCGAGTCGCGCGATCGCGGCGAGGCGACGGGCTCGCAGCGATCGGCGATCTTCGCCTCGACGAAGGCCGTGATCCGGCGGATCGAGTCGAAGTAGTCGGGGTGGATCTCGCGATCACCGACGGTGATCCCCCAGCGCTTCTCGAGGAAGACGATCAGCTCCAGCACGCCGGTGGAGTCCATCGTGCCGGTGTCGAGCAGCGAGGCGTCGTCGGGGAGATCGGCCGGAGCGTAGAACGCTTCGACGACGAACGACCGGACGCAGTCGAGAATGATCGGGCTCATCGCATCTCCCTCAGCGGCCCTCAGCGGAGGCCGCTCTTCTTGATTTTGCCAGTGTCGGTCTTCGGCAGCGCCTCGCAGAGCTCGACGTGCTTCGGGACCATGAAGGGCTCGAGCCGCGCGCGGCAGTGAGCGATGACATCGCCCTCGCCGTAGCCGAGCGCGGGATCGACCACGACGAAGGCCTTCACGGCCTCGCCGAGGATCGGATCGGGGACGCCGATCACCGCGGCCTCGCGCACGCCCGGGAGCGCGTAGAGCACGTCCTCGACCTCGCGCGGCGCGACCTTCTCGCCGCGCGATTTGATCACGTCGTCCATGCGCGCGACGAAGTAGAGGTAGCCCTCGTCGTCGAGGCGGCAGAGGTCGCCGGTGTGGAGCACGCTCTCGCCGGGGATGGGCCCGGGCCGCAGCCGCACGGCCGTCGCCTCGGGCTTGCGCCAGTAGCCGCGCATCACCGTCGCGCCGCGGATCACCAGCTCGCCGACCTCGCCGGGGCCGAGGTGCTTGCCGGTCGGGTCCTCGATCCAGAGCTCGGTGTTGGGGATCGCCAGCCCCACCGAGCCCGGCTTGCGCGCGAGATCCGCGGGCGGCAGGTACGTGCAGCGCTTGCACTCGGTGAGGCCGTACATCGAGAAGAGCTCGGCCGCGGGGAAGATGCGGCGGAGCGCGTCGAGGTGCGACGGAGGCAGCGCCGCCGCGGTGTTGGTGACGAGCCGCACCCGCCCGAGATCGTGCGCCATCTCCTTCATTTGAAGCAGAATGGCGAACATCGTCGGCACGCCCGGGAACACCGTCACGCCCTCCCGCTCGACCGACTCGAGCACCGCGGAGGGGAACGCGAAGCCCTCTTCGAGGACGACCGTCGCGCCCACGCGCGCCGCCATCAGCACCTGGTAGAGGCCGTAGTCGAAGGCCAGCGGCAGCGCGTCGAGGATCACGTCGTCGTCGCGCAGGCCGAGGTACGAGGTGATGCTCGCGGCCGCGGCGAGCATGTTGGCGTGGGTCAGCATCACGCCCTTGGGCTCGCCCGTGCTGCCCGACGTGTAGATGATCGAGGCCAGATCCTGATCGATGCAGGGCACGCGGGCCGGGGCCTCGTCGTCGCGCGCGAGGGCCTCGTCCCAGCGATCCGAGAAGCCGCCCGGGAGGCGCGGCGGATCGCCGCCGTGGGTGATCATCACCGCGAGATCGGTGGCCTTCGCGGACGCCGCCGCGCAGAGGGGAGCGAGGCGCGCCGAGGTGATCAGCGCGCGCGCGCCCGAGTCGCGGAGGATGTACGCGAGCTTGTCCTCTTTCACGTCGCGGCTCACGACCATGAAGACCGCCGACGCCTTCAGCGCCGCCCACACCGCGATCACCGTCTCGACGCGCGCCTCGCCGAGGATGGCGACGCGATCGCCCCGGCGCACGCCGCGGCGGGCGAGCGCGCGGGCGAGCTGCTCGGCGCGCTGATCGATCTCGGCGAACGTGAGCCGGTTCGAGCCCTGGACGAGCGCGACCTTGTCTCCGGAGCGCCGCGCGCTCTCCTCGAGAAACCCCTGGAGCAGCATGCTTTCCCCTCCCCTGTTCACGTGGAGCCGCAGCGATCGACGACGCGGATCTCGAGCGGCGGACCTCGCCGCGGCGCGGTCCGACAGAGCTCGTGCCAGACGAGCTGCGCCGAGAGCACGCCGACGAAGGCCATGTTGTCGGCGTTGCCGAGCGGGCCACCGCGCAGCCCCTCGCGGCACTTCGCCACGAGGCGCGCGACGCCGCCGGGATCGAAGAGCCCGGCCTCGCGCAGCGCCGTATCGGAGAGCAGATCGCCGACGTAGTCCGGCGCGTCCGGGCCGAAGAAGCTCGCCGCGTCGGGCGCGCGGTAAGGCTGCTTCGGCCGCTCCAGGATCGAGCGAGGCACGAGGCTCGCGGCGACGCGCTTGAGCACGTGCTTCTCGTCGAGCACGTGGAGCTTGTGGGACTCGGGCATGCGCGCCGCGGCGGCGACGACGCCCGTGTCGAGGAACGGGAAGCGGCCCTCGACCGAGTGGGCGAGGCTCGCGCGGTCGCCCTGGGCCGAGAGCAGGTAGCCCGAGAGCAGCGTCCGCATCTCCAGGTACTGCGCCTGCGCGAGCGGACCGAACGAGGCGAACGCCGGCGGCAGCGAGGCGGAGAGCTCGGCCATCGGATCGACGCCGGAGAGGCGCGCCCGCAGCGCCGGAGCGAAGAGCCGCATCAGGGCCGCCGCGGCTCGAAATCGCGGCAAATGCGAGAACAGCGGCGCGCTCGGATCGGCGTCGCGCGTGAAGAAGCGCGTCGCCATCTCGTGGGCCTCGCGCGGCCCGCGCGCGAGCCACGGGTAGAGCCGATCGAAGAGCAGCGCGCGCCGCGGGGAGCCTGGCTGGCGCGCCACGAACGCGCGGACCTTGGCCTCGCGGAAGATGTCGTAGCCGGCGAGCACCTCGTCGGCGCCCTCGCCGGTGAGCACCACCTTGATCCCCGCGTCGCGCACCGCGCGCGAGAGCAGGAACAGCGGCGCCGGGCCGGCCCGCAGGATCGGCCGCTCGACGTGCTGGATCACCGCGGGGAAGGCCCGGGCCACGTCGCCGCGCGCGACGAAGATCTCGTCGTGCTGCGTCTCGAGCCGCTCCACCATGGCGCGCTGGAACGGGCCCTCGTCGAGCGACGGATCCTCGAAGCGGATCGAGAACGTGCGCAGCTCGCCGGCGTGGACGCGCCGGGTGAGCGCCGCGACGACGGACGAGTCGAGCCCGCCCGAGAGGTAACAGCCGACGGGCACGTCGGCGTTGCGCCACCGGGTCGACACCGATCGCACCAGGGCCTCTTCGAGCTGAGCCTCGCTGTCCTCGATGCGCACCTTGCGCGCGCCCTCGCGGTGACGCGCCGGGAACGTGGGATCCCACCAGGCGCGCTCGCAGAGCTCGCCCCCCGGCGTGATCACCGCGAGGTGGCCGGGCCGGATCTCGGAAATGCCTTCAAATGCAGTGCGCGGCGCGAGCGGCGTCCAGAAGGTGAAGACTTGCGCGAGGCCCTCGGGATCGAGGGCGCGCGTCACGCCGTCGAGCTGGAACAGGGCCTTGGCCTCCGACGCGAACGCGAGGCGGCCTCCGACGTGCGCGACGTGGAGCGGGCGCACGCCGAAGCGATCGCGCGCCAGGAGGAGCCGCCGCGCCGGGGCGTCCCACAGCGCGAAGGCGAACTGCCCCTCGAAGCGCTCGACGCAGGCGTCGCCCCAGGCGCGGTACGCCACGACGAGCACCTCGGTGTCGCTGCGCGTGCGGAACGAAAACCCCTTCGATTCGAGCTCCGTTCGCAGCTCGGCGTGGTTGTAGATCTCACCGTTGTAGCTGACCCAGATCTGGCCGCTCGGGTCCGAGAGCGGCTGCTTGCCGCCCTCGCGATCGATGATCGACAGGCGCGCGTGAGCGAGCCCGACGTGGGCATCGCGGTAGATCCCGAGGTCGTCGGGGCCGCGATGACGGAGCGCGCCGATCATGCGCGAGAGCTCGTCGATCGCCGGCGGCGGCCCGGCGGCGAGGCTCAGGATGCCCGCGATGCCGCACATGCTCAGGGCCTCCCGGCGTGTTCGAGGCCGAGGTCGAGCTCGCGCTCGATCTCTTGCACCGGATCGACGAGGAGCGGGCGCTCGTGGAGGTAGCGCGTCGCGCGGCGCTTGCGATCGATGTCGCGGTAGACGGCGGCGACGGCCTCGCGAGTCATCCCGAGCGCGGCGCCGACCTCGGCCGGATCGGTCCCGTGGTTCTTGCCCCAGAGGCAGAGGTCCATCGCCGGGTACGGGAGCGCGAAGTAGAACTCGTCCTGCGTCTGCGCGAGCGAGTACGTGTCGGTCGTGGGCGGCCGCGAGCGGATCGCGAGGGGCACCTCGAGGTGCTCGGCCAGCGCGTAGACCTGGGTCTTGTAGAGGTGCGCGATCGGCTTCACGTCCGCCGCGCCGTCCCCGTTCTTGACGAAGAAGCCCTGATCGTACTCCAGGCGATTGGGCGTCCCGGCGACGGCGAAGCCCAAGCGATCGGCGTGGAAGTACTCGATCTGCTTGCGCGTCCGCTGCTTCATGTTCGTCGCCGCGACGAGGCGACGGAACGCGTCGACGGGCAAGCGCGAGCGCCGCGTCTCGCCGGTCGGCGACTCGACGACGAGCGAGAAGACGTTGAGCCGGTCGCCGTCGACGAGCGGGGGCAGCACGACCTTGGATTTCCAGCCGTCGCCGTACTCGGGGAAGACGGTGCGGATCGCCGCGGTCTGCTCGGCGTAGCAGCCCGAGGCCTCGAGGCTCGGGCCGAGATCGACGATCTCGGTCGCGAGGCCGAGCCGCGCCGCCATCATCTTGCCGAGCGCGAGCGACTCGGGCGACGAGTCGCGCTCCGGCATGAGCAGCGCGAGGACCCGCGCCCCGCCGACCGCCAGCGCCGCGAGAGCGACGACGACGGCGCTGTCGACGCCGCCCGAGACACCGACGACGAGCCCGCGCCGGTGCAGCCGCGCGAGCACCTGGGATTCCACGGCGCGGGCGATACGACACGCCTCCGCCGGCGCGTCGATCGCGAGCACACTGGGGCCAAAGCGCGTGTCACCCATGAACGGAAACCTCCCCGCCGGGTGAGGTCGCGAGCACGATTGACGCGCGACGATCACCACCGGTCGGTGGGGTCCGATGCCGGGCAGGCCCATCCGGGCGCGGAGGGGGGGCGACGCACGGTAGTATTTTCGAGACGCCGCGGAATCGCCGGGCAAAACGCCGCATTCGCCCCGTACGGTCGAATTGAAGCACCGTGTCTGGACCGCCTTCGTTCGAGGCTGAACAGGCGCTCTTCGGCCGTACAGGCACGCTGCGAAGCGCGCCAGACTCCCCCGCTTCTTCCCCTCCCCCGCGGGCCTCGGCTCTGGCCACGAGGCCACGAGACCGCGAGACGGCTTCAGGCCGAGGGCTTCTCGGCGTTGACCTTGATCTGGGTCTGCAGATCACCGAGCAGCTTCGCCGTGCGATCGAGGGCGCGGGCGAGGCTCTCGAGGGCCGTCTTCCCCAGGCCAATGCCCATCTGCGCCCAGGTGACGCCGACGTCGTAGAGCGAGCTCGCCACGCGCGCCGCCGTGGCCGCCGGGGTCGCAGCACCAGCCGGCGCCGCGTCCACAGCGGGGGCCGCAGCGGCGGTGGGGGCTACGGTCGCCGCGGGGGCCGCGACCGTAGCATGGTTGACGATCTCGGCCCGAGACGCCTCGGGCGGCGACGCCTCGGAAGCCTGGTTTGCGTGCGCAGCGGCGTCGACGTGCTTGTGCTTGCTCATGATCTCTGCTCCTTCGACTCGATGGAACCCGGCCCCCGCGTCGCGCGCCGGATGCGCGCGAGGCCCGAGCCATGGTGGCTTTACGCAGTCGACGCCTCGCGGATGTCCGCAGCGTCGCTGGCCCAACCTCTATATGACGCGCCGTGTCAGCGGTCAAGTCGCGCTGGCGAAAAATCGTTCGCGTGCGACCGATCGGCACGCTTTCGACCTGCGCGAACGTCGAGCGAAGTGGTCGGGACGGCGATCCCTCGATACACTCCGCGTCATGCGCCAGCACCCGCTCCTCGCCGCGTTCACGTTACCCCTGACTGCCGTGCTCGCCCTCGCGGCCGGCTGCGGAGGAGGCGGCGAGACCGGAGAGGCGGCGACCACCGGCGGCGGCACCGGCGGTGGAGGCGGAGGCGGAGGCGGAGGCGGAGGCGTCGCGCTCCCCGCGTGGATGTCGGACGCGCGGATCCTCGTCAGCGGCGGGACAGCCGAGAACGACGATTGCCGCAAAGGCATCTGCCGCCACAACGAGAACACCGATCTCGTCACGTGGAAGGGCGCAATCTACCTGGTTCATCGCACCGCGCAGAGCCAGATCCTCGGTCCGAACAGCGCTCTGCACGTCTATCGCTCGAAGGACTCCGGCGTCACGTTCGAGGAGACGGCGGTGATCCCCGCCCCCATCGATCGTGACATCCGCGATCCGCACTTCTACGTGGTCGGCGACGCTCTCCACATCAAGACGCTGACGCGACTGCCCGTGATGAGCACGCGGGACTCCAACGTGGACACGATAGCCATGCTCACGACCTCGACCGACGGGACGACCTGGGGCGCTCTCGCGGCGATCGCCCCGGCGACGTGGAGCCTCTGGCGGATCAAGGAGAGCAAAGGCATCTTCTATTCGGCCGCCTACGAGGACGGGGACAAAAGCGTGGCGCTGTTCTCGTCGCCCGACGGGAAGGCCTGGACGAAGGGCTCGACGATCTACGCCGTCTCCGCCGATACCCCGCTCGAGACCGAGCTGACGTTCCTGCCCTCGGGCAAGCTCCTCGCCCTCGTGCGGATGGATGGCACGGACGCCGAGCTGCTCGGCGATCAGGGCCGCCATCGCACCAAGGTCTGCCGCGCCGACGCGCCGTACACGGCCTTCGATTGCCCGACCGAGATCGGCGATCAGCGCCTCGACGGGCCGGTGAGCTTCTTCCACGACCAGCGGCTCTTCGTCGTCGCCCGGAAGCACCTCGGCGCGAACGATCGCAAGCGCACTGCCCTCTTCGAGATCAAGGGCGATCTCGAGGCCGGCGCGCTCACGGCGGACGAGATCGGCGAGATCCCGAGCGCGGGCGACACCTCGTACGCGGGGGTCGCGACCATCGACGCCAATCGCTCGCTCGTCACGTGGTACTCCGGTGACGTCGACAAGGACGAGGGCTGGGCCTTCGGCATGTTCGACACCACCGATATCTGGCAAGGCACCATCGACTTCACGAAGATCCCCTGAAACCAGGGCGAACAGCGCGAAGACTGCCAGTCAGCGGCCGGCAGAGGGGGTATCGGCCACGGCCGCCACTGTCCCCGGCGTCGGCGTCCCGAGGGCGTCCATCACGGCCGGAAAGATCACCGCGAACGTGCTGCCTTTGCCCTCGTACGAGCGCACCTCGATCCGGCCGCCCGCGCCCTGCACGATGCGCTGGCTGATGGCGAGGCCGAGGCCGGTGCCCTTCTCCTTGGTGGTGAAGAACGGCATGAAGAGGTTCTCGAGCACCTTCTGCGAGATGCCAGGCCCGTTGTCGGCGACGTTGAGCTCGACGAAGGCCTCCTCCGACGCGGGGCCGCCCGAGCGGGTGCCGCGGCCGAGGCGCACGCGCGAGGAGACGGCGATCTTGCCGCGCCCCCCCATCGCCTGCGAGGCGTTGCGGACCAGGTTCATCAGCACCTGACGGAGCTGCTCGGCGTCGATGGCCACGCGCGGGAGAGCGGGATCGAGGATGACGTCGATGCGGAGATCCTCGCTGCCAGGCTCGGCCGAGAGCACCTGGAGGGTACGACGTACCACAGCGTTGACGTCGGTCGGCACCACGGCCTGCTGATCGGGGCGCGCGAGATCGAGGACCGAGCCGACGACGCGATCGAGGCGGTCGACCTCTTCGAGGATGATGCCGAGGAACTCGCGCGAGGCGGCGTCGAGGACGACGTCGGCCGAGGGATCGGCGAGGAGCTGCGCCGCACCCTTGATCGCGCCGAGCGGGTTTCTGATCTCGTGGGCGAGGCCGGCCGCCATCTGCCCGAGCACGGCGAGGCGATCGCGCTCCTTCATCTGCCCGTAGACGCGCGAGTTCTCGATCACCACGCCGATGGGCGCGGCGAGGCTGCCGATGAGGGCGACCTCCTCCGGGGAGAAGGCGTCGCGCACGCGATCGTCGCAGAGGACGAGCAGGGCGATGAGATCACGCGCCTCGTCGCGGACGCCGACGACGACGCCGCGATGGAGCGCGCCGAGGACCGCCGCCGCCGCGAGCACCGCCTCGTCGGAGGCCGGGACGCGCTCGCCGCGGGCCTTGTGATCCCGGGCTTCGCGCTCCACCTCTTCGAGCGCGAGGGGCCCGAGATCGAGGCGATCGAGCAGCGCGCGCGCCGTGGCGACCTCGATGCGCTCGGGCACGCGCGGGCCGAGGCCGGCGAGGCGATCGAAGCCGGTGCCGTCCTGATCGCGGACGTAGAGCCCCGCGCCCGTCATCCGCCGCGACTGCTCGAGCGCCGCGACGACCGAGCCGCCGAGCTCCTCGATCTCGAGGATGTGAACGAGGCGCCGACGGAGCAAACCAATCGAGGATTCGAGGTCGAAACGATCGCGGAAGAAGATCCGCTGGATCCACTGCTCGACCAGCTCGCGCAGCGGATCGAAGACGAAGATCACCAGGATCGCCAGGAGCGCGTTGAGGTACGTCGTCTCGAACTGCTTGAAGAGCACTTCAGAGAGCAGGTAGAAAATCAGCGCGAGCAAGAACGCGAGGCCGGTGGCGACGAGGAGCTTGGCGAGGAGCTCGGACACGTCGAGCAGCCGCTCGTGCCGCAGCGCCTGGGCGAGCACGAAGATGAACACCACCGACAGCGCCGCGCCGATGGGCGGGAGCCGGTTCGAGAGCATCAGGAACCAGGCGAAGTCGATCACGGTGAAGAGCCCCGCCGCCGCGCCGATCACGACGAGGAAGCGCACGCGCCGCTGCGTGGCCCGCGAGGCGCTCTGCGCGCCGCGCTGCCCCAGCGTGTAGAGCCCCGCCGTGAGCATGGCGAAGACGTAGAGGAAGACCGAGACGCGGACGATCGAGCTCTGGAGCGGGATGAGCACCAGCGCGACCATCGGCACGGTGAGCACCCCGGCGACGCGACGCAGGCGCGGCCGGCGCTCGGCCTCGTGCGGGATCATCGCCTCGAAGAACGAGAGCGCGATCACCGGCAGCAGCACCGCGAGGAGCGCGACCGCCGTCTGCCAGACGCGCGTGTCGGTCGGGAAGCTGAAGAAGAGCGACTGCGAGAGGTACCAGAAGCCGATGTCGGCCGCGAAGGCCGCGAAGAGCAGGTGGACCGTGCGGACCCGGCCGCGCAGCAGCGTCGACGCGGCGATGACGAGGGCGATCACGCCGCACCCGACGATCGCCGGCGTTCGTATGTCGGTGACCGGCATCGCGGGCAGAGTAGCCGAAGCGATCCCGAACGCCGACGTCAACCGGCGCGGCGTGGCGTCGCGGTGGAGCGCGGGGCGCCGCCCTGCTTGGGGCCGAGGCGGTAGACGACGTGCGTGCCGGCGATCATGTCGTGCGTGCCGCGTTTTTGCCGGTGGAACGCGGCGATCACGAAGCCCGCGACG
This sequence comes from Byssovorax sp., assembly GCA_025362495.1. Lineage (GTDB taxonomy): Bacteria > Myxococcota_A > Polyangia > Polyangiales > Polyangiaceae > JANYGI01. The sequence goes on along the minus strand of JANYGI010000102.1, from coordinate 29,043 downwards.
TAGAGCAGCGTGAGCACGGCGTAGCTGCCGATGATCGGGACGATCAGCTCGCGGAAGCTGTCGATCTTGGCGAGGCGGACGACGTTGCCCTGGAGCGCGCGCAGCCCCTGCGTGAGCAGGATCAGGAGCGCGACGAGGAACGGGAGCCACAGGCTCGCGAGCGTGCGGGCGAGCGCCCGCGGGACGCCGAGGCGCCCTCCGTCGAGGCGCTGCACCTCGATGCGGAGGAGGTACTTGCCGAGCGTCTGCCCGTAGAGCCCGTGCGCGACGGCGATCGCCGCGATGTACACGACGAGGCCGAAGGCGCCGAGCGCGCCGATCAGCAGCGACGCGAGCACGAGGTCGATGCCGGCCGCGGCCCCGCGCGTCCAGAAGCCGGCGTGCTCGATCCGCTCGGGCGCTGCGGCGTCGAGCGCCGCGAGGAGATCGTCGTAGGTCGCGTAGCGCTGCGCGCGATCCTTGGCCATCAGCCGCTCGACGATCGCCGCGAGGCGGAGCGGCACCGCGGCGACGCGCTCGCGCACGCGCGGCGTCTTCGCGGTGAGGTGCTTGGAGATCATCGCGACGGCGTTGGGCGCGTCAAACGGCGGGCTCCCCGTGAGCAGGTGGAAGAACGTCGCGCCGAGGGCGTACATGTCCGCGCGATGATCGAGCGGCTCGCCCATTGCTTGCTCGGGCGCCATGTAGAGCGGCGTGCCCAGCACGGCGCCGTCGCGGGTCAGATCGAGGTTGGGATCACGCGGCTTGGCGAGGCCGAAATCCGCTATTTTCACCGCGCCATCGCGCCCGAGGAGGAGGTTGCCCGGCTTGATGTCGCGGTGGACGATCCCCTCGGCGTAGGCATCGCGGAGGCCGCGCGCGACGTGGATCATCTGGCGACGCCCGAGATCGGGATCGAGGTGCTCGCCGCGATCGAGACTGGCCTCGAGCGAGCCGCCCGGCGCGAGCTCCATCGCGAAGTAGAGCGAGCCCGGCCCCGCGCTCGCGGCCCCGGGGATCGGCGTGGCGAGCGACTCTCCAGGCACGCGGCCGATGAAGTAAATCTGGACGACGTTGGGCGAGCTGACGCGAGCCTGCGCCTGCGCTTCGCGGATGAAGCGCTCGTGGGCCTCGGCCTTGAGGGCCAGCTCGTCGGGGAGGATCTTGATGGCGACGGCGCGATCGAGCGACGCGTCGTGCGCGAAGTACACGGCGCCCATCCCGCCGACGCCGAGGCGCTTGCCGACGACGAAGTGATCGAGGTGCCCGCTCTCGTGGCGATCGGCGCTCGGAAAGCTGGAGCGAGCGCCCGAACGCGCGGGGGCGATCGCGTCGATCGGGGCCGAAATGCGGGCTGGGAGCGCGGTCACGCCGGATACGGCCCAAGCCTCGACCGTGACGTCGAGGCCGAGCGAGGCTTCAGGAGAGGCCATCTGTGCCCCGGATAGGGGGTGCTACTTGTGATGATCGTCCGGGCGCCCTGGCGTCGTGCTCACGGTGACGTTGTCGGGATCGTCGGACGAGCCGCGCCCGTTGGGGTGCCACGGCTCGGGCTCGGGCTCCGCGACCTCGTCGAGCGAGCCCGCGGGCGACTTCGCGTCGGCGGACGACTTCGCGAGCGGGTTGGTCAGCGGGCCGCTCGGAGTCTTGAGACCACCGCCGACGCTCGGAGGGCTGATCGTCACGCCCGACTGAACGGCGACCACGTCTTCTTCGTCCGGTTCGCCAGTATCGACAGCGCAGCCCGTGCCGAACACTGCCAGGGCCATCGCCACGCCGCACAGCGACGTGCGCCAGAGCGTTGAGGTTCCGCCGCTCATGATTCGATCTCCTCCGACTCAGCATCCGCCCCGAAGGCGTCAACTCCGAAGCCGTACTGCTTGACCAACTGCGACAGTCGCGGCCGTTTCATCCCCAGAAGCCCCGCGGCCTTGGTGATGTTCCCGCCGCTCTCCGCGAGAGCGCGGGCGATGCAATCTCGCTCGATTTGACGCTTCATGTCGCTGAGGCTGACGCCGCCGCGCACGTGAGCGTAGGCCACATCCGTCGGGGACGACGACGCAGCCAGAGGGGTTCCCTCGCTGGGGTGTTCATTCACTGACGCCAAGGGCACGGCGACGAACTCGAAAGCATCCATCGTGCCAGAGAGTGACGGCGGCGACGACGCAGCCCGCGAAGGCAGAGGTTCGATGCCGCGAAGACCCTCGACATTGCTGGTGAAGTCGGCGAGCTCGATCGCGTCGCCCTCGGCGAAGAGGGCGGCGGCGCGGAGCGCGTTCTCGAGTTCGCGGATGTTACCGGGCCACGAGTGGCGTGCGAGACCTTCGAGCGCTGACGGCGCGAGGCGGAGCGCCGACGCGCCGCGCTCCGTCGCGATCCGGCCGAGGATCGCGACGGAGATCGCCGCGAGATCGCCGAGGCGGCTCCGGAGCGCGGGCACCTCGAGGACGACACCGCGGAGGCGGTAGTACAGGTCCTCGCGGAACTCGCCGCGCGCGACGAGAGCCTTCAAATCGCGGTGCGTGGCGCAGATGATCCGCACGTTCGCGTGGATCGGGCTGACGCCGCCGACGCGCTCGAACGTTTTCTCCTGGAGGACGCGGAGCAGCGCGACCTGCGTCGTGGGCGAGATGTCACCGATCTCGTCGAGGAAGAGCGTGCCGCCTTCGGCCATCTCGAAGCGACCGCGCTTGCGCGCCGAGGCGCCCGTGAACGAGCCCTTTTCGTGGCCGAAGAGCTCCGAAAGGAGCAGCGTCTCGACGAGCGCGGCGCAGTTGACCTTCACGAGCGGGCCGTTGCGACGCGAGCTCGCTTCGTGGATCGCCTCGGCCACGAGCTCTTTGCCGGTGCCGCTCTCGCCGCGAACCAGGACCGTCGCGTCGCTGGGACCGACCTTCTGCACGGCGTTCAACAGCGCGACGATCGCCGGGTCGCGGCCCACCATTCGACGAGATCCGGGCGACGTGCCGAGGCTCGGCGCGCCGTCGCGGCCCGCGGCCGACGCGAGCAAGCCCGAGCGCAGCGTGACGCGCGGGCCGTCCGCGGACAGCGGACCAGCGTCGTTCTCGGCGCGCGTCGCCTCGGCGCGACGCTCGGCCGCCGCTTCGAGGACGCACAGCTCGCGGATCTCGCGGCGGGCGAAGAAGCTCCGACGCATGTTTTCGGGGAGGTCGGTGGCGATGCGGTTGCGCAGCGCGAGCGCGCCTTCGAGGTGCTGACGCGAGGCGCGGGCGTCGCCGCAGGCCTCGGCCGCGTGGTGCAGCAAGAGGTGCGCTTCGGTGGCGAGCTCGGTGTCCTCGGCGACGCGGGACAGCTCGAGGGCTTCGCGCGCGAGCGACGTGTACGGCTCACCGGCGGCGCGGGCGCGCATGGCTTCGAGCAGCGCGATCTCGGCGTGCGCAGGCGACGATGCGGCCTCTTCGCGGGCCCTGGCGATCGCCCCGGCGATGCGGCCGAGATCGCCGTTCTCGAGCGCGATGCGGGCCTCGACGCGGTAGCACTCGGAGAGCTTGTTGCCGTCGCGCGACGATCGCGCCCCGGCGACGGCCGCGTTGAGCTCGGTCATCGCTTCGAGGGTGTTGCCGCGGGCGAGGTGAATGCGCGCGGCGACGAGCGCGAAGTGCGCCGCGCGGGACGCCGGCATGCCCGGGCCGCACGCCTGGCGGCCGAAGCGGAGCGCCTGCTCGGCCTCGGCGACCTGGCCGATGCGGAGGCGGAGATACGCGAGGTTGGTGATCAGCAAGGCCAGCGAGAGCTTGTCGCCGATGCGGCGGCGCACGACGAGCACCCGTTCGCTGAGGCGGAGGGCCTCGACGTAGTCGCGCTGCAGCGTCGCGATGGTCGCGAGGTTGCTGAGCGCGAAGGCGACAGCGCGGATTTCGCCGCGCTTTTCACCTTCTTCGAGCACGGCCATCAGCATGCTGCGCGCCTCGTGCAGCCGGCCGCTCGAGAGCAGCGCGATCGCGCGGTTGAGGCGGGCGCGCAGCTCGGACATCAGATCGCCGAGCAGCGACGCTTCGCACGCGTCGCGCGCGAAGTGGACCTCGGCGTCGTCGTAGGCGGCGTCGGCGAGCAGCAGCTTGCCGATGACGTTGCGAGCTTGCAGCTTCGTCCCGAGCTCGCCCGCGTCGGCGAGGCCGGCCTCGGCGAAGCGACGCGCCCCGGCGAGGTCGCCGGCGAGGAGGCGGACCTCGGCCATCTCGACGGCAGCGCGGGCGCGGTGGGCGGCGTCGGGGGCGCGCTCGAGCGCGAGGCCGAGCGCGAACTCGCCCGTGATGATGTCGCCCTTGCCGACGTAGACGCGGCCGCGCGTGAGGAGCGCGTCGAACGCGTCGCCCAGCGGGGAGGGGCGCGTCGCGAAATCGCAGGCGCGGTCGAGATCGCCGGCGCGCAGAGCGAGCTCGGCGCAGCGCAGGAAGCGCGGCGCGGACTCGGCCGGGCTGAGCGCGAGCAGCGAGACCTCCCAGCGGCGCCAGAAATCGGAGCGCGCCGACGGATCGACGAAGGTGCCGAGCGCGCGCACCGCGGAGGCTTCGGCGCGATCGGCGTCGCCCGCGAGGATCCACAGCTCGCTGGCGCGCGCGGCGGCCCACGGATCCGGGGACCGATCGAGGGCGTCGGCGACCACCGCGGCGTCGGCGGCGTCCCACGCTACGTTGCTCGTCGAGGTCGTCCGCGCGGCCAGGCGCGCGCCGGTGTCGTCGAGGTGCGCGCCGGCGAAGAGCTCGTCGCGGGCGTCGACCGAGCCGAAGCGAAGCACCTCGGCCACCGGCCAGCTTCGCTGCGACAGCACCAGGCGCGCGAGCATCCGGCGGGCGGCGTCGCCGATGGGCCCCGGCGTCGCGCGGTGCTCGAGCGGTGTCGCGCGCGCTGCGGCCCACCAGCCGTCGAGGGCGTCGAGGCGCGTCAGGCCGGGCGGGAGCTGCCGCTCGGCGTCGTGGGCGATCGCGTCCCAGAACAGACGCAGCTCTTCGATCGACGCGGCGGCGGAGGCCTCGATCATCCGGCCTTCGAGGCCATCGATGCCCTCGAACGAGCCCGTCGCGCCGAGGACGAAGATCAGCGGCGCCACGCCATCGTGGCGCGCGAGATCGTCGACGATCGCGTCGCCCCAGCACGTCTTCGCGCCGTCGAGGATCACCACGACGCGGGTCGAGGCGAGGATCGCCGCCGAGGCCACGCGTGGATCCGTCGTCGCGCCGGCGCCGCAGCGAGCGGCGAGCTCGCGCCACGGATCGTCGGTCACGAGGCCGTCGATCATCACCACGTCGCGGCCGAGCGCCCGCGCGCGCCGCTCGATGTGGTGCCCGATCGCTTCGAGGACCGAGCGCCCGCCGTGAACGAACACGACGCCGCGCGCCGCTCCATCACGCGCGATCGCGTCGACCTCGGCCAGACCGGAGCTTCGATGCGAGGCGCCGGGAGCACGAGACGCACGTCCCGTTTGCTCGACCATCCACGGAGACTGAAGCGCGGCGTTCAGCAAAGCATCTCGAGAGTACAGGCCGCGTCGTCGAACCCGCAATCGCCATGGCGCAAATCGCCCCACGAAAGCAGCAATCTGTTTCCAGCAGCAGCGGTGATCTATCGCTCGACTGGATCGCGACGTCCGAGCTGCGCTTCGATTTCCTCGAACGAGGACGGCGGCGCCTCGGCGAGCTCGCGCGCCAGTGGGAGCTGGGTGCGCGCAGCGGCGATGTAGATCGGCAGGAGGCGTGGGGAGAGCCGCGCCAGCGTGTCGAGGTGCTTGCCGACACCCGCCGCGTCGCCGCGACGAACCGGGCCCGTGAGCGCCTCGGGGAGGCCGAGGCGCTCGACGTTCTCGGCGACGCTGCGCAGGAGCGGACCGAGCATCGCCGCGGCGGTCGCGGCGTCGATCCCGGCCTTGCCGAGCAGCTCGACGCCGCCGGCGGCGAGCGCGGCCGCGCCGTTCGCGACCAGGCCCGCGGCGGCGTGGTACGCGACGCGATCGAGCCCCGGGATCGTGCGCGGCGTCATCCCGAGCCGCTTCCCGAGGGCGCGCGCCGCACGCACGGCGGCCGGATCGCCGTCGACGTGGAGCTGTCCGCGCGCGAGCTCCGGCGTCCGCTCCTTCGACGCGAACGAGATCATCGGGTGCATCTGCGCGACGGCGACGTTCGGCCCGCGCGCGGCCGCCAGCGCCTCGGGGCCGAGGGCGCCCGCGCAGTGCACGACGGCGACCTTGCGATGCCCGACGAGCGCGCCGCTCACCAGGGCCTCGGCGACGTCGGCGATGTCGCGATCACGCACGGCCACGATCACCAGATCAGCCTCGATCCGCCGCGTGGGGAGGCCCTTGCGCTGCGGCCTCAGCGTCACATGATCGCCGGCCGCGCGCAGGGCTCGCGCCAGGCCCGCGCCGACCTTGCCCGCGCCGAAGATGAACACGTCGCTCATGAGTCGGCTCTCCGGTAGAGGCGGTGCGCCTCGATGTAGTCGAGCACCGACGCCGGCACGCGGGCGCGCACGGCGTCGAGATCGCCCGCGGCCAGCGCGGCGCGGATCTCGGTGCTCGACACGCGCGGCAGCACCGGCAGCGGCGCCGCGGGGATCGAGATCGGCCCGTCGCCGGGCGGTGGTGGGACGACGCCGACGCGCCCGAGGACCAGCGGCGGAGCCATGGCCGCGATGCGATCGAAGCGGTGCCACTTCGGCAGATCGCCGAGCACGTCGGAGCCGATCAGCAGGCGCAGCGACCAGTCGGGGTGCGCGGCGGCGAGGTGCTCGACCGTGCGCAGCGTCAGGCTCGCGCCGCCGAGATCGCGCTCCACGGGCGACACCACCACGCGCGGGATCCACCCGAGGGCGCGCTCGCACATCGCGAGGCGCTCCTCGAACGAGGCGAGCTCTTTCGCGAACGGGTGATGGAACACCGGCACGACGAGGACGCCGTCGATCGGCGCCGTGGAGAGCGCGTACACGACCGCGAGCACGTGCGCGACGTGCGGCGGGTTGAAGCTCCCCCCGAAGATCGCGATCCGCTGCGGCTCCGACGATTCAGCCGCCACCCTGGACCCGCATCTTCCCCGCGCCGGCCGGGGTACCGAAGAGATCGTGGGCCATCACCGCGCCGGAGCCGTCGAGGATCTCGATGCGCACGGCGCCCGCGCCGTCGTCGAGCACCGCGCTCCCGCCGGCGCCGCCGATGGGCCCCGGCGAGACGAAGACCCGCGCGCCCACGCGACGGATCAAGGGCTCGGCGGACTTGCCGAAGACGAGGAGCGACGCCGCGGCGATGTCCTCTTCGTCGAGCGAGGCCTTGTCGTGGAGGAAGATCGCCACGCGCCCGTCGAGGATCTCGATGCTGCGCGAGGTGCCGCTCGGGAGGCTGACGAACACCTTCAGCCGCAGCCGCGCGCGCTCGCCCTCGACGAAGCGATCGATCTCCGCGGGCGTGGCCTTGGCGCAGCGCGCGGCGGCGCGTTCGAACAGGGCCTCCTCGCGCGGATCGGCGCCGACGAGCTCCTGCGCCCAGCCGATCACCACGCGCTCGAGCGCGCCGTCGTCGCCGAGGTAGATGACCTTGTCCGCCTGCGCGTCGTCGACGAGATACTGCGCCGCGCGGGCCAACCCCACGAGATCGTCGTACGCCGGACCGAGGATCCCGAGCCGCATCAACCCGGCACGATAGCCCAAGGGCCCGACGTACCGCGGAGGAAAAGCTCACCCCGTGGAGGACGCGGGGTGAATGACGCCGCTTTCGGCGCCGCGACGAGCGGGCCCGACCACCCGCGCGTCGGCGGTTCTGGTAGCGTCCCGGCGATGTTTCGACGGCCCCGCGCCCTCCGCGATCCGGTCACGTTCACCCTCGACGGCGAGACGATCTCGGCCGAGCGCGGCGAGCCGATCGCGCTCGCCTTGCTCGGTGACGACAAGACGATCCTCGCGCGGAGTCCCAAGCTCCACCGCCCGCGAGGGCCGAGCTGCCTGCGCGGCGGCTGCGACGGCTGCCTCGCGCGCGTCGACGGCGTCCCCAACGTGATGACGTGCCAGAAGCCCGCGCAGGGCGGCGAGGTCGTCGTCTCGCAGAACGTGATCGGCTCGCGCAAGGCCGATCTGATGCGCGTGACGGACTGGTTCTTCGCGCAGGGGATCGATCATCACCACCTGATGGCGGGCATCCCCGGCCTCTCCGACGTGATGCAGACCTTCGCGCGCAAGGTGGCCGGCCTCGGGCGGCTGCCAAGCGAGGTCCTCGCCGTCAAGCCGGCGCGGCGGATCGAGTTCGACGTCGCCGTCGTCGGCGCGGGGCTCGCGGGGATCGTGATCGCCTCGCGCGCCGCGGCCGCGGGCTTCACCGTCGTGCTCGTCGACGACGGCATCACGATCGGCGGCTCGCTCCTCGCGGCGCCGACGCACCTCGCCGAGACGCTCGCGGCGTACCCGATGGACGGCGTCGAGATCCACACGACCAGCGTCGCCGCGGGGTACTTTTTTGGCGATCTGCTCGTCGCGGCGCCCGCGGGCGCGATCGTCGTCCGCGCGCGCGCCACGGTCTTCACAACCGGCGCGCACGACGGCGTGCTCGCGGTGCCCAACAACGATTTGCCAGGGATTTTCTCGGCTCGGGCGCTCGCTCGCGTCCTCCACGCGGGGATCATGCCCGACGGGCCGGTGGCCATCGTCGGCGACGGGTTCTGGGCCGACGAGGTCGTCTCCGCGCTGGCGGAGCACGCCTCGCTGCGCTTCGCCGCGGCCGACGTCATCGCCGCGCACGGGACGGCCGGCGTGAAGACGCTCGAGGTCCGTGACGGCAAGACGACGCGCAAGGCCGACGTCGGGGCCGTGGCCCTCGCGCTCCGCGGCGCGCCGACGTTCGAGCTCGCCGAGCAGGCCGGCGCGACGACGCGCTTCGATCCTGCGGGCGGCTACGCGGTCGTCACGGGCGAGGGCGGGCGCCTCGGCGAGACGACGTGGGCCGCGGGCGAATGCACCGGAACCCCCTTCAATCCCTGGGTGATCCGCGCCGAGGCCGAGACCGTCGCCGAGAGCCTGCTCTCCGCTCTCAGCCCTCGATGAGGATCTCGAACATCCAGAGGCCGCCCGCCGTGAAGACGAACGCGAACACGCCCATCAGCTCCAGGTAGTCCACCAGGCCGGCGATCGGGACGCCGTTGAAGAGCTCGCGCGTGCCGGCCACGGCCGAGAGCAGCGTCGGCGCCAGCAGCGGGAAGAGCACGCTCGCGAGCACCAGATCGCGCGCCCGCGTCCGCACCGTCATCACGCCGAAGAGCGTCCCCACGGCGGCGATGCCCGGCGTCGCGGCGAGGCAGAACATGGCGATCCCCGGGCCCATCGCCACCAGATCGACGTTGAAGAACAGCGCCGTCACCGGGACGACGACGATCTCGACCAGGGTGATGAACACCGCCATTCCCAGGGCTTTTCCCGCAAAAATGGCGCTCCGGGCCGTCGGCGTGACCAGCAGGCCCGAGAGCGCCCCCTCCTCGCGCTCGCGCTGCCAGGTGCGGCTGAGCGAGAGCACCGCCGCGAAGGCCACCGCCACCCAGATCACGCCGGGCGCCACCGAGACCTTCGATTCGGGGCCCGCGTAGAACGCCAGCGAGGCGATCACGACCACCAGCACCGCGAAGAACGCGCTGGTCGTAACGATCTCGCCGGTGGCGATCTCGATGGCGAGATCCTTCCTGGCGATGAGCAGGGCCTGCATGACCCAGGAGGGCGTCCGGCGCACGGCCGCGACTATAGTCGGCCCGACGCCCCGGCGGCACTTGAAGGAGCGGCACGCTTGGCGTATTCACCGCGATGCGCGCGGCGCCCCCGGCGTACGTCTCACCTGCGTTTGGAGGATTCACAGAAATTGAAAGCCGAGATCGCAAGCCCGCCCGTCGACACCACGACGGAGGGCTCCTTCAAGATCGGGCCCACGAATGCCTCTCCGAGCGAGGCCTCCACGGACGACTGGACCACCGAAGACGCGAAAGAGCTCTACCTCATCGATCGATGGGGCAACGGGTACTTCGACGTCAACGCCGCCGGCAGTCTCACGATCGCCCCGCTCCAGGAGCGCGGGCAGAAGATCTCGATCCGCGAGGTCGTCGCGGCCGCGCGCGAGCAGGGGCTGCACACTCCGCTCTTGATCCGCTTTCAGGATCTCCTCCACCACCGCGTGCGAGCGCTGAACGAAGCGTTCATGACCGCGGTCGCGGACAACAAGTTTCGCGGCACCTACCGCGGCGTGTTCCCGATCAAGGTCAACCAGCTCCGCGAGGTCGTGGAAGAGATCCTCGAGGCCGGGCGCCCCTACCACTACGGGATCGAGGTCGGGTCCAAGCCCGAGATCTTCGCCGGCCTCTCGGTCCACACCGACAACGACTCGCTCATCGTCTGCAACGGCTACAAGGACGACAACTACATCCGCACGGCGATGATCGGCCGCAAGCTCGGCAAGAAGGTCATCCTCATCGCGGAGAAGGTGTCCGAGGTCCGCGCGATCACCCGCATCGCGAAGGAGATGGGCGTCGAGCCGATGATCGGCCTCCGCGTTCGCCTCGTCGCCAAGGGCGCCGGCAAGTGGGCCGACTCGGCCGGTGAGCACGCCAAATTCGGCCTCTCCACCGCCGAGATCCTCCTCGCCGCGCAGATCATGAAGGAAGCGGGGATGAGCTCGGCGTTCAAGCTCCTCCACTTTCACATCGGCTCGCAGGTGCCGGACATCCTGATCATCAAGCGCGCCGTGCGCGAGGCGACGCGGTACTACGCCAAGCTCCGCAAGATGGGCCACCCGATCGAGTACCTCGACGTCGGCGGCGGCCTCGCCATCGACTACGACGGCTCGCGATCGACGTTCCACTCGTCGATGAACTACTCGGTCGAGGAGTACGCGCGTGACGTCGTCTACAACATCACCGACATCTGCGACGACGAGAAGGTGCCTCACCCGAACATCGTGTCGGAGTCGGGGCGCGCCATCGTCGCTCACCACTCGGTGCTGGTGGTCGAGGCCTTTGGCGCCATCGAGAAGACGGCCATGTCCCCGGCCGAGCTGGAAGCCCCGGATCACAAGCTGATCAAGGAGCTGATGTACGTCATGGAGAACCTCGCCGAGCGCAACCTCGTCGAGTGCTGGCACGACCTCGTGCAGGGCAAGGAGGAGGCGCAGAAGATGTTCGAGCTCGGGCTCCTGCCGCTCGACGTGAAGGCCAAGACCGAGACCCTCTTCTGGCAGATTGCCACGCGGATGCAGAAGATCGCCAGCGCGATGGATCCGAGCGAGGTGCCGGAGGACATTGCCAATCTGCGCAATCAGCTCTCCGATCAGCACATCTGCAACTTCTCCGTGTTCCAGTCGCTGCTCGACCACTGGGCCCTCGGCGCCCTGTTCCCGATCGTGCCGATTCACCGGCTCGACGAGCGGCCCCAGTCGCAGAGCACCCTGGTCGACATCACCTGCGACTCCGACGGCAAGGTCAGCAAGTTCATCGACATCAACGACGTCAAGGACACGCTGGCGCTCCACGACATCAAGGAGGGTGAGCCCTACTATCTCGGCATCTTCCTGACCGGCGCGTACCAGGACATCATGGGGGACATCCACAACCTCTTTGGCCGCGTCAACGAGGTCCACGTGTTCCTCGATGATGACGAGGAGAGCGGATATTATCTCGAGGAGTCGATCGCCGGGAACACCATCGGCGAGGTCCTGGGGATGACCCAGTACGACACGCACGATCTCGTCGCCAAGGTGAAGGCCCAGGTCGACATCGCGATCAAGCAGGACAAGATGCGCCCCACCGAGGGGATGCGGCTCCTGGCCGACTACGAGCGTGGTTTGAAGGACCAGACCTACCTGAGCTTCTGAGTCCGGATGGGGCGGACCTCGAGTCCGCCCCATGGACCACCCCCGGCAGAAGACAAAAAGAGAAGAGCCACAGGCCTCGTGCCCATGGCTCTTTTCTTTTGCGAGGCGGCCTGGAAGCCGCCCTGCGCAGCGCGCTTACTTCTTGGCGGCCTTGGCAGCCTTCGGGGCCTCGGCAGCGGCCTTGGGCTCGGCAGCCTTGGGCGCGGCGGCGACGGGCGCGGCAGCAGCCTTCGGGGCGGCCTTGGCGGCCTTGGGCTCCGAGGCCTTCGCGGCCTTGGACACGCTCTTGTAGAGATCGAAGAGGCGCGGGACGGGGTACGTCTCGAGCTTCTTCTTCAGATCGCCGTCCTTGCCGCGCTTCTGCGCGGTGAGGATCGCCTCGATCAGCGCCGCGCGCGTGCCGAACTTGGTCTTCACCTCGGTGAACACGGTGTGGAGGCGGACGAGCTTGGCGTTCGACACGTGGCCGAGGCCACGGCCCTTGCCGCCCGCGTTGTCGGCGCTGGTGCGGCCGAGCCACAGCTCTTCGGTGCCGAAGGCCTTCACGGCCTCGACCAGCTTGGACTTGTCGCCGAACTTCTCTTTGACGATCGCGAGGGGGCTCTTCATGATGATCTTCCTTTTCGAGGGTGCGCGAGCTGACTCGCGCGGCAGTGGGGAGGCGGCCTTCTAGCAGGTCCGGCTGGGTCCGCGCAAGCGCGGCGTCGGCCGGCTGCGGGTCGCGCGCCGCCGTCGCGGGATCAGCGCGGTCGGCGCCGCGCTTCGATCACAGCCCCACGACGCTGACCGGCACGTCGCTGGAGGTGAACGAGTCGTTGCCGAGCTCGCCGGAGAGGTTCGACCCCCAGCACTTCACCTCGCCCTTGATGGTGACGGCGCAGGTGTGCGTGGCGCCCGCCGAGACGGAGACGACGCCCGAGGTCAGGCCCTTGACATCGACGGCAGCGAAGCTGTCGGCCGTGTGATCGTTGCCGAGCTGGCCATAGAAGTTCCACCCCCAGCACTTCACTCCGCCCGCGGTCGTGAGGACGCAGGCGTGATTGAGGCCAATGGTGACGGACACGGCCCCTGAGGACAGGCCCTCGACGTCGCCGGGAACGAGGCTGTCCTGCGTGGAGGCATTGCCGAGCTGGCCATGGAGGTTCGAGCCCCAGCATTTCACGCCGCCGGCCGCGGTGACGGCGCACGACGCCGAGAAGCCCGCGGCAGCGGCGATGGCGCCCGACAGAAAATCGCTCACCCCGAGCGGGACGGCGCTGCCGATTGTGCTCATCGTGCCGAGCTCGCCGAACGCGTTGGAGCCACAGCACTTGACCTCCCCGCCGGCGGCGACAGCGCAGACATGGTATCGCCCGAGCGAGACCGCGGTGACGCCCGAAGAGCGCCCCGCGAGGTTGAACGGGCTCACGCCGCCGGACATGGAGTTGGGATCGCCCCAGCCGCACGGGTTGCCGCCCCAGCACTGCACCCCTCCCGCGCCGGTGATCCCGCACGTCTCGCTGCCGCCCGCAGAGATCGCCTGGATCCCGGCCGCGAGGCCCGGAATCGCCACCGGCGTCGGGCCACCGCCCATGTTGCCGTCGGCGAGCTGATTGGAGTCGTCGGCGCCCCAGCACTTCACCGCGCCGGCCGTGGTGACCGCGCACGCGTGCCGGTCTCCGACGGACACCGCGCGGACGTCGGCGACCAGGCCATCGACGTCGACCGGCGTACCGATGCTGCCAATCACGGAGGCGTTGCCGAGCCGGCCGTCGGCGTTCGATCCCCAGCATTTCGCCGCGCCGGTCGAGGTGACCGCGCAGGTCGCGAAGCTGCCCGCGCTGACCACGACGCGGCCCGTCGGCGGGTTGCACATTCCATCCTTGCAGCCGGCCGGACACTCCGTATCGACGTGAGCGTACTGGCACCCTCCGGCCTCGCAGATCCCGGGCGGGCTGAGCGTGCGCAGGGTCGTCGTGGAGATGCACCCGGGCGTCGGCGGAGGATCGCAGTCGACGGCGTCGCAGGGATCGCCGGCGTCTTTCTTCTCCGGCGCCGGCAGGCTGGTGCGCGCACCGCAGCTGCTCACCAGCACCGCCGCGAACACCATCGCTCCGAACGTGGTCAGTCGGGTCGAGGTCGTCATCTGCGCTCATGCCCGGGCCACGGCGACGGCGCGCGGCCCCTGGTAGGGCATGCGGCCGTGCGAGACCGCGAAGTTGTCGATCGCCACCACATCGCCCTTCTGCGAGGCGATGAAGACCCTGTCCGCGTCGGAGGTGAGCACCGGCACCGGACGACCCTCGCGGCCGAGGGGCTCGATCACCGGCGGGAGCCGCGATCCTCCGAGCAAGCGCGCGCGGATCGCCCCGTCTTCGAGCATCACCGCGATCGGAGCGCGGCTCGCGGTGGTCGACATCATCGACGAATGGTCGGCGAATCCCGCGCAGAAAGATAGGCCGACCGGACGATGTCAGCGCGGCCGAGCGTCCCGGGCGCGCGGGGGCACGCCGGATCGCCCTCTCCCCGCCGATCCGTGCTACGAGGCGCGCCATGTCCACTGGCAAGCCCCGCCTCCGCTTCGCCCCCTCCCCGACTGGCTACCTCCACATCGGCGGTGTCCGCACAGCGCTGTTCAACTGGCTCTGGGCACGCAAGACGGGGGGCACCTTCATCCTGCGGATCGAGGACACCGACCGCGAGCGGAGCACCCCCGAGAACGAGGCGATCATCCTCCGCGACATGCGCTGGCTCGGCCTCGAGTGGGACGAGGGCCCCGACAGCGGCGGTCCCCACGGCCCCTATCGGCAGATGGACCGATTGCCGATCTACCACGAGTACGCGGACAAGCTCATCGCCTCGGGCGCGGCGTACCGCTGCGACTGCACCAAGGACGAGCTCGACGCCCAGCGCAAGGCCCTCACCGCGCAGGACCCCAAGGCCCAGTTCCGCTACCCGGGCACCTGCCGCGACAAGAAGCTCCCCGCGAACGGCGACCGGTCCTCGGTGCTGCGGATGCGGGCGCCGAGCTCGGGCGCCGTCACCTACCGCGATCTGGTCTTCGGCGAGGTGACCACGCCCAACAGCGCCCTTCAAGATGCGGTGTTGATGCGCTCCGACGGCGTGCCCCTCTATAACCTCGGCGCCGTCGTCGACGACGTGACGATGGGAATCACCCTCGTGGCCCGCGGGCGTGATCACATGATCAACACCCCGATCCAGATCCTGCTCTACGAGGCGCTCGGGGCCACTCTGCCCCAGTTCGCGCACCTGCCGATGATGCTCGGCCCCGACGGCGCCAAGCTCTCGAAGCGGCACGGCGCCGTGGCCGTCGGCGAGTACCGCGAGAAGGGGATCCCCGCGGGCGGCCTGCTCAACTACCTGGTTCGATTCGGGTGGTCGCACGGCGACGAGGAGATCTTCTCGGTGGCCGATCTCGTCCAGAAGTTCGACTGGGAGCACTGCGGCAAGGGCGATGGGAAATACGATCCCAAGAAGTTCGCGGCGATCATCTTCGAGCACCTGAAGCGACCCGACCTGACGAGCGACGAGGCCTATGCCAACGGCGTGGTGCCGTTCCTCGCGCAGCGCGGCCTCACCGATGCTCCCCGCGCGAAGCTCCTCGCGGCGCTCCCCCTGGTGCGCGAGCGCGCCCAGACGTTCGTCGAGGCCGCCGACGCGCTCGACTACTTCTTCCGCGATCTCCCGGTGCTCGACGACAAGGCCGCCAAGAAGTTCCTCGTCGCCGACAAGGCCTCTCACCTCGCGGGCCTGCGCGCCGAGCTGGCGTCGGCGCCGGTCTTCGAGCCGAGCGCCCTCGAAGCGCACGTGGTCGCCTGGCTCGCCGGAAAGGGCCTCGAGCTCAAGGACGTGGCGCAGGCCGCGCGGGTGGCGATCACCGGTCGATCGGCGTCACCGGGCCTGTTCGAGGTCATCGCGGTGCTGGGCAAGGACGTCGTCCTCGCGCGCCTCGATCGCGCCATCGCCCTCGTCGCGGCAGCGGGCGCCTGAGCGATGCACTCCATGCTAGCTTGCTTGTGGGCCCTCGCGCCCGGGGCCTTCCCCGCGCCCGCCGCGCTCGACGCGGGCCCTTCGCTGACGATGACGCTGGGAAAGGCCCTCTTCCCCATCGCCGCCTACCTGGCGCTCGCGCCGGTGCTCTGGTTCTTCTTCCACAAGACCTGGCGCGAGCTCGACGTCACCGCCCACGAGCACCAGAAGAAGACCCTGTCCGAGGGCAGCTACAACTACCGTCCTGCGGTGCTGTTCGTGATCACCGCGCTGGTGCTCACCCTGCAAGAGTACTACGGCGGCCGCGATTTCTACGACGAGCACATCAAGGCGGCGCTCCGGCAGATCGAGGTCAATCAGCTCGTTCACCCGGGCGGGCTCGGCTCGCTCGTCAACCTGAAGAAGTACAACGATCTCTACGGCTACGGCTGGTGGGCCTTCTCGCGCTGCTCCGGCTACGTGGCCTTCCCGATGATCGCCTGGAAGATCTTCTTCCGTAAAGACAGCCTCCTCGACATGGGGCTGCGCACCCGCGGGTTCCTCAAGCACGCCTGGATCTACGTGCTCTGCCTCGCGGTGGTGCTCCCGGCGGTGTACATCGTCTCGAAGTCGCCCGACTTCGCCAATTACTATCCCTTCTACAAGAAGGCCTCTCGCTCGTGGTTCGATCTGATCTGCTGGGAGTGCATGTACTTCGCGCAGTTCTTCGCCCTCGAGATCTTCTTCCGCGGCTTCTGGCTCTCGGGCCTCCGGAATAGCCTGGGATCCGGGGCGATTTTCGCGATGATCGTCCCTTACTGCATGATCCACTACGGCAAGCCCTACCTCGAGGCGGCCGGCGCCGTGGTGGCCGGCATCGCCCTCGGCTCGCTCTCGATGAAGACCAAGAGCATCTACTCGGGCTTCCTCGTCCACGTGACGGTGGCCCTGTCGATGGATCTGCTCACCCTCGCGAACCACGACGCCCTGCCAAAGGTGTTCTGGGGGTAAGGGCCTTCCGGCTCTTCTCCCCTGCCCTCATTCATCGCGCCATCAACGCTGCTCCCAGCACCCCCGCCGAGTCCCCGAGAGCGTTGCGCAGGATCGGCGTGGTCAGCTCGTCGTTGAAGACCAGCTCGGCCACGCGGCGCGCCCCTTCCTCGTACAGTACATCGAGGTTCGATACCCCGCCTCCCAGCACGATCGCGCCGGGATCGAGGATGTCGATCAGGTTGGCCACGCCGCGGGCGTAGGCCTCGACCAGGCCTCGAATCGCGGCGTCAGCGTGCGCGTCGGTGCTTCGTTTCGCGGCGATCTCGGCGAGCGAGAGGTGCTGTCCGCTCCGCTCGCGATAGTCGCGCTCCACCGCGGGGCCGCTGGCGTAGAGCTCGAGACAGCCGGTGTTGCCGCAGTAGCACGCGAGGGCGCCGTCGGAGCGGATCGCGTGGTGGCCCCACTCGCCGGCGATGCCCTGAGCGCCGCTCCAGATCTCGCCGTGGATCACCACGCCTCCGCCGACGCCCGTCCCCAGGATCACGCCGAACACGAGGCCTTCGCGGTACGGGGCCGCCGCGCCGAGCACTGTCTCGGCCAGCGCGAAGCAGTTGGCGTCGTTCTCGAAGCCGATCTCGCGGCCGAGGGCCCGCGCGAGATCGGCGCGAAACGGCCTGCCGTTGAGGCAAACCAGGTTGCAGTTCTTCACGAGGCCAGAGCGGCGCATCGTGCCGCCGGGCATCCCCATCCCGATCGGGATCGTGGCGATCTCCTCGCCCGGCGCCAGAGCGCGAATCACGCCCTCTGCGCGCTTCAACACGCCTTCGTAGCCGTCGTCGCCGCCAGTCGGCACCCGCGTCCGCTCGAGCACCTCGAGCGCGCCCTTCGGTCCCCGGACCGCCAGCACGGCTTCGATCTTGGTCCCGCCGAGATCGACGCCGACGACGAGGCCCGATCTCCCTCGCGCGCTCACGAGCCCACCGCGAGCCGCTGCGTCTGGAGCGGTGTCGCCACGCGATCACCGATCTCCGTCAGGGGCTGTCCCTTGCCGATCGCGACCGACGAGCACAGGTAGCGGAGGCTGAGGTTCTCCTCGATTTCGGGCCCAACGAGCGCGATCCAGGCCATGAGCGGACCTCCAGCGTACGGTTCGAGAATGGAACCGTACGCGGAGGCCCGGGGCTCTGGGTAGGCCTATTCGCGCGCGATCACGGGCAGAGCGTCGTGTAGTCGACCGGGCAGTCGAGCGTCTTCAGCCAGGCCGTCGCGAGATCGTCCACGGCCTTGGCGCCGGCGACGTCGGTCTTGGTCTTGATGTAGTCGATGAACGCCTGCATGTGGGCGGCCTTGCCGACGTTGGCCTTGTAGAAGCCGGCAAAGGCGCTGTCGAGCACGTCGACGCCGATGGCCTTGGCGACCGCCTGGTAGAAGAACGCGCCCTTCATGTACGGCACGTTGGACCACAGCGGATCGGTGAGGATATCGATGACGTTGCAGGTGCTGGGCAGGGCGATCGTGTTCTGGCCCTTGGCCGGATCACACACGTTCTTGAGCTGGCACTCGTAGCCCCCCGGCGCCTTGAAGAGATCGACGCCCATCGTCCCGAGCGAGCGCGCGGCGAGGTACGTGGCGCTGCCTTCGGAGAGCACGAAGTCTTCCCAGCAGGCGATGCGGACGCCGTCGCCGTACCACCCGTGCGCGGCCTCGTGGGCGTGGACTTCCTCGCTCTTGAAGTCGTCCTTGCCAACGTGCCAGTACGGGTGGTGCTCCATGCCGCCGTAGGCGCCGGGGCCCCAGTTGGCCGAGACGCTGCCGACCGTCGCGCCGAAGGTGTAGTCGCCGTACGTCTTCTCGTAGAAGTCGAAGACCTGCTTCAGGTGGGCAGTCCCGGCGGCCGCGTCGGCGTCTTGACCGGGCAGGAACCAGGCGTTGACCTGGGTGCCTTTGGTCGTCTTGCCGAGGTCGAGCTTGGTGAACTGGGCGACGGCGATGGCCGGCATGTACGAGGGCGCGTCGGCCGGAATGCTCGCCGGATACACCGCCGTCATGCCCGCCGCGGCGCCGGTGACCTTCATCGTGAAGGCGACGCCGTCGGCCGGATCCGACTTGCAGGGGTAGAGGTTGCCGCAGAAATACGGCCAGAGGAACGTGAGCTGCTCCGTCTGCATCCACCCGTCGAACATCGTGTGCTTCTTGAACGTGTACTCGACGATGACCTTCGCGGGCGTGGCGCCGGTGGGCACCCCGACGTCGAGCTGCAAGAGGCCATGGGGCCCCACTTTCGTCGCGAAGTCGAGCGCGCCCTGATCGTCGCTGACCTTGGTGATGTCGAGATCGCCAATCTCGAACGAGGCGGCCTTGCTCGTGGTCGACGCCGCGAGCGTGATGGTGGCCTTGCCGGTGAACGCGGTGAGATCGAGCTCGAGATCCGTGGTCAGGATGTCGCGGGTGAAGTCCTCGCCGGCCGGCACGACCATGCCGCCGCCGCCGGTGCCGCTCGACGATGACGTGGTGGTGGTGGTGGTGGCCGCGGTGGTGCCGCTGCCGCTGCCGCCCGCGCCGCCGGTCCCCGCGGCCGACGTCGAGCTGGCCGAGGCCGAGGTGTCCGTCGTCGTCGCGGCGCCGCCGGTCCCGGTCCCCGTCCCGCCTCCGCCCGAGCAGGCCAGAAAGCTCGTGGCCGCCATACCGAGGACAGCCACCGTCGAAATCAAACGAAAACTACGCATTTCAAGCTCCCGATCGCGGGCCCGTGATCGAGCAAGGTCGCTCCCACGTTGCCCCGCGCGGCGCCGCTTTTACCATGGGAGCCGGGAATTGCGGCACGGGTTTGCCTGTACCCCCACCCGCATCCTATGCTTCGCTACCCCTTCGTGATGCCCCGCTTCCGCTCCTTACGCCTCCGCGCGCTCGCAACTGCGGCCGGACTCGCCGCGCTCGGGCTGCTGCCCGGCCGCGCATCAGCGGACATATTCACGTACACCGACGCCGAGGGCGTCGTGCACTTCGCCAACAAGCCGAAGGGCGACGCGCGCTTCCAGGTTTATATCAAGTCCGCGGCGTCCCCGGGCTCGAAGCGCGCCGCCGGGGTGACGCCGTTCATGCCGAGCGACGGCTCCTCGGAGCGCTTCACCCGCTACGCCGAGTGGATCCGCCAGGCCGCGATCCTCTATCAAATCCCGGAAGAGCTCATCCGCGCGATCATCAAGTGCGAGAGCGACTACGACGCTCGCGCGGTGTCGCCGGCCGGCGCGCTCGGGTTGATGCAGATGATCCCGACGACGGCGCTGCGGATGCAGGTGCGCGACGCGTTCGATCCGCGCGAGGCGATCTTCGGCGGCACCCGCTACCTGCGCGTCCTCGCCAACATGTTCAACGGCGATCTCGAGCTGACGATCGCCGGCTACAACGCGGGCGAAGCCGCCGTCGTGCGCTACGCGGGGATCCCGCCCTACGAGGAGACGCAGGCGTATGTCGCGCGCGTTCTCACGTACTACCGGCGTTACCGCACCAGCACCGACGTCGTCGCCGCGTCCGCCAACTTCTGACGCGCCGAGCGCGCAGCATGCCGCGCGCGATCGCAACGCAGCGCATCAGATGATCCCGCGGATCATGGCGTCTGCCGGGCTCACCACGATCGGGCGCTTCGGGGTTGTGCTGGGTGACCCGGGTCGCTAGAAACCCGCACGGGTGCATCCACCCCGTCGCCGAACCGCAGGGCCACCTCCATGACCGTATCGCTCCTCGACCTCACCAAGCGCGCGCCCGAGATCGCCTTCCAGAAGCCGGCCGTCGATCCGGCGACGCTGCTGCACAAGTCGATGCCAGAGGCCCCCGACTGGCGAAGGATCCCCGCCTACGCCGACGTGACGGAGGAGCAGTTCCTCGATCACAAGTGGCAGGCGAAGAAGTCGATCACGCGGACCGACAAGCTCCTCGAAACCCTGCGCGGCCTGGTGTCGGACGAGTTCATCAAGGACGCGACCGCGGGCTTCGCGCGCTCGCCGATGAGCGTGCGCGTCTCGCCGTATTTGCTGTCGCTGATCGACTGGAACGATCCCTACGGCGATCCGCTCCGCATCCAGTTCATCCCCGTCGCGTCGCGGTTTCTCCCCGATCACCCGAAGCTCGGGCTCGACTCGCTCCACGAGCGCGAGGACGCGCCGGTGCCCGGGTTGACCCACCGCTACACCGACAAAGCGCTGTTCCTCCCGCTCGACACCTGCCCCGTGTACTGCCGCTTCTGCACGCGCAGCTACGCCGTCGGCATCGACACCGAAGACGTCGAGAAGACGCACTTCAAGGTCGATGAAGAGCGCTGGCAACAGGCCTACAAGTACATCGCGTCGCGCCCCGAGCTGGAGGACATCGTCGTCTCCGGCGGCGACGCGTACAACCTCCGCGCCGAGCAGCTCGAGGCCATCGGGACGACGCTCCTGAAGATGGACAACATCCGCCGCATCCGCCTCGCCACCAAGGGCCCGGCCGTGATGCCGCAGAAGATCCTCACCGATCACGAGTGGATCGACGCCGTCACCCGCGTGGTCGAGCTCGGCCGCAAGCTCCACAAGGACGTGGTGATGCACACCCACTTCAACCACCCCAACGAGATCACCGGCATCACCCGCGACGCGCTCAACAAGCTCTTCGAGCGCGGGATCCTGGTGCGCAATCAGGCTGTTTTGCAGCGCGGGGTGAACGACTCGCCCGAGACGATGAAGCTCCTGGTGAAGCGGCTCGGCCACCTCCACGTGCAACCGTATTACGTCTACGTCCACGACCTCGTGCAGGGCGTGGAGGACCTGCGGACGACGCTCGACACCGCGACGATGATCGAGAAGCACGTGCGCGGATCGACGGCCGGCTTCAACACCCCGACGTTCGTGGTCGACGCGCCCGGCGGCGGCGGCAAGCGCGACGCGCACTCGTACGAGCACTACGATCGGACGACGGGCGTCTCGGTGTTCCAGAGCCCGAGCGTGAAAGAGGGCGCGCGGTACGTGTATTTCGATCCAATCGATCAGCTCCCCGCGGAGGGGAAGGCGCGCTGGGCCGATCCGCGCGAGCACCAGGTGATGATCGACGAGGCGCTCGCCAAGTCCGGCTGAGAGGCGGCGCGATCGCGAGGGGAATTGCGGCGCGATCAGCGCGCGGCGTCCCCCCGCAAAGCTCACCTGGCCAGAGTCAGCGGGCGAGCTATGCGGATGACGGTGGTCGCGGCGTCATGACACCGCGAATTCGCTGACCGCGCGACGAGCAGGGGACTTGAATCCAAGCACGATCCGATCGCGAGGGACGCCCGCGGCGACCAGCTCCGGCGCCACGCCTTCCTCGGTCTGGTCGTGCTGAATCCACAGCTTGCCGTCGATCACGTCGATGTGGACGAGCGTCGAGTGGACGTGATGCGGGCCATCCCAGCCGACGACGACCACGAGGTAGTGATCGTGCTCGCGGTCGAACACGGCCTCGAAGCGGAGGGTCGACTGCGGGCCCGGACGCTGCTCCCACGGGCGGAGCACGGTCATGACGGCGTCTCGGTAGCGGTCTACGGGATCCATCGGACGATCACCTTTCTCGCGGGGTCGTAGGAAACGAGCCGCCGGATCTGTCGGGTCAGGATCATCCGCGCGACGCCCGACTCGAAGACCTCGGCGCGCACCTCTTCGGTGACGGCAAGATAGAGCTCGCGCTGCGGGTCCATTTCCGAAAGCACTTCGCGGTACACCACGAACTGCCCCACGGCGACGTGGAGATCTGCGCGCTCTGACGGGCCGCGGAAGCTCTTGATCTCCACCGCGATGCGCTGAGGCCCCTTCTCGGCCGCGATTAGCCTCTCGGCGGCGAGGTCGATGTACAGGTCATCGCCTGCGTAGCGCAGGTGCAGCGGGTCGCCGGTGATGGTCCACCCGTCGGCGACGAGCGCGGCACAGACGGCGTCATGGTCCCGGTCATGGGCGGGCATGCGTTCCTTCTAGGCCGCAGCCCCCGCCGTGTCGACCGTCGTACGTGGCGGCGGCGCGGCGGTTGACCGTCCGCGCAAGGCTCGAACGTGAACCGTCGACGCCCGCCGGCCGTCCGCGAGCGAGGACGCTCAGGGTTGGCGACGGGTCAGGCTCAACCTCCGGTGGGCGGAGCCGCCGCGGGCCCGCTCTCGCCCTCGCCACCGGCGCGCGCACCGGCGACGCGCGATTGCAAGCGCGGCACCTTCGTGTCGAAGTCTTCCTGGAACAGCACGTAGCCCATCACCCGCAGGTCGGGGTGGCGCTCGACGAGCAACGTCCAGAACCGGTCGCGCAGATCCTCCTCGTCGCGCCGCGCTGCGGGCGCCTTCTTCGCGCCTGCGGGGGTCAACCTGTCCATCAGCCACTCGCTCGCTTCACGAAGCGTCGTGAAGTCTTCTGCGGTGAACGGGTGTTTGCCCGTCACCTCCGCCGCGTACTTGGCGAAGAGGAGAACGAGCGCGACACCGTCGCTGGCCTGGTCGAACTTGCCGGTGCCAGCGCGGATCTTGGCGACGTCGGAGGTGGGCAGGTAGCCCTTGCCAGCCAGGAGCTCCGCCGCGCTGAGGATCGGCTCGCGCAGGCCGGCGACGACGGCGAGCTTCGCTTCGATCTCACCTGTGCTCACCACCGGTGTGACCTTCTGCGCCGTGAGAACGAGGGCACGGGCGATACCGGGCAGCTCGAGCGCCTTCTTGGAAGAGAGCTTGGGGAGCTGCTCCTCGATCGACTTGGTCTTTGCTTCGCGCTCTTGCTTGTCCTCACCGGAGCCGAAGACAGACTCGACGCCGAGCTTGATGTTGTAGGCAGCTATCCGCACGTCGGCGCGGCATACTTGCACGCGGTCGGCCGGGAGCTTCGCGGCGAGCACGCGGTATTTCTCGACGAAGTCCAGCGGGAGCTTCGCGGAGGCCTTGGACTTCTTGGACGGGGCGCTGCCTGACTTGCTCTTTGCCATTTCGGGAGAGTACACAGCGGCGGATGGGTTGAAAGGGTATTTTCGCGGCGTTACGCCGCGTTGAGCTCAGCCGCAGCCTGGGGCGTGAGCAGACCTTCGAGCGGCGCTTCGGAGACCAGCCGGTCGAAGAAGGCCGAGCGCGGCCGTCCGAGTGGATCCAGCTCTCCAGGTAGCTCGCCGACTTCCAACGTGGCGGTGGCGTGATCCGAGGTCCACTCGTTCTCGACCGCGTCGCGCGTCGTCGCCCGCCACGATAGCCAAAGGTGAGATCCGGCGATGCCTCGAAATGAGCGCTGACCTCCGCCAGTGCGTTTGTGACTGATGGGAGTCGGGCCAGGACGTCGGCGCGGGGTGGCGCGTCGCCGCGCGCCAGGGCTTCGAGATCTTTCAGTGGTAATTTCAGACTCGTTGCCATGCGGCGCAACGGAGCTTTTTCCGCCGCCATTTTCGATCTGAGCCACCATTTCCAGAGGGTGGTCGAGCGGAGATTTGCCCATTGGCCGGGGCTCACGGAGGTTGTCGAGGAGAACGCGCCGGAGGCCGCGGCCAGCAACGAGTCGTGCAACTTGCGATTGCCTCGAACGAGCTCGAATCCTGGCTTCTGCATTTCCTTCCGGAGCTTGTCGAGCCCGGAGGGAGAGACGGTGATCAGCCGATCCCGGAGGCGCTCCGGCGAGTCCAGCTCCGCCGCGCCCATCGAAGATTCCTCCGCGCCGAGGGCGAGGAGGGCCGCCACGGAGACGGGGTTACCATCCAGGATCCGATCCGCGTGCTCGAGGTCGGACGCGCGGTCGAGGAGGCTCTCGTTGCGGGAGGACACGAGAGCCGCGAGGATGGCCTCCGAGGCTTCGGTGCGACGTCGCCGGGTAGCTTCGAGCGGATCGACGAACTCGAGCGCGAGCGGGGTCGTGGTCGTCACGACCGGTGATTTTCCGAGGGCCCAGGCGGGGGAGCCCTCGTAACGAATCCATTTCTCGGGCTCGATTTCGAATGTGTCCTCGGGGAGCACATAGCCGAAGAGGCGGAGGTGATCGCCTGACACCGGGAGCAGCCAGCCTGTCATTCCTTCGCGCTGGAGAAGCACGCGAGCGGGACGACGCCGGTCCGGGTGCTCCGCATCATGGCGATTCACATAGCCAACCTTCCAACCCACGGCAGGATAGGACTTCATAGAATATACCCTGACGCTCGCATTCGACGCATCACGAGCGCTGAAGTGTGGTGCCGGTAGTCCACCGCCCCAAGGCTACGCCGGATGGACACGAACTCCGCTTTTCGATTGGCGGCGACGCGCTGGAGCACAGCGAAAGTACGGCGCCATTCCTTGTTGCCGTTCGTGCCGGAGGGGAAGTCGGCGTCGACGAACACCGCCAGGAGCCGGTCGCCAAGGAGAAGATCCTGCTCGAGGCGCGCTTCAGGCGTCGTGAGCCAGGTGGTTTCCTCGCCTTGTGGCGCCGAGATGGCCTTGTGGAGGACGCCCCGCGGATCGGGTTCCTTCGGGCGACCACCGGACAGGAACCGCTCCCATTCCTGAAAGGAAGTTGCGAGATGCGACGCGAGGTAGTCCTGGTCGAACGGAGCGACCAAGCTGTACTCAGCAATCAACGCTTCATGGGAGTCATCCGCTAGGTTGAGCGTCTTGCCGGCGCCACGACTGTCCCACGGGACAGAGATCCGCCCCGTGCCGGACAGCTCGGCTGGTCCGAACGCCAGAACGACAGGCGGCTCCCGGTATCCGGCCACGCCGAAGGAGGCAAACAGGCACCCATCAATCCCCAGCTTGGCGCGCCCCGACTTCGCCTTCGCGACCTCGAGCTTGATTTCGGACTGTGCGAGTGCGGTCGCGGATCCCGCAGCGGCTCGCCGAGACGATGGAACAACGGGAGCCCCTCCAGAGCCTCGCTGAACGCCGTGAGCGGCCATCCGCCCTCAGGGGTAGACAATTTCTCCCGATGAGCTTCGAGCTGCGCGAGAAGTACTTCGAGATCACCCATGGGTTTCGCGGCTGGAACGGAGCAATTCCAGCAAGAGCAGATCGGGGCGTTGACGTAGGCTTGGACCTGCTTGCTCGTCGAACCCTACCGACCGGGACCAGTCACAGCAAGATCGAAGCCGTGCCGCTCGGGCAGCGCGAGCTCTTCTGATGCCGTGGAGATTGACCGTCGGAGGCTCGGGAGCTCCGGCGCGCTAGGATTTGTGTGATCAGTTACACTTTTTAGGCGATTCACACTCGCGAATGCATGATCGACTACACTCTGGAGTAACTTCGGGGGCGGATCCGGGTGATTTATTGCACCCGAGAGGGCCGGGGGGCGCGGAGGCGGGCGGGATGGGGGATCAGAGGGCGCCGCAGAAGGCGCAGTCGACGAGGGAAGATATGGGCATGTGCCGTCGCTGAAATGGAAAGACCGTCAAGTGTCTGCGATCGGCACGATCTCTGGCTCGGCAGGCTCAGCATCATTGTTCTGATTGACGAGACCGACGACTTTTGCGGCAAAGTGTACCCGATCACTCCGACGAATCTCCTTCAGGCCACGTTCGCCCCATCCAGCGTCTGGATTGTCGGCATAGATTTGACAAATCCAGCCGCCGCCGATGAACTCCTGCACTCGCACACGCTTCGTGGTATATGCCCGTTGATCGATGTCATCGTTGATCGCCAGAACATAGATTCCCATGTGCTCGATGCGATCACAGAATGAATTTTTGGGCCGCTTGGCAGCTTCATCGGTCACCGGCTCCAGGTAAACGTTATCAAGCCTCTCCAGAGCGACAACATCGCCATCGAGGAGCGTATCCGCCATCGAATCTCCCTTGATTCGAGCGAAGATGCTGAGGTGTGAACTCGCGACCCGATACGCTTGGACGCCATCGGTGACGTCGGGCGTGAAGCTCGGTCCGGCGGCGATCCTGAAAACTTGCTCCAGCTTTTGAGCCCTCTGGATCTCCTCTTTGGAGATATCGAGCTTCCTGAGCTCAGCTCGGCCGTCCCGTCTTGGAATCAGCGACGCGGGCGGAGGAAGAGATTGAGCCGCTCTTGCGTCGTCCTCCGACTGGCATAGCTGTTCAATCTTTTTTCCGAGCACAAACTCGAAGAACTCGACCAGTCGAGGATCGACGTCCTTTGCATCCCGGATCTTGATCGTGGCTTTCCACGGTTTGTCGCGAGTCCAGCGCTCATCGAACACGTGCCGCTCGAAGTCGGGGACATGGACTCGTCGCTGGTCGTCGGCGGACAAAAGTCCCGCGATCTGGTCGTTGGCGCGACGCGGCCCGTCAGACGTGTCTTCATCGTGAACCACGCGGTATCGGATGCCGAAGGCCTTGAGAACAGTCTGGAAGGCGGGAATCGTCCACTTCCCCCTGCAATTGACGACGGCCACAGATCTGCGCGCGACGAGATATGCCGGCAAATCGATTTTCTTGAGCTCGTGAAGCTTCCGGGCAGTCGCCTCGATCGCCGCGACCTCGCAATCCCCTTCGACCAAGCATACACTGTCCGCGAAGAAGACCTCGTTCGCTGCGGAGTCGAAGCTCAAGAGCATACGGAGCCGAGCTCGTTGCTCACGATCTTCTTCATCTTGCTTGAAGACGTCGTCGACACGTTGTGTTCTGAACGGCGCCCCGCCACTTCTCCGCACAATGACGATGCCATCGTGACGATCAGCCAGATCGAGGAATACCGGGGAGTGCGTCGTGCACACAACTTGCCCGACTCCGCTTTGCGCAATCTTCAGCAGGGCATCTCGCATACGCCGACACATGCCTGGATGCATGTATATCTCGGGCTCTTCGACGAGAAACAGGGTCCTGGACCGCTCGACCACATCACCCTTCAGCAACTGCTCAGCATACAGCTGAAGAAGAGCGAGCACGATGGACCTTTGCGCACCATGCCCCTGCTGCTCGGGTTTCGTCAATACGCCATCGTGACGAATCCAGAGCTCGGTCTGACTTGCGAGGTCCGACGTGACGTCCGGAGCCTCAAATTGCAGCTCAGCACTGATATTGATCAGCTCCTTGAGCCTCGAAGTGATCCTCGACTCGACGTGAGCCACGATCTTGTGTTTACCCTCCACGTCGAACAGCTGCCCGAGCTCTTCCGCAGCTCGTCTGAAGACGATGACCTTCTCATGCTTCGAGAGCTGCTGCTCGAAGAGCGCCTCGACGATCTTCCGAACAGGAGATTGAGCCTTGCCCACATCTGTCACGTCTCCCGTCTCGCGAAGCGCGGCAACGTAGATCACTTTCGGGAGCACGGTGTCGAGGTTCGAAGCATTCCCCCCAGGGTTCGGGGACCAAGGGTCCAGATCGACCCTCTCGATCAGTGAGGACTTGATCCTGATAGCAGCCTGAAGCAGCGCGTCCTTGGTGATTCTCGTTCCCTTCGCCTCCTCGCTCTCGGCGGCCTTGATAACTTCTTTCCCAGCGTCACCGAGCTTTTCAAGCGCTTGCTTCGTCAGTCCGCCGGGAGAATCGCGAAATTGGTCCTGCGCATTGTTCTGAGTGTAGGCAAAGTGTTTCGGGGCTGCGGCCGTCTCCCACACCTTCTTGATGCGATACTTCTCCAGACCATCTTCCACGAAGACGTGAGCGCGAATCGCGTGCTCTTTCTTGTCGGCTTCAGTGAGGCGATTGAACTCCAACTCGACCTCGATCGGACCGTGATCCAGTCGGCGGTTCGGGAAGTGATCCAGCGTCGGCTTGGTGCTACCAGGGCATGCCAGACGGATGGCTCCCATGATCGTCGACTTGCCAACGTTGTTTTCGCCAACGATGGAGACGAAGTCGGCGGAGCCTTGCCGGCTGTCGTCCTTCTCCGGGATCTGGATCTCCAGCTCGTCGATCGATTTGAAGCGCCTGATGATGACTCGAGACAATCGCATGAGTGGGTGACCCAAACTACGAGGCCACCCCCCCGATCACTCAATACGCAAAACAGCGTAGGGGCGTGAGTGCGTCGCCCGGATCGTCGTGGGCCGTCTGCGCCGTGGCGGAAGGCCTCGGGAGTCATCGATCATTCCTCGGCGGCAGCGACCTTCGTCGGGCGCAACGGGCGCTTGCCGTAGAGCGCGAGCGCGCCTTCCAGCTCGCGCGTGACGCGATCGACGAGGTCCGGCGGCTCGATCACCTTGGCGGTCTCGCCGAAGCCGAGCACCCAGGTCGCGAGCTCGGTCAGATCGCCGATCATGATCGTCATCCGCACGCCGCCCTTCGGCAGCACCACCAGCTCCTGCGACGGGTGGACCTTCCGCGTGCGCACGAACTCGGCGACCTTGGCGTCGAAGTCGATCACCACCTTCTTC
>JANYGI010000095.1 GCA_025362495.1 Byssovorax sp. | reverse complement strand
ATTGCGCGTCAGATCGCAAGCTACGACGCGATCGTTCGTAAAACCAATCGAAACGGACCAACGCAGGTCGAGCACTTCAGGCGACGAATGAGTCCGCCGCGCGGTATCATATCGAGTTCAAAAAGTGGCTAACAGCTATGGGCCGGGGAGGGTGAGGGTCTCACGCGAAGGCGAGCTTGCCGGCCGTCAATTCTCTTCTGCCCATGACTCAGGCCGTCTTCGCCGCCACGAGGCCGAGCTCGAGAATGGCCACCTCGCGCATCCGGAATTTTTGCACCTTGCCAGTCACCGTCATCGGGAATTCTTCCACGACCTTCCAGTAACGAGGGATCTTGAAGGTGGCGATCTTGCCCGTACAGAAGGCCCGGAGCGCTTCCTCCGTCAGCTCGGCGCCGGGGCGGATCCGCACCCAGGCCATCACCTCTTCACCGTACTTGACGCTCGGGACGCCGATCACCTGCGCTTCGCTCACGCCCGGGTGGCCATGGAGGAACTCTTCGACCTCGCGCGGGTACACGTTCTCGCCGCCGCGGATGATCATGTCCTTGATCCGCCCGACGATGTTGACGTAGCCCTCGCCATCCATCGTGGCCAGATCGCCGGTGTGCATCCAGCCCGAAGGATCGATGGCCGCGCGGGTGGCCGCCTCGTCGTTCCAGTAGCCGAGCATCACGCTGTAGCCGCGGGTGCAGAGCTCGCCCGAGCTGTGCCGCGGGACGACTGCCCCGGTGACGGGATCGACGATCTTCACCTCGACGTGCGGATGAACGCGGCCGACGGTGCCGACGCGCTTGTCGAGCGGATCGTTCATGGCCGTCTGCGTCGAGACCGGCGAGGTCTCGGTCATGCCGTAGCAGATGGTCACTCCGGGCATGTGCATGCGCGAGACGACGCTCTTCATCACCTCCACCGGGCAGGGTGATCCAGCCATGATCCCGGTGCGGAGCGAGGCGAGATCGAGCTCGGCGAAGCGGGGGTGATCGAGCTCGCCGATGAACATCGTCGGGACGCCGTAGAGCGACGTGCAGCGCTCGCTGGCGACCGTTTCCAGCACCAGCAAGGGCTCGTAGGCCTCGCCCGGGATGACCATCGCCGCGCCGTGCGAGGTGCAGGCGAGGTTGCCCATGACCATGCCGAAGCAGTGATAGAACGGCACCGGGATACACACTCTGTCGGCCTCGGTGTAGCCCAGCGCCTCGCCGACGAAGTACCCGTTGTTGAGCACGTTGTGGTGAGTCAGCGTGGCGCCCTTGGGAAACCCGGTCGTGCCCGAGGTGTATTGAATGTTGATGGGATCGTCGAACTGGAGCTCGGCCTCGCGATCGGCGAGGACGCTCTCGGCGACGTGAGCGCCCGCGTCGAGGAGCATCTGCCAGTCGTCTTCGAGCACCAGCGCGAGGCGGAGATCGGCGAGCCGCGGGCGGACCTCGGCGAGCATGCCGCGGTAGTCCGAGGCGCGGAAGGCCGCTGCGAGGAGGAGCACGCTCACGCTCGACTGGCGGAGCGCGTGCTCGAGCTCGGCTGTTTTGTAGGCCGGGTTGATGTTCACGAGCACCGCGCCGATCCTCGCGGCGGCGTACTGCACGTGGACCCACTCGAAGCGGTTCGGCGCCCAGATGCCGACGCGATCGCCCTTCTGGACCCCGAACGCGAGCAGGCCACGCGCCACGTCCGAGGTCGCCTTCCACAGCTCGTCGTACGTGGCGCGGTAGCCCTGCGCGCGGACGACGAGGGCCTCGCGCGCGCCGTGGGCCGCGACGGTGCGGCGGAGGTTCGCGCCGATCGTCTCGCCGAGGAGCGGAGTCGCGCTGGTGCCGTGCGCGTACGAGAGGGCAGCGTGCATGGAGCGATGGTCGCACGAGCCTCTCGAGGACCGGTAGCGCGCGCTTTGCGCCCGGGCGGGAGCGCGCGTGATATAAGCTCGCTCCCATGCGCGAAACTCGTCGCTTTCACCGTGCCGTAGGCCTCGCTGTTCTCTCTCTCGGCGGCCTGCTCGCCGCGTGTGGCGGCGGCGGCGCCGGCTACCCCGACAGCAGCGACGTCACCGCCGCGCAGGCCGCGTGGTGCAAGGCGCTCGGCAAGGTCAACGGCGCCGGGGACAAGTGGGAGCACATGAGCGCCTGCAAGAGCGCGTACCCGACGGCGTCGGCGGCGTTCCTCCGCGGCCTCACGAAGTGCTACGTCGCGCGGCGCGAGGCGGCCGGCGACACCGCGCCCGACAACACCCAGATCCTCGCCGACTGCACCGACGAAGTGACGGTGAGCATGCCGTCGGACACCAGCGCCGGGCGCGAGGCGCTCGAGGCCCGCTGCGTGCGGATGGAGCGCTGCGAGAAGGTGGCGATCCCGGAGTGCACCGCCGCGATCGACAAGCTCGAGGCCGCGACGCGCGTGCTGATCTCGACGCGCTTCAACGGGGCCGCGCTGCACCAGGTCTCGGAGTGCCTGGCCTCGAAGAGCTGCGCCGCCAACGAGGACGAGCCGCGCGAGGCCTGCTTCAAGCCCGTGACCGAGAAGCTGCTCTGGTTCCCGTGAGCGACGCCCCGGCGGGGGCAGCGCGCGCTTTGTCGCGCAGGTCCCCCTCCCGCTCTCCGCCTCGGTGGTGATAGCGTATCCCCACCATGACTCGCAGACTCCTGGCTCTCACGCTCGCCCTCCTCGGCCTCTTCCTCGTGCCCCGCGTCGCCCACGCCACCGGCTCGGTCACGCTCTCCACCCGCGAGCCGGTGGAAGCCGACGGCAAGTGGAAGCTGGTCATGACCATCGACTACGGCAGCATCCCGCGCCTGCCGCACATCCCGATGCTCGTCGTGTTCACGCCGACGGTGCACTGGGATCTCTCGCTCACCGACAAGTCGCCGGAAAAACCGGTGCTGCTGAAAATCCCGCTGCAGAACCAGCAGCCGATCAACGAGGGCCTCGACGTCGGGTTCGCCGATGCCTCGGGCAAGGTCTTCAAAATCACGAAGTTCGACTTCGTCATCCGCCGCGATCACGGCTTCGAGGCCGGCGAGTACGATCTCAAGATCAAGCGCGAGGACGACGGCGTGCAGCTCGGCCAGACGCTGAAGCTGGTGCTCAAGGGCGACAATGTCGTCGTCGATCGCCGCGCGATGACCTTCGCCGGCGACAAGGCGGGCAAGAAGGGCCCGCCGAAGGACGAGGGCGACAAGGACAAGGACGCGAAGAAGGACGCCGACAAGGACGCGCCGAAGGAGAACGAGACGCCCCTCGAGAACGCCGAGCCGAAGCCCGACGAGGCGCCCGCGCCCCCGCCGGTCGCTCCGAAGCAGGGCGGCTGCGGCTGCGTCGTCGCCGGTGATGCCGAGACCCCGGGCGGCGGTGCGGCGCTCGCGGCGCTGGCGCTGGGCGCGGTGGTGACGCTGCGACGGAGGACGCGCCGAGCCGCTTGAACATGGGCCCGGCGCGCGATCCAGGCGAGGCTGCAGAGGGTCTGGACGCGCCGATCAGCGCCGCCAGCAGCCTCCTCGCCGCGCTGCGCCCCGGCCTCGTGCTCGACGGTCGCTTTCGCCTGGTCGCCGCCATCGGGCGCGGCGGCTTTGGCGAGGTGTTCCGCGCGGAGGAGCTGCTGCCGAACGGCGCGGCCATCCGCGAGGTCGCGCTGAAGATCCTCTCGCCCGAGAGTGATCTCGGCGCGTGGGCCGAAGAGGCCAAGCTCCTCGCGTCGTTCGCGCATCCGTCGCTCGTGACGATCCTCGCGGCGGGTCTGCTCGCGGTGGAGCACGAGGGCGTGAGCGTGCCCGTGCCCTTCGTGGCGATGGAGCTGCTCAGCGGCGAGACGCTCGGCGCGGTGCTGGCGCGGCGCGGGAGGATCCCCTGGCGCCGCGTGCTCGCCTGGGCGCGCGACGTCGCCGCGGCGCTGGATCTCATCCACGCGCGCTCCGTGGTTCACCTCGATCTGAAGCCTTCCAACCTCTTTCTCACCCGCGACGGCGGGATCAAGATGCTCGACTTCGGCATCGCGCGGCGCGCCGGCGCGCTCGGCGGCGAGCACGGCGTGATGCTCCCCGGCGACGACGGCGTGATGGGCACGGCCGAGTTCCTCGCCGAGCGACCGCCGCGCGCGAGCGTGCCCCCGCCGCCCTCGCGCGGAGGCAGCTCCGGGGCTCGCGCGCGCGTCGTCGGAACGCCTGGATTCATGGCCCCCGAGGTGATCGAAGAGCGCCCCGCGACGCCCGCGGCCGACGCCTACGCGCTCGCGGCGTGCATCGTCCACCTCGCGACCGGGCTGCTCCCGCAAGACGTGCCCGCGGCGCCCGCGAAGGCCGCGGCGAACACCGATCGTCAAGCGTGGTGGGCCGAGGTCCGCCTCGCGACGTCGGCGGGGCGCCTCCGCGATCTCGACGAGGCCGGGCTGCCTCACGGCGTCGCGACGCTCTGCCGGCGGCTGCTCGCGCTCGATCCCGGCGCGCGCCAGGTCGAGACCGGCGGGCTCAAAGCCCTGATCGACGCGGCGTGGGAGCGTCCGTTCGGCGTCCCCGATCCGCCGTACCTCGGCCTCGGTGCGTTCGGACCGGCCTCCGAGGGCATGCTCTTCGGCCGCGACGAGGACACGGCGCGGCTGGCTCGCGAGCTCGAGACCGAGACGGCCCTGGTGCTGCAAGGCGTGAGCGGCTCGGGCAAATCGTCGCTGGCGATGGCCGGCCTCGTGCCCCAGCTCGCGCGGCGCGACGCGGCTCGCGGGCCCGACTGGCGCTGCGTCGTGGCCCGCCCGGGCGCCGATCCCGACGCGGTGATCGATCGCGTGCTGGCGGAGATCGCGGCGCTGATCCCCCGTGATTCCGAGGCGATCGTCGCGCCGCTCGACGACGCGGCCGCGGTGGCCGCGTTCTGCGCCGAGCACGAGCTGGGCGTGGCCTTGGTCTTCGATCAGCTGGAAGAGCTGGTGACGCAGGCCGATCCGAAGAAGCGCGGCCGCTTCATCCGCTTCCTCGCCGAAGCCTCGGCGCTGCCTCGCGAGGCCCCGATCCGCGTCGTCGGCACGCTGCGCGAGGACTTCACCACCGGCCTCCTGGCGATCGAGCCGCTGGGCGAGCGCCTCCGCGACGCGCTGCGATTCGTTGGAGCTCCAACGATGGCCGCCTCGCGGGCGATCGTGGCCGAGCCGGCGCGGGTCGCGGGCGTGAAGATCGAGGGCCTGAGCGAGGTCGCGAGCGACGTCGAGCGCGAGCTGCGCGCGGGAGAAGGGCGCCTCCCGCTCGTGGCGCTGGCCCTGGCCGCGTGGTGGAAGACGAGGGACGATCGCACCCTCCGCGCCGCGGACTGGGCGCGCCTCGGCGGCGTCCGCGCCATCTTCGCCGACCTCGCCGACGGGGTCTTCGCCGACCTCGACGAGGCCGCGCAGCACGAGGCCCACGCCGCGCTGCTCGAGCTCTCGACCGACGGCCGCACCCGCCGCAGCCTGCCCCGCGACGAGCTCCGCGCCAGCGCCCGCAGCGGCGTCGCCTTCGATCGCGCGATCGCCGCCTTCATCGACAAGGGCCTGCTCGTCGAGAACGGCGGCGCGATCGAGGTCGTGCACGAATTCCTCTTCACCGCGTGGGATCGCCTCGCGGGGTGGCTCGCCGACGCGCAGGCCAGCCGCCGCATCGCCGCCGCGCTCCGCGAAGGCGCGCGCACCTGGCTCGATCTCGGCCGCCCCGCGACGCGTCTACCCGGCGACTCCGAGGCCGCGCTCGCGGGCATCGTCCTCGCGGAAGGCGGCCTCGACGCCGAGGGCGCCCAGCTCGTCCGCGAGTGGCTCGCCGCGCAGCGCTCTCGGCTCCGTCGCGATCGCCTCCGCGGCGCCGCCGTCATCGCCGCCGCGCTCTCGGGCCTGCTCATCGGCCTCGCCGGCTGGGGCAAGACGGTCTCCGACGCGCAGTCGCGCGCCGAGCGCTCCAAGCACGACGCCGAGGTCGCGGGGGCGATGGCGCGCGACAACGAGATCCGCGCCGAGCTCGCCCAGGGCCGCGCCGAGGTCGCGCAGCGCGAGGCCGACAAGAGCAGCGCCGAGCGCCAGCGCGCCGGCGATCTCGCCCGCCGGCAACAGGAAGAGTTCGAACGCCTCCTCCACAACGCCGAGTCCGAGACCAAGAAGGCCAAGGTCCGCTGCAGCGTGATCGAGAAGAAAGAGCAGATCCAGGCCGGCGGCTGCCCCCCGGGAGATCCGCTGTGCGCCTCGCTCCAGATGCCCTCGATGCCCATGCCGTCCAGCCTCGGCTCCTTCGGCGGCACGAAGAAGTGATCGCGGCGACGGCGCCCGCGTAATCCGGTCGAGACGTAGCCTGATCTCACGAGGCGACGGCCGGACGACTGGCTCGCTCGGGCTGCCATCCAGGCGCGTTTGCGCCGGCCTGGAAGCGACGGCGAAACAGACCCGCTCGCCCGTCATCGGACGAGGCCAAGGGGAACCAGTCGGATGAAAATACGGGATCTGGTGGTGATCATCTTCACGGCGCTCGTGGCCTTGCTGGTGCTCGGGCGCGCCGCCCGCGCGGACGGGGCCTGCCTCACGGCGGGCGAGGGAGGCGGCTGTCAGGGCAGCGCGAGCGAGAGCCAGGGAGATCCGCTGCGGGGCCTCCCCGGCCCGATCGTCGACTGGGCGTGCGCGGACAGCTGCGCTGTGCTCTGCCGCCATCGATGCCTGGTGGCCTGCCAGGACTCCAAGGATCCAAACTGCGTGGCGACCTGCTTCCCGTTCTGCGAGGAGGCCTGTTACGACGCCTGCTCCGGCGCCGACGACGCCCCGGAACCCATCGAGTACATGGACGATCGGATCTTGCTCCTGCGCGACCTCGACGCTGGCGCGCCGTCGCCGCCATGATCCCGCGGCGACGCCCGCGCTGACGCCGATCGCTCGCCGGTCCGCCGCGGCCAGGGAAGGCTTCTCGCCGCGAGGCTTGGCGTGTAGAAGGGGCGCTCCCTCAGCTTGGAGCAGCCGCCATGCGACGTTTACTCCGCTCGATCCGCAAGGGATCCGCGCCCGCGATCCAGAACACCACCGCCCTCGCGATCGCCGCGCTGGCGCTCGCCACGGCCGGCACCGCCTCGTGCGCCGCAGAGCAAGCGGCGCCGATCCCGTGCCCGAAGGTCGAGGCGGCGGCCCCGGCCACGCCCGGCAAGCCGGAGCTGCCTGCCGATCCGGCGGCCACGGTCGACGAGGCGCGCGCCTTCTTCGCCACCGTCGACACCGATCTTCGTCGCCTGTGGGTGGCGTCGTCGCGAGCCGACTGGGTCAGTCAGAACTTCATCACCGACGACACCGAAGCCCTCTCGGCCTCTGGCCAGGAGGCCAGCATGGAGTACCTGACGCGGACGATCAAGGCGTCGGCGCGCTTCAACGCCCTGAAGCTCCCGGACGATCTCTCGCGGCAGATGCTCTTGCTCAAGCTCGGGACGTCGCTCCCCGCGCCGAGCGATCCGAAGGAGCGGGCCGAGCTCGCCGACATCAGCGCCTGGATGACGGGCGCGTACGGCAAGGGCAAATACTGCCCGAAGCGCCTCGAGAACGATCCGAAGAAGAAGTGCCTGACGCTCGGCGATCTCTCCAACATCATGTCGAAGAGCCGCAAATACGACGAGCTCCTCGACGCGTGGACGGGCTGGCACGCCATCGCCCCGCCGATCAAGGCCAAATACCAGCGCTACGTCGAGCTCGGCAACAAGGGCGCAAAAGAGATCGGGTTCGCCGACATGGGCGCTCTCTGGCGCAGCGGCTACGACATGACGGCCGCCGAGTTCGAGGCCGACACCGAGCGTCTGTGGCAGGAGGTGAAGCCCCTTTACGACGAGCTCCACTGCTACGTTCGCAGCCGCCTCCAGGCGAAGTACGGCAAGGACAAGATCGCCGACAAGGCCCCGATCCCGGCCCATCTGCTCGGCAACATGTGGGCCCAGGAGTGGAACAACATCTACGATCTGGTCGAGCCCTACAAGGGCCAGGGGTCGCTCGATGTGACCAAGAATCTCCAGAAGAAGAAGCTCGACGAGAAGGCCATGGTCCGCATCGGCGAGAGCTTCTTCACCTCGCTCGGCATGGACAAGTTGCCCGACACCTTCTGGGAGCGCTCGCTCTTCAAGAAGCCCGCCGATCGCGACGTGGTCTGTCACGCCAGCGCCTGGGACGTGACGTTCTCCGACGATCTCCGGATCAAGATGTGCATCGAGCCCAAGGAAGAGGACTTGATCACCATCCACCACGAGCTCGGCCACGACTACTACTACCAGAACTACTTCAAGCTCCCGATGCTCTTCCAGCAGGGCGCCAACGACGGCTTCCACGAGGGTATCGGCGACACGCTCGCCCTCAGCGTGACGCCGGCGTACCTGAAGAGCATTGGCCTCCTCGACAAGGTGCCCGAGAACGAGAAGGGGGAGCTGAATTTCCTCCTCAAGATGGCGCTCGACAAGGTGGCTTTCCTGCCCTTCGGCAAGCTCATCGATCAGTGGCGCTGGGACGTGTTCTCGGGCAAGACGGCGCCCGCCGACTACAACAAGGCCTGGTGGGCGCTCCGCACCAAGTACCAGGGCGTCTCGGCGCCGGTGCCGCGCACCGAGGCTGATTTCGATCCCGGCGCGAAGTACCACGTCCCCGGCAACACGCCCTACGTGCGCTACTTCCTGGCGCGGATCTACCAGTTCCAGTTCCACCGCGCGCTCTGCAAGGCGGCCGGGCAGACTGGCCCGCTCCACACCTGCTCCATTTACGGCAGCAAGGCCGCGGGCGCCAAGCTCAAGGCCATGCTGGCGATGGGCGCGAGCAAGCCCTGGCCCGAGGCCATGAAGGCCATCAGCGGCGAGGACCGCGGCGACGCGAGCGCGCTGCTCGAGTACTTCGCCCCGCTGCGCAAGTGGCTGGCCGAGCAGAACAAGGGCCAGACCTGCGGCTGGTGAGGTGAGCGCCGAGGGTGAGAGTCAGCGTCGCGCGCGGCGCCGGCTCCACCCGATCGCCAGGGCGCCGAGGGCGAGGAGCGGCGCCCAGATCGCCGTCTCGGCCCCCGGCGTGACGTCACAACCGTCCTTCGGGGGCACGGGCGGCGGGCCGACGGGCGCCGACGCGGCGGGCGCGGCCGGCGGCGCGACGACCAAAAGAGGCGCGGACGCGAACGGGAGCGTGCCAGTCGGCGCGGCCGGCGCGGGCGGGTGCGCAGAGGCATTGTCGAGCTGCCCGAGCACGTCTTTCGGTACGCTCCGGGCCTGCGGACCCGACGCCCGACACCACACCTCGGCCCAGACCGAGGCCCCGCGCGTGCGGCAGGCCCGGTCGAATCCGTAGCTCGCGAGCGACTCCGAGCAGTGGTCCACGTTGCCGTGGTACGCGCTGCACGACAGGCACTCTCGCCCGGCGGCGGCCTGCTTGTCGACCGTGCAGGCCTCGACGTAGCCGTCGTTGAACGGCGGGGCGACGTCGGCGCGGGCGCGCGGCGCGAGCGTCGACAGCGTGAGGGCGGCGAGGAGCGCCGGAGCGAGCAGGAGTGGGGATCGCATCGGCCGAGGAAACAGGCCAACCAACGGACGTGTCAAGCGCGGCGCGATCCGCGCTCGCGGCAAGGACGCGCCGGTTCGCCCGATCGTCTGCGCCGCGCCGTCGCTCGACCGACCGACCGACCGAGCGAATTCCTCGCGCCGAGGCCGCACAATCCGGGGACGCTGAACGGATCCGCACACATGCGCCTCGACGTCTGGCCCCGCGCGTACTAGGGTTCCCGAGCCTTGCGCCCCGGCGGGCTCCACGCGTCGGCATTTTCCGACAGCGACACGTTCCCCCCGCAGGCACGACGCCCTCACCCTCGAAGCAACGCGGTCACTCCGCGGGGTCCGAGGCCTCCTCGGAAGTACCCAGCCCCCACTCGACCGCCACGATATCCCGAGCTCCACGCCGGGTGCTGCCTCTGGCCTCCTGCCGGAAGCAGCCCGCGAGCTCCCCTCTTCGGCGCGCCTGTCCGGCGCTGCGGCGCCGAAACCAGCGGCATCGTCCTTTCACGGACGGTGCCGGAAGAAATGTTTTCCATGCTTTTCACCGATCTCAATCTCATCGAGCCCCTCGTCCGCGCCGTCGCCGCCGAGGGTTACGACGTCCCCACCCCGATCCAGCAGCAGGCCATCCCCCACGTCCTCGCGGGGCGCGATCTCCTCGGCTGCGCCCAGACGGGCACGGGCAAGACCGCGGCGTTCGCGCTCCCGATCCTCCAGCGGCTCTTCGAGACCAAGCCCAACTCCGGCGCGGTGGCGCGCCCGATCCGCGTCCTCGTCCTCACGCCCACCCGCGAGCTCGCCTCGCAGATCGGCGAGAGCTTCACCACCTACGGCAAGCACCTGCGCTTCCGCAACACCGTCATCTTCGGCGGCGTCGGCCAGGGCGCGCAGGAAAAGGCCATCGCCCAGGGCCCGGAGATCGTCATCGCGACGCCGGGGCGCCTCCTCGATCTCGCGCAGCAGCGGCGCATCTCGTTCCGCGATCTGGAGATCTTCGTCCTCGACGAGGCCGATCGCATGCTCGACATGGGCTTCATCCACGACGTCCGCCGGGTGATCGCGCTCCTCCCGCAGACGCGCCAGACGCTGTTCTTCTCGGCGACGATGCCGCCGGACATCATCGAGCTCAGCTCGCGCATCCTCCACGATCCGGCGCGCGTCGCCGTCACGCCGATCGCCTCCACGGCCGAAAAGGTCGAGCAGAGCGTGTATTTCGTCGCCAAGACGGACAAGGGCGCGCTGCTCGAGCACGTGCTCCAGGACACGGCGATAGAGCGCGTCCTGGTCTTCAGCCGCACCAAGCACGGCGCCAACCGCATCTCCGAGCGCCTCGAAAAGGCCGGGATCGGCTCGGCGGCGATCCACGGCAACAAATCGCAGAACGCCCGCGAGCGCGCCCTCGCGAGCTTCAAGGCCGGCAGCACCCGGGTGCTCGTCGCGACCGACATCGCGGCGCGCGGCATCGACATCGACGGCGTCACCCACGTGATCAACTTCGATCTCCCCGACGTCGCCGAGAGCTACGTTCACCGCATCGGCCGCACGGCCCGCGCCGGCGCGTCCGGCATCGCGCTCTCGTTCTGCGACAGCGAAGAGCTGGCGATGCTCACCTCGATCGAGCGCCTGATCCGCATGCGGATCGCGGTGATCGAGGACCACCCGCTCCGCGGCACCGGCGGTCGTCGCCCCGCGGCGTCGCCTGCGCAGCAGCAGCCGCAGCAGCGCCACGAGGGGCGGCCCCCGCGCACGCCCAACCCCGGCCAGCCCTACAACGGGCCGCGCTTCGACACCCAGGGCAGCTCGCGCCGGCCCAACCCGCCGGCGCGCACCAACGGCCCCGGCCCGGCGCGTCCTGCCGGTGAAGGCGCCCCCGCGGCGGCGCCCCCGCCCGGCGGCGGCCCGCGCCGCAACGGCCCCACGCCCCGATCGCAGCGCCGCTACGTGACCTCCTGATCGCCGCGGATCCCGGGCGATTTCATGCATGCGCGTGAGATCGCCCAGGCGCCCCGTGAGAGGCTGACGCGACGTGCGATCCTTCGCCCTCGATCCGCGATCGCGGCTCTTCATTCTCCTGCTCGGCAGCCTCACGGCGATGACGGCTCTGTCGATCGACATGAGCCTCCCGGCGCTCCCCCTCCTCGCGAAAACCCTTCAGATCCCGGCCGATCGGGCCCAGCTCACGCTGAGCCTGTTCCTCCTCGGGTTCGCCCTCGGGCAGCTCGTCGTCGGGCCCGCGTCGGATCGCTTCGGGCGCCGGCCGGTGCTGCTCCTGGGGCTCCTCGGCTTCGCGATCACCGGCGTCGGCTGCGCGCTGAGCCAGAGCATCGAGGCTCTGATCCTCTGGCGCTTTCTGCAGGGCGCGACGGCCTGTGTCGGGCCGGTGCTCGGGCGCGCGGTGGTGCGCGATCACTTCTCGGCGGAGCGGGCCGCGGCGCTGCTCTCGTCGCTGATCGTCGTCCTCGCCATTGCCCCGCTCGTGGCGCCGATGATCGGCGGGCAGCTCCTCCAGCGCTTCTCCTGGCACGCGATCTTCTGGACACTGGCGATCACCGGCGTCGTCTTCTTCGCGCTCACGGCGGTGTTCCTCGGCGAGTCGCTGCCTCCGGAAAAGCGCCAGGCGCGCGGGCCGGCCGAGATCGCGCAGAGCTTCGCCTTCTTCCTCGGGAACCGACAGAGCTTCGCTCACGCGCTGATCATCTTCTTCGTCTTCGGCGCTCAGTTCGCCTACATCTCGGGCTCGCCCTTCGTCGTCATCGAGGTCTTCGGCGTCGCGCCGGAGCGTTATGGCCTCTTCTTCGGGGCGACGGCAGCGTGCCTGATCGTCGGCGCGACCCTGAATGGCAGGCTCCTCCGCGACAACACCCCGGCTCGGCTCCTCCGGATTGGCCTGTTCGTCACGGCCGCGGCCGGCGCGGCGCTCGCCCTCGCGGCCCTCGTGGGGGGAGGGCTGATCACCCTCCTCGCGCCGTTGATGCTCTTCTTCGTCGGGCTCGGCATCGTCTCACCCAACGCCACGGCGGCGGCGCTCCAGCCGATGGGCCGAGCGGCCGGCGTCGCCAGCGCGCTCCTCGGCGTCTTCCAGATGGCCGGCGGCGCCGCGGCCGGCTGGGCGGTGAGCGCGCTTTACGATCGCTCGGCCCGCCCGATGGCGTTCACCGTGGGGGCGCTCGCGGCGGCGGCGCTCGTCGTTCACACAGCGCTCCTCCGGCCGGCGCGCGTTGACGCGGAGTAGCTCGCATGGCACGAGCCCGGACATGCTCGCAACCAAAGGCTATGCCGCGTTCGAAGCCAGCGCACCTCTCCGCCCCTATTCGTTCGAGCGGCGAGAGCTCGGGCCCACCGACGTCCTCATCCACATCGACTACTGCGGAGTCTGCCACTCCGATCTTCACCAGGTCCGCGACGAGTGGAAAGGCTCGACCTACCCGATGGTGCCTGGCCACGAGATCGTCGGCCACGTCGAGCGCGTCGGCTCCTCCGTGAAGAAGCTCGCCGTCGGCGACTTCGCCGGCGTCGGCTGCATGGTCGGCTCGTGCGGCACCTGCGCTGGCTCTGACCGATCCCCTGGTTTGTTTCTTGCTTCGGGAATCCATAGCGGCATAAGGCTGTTGGAGGGGCATGACGACGATCGCTCCTCCGACCTCGACCACCTCTGCCAGCACCGATGCTGTGCGCCGCCCGGCGGCTGCGCG
>JANYGI010000108.1 GCA_025362495.1 Byssovorax sp. | reverse complement strand
CCGGCGGCGAAGTGCAACTGGAGTACGAGAGCGGTTTCTGGATGCATTTGATACATGACGATCGCCGTTGCCATGCTGAAAGAGCTGCGATTGCTGGACGACGCCGGTTTGCTGATCAGCCGGAGCGGGCGTGAGCGCCGCCCCCGCCGGGCGATCAGGAGGCATGAACCGAGTTGGTGATCCCCAGCAGGGAGCGCACGAGCGGATCGGACTCATCCGCCACTCGCCACACCGAGCGACCCAGAGCCAATACGCCGAGATCGCGCACCCGCTTCAGCACCGCTCCAACCTGGACGAGCGGCGCGGTGTTCTCCGCGAAGAAGCTGACGCCGTCACCGCTCGCCGCGAGCGTGAGGAGGGCCTCGCCATCGACCTCCTCATGGGCGAACCTCAGTGTGTGGCCGTGCGCTCGGAACGCAGCGACCACGTCATCGTGAAGCCGTGGGCTGTCCTTGCGCGGGGACCAGATGAAGCGCTCATTCTTCAGGTCGGAGATCTGCACCGTGCGCCGGGAGGCCAGGCGATGGCCCTTCCACAACACGACGCCAATCCGATCGCGAAAGAGCACCCGGGAACGGATGAGCGGATTCGACTCGGGCGCGTGGTAGCCGTACCCCAGCGCGATGGTGCCATCGCGGAGCGCGGCGACCTGATCGTCGCTCGGCGAAGGCAGCAGGCGCACGTCGACGCGGGGGTGCTTCGCTCGGAAAATCCCGACGATCCTGGGCAGCAAGCCGGTGTAGGCCAGGCCCCCCCTCGAAGCCAATGACCACCGTCCCGGTGCGGCCCTGCGCGGTGGCGCGGGCGTCCTCCACCGCCAGCGCCGCGCGGGCCAGCGTCGCGCGGGCCCCGTCGAGGAAGCTCCGGCCCGCGGGGGAAAGCGTAACCCCTCGCCCCGAGGGCTCGAAGAGCTGGGCGCCAATCTCCTCTTCGAGCTGGGCAATCTGCCGGCTCAGGCCGCCACCGCATCGCGTCGTCCCGTCCGCCTGTCAGGGCAGCGGCCTCGAGATCCGCCGAGACGCGCCCCGACGTCCCCGTCGCATCCCCGCGCCGGCCCGGTCGCCTTCCGCGGGCTGCTCGTTTTGTCGCCCCGGACGAACGTGGGTATCTCGGCGAAGCGCCGCTGCGCCACGGAAAGCCGAGCTGACTTGACGTTGCCTGGTGCTGGCCCCTCGTTATACGCATGAGCGAATCAGTCGTCGTTGACCCGGTGTCGGCACTCGAAGGGCTCGACTCCGTCCGTCGCAGTCGAGGGTGGTTCATCGCGCTGGGAGCTGCATTGATGCTCCTCGGCTTCCTGGCGATCGCGGTGCCGTTCGCCGCGACGCTGGTGAGCACCATCTTCCTCGGGTGGCTCCTGATCATCAGTGGCATCGTGCACGCCGTGCACGCCGCGCGCAGCCGGACCTGGCGCGGCTTCCCGTGGGAAGTGCTCACTGCCGTGTTTCACGTCGTCGCCGGCGTGCTCGTCGTGGCGTTTCCGATCGCCGGCACGCTGACGTTGACCCTGGTCCTCGCGGGGTTCTTCACCGCGGAGGGCGTCGTGAAGATCGTCAGCGCCGTGCAGCACCGGGGCATCCCTAGCTGGGGGTTCCTGCTCTTCGACGGCTTCGTCACGCTGGCGCTCGGCGTCCTGATCTGGACGCAGTGGCCCGGGGCCGCCGTGTGGGTGATCGGGCTCCTCGTCGGCGTCCACCTGCTCATCGGCGGCATGTCCATGCTGGCGCTCGCCGCCGCCGCGCGGCCTCTCGCGCGGTCCGGCACGAGGTGAGCTAGAGTGCGGCCCGAGCGCTCGGGCCGTGAGAGAAACCCTAGAATCCAGGTCGAAACGCGCG
This sequence comes from Byssovorax sp., assembly GCA_025362495.1. Taxonomy (GTDB): domain Bacteria; phylum Myxococcota_A; class Polyangia; order Polyangiales; family Polyangiaceae; genus JANYGI01. Next base: position 27,226 of record JANYGI010000108.1, on the reverse strand, counting down.
CTGCGAGCGCTCGGGCTCGGCGCCTTCGCCGCGCAGTTCGTGATCGCCGATCTCGTGTTTCGCGGCCCCCGCGCCTGCGTCGGGGCGCCCCGGGTCGCGCTCGACGCCGCGGCGAGCCTCGCGTTCTGGGCGCTGCTCGCCGGCGTTCGCGGGGGCAGGGGCGCGCGGGCCGTGGTGGCGACGCTCGCGTCCGTGGCGCTGGCGATCCAGCTCGTCGCCTTTCGCTACTACCACCTGCCGATCGACGGCCAGGTCCTCGCTAGCGCGACTCATTGCTGGACCGACGTGCGCCCGCTGGTGACGCGCCTCCTGCCCAGCATGATCGCCTTCGTGGCGGCGCTCGCAGCCGCCGAGTACGCCCTGCTCGGGGCCTCGACGCGAGCGCGGATCCCCCGGCTCCCGGCGGCGGCCGTGCTGCTCCTGGCGCTCGCGTTCGGCGCGCCGCTCGACGATGGACCGCCCGACGTTCGCCTCGCCTCGTCGCTGCGCGTGCTCTGGACACCGGCGAGCGCCGCGGCCGCGACGTCGGTCCACGTGCCGATCCTCCCGTCGTCGCGGGCCGAGCTGCCGAGCGTGCTCTTCGTCGTCACCGAGAGCGTGCGCGCCGCCGATTACTGCTCGGCGCCCTCGACCGATTGCCTCGTTTCGCCGGAGATCGATCGCTTGCTCCCCGATCGCGTCCCGCTGCGAGAGCTCCGATCGATCGCCAGCTACACGGCCATCTCGATCTCGGCGCTGATCACCGGGCGCACGCAGGAGGGTACCGCCGCGGACATCGCCGCGGCGCCGAACGCCTTCGATTTCGCTCGATCGGCGCGTTCCTCCGGGCCGGGGCCGCGCGTCGCGTACTGGTCGGCGCAGCTCGAGTCGCTCTTCGAACGCAAGGACATCCGGAGCTCGACCGACTCGTTCCTCACGCTGCCCGATCTGATCGGCCGACCGATCGACGACGAGGACTCGGTGATCGATCAGGGCGTCGATCGCCTGCTCGCCGCGCGGGTCGAGCGCGAGCTCCACGCCGCGCCGGGGCCGCTGTTCGCGATGGTCCATTTTGCCGGCACCCATGCTCCGTATTTCGTCGATCCGGCCAACGCGCCGTTCGAGCCGTGGGAGCGCGTCGTGACCTGGTCGAAGATGCCGAGCCTGCGCAACGCGTACCGCAACGCGATCCACGAGCAGGACCGGAGCGTGGCCCGCGTGGTCCGCGCCTTCCTCGCGCACCAGGGGCAGGCGCCCTGGCTCATCGTCTTCACCAGCGATCACGGCGAGGCCTTCGGCGAGCACGGCGCCATCCACCACGGGCAGAGCCTCTACGACGAGCAGATCCATGTCCCCGGGTGGATCGCGACCGGCAACGGCGCCCTCACGAGCGCCGAGCTCGCGAACCTGCGCGGCTGGGAGGGCCGCTACGCGACGCACCTCGATCTCCTCCCCACGATGCTCGACGCGCTCGGCGTGCTCGACGGGATCGCGATGGATCCGTATCGCCACGAGCTCGCCGGCAGGAGCTTGCTGCGGCCGTATTCGCCGATGCCGCGGGCGATCCCGATCTCCAACTGCACCGCGATCTTCCCCTGCGCGCTCAACGTGTGGGGCATGCTCCGCGACGATCACGCGGTGGTCTCGCAGCGCTGGGACGAAGGGTTCTGGTGCGTGAATTTCGCGACCGGCGATCCGGCCGCGCCGATGGACGCCGACTGCGAGCGGCTCCGCGTCGACTCGCGCGCGTTCTTCCCGCTGCTGCCGAACCGCCGCCCGAACCTCTGAGCCCGCAGCTCAGTCGTCCGGCGCGCCCTCGCAGATCCATCGAAGAATCGTGGTCGTATCGCTCGTCGAAAGCGGCGGGCGCGCGAGCGGCATTGGCTCGCCGCTGCACAGGTGCACGCCGAGGATCTTGTCGGCGAGGTAGCTGTGCGCAGGATCGCCCGGCAGCACGAGGACACGATCGCAGCACTCGTGCGAGGGCTGGTTGACGATGCCCTTCCACGTCGGGACCGCGTGGCACTGCTCGCCGTTGCAGCCGAGGTTGAAGATCGGCGCCACGTCGTGCTGGTAGGCGACGCCGCCGTCGAGGCCCTCGCAGCCGGTCCCGGCGTCCTCGGGCGGATCGGGCGCCGCGTCGCTGCAGCCGAGGTTCGTCGCGCCGCCGACGTCGCCCGCGTCGATGAACGAGACGTCGCCGCCGGCGCCGCCGGCGCTCGCGCTGCTCGCGCTCGTGAGCGGGGCGCCGCCCGCGCCCGCCGTGGTCGAGCTGCTCGCGCCGTGGCAGCTCGCGCCGATCACGACGAGCGCGGCGACGGCGACAGCGAGCGTGGGTTCGTGGCGCATGACGAGACCACAGCATGCGCCTCGTCGGTGCTCGCCGGAAGCCTGCGCGCGAGATAGCGTGATCCCCTCGTGAACGGCTCACATTTTCTTCCGCTCGGGCTCGCGCTCGCCGGCGTCGTCGGCTGCGACGCGCGCGCGACGCCGGCGCGGCCCGCCTCGATCTCGATCTCGATCTCGATCTCGCCCGCGATCGCCACCGCGTCCGCGAGCGTCGCGGCGGGCGCGGCGCCGCGGTTCCTCAAAGGCCAGCTCCACGCGCACACCGACGGCTCGGGCGACAGCGACACGCCCGCCGCGGAGGCGGCGACGTGGTACGCCGAGCACGGGTTCGACTTCGTGGTCTTCACCGATCACAACCGCGTCACCGAGACCCGCGCGCCCGGTGGAATGCTCGCTCTCCGCGGGGTCGAGCTCACCCAGAACCTGCGCCGCTGCGAGCCCGAGCCCGAGCCGGGCGACGCGTGCTTGCTCCACGTCAACGCGCTCTTCGTGGGCTCGACGCCGGGGAGGATCACGCTCGAGCCACCCCCGAGCCTCGCCCGCGCGGAGCTCTACGGACGCGCCGTGGATCGGGCGATCGCGCTCGGTGGGATCGCCCAGCTCAACCACCCGAATTTCCAGCACGGCGCCGATCTCGACGTGCTGCTCGCGCTGGCCGCGCGCGGGCTCACGCTCGTCGAGATCGACAACCGCGCCATCGACTCCGGCAACGAGGGCGACGCCCGCCACGGCTCGACCGAGGCGCTCTGGGACGCGGCCTTGCTGCGGGGCGCGCACGTGCTCGGCACCGCGACCGACGACGCCCACCACTACGGCGACGCGGCCGCGACGCGGGCCCGCGGCGAGACGGCGTACGTCGGGGATCGCGGCTTCGTGATGGTCCGCGCCGCGAAGAACGAGGCGGCGATCCGCGCGGCGATCGTCGCCGGCGACTTCTACGGATCGACGGGGATCGGGCTCGATCGCGTCGATCTCGCGCGCGACGGTGTGGCTGTCGACGTGCGCCCCGGAGACGCCCCCGCGCTGATCGAGGTGATCGCCGACGGCCAGGTGATCGCCACCGCGCGCGGCGCGGCGCTGCGCTTCGATCCGCGGGGCACCAAAGCGAGCTACCTGCGCGTGCGCGTCACCGACGCGGCGGGACGCAAGGCGTTCACGCAGCCGCTCTGGCTCGCGCCGAGGTGAACGACTAGGCTCCGCGGCCCGATGAAGAAGCCGCTTTTCTCCGAGCGTACCGCGTGGGATCTCACCGAGAACGATCTCGCGCGGGATCTCGGCGCGGCGAGGGGCGAGGGGCGCGCGCTCGTCGATCTCACCGAGTCGAACCCCACGCGCGCCGGGCTCGCCGACACCGCCGCGCTCGTCGCGCTGCTGGGCGATCCGCGCGGCGCGACCTACGCGCCGATCGCGCTCGGCCATCCCACCGCCCGCGCCGCCGTCGCCAGTTACTACGCCGAGCGCGGGCTCGATTTACCGATCGATCGAGTCGCCCTCTCGGCGAGCACGAGCGAGGCCTACGGGTGGCTGTTCAAGCTGCTGACCGAGCGCGGCGACAAGGTGCTCGTGCCGGCGCCGTCGTACCCGCTCTTCGCCTTCCTCGCGCAGCTCGAGGACGTCGAGCTCGTGCCCTATCCGCTGATGCGCGAGGCGGGCTTCCGCATCGATCTGCACGCGCTCGAAGCGGCGATCGACGAGGACACCAGAGCCATTCTCCTGGTGCACCCCAACAACCCCACGGGGAGCTTCGTCCGTCGCGACGAGGCCGAGGCCCTCGAGGCGATCGCGCTCCGCCACGGCCTTTCGATCATCGCGGACGAGGTCTTCGGCGACTACGCGTTCGCGGGGCTCCCCGCCGATCGCTTGCCGAGCTTCGTCGGCCCGCGCCGCGCGCTCACGTTCGTGCTCAGCGGCCTCTCGAAGGTGGTGGCGCTGCCGCAGCTCAAGCTCGGGTGGATCGGCGTGCTCGGCCCCGATGACGTCGCGCTCGAGGCCATGCGTCGGATCGAGGTCATCGCCGACACCTACCTCTCCGTGGGGACGCCGGTGCAGCTCGCGCTGCCGGAGATCCTGGCCGCGCGCGGGCCGATCCAGGCCGCGATCCGCGCGCGCACGGCGCGGAACCTCGTCGCGCTCGACGCCGCGCTCGCCGCGCTCGGAGCCGAAGCGTCGGTGCGCCGGCTCCCGGTCGAGGGCGGCTGGTACGCGATCCTGGAGATCCCGCGGACGCGCGACGAGGACGCGTGGGTCCAGCTCTTCGTGCGCGACGAGGGGATCATCGTGCACCCCGGCTACTTCTTCGATCTGCCCGACGAGGGCTTCCTCGTCGTCAGCTTGCTCCCGCCGGAGGCCACGTTCACGGCGGCGATCACGACCGTGATCCGACGCCTCGGCGAGGCTTGATTTCGAGGCTATTTGTGAACGGCGACGACGGTCGCGGCGCCGGCCTCCGGCACCGATCGGATGCCGTGCCAGCCCTCGGGGAGCTTCGGCTCCGACCACTCGAAGACGCGCTTGGCGTCGATGGGCGCGAGGTTGATGCAGCCGCCGCTCTTCTGCTCGCCCCAGGCGTCGTGCCAGTAGGCGCCGTGGAGCGCGTGCGGGCCGTGGAAGTTCTGCACGAACTGCACCTCGGTGTGGACGATCATGTCGTTGGTGCTGGAGACCATCGTCGCCGTCACGAATTTCCCGTCGATGCGGAACGTGCCCGTCGGCGTCGACGCGGTCTCGAGCGGATCGCGATCGCCGTACGGCACGCCGCCGCGGCCGGGGGCGATCAGCGTCGCGAACACCGGCGTCATGCCCTCGTAGGCCACGAGCCAGCCGTCGAGCACGCTGATGTCGAGCCAGGTGCGGCGCCCCGTGCCCGAGCTGGGATCGGGGCGGCCCGGCGGAGGCGAGGCTTGCCGCGCGACCGAGGCGTCGCTCTCGAGGACGAACACCCCCGGCTCCTTCGTGGCGAGATAGACTTGTTTTCCCGAGGTTTCCTGCGCGCCCGTGAGCCCGACCCAGGCGAGGCGCGGCCAGCTCTCGCCCGTCTTCACGAACGCGCCGTCGTCGCCCTTCTTGTACTTCGGCCGATCCATGCGGCGAAAGAAGGCGATCGGCAGCGCGACGTCGCCGCCGATCTCGACGCCGTGGAACGTGGATCGCGGGTAGGGGCGCACGCGATCCCCGGGGATCAGCGCCTTGTCGTGCGCGAGGAGGAACGTGCGGCCGCCCTCGTCGAAGGCCCGCGTGTACGCGACGGTGGAGCCCGGCGCGACGAAGGGGCGCGCCTCGCGCACCAGCGGCGTGAACGCGAACAGCGTCGGCGCGGCGACGCCGGCCGGCGCGAGATCGACGCCGATCAGGCTCTTGTCGACGGTCCCGCCGGCGCGCGCGGCCGTCATCAGCGCGAGGTGCGACTCGAGATCCCACTCGGTCGATCGCTGCTCGGCCGCCGTCGGGAGGTGCACGTAGCGCGGGGCGCCCATCGACTCGCCGTACTCGTAGGGCCAGGGCGAATCGATCTTCGGCGCGTCGAGCGCGAGCGCGCGCACGACGGGATCGTCGGGATCGATCGACGCCGTGTCGCCGTCGCACACGTAGCCGCGCGGCTCGATCGCGTACCAGGCCTTGCAGCCGGTGCCGGCGGCGACGCGCGCCGCCTCGACGCTGCCGCCGCGGAGAGGCGCCGAGCCGCCGAGCGAGAGGTAGCCGAGCCACCCGTTGGAAGAGCGCGGCTCGGACTGGATCCAGGCGAAGCGCGCCCTGGCGTAGATGCGCGCCCCCACCTTTGCCGCGGCCTTCGCGTCCTCGACGCGCGGCGCTGCGGTGGGCGCGGCGACGGGCGTGATCGCCGTGGCGGCGGGCGCGGCGGCAATCTCGACGACCTGCGTCACGGCGGCGATCGGCGGCGTTCCGGCGGCGTGGGCCCCACCTTGCTGCTCGGAGCACCCACCTGCGAGGAGGACCAGGGCCGCCGCGAGGACGCTCTTGCAGGCGATTTCATGCGGCGCGCAGCGGTGATCCACGTTCGACTATCTGGCTTAGGCGTTTGACGTCCGGCGCGCAAACCCTTTAGGCTTGGAAGCACGGCCACGGGGCGGGCGGCTTCGCCGTTTTTTTTCTGCCCGCGCCCTCGCCGTCTTGCCCGCAGCGGGCTCCCCTGGAGACTTCATCCGCATGAGCACCGATCGTCGCTGGGCCGGGCGGGCATTCGTCGTCGTGGGGCTCGTTTCCACGCTCTTTGCGGCGTGCGCGCGCGGCAACGACACCCAGACAACGTCGGCCACGAACGGCACCGGCGGCGCGAGCCCGACGACGTCGAGCGACGGCGGGAGCGGCGGCGGAAGCACCAGCGGCACCGGCGGCTCGGTCATCACCGGCGAGGTGGGGAGCCCGTGCAACGGCGACGCGGACTGCAGCGCGGGCGCGTGCACCGACGTCGGCGGCAAGAAGTACTGCGTGATCCCGTGCCCGCCCGATTGCCCCAAGGGCACCTACTGCTCGATCATCAGCGGCGACTCGATCTGCATCCCGGATCTCGGCCAGGAGTGCAACAAGTGCAACTCGATCGCCGACTGCGGGATGCCCACGGATCGCTGCTTCAAAGCGCCCCTCGGCGACACGTTCTGCGCGCGTGATTGCACCACGATCGGCCTCTGTCCGAACGGCTTCACCTGCATGGACGGCGACACGTACGTCGGCGCGAGCGGGTCCGGCGGCGGCTCGATGGACGGTGGCGTGCCCGACGCGGGCGGCGACGCGGGCAACGACGCCGGAGACGCGGGGACGCCGAAGCCTTCGGCCCCGACGAAGTGGTGCGTGCCCAACAGCGGCTTCTCGTGCCCGTGCAACGAGCAGCGCGACGGCGTCAGCCACGATTGCCACAGCAAGAACGCCTTCGGCGACTGCGCCGGCAAGGAGACCTGCGACGGCAAGGCGGGCAAGTGGGCCGGCTGCACCGCGGCGACGCCCAAGGCCGAGGCCTGCAACGGCAAGGACGACAACTGCAACGCGCAGGTCGACGAGGGCGACGGCGACGCGCTCTGCTCCAGCAGCGGCCCGCCGCCGACCAACTCCGCCTGGGTGTGCACCACGGGCACGTGCGCGCTCGGCGCCTGCAACGCGGGCTGGGCCGCCTACCCGCCCGGACCGCTGATGAGCGGCTGCACCTGCCCCGTCGAGGTCGGCGAGCCCAACGGGAGCTGCGCGACGGCGAAGGACGCCGGCATGGTCAGCGACGCCGGCGGATCGGTGCTGATGCAAGGCACGCTGTCCGCCGACAACGACGTGGACTTCTGGACGTTCACCACCGTCGATACCAACGAGATGACGACCAACTCGTACCACGTGAGCATCGACTTCACGGGGCCGAGCCCGAACACCGAGTTCCTGATCGACGTGATCCGCGGGGCGGCGTGCTCCGACGTGCCCACCGGCCCCAGCACCGCGCTCGTGTCGTACGACTGGTGCGTCGACGGGCTGGGCACCGCGGCCGGCGAGCAGACCTGCGGCGAGGCGGAGAACGTCACGCACTGCAACGACAACTCGTCGCCGTACTTCGTCCGCGTCTACCGCAAGCCCGGCGCCGTCGGGACGTGCACGCCGTACATGATCACCGCCACGGCGAAGGGCGGCGACGCCTGCGACTTCACCAAGACGTGCCCATGATCGCGTGAGTTACTGGCGGAAACGCACAGGAATCGAACCTGCCCAGGACAGCGAAGCCGCCCCGCACCGATTTTGAAGACCGGGGGTGGCACCAGCCGACCACGCGCTTCCACGGCCTTTCTACCGGCGCGCGCCGCCGAGCACAACCCCGGTCGCGCGCGCATCGGTGCTAACGTCGGCCCGTGCGGCGCTTCGTCCTCGGCACGGCCGGCCATGTCGATCACGGTAAAACGACGCTCGTCCGCGCCCTGACCGGCGTCGACACAGATCGCCTTCCCGAGGAGAAGAAACGCGGGATCACCATCGAGCTCGGCTTCGCGCCGTGGAGCCTCGGCGACGGCCTCGAGGTGAGCCTGATCGACGTCCCCGGGCACCGGCGCTTCGTGCACGCGATGATCGCCGGCGCCATCGGGATGGAGGTCGTGCTGCTGGTCGTCGCGGCCGACGAGGGCGTGATGCCGCAGACGCGCGAGCACGTCGCCGCGTGCGAGCTGCTCGGGATCAAGCGCGCCGTGGTGGCGGTGACCAAGCTCGATCGCGTCGGCGCCGAGCTCGCGAGCCTCGCGGCCGACGAGGCAATGGAGCTGCTTTCCGGCCGCTTCGAGGCCGAGGCGGTGGCCTGCTCGGCGCGCACGGGGGAGGGGATCGAGGCGGTGCGCGAGGCCGTGCGGCGCGCGCTGCTGAAGCTCGGGCCGCCTCGGCCGAGCGGGCGGGCGCGGCTCTGCGTCGACCGCGTGTTCTCCGTGAAGGGCGCGGGCACGGTGGTCACTGGGACGCTGGTGGAAGGGAAAATTGCGGCCTCTGCGCCGCTGTTCCTCGCGGGCAGCGCCGGCGCGCTCGCGACGGCCGCGCGCGGTCTTCACGTCCACGATCGCGCCGTGACGATCGCCGAGGCGCCGACGCGGCTCGCGGTGAACCTCGCCGGGCTCGCGCTCGAGGACGTGCATCGCGGCGACGTGCTCACCGACGACGCTAGCGCCAAGGCCACGCGCGTGATCGACGTCGCGCTGCGAGGAAACGCCGTGATCCGTCGCGGCATGGCGGCCTCGGTCCACGTGGGCACGGCGCGGAGCCCGGCGCGGGTGTCGCCGCTCGGTGAGCCTGTCGAGGTCGAGCCCGCGCCCGCGCCCGCGCCTGCGACCCCTCCGCGCGCGCCGAAGAAGGCCTTCGCGCCGCCGCCCGTCGCCGAGACGATCCGCTTCGTGCGCCTGCGCCTCGGCGAGCCGATCGTCGTGCTCGGCGGCGATCGCTTCGTCCTCCGCGGCTCGGACATCGACGGCCCCTCGGGCGCGGTGATCGGCGGCGGGATCGTCCTCGACGCCGATCCGCCGCTGCGCCGGCCGCGCGAGAAGCGACGCGCCGCGCTGCTCGCGCTGTCGGCGGGCGATCCCGCGTCGGTGATGCGCGCCCTGGTCGACGAGGCCGCGCCCCGCCCGCTCGGGCGCGACGCGCTCGGATCGCGCTTCCCCGTCGCGGCCGAGGCCCTGCGCAAGATCGCGGAGAGCCTCTCGCACAAGGGGGAGATCGTCGCGATCAAGGGCCACGGATGGCTCACGGCCGCGCGCCTCACGGACCTCGTCGCGACGGCGCGGCGGCTCGTCGCGGAGCACCACAAGAAGGCGCCGCTCGATCGCGGCATCCCTCTCGAGACGCTCCGCCAGAAGCTCGCCGCGACCTCGGGCGCCGAGGCCGCCGAGGAGGCGATCCGCGTCGCCGTGGGCAAGCCACCGGGCCTCAAAACAGAGGCGATCGAGATCGACGGCGACGTGGCGCGGCTCGCGAGCTTCGGCGGCGCCCCGGTCGTCGGCGCAGCGGGCGACGCCCTCGACGCGGCGGCGCGCCTCCTCCGCGACGCGGCCCTGCGGGGCGTGTCGGAGTTCGCCGTGAAGGAGGCGACGCGCGTCGCACCCCGGGAAGTGAAGGCGATCCTCGCCAAGCTCACCCGCGACAACCTCGCCGTGCACACCGGCGAGCTGTGGTTCTGGCGGGCCTCGTTCGACGATCTTCGCCTCCGCGTCCTCGCGCACCTCGCGGACGCGCCCCGGCTGACGATCGCTGATTTCAAGGCGATCTCCGGCCTCGGGCGCAAGCAGGCCATCGTGCTCCTCGAGCAGCTCGACCGCGAAGGGGTGACCCGGCGCGACGGCGACGACCGCCTGCGCGCGGGTTGATTGCTCGTCTCGTGGCGAGTTGTGGCAACCTTGGCCGCATGCTTTCCCGCCTGTCCCTCCCCCGCGCCGGCGTGCTCGGCCTCGGCCTCGCGATCGCCGCGCTCTGCTCCGTGCCCCTCGCCTCGTGCGGCGGGGGCGCCATCCTCCCGCCGCCGTTGCCCGACGCGGGCGCGGGAGGTGGCGGGGGCGGCGGATCGACGGCGAGCGCCACGGCCAGCGTCAGCGCGAGCGCGACGTCGACCGGTACGGGCATGGTCAGCGCCTGCGGTCAGTGCGCCGACGCGACCTGCAGCGCCGAGGAGGCCGCGTGCGACGGCGAGTGCCTGGCGATCCAGGCCTGCCTCGAGACCGTGTGCTTCAACCTGAGCATGATTGGCGCCATGGCCGAAGAGGGCCAGTGTCAGGTGAAGTGCCAGTCCGATCACCCCGACGGCAAAGACCACCACGTCGCGCTCGTCAACTGCGCAAACTCCGCGAAATGCAGCCCGCCGTGCACGTTTTTCCCGCAGGACTACGACGCTTGCAAGTCGGCCGCGAGCAAGGGAACGTGCCAGTCGCAGAGCCAGGCCTGCAAAGACAGCAACGATTGCCAGACCTACAAGGACTGCGTTTCGACCTGCACGACGCAGAAGGACTGCATCGCCTGCGACGACACGCCGTCGGGTTTCGCGGGCCGCAAGCTGCTCGAGGCGTTCGAGCTGTGCGTCGCCGGCGAGTGTGCGGCCGAAGCCTGGCTGCCCTGAAGGGACGGCCTCAAGGATCGAGGCGAAACGTCAGCGCGTGACGGATCGCGGCGCGCGGCGGGCGCACCTCGACGCGGTCCGCGCCCTGCCATGCCGCGCCGGTCGAGGGGCCGCCGTCGAGGTTGAGCGCGCCCTCGCAGCCGCGCGAGACGAGCATCTCGGCGAGCAGCGTCAGCGTCGGGCCGCCGGGCTTCGGCGTCTTCCCGTGGGCGATGATCACCTCGAGGCGCCGGCCCCCGTCGCGCACGCAGAGCGCCGTCCGCTCGGCGGCGCGGCCGTCGTCGCCGTGGAGGTTGACGGCGCTCGCGACCACCAGCCGCGGGCGGGCCTGGATCGCAAAATCGGCTTCATTTTGCGGGGTAAACGTCGTCGCGTCGAGGAGCTCGGCGCGTCCGCCGCGGACGACGACCACGCCGCCGCCGAGCGCGGGCGCGAAGGGGGACAGCGTCTTGCCCGCGACGATCACCAGCCCCTCGGCCTCGGTGCTCGGCGCGAAGTAGCCACCGTTCACCGCGAGCGACGCGGACTTCTGCGCGAGCGCCGCCGCGAGATCGCGACCCATCCCGAGATCGACCACGTCGAAGCGCGTCTCGGCCACGCGGAGCGAGAACACGTCGAGCTCGACGTCGTCGTCCTCGGCCGTGGTGATCTCCGGAGTGATCGCGCGCGCCCGCGTGCCGGCCGGCGGCGAGCTCGAGGTCGACGGCGGCGCGAGGGGCGTCGCGGACGGCGTGGCGACGGGCGCGACCGACGGAGTCGGGGCGCCGCTCAGCGCGAGCACGAGGCCGATCGCGCTCGCTCCCGTCACCAGCGCGAGCACGCCCAGCGCGGCGCGTCGCTCTGGGGGTGGGGCAGGGGCGGAGACCATCGCGGCGGCTGGTTTACCTCATTTCCGGGGCCCGCCGCGAGATTGCAAGGCCCGCGATCCGCCGGCCCGCGCGCCGGACCACGCCGGCTGCTGGCGCCCACAGCGCGCGCCGCGCCGTGGTATGAGCGCCATCCATGCGCCTCGAGAATCGCGTCGTGTTCATCACCGGGGCCAGCCGGGGGATCGGCCGCGCCTGCGCGCTCGCCTGCGCCGCCGAGGGCGCCCGCGTCGTCGTCGCCGCGAGGACGGTCGTCGCCGACAGCCACCGCGCGCCCGGCACCATCCACGACGTCGCCCGCGAGATCGAGGCGCGCGGCGGCGTGGCCTTCGCCCTCAAGCTCGACGTGCACGACGACGACGCGTGCGAGGCCGCGATCGACGACGTGATCGCGCGCTTCGGCCGCGTCGACGCGCTCGTCAACAACGCCGGCGCGCACTGGCGGGCCGACGTGGTCGAGACCTCGGTGAAGAAGTTCGACCAGATCCTCGGGGTCAACGCGCGCGCCGCGTTCGTCCTCTCGCGCGCCGTCCTCCCGCACATGATCGCGCAGCGGTGGGGCCACATCGTGATGATGTCGCCGCCCGTCGCCGGCGACAGCTTCGGCCGCCACGGCGTCCACGCCCTCGCCAAGCTCGGCATGACGATGATCGCCGGCGCCATCACCGACGAGGTGCGCGAGCACAACGTGACGGCGCACGCGCTCTGGCCCGCGACGGCGATCGAGACGTTCGCCACGACGAACTTCGGCCTCGGCGGCCCGGCCGACTGGCGCAAGCCGGAGATCGTCGCCGACGCCGTCGTCGCGCTCCTCGCGAAGGAGCCGTCGGCGCGCGCGGGCAAGGCCTGGATCGACGAGGCGCTCCTCCGCGAAGAGGGCGTCACGGATTTCACGAAGTACCAGTGCTCGCCGGGGCACGAGCCGCCGCACTTCCCGTTCGTGGCGCTCCCCGAGGCGACGTCGAAGCGAGGGTGACCGTCATGGCCAGCGACCGAGACAAGACGAGCGAGTTCGACATCCTGGAGACCACGATCGCCGGCGGCGAGGAGATCACCCTCGACAGCAGCCGCGAGCTCGACGCGGTGCTCGGCGATCTCGAGGAGCTGCTCAAGAACGGCGACGTGATGAGCACGCTTTCGGAGCGCGGGATCAACACCAGCCTGGCCCTCGTCGCCGCGTCGGCGCTGCGCAGCTACCTCGCCGGCAAGAAGGCCGAGGCCGCCGAAGATTTCGCCACGGTCGCCGAGGAGATCCAGGCGCGCCTCGCCGTCGGCCGCGGGCCGAACGGGCACGGCCCCTCGTGAGCGACGCGGCTCCGTGGCTGCCGCGCGCGGCGATCTCCGGCGCGCGCTACTCCGCGGCCGAGCTCGCAGCGGCGGGCGATCAGGTCTTCCTGCTCGATCAGCGCGAGCTCCCGGCGCGCGAGATCTACGTCACGCTCCCGGACGCGCCCGCGGTGGCCGAGGCGATCCGCGCGATGGTGGTCCGCGGCGCGCCGGCGATCGGCGTCGCCGCAGCCTATGGAATGGCCCTCGCGGCGCACGCGTCGCAGCGCGACGACGCCGACGCGTTCACCGCCGCGATGCGGGCCGCGGGCGCCGTCCTCGCGGCGTCGCGCCCCACCGCCGTCAACCTCGCCTGGGCCGTCGATCGCCTCCTCGCCGAGTCCCTCCGTGTCGCGGATCGCCCTGGATCCGAGCGCGCCGAGCACCTCGCCGAGGTCGCCCGATCGATCCACCGCGACGACGTCGCCTCGTGCCGCGAGATGGGCCGCGTCGGCGCGCTGCGGCTCCCCGAGGCCGGCACGGTCCTCACGCACTGCAACGCCGGCGCCCTCGCGACGGGCGGCTACGGCACCGCGCTCGGCGTGATCCGCGCGGCGATCGAGGCCGGAAAGCGCATCCACGTCCTCGCCGACGAGACCCGCCCGTACCTCCAGGGCGCGCGCCTCACCGCGTGGGAGCTCCACGAAGACGGCATCCCGGTCGAGGTGATCACCGACGGCATGGCCGCTCATTTCATGCGTCGCGAGGCCATCTCCGCGGTGATCGTCGGCGCCGATCGCATCGCCCGCAACGGCGACGTCGCCAACAAGATCGGCACCTACGGCCTGGCTTGCCTCGCCCGCGCGCACCGCATCCCGTTCTACGTCGCCGCCCCGTGGAGCACGGTCGATCTCGCCACGCCCAACGGCGACGCCATCCCGATCGAGGAGCGCAGCCGCGACGAGGTCGCGCTGATCGGCGGCCGATCGATCCTCCCCGACGGCGTCGGCGCCCGGCACCCGGCCTTCGACGTCACCCCGGCCGCGCTGATCACCGCGATTTTCACCGAGCGCGGCGAGCTCGATCCCACGGCGATCGCGCGCGGCTGAGCCGGCCCGCGCGTCGATCCGACGCCGGGCTGGCGAGCCGCGGCGCGAGCCGCTATCGATCGTCTCATGCGTACCCCTTTTCTTTTCTTCACCGTCGCCGCGCTCGCTCTGGGTTGCGGCCCCGGCCTCGATCCCGCGCTCGGCGACTGCACCACGCGCAAGGCCGGCACCGTGCTCATCGGCACCGGCGACAGCGAGTTCACCCCGTTCCCGGGCGGGGGCGTGCCCCTCAACTTCGGGAGCCAGGGCGGCGAGCACATCTGGCTCGGTCTCTCGTGCCAGAACCTCGGGCCCAAGGTGATCGCTCACATCAAGATCACCGACGTCGCGACCGGCATCGAGATCAGCCAGCATGGCCTCGCCGTGGCGGTCGATCTCGAGTACGACGGCAAGGGCTCCGACCTCGGCTACGGCATCTTCGGCTACCTCGATCTGAACCAGGCCGTGCGCGATCCGGGCGCGGCGGGCAGCGGCGGCGCGACCGCGGGCGGGGGCGGCGCGGGCGCCGGGGGCGGAGCGGCGCCTACGGTCCCGAACGACCTCCGCGGCCGCAAGATCAAGGTCGAGGTCGACGTCACCGACGACTGCAAGAAGCCGGCGATCCACACCGAAGCGCTCACCTCGATCGCCATGTTCTGACGCCGGCCCCTGCGCGCGCGCTGGATCTGGGCTAAGACCACGGCCGATGGACCGCTTTGCACCGAAGCCCGACTGGCTCAAGGTCCGCGCGCCGGGCGGCGACACCTACCAGCAGCTCAAGAAGACGTTCCGCGAGCTCGATCTCCACACCGTCTGCGAGGAAGCGCGCTGCCCCAACGTCGGCGAGTGCTGGCGCGAGGGCACCGCCACGGTGATGCTCCTCGGCGACGTCTGCACGCGCGGCTGCCGCTTCTGTGCGGTCACCACGGGCGACCCGCGCGGCGCCGTCGACGTGCGCGAGCCCGAGCACGTGGCGCGCGCGATCGCCCGCCTCGATCTCCAGTACGTCGTGATGACCATGGTCAACCGCGACGATCTCCTCGACGGCGGCGCCGAGCACGTCGGTCGCACCGTCGAGCGGCTTCACCAGCTCCGCCCCGACATCCTGATCGAGACGCTCGTCGGCGACTTCAACGGCCACCTCTCGTCGGTCGACGCCATCGTCGACTCGGGGCCCGACGTCTTCGCGCACAACGTCGAGTGCGTCCGCCGCCTGCAGCGCACGGTGCGCGACGTGCGCTCCAGCTACGATCTCTCGCTCACGGTGCTCCGCCGCGCGAAGGAGCGCTCCCGCGCCGCGATCCAGGCCGGCAAGAAGCGCCTCACCAAGAGCTCGATCATGGTGGGCCTCGGCGAGACCGACGACGAGGTCACGGCGACGATGCGCGATCTCCGCGACGCCGGCGTCGACGTCGTCACGCTCGGGCAGTACCTGCGCCCCGGCCCGAAGTACCACGAGGTGATGCGCTTCGTGCCGCCGGAGCAGTTCGCGATCTACCAGCAGCAGGCGCTGGAAATGGGCTTCCTCTACGCAGCCTCCGGCCCGCTGGTGCGGTCGAGCTACCGCGCCGCCGAGGTCTTCCTGCGCAGCCTCCTCGGCGACGTCGGAGGCGACATCGCCGCCGCCGGCAAGGCCGACCCGGCCTGGATCGAGGCCGCCCTCGGTGAGCGCCTCACCATCGCGCGTCGCGAGGCGGCCCGCGTCACCGCCGAGATCGGCGACGCGCCGGCGACGCAGGCGGGGCTGCTCGAAATGCAGCCGCCCGCGCGCGGTCTCGTGCCCGCTTCGGCGCTGGTTCGACGATGATCCACTCTTCCCGGACTGCTCCGGGCGAAGGTGAGCTTCCCGGCACCCTGGCGACGCCCCTGACGCTTTCGCTGGTTTGCCGGAGCAAGTCCGTGGTTTAAGGGAAGTGACAGAATGACCGCTCCCGACAAAGGCCTCCTCGATCGAGTCGTCCGCGGCATTGCGCGCCCGGGCGGCGGTGCGCCCACCAAGGTGACGAGCTCGATCCTCGCCCAGGCCGCGACGTCCTACGGCGCGCGCCCCATCGTGGATGAATGCACCATCCCGACGGGCTTCGATCCGGCCGCCGCGGCGCTCTTCGAAGCCACGGTCGAGGCCGCGTTCCTCGTCGCGAACTCCGACGGCGTCTTCGACGACGACGAGCGCGCGGCCTTCCAGTCCGTGGTGGCCGAGGCCTGCAACAACCTCGTCCAGGAAGAGCAGCTCGGCGCTCTGCTCGCCGATCTCTGCGAGCAGCTCGCCGAAGACGGCATCGAGAAGCGCGCGAAGATGGTGGCGCGCACGATCACCCGCCGCGATCACCAGCTCGAGGTGCTGCGCATCGCCGCGCTGATGGCCCACATCTCGGGCGGCGTCAGCGCCCACGAGCGCGAGGTCCTCGAGCACCTCGGCCGCGGCTTCGATCTCGACGTGGGCGCCGTCGACAGCGCCCTCAGCGAAGCGGCCGCCGTCCTCGAAGTGTAGCCGCGCGGCCTTCGCATCGCGTCATCGCGTCATCGCGTCATCGCGGCGCGACGATCGAATCCGCGCGCCGGGTCCGAGAGCGTTGCTTGAGTAGCGCCGTTTGACTAGTGTTCGCGCGCCTCCATGCGACCCGCGATCGACACCTCCGCGTACGGCATCCACGCCTCCTCGACCGCGAGCGAGCGACCGGCGCCCAGCGCCGCGCGCAACCCGCACGACACCGAGGCGCCCGACGTCGTCAAGGTCCTCCGCGAAGGCGACACGCTCGATCCCACGACGGATCCGCGCGTCGCTCCGGCCGACGTGCTCCGTCTCTACACGGCCATGGTCCGCCTCCGCCTCATCGACGAGCGCCTCACCGCGCTCCAGCGCCAGGGCCGCGTCGGCTTCCACATCGGCTCGCTCGGCGAAGAGGCCAGCATCCTCGGCAGCGCCTTCGCGATGCGCGACAAAGACTGGATTTTCCCTTGTTACCGCGAGCTCGGCGCGGCGCTCCTCCGCGGCATGCCGCTCCAGCGCTACCTCGACCACATGTTCGGCAACGAGAACGATCCGGCCAAGGGGCGGCAGATGCCGGATCACTACTCCTGGAAGGCCGGGCACATCGCCTCGGTCAGCTCGCCGATCGGCACCCAGATCACGCAAGCCGTCGGCTTCGCCTGGGGCGCCAAGATCAAGCGCGACGAGCTCGCGGTCCTGGCCTACTTCGGTGACGGCGCCACCAGCTCCAACGAGTTTCACAACGGGCTCAACTTCGCGGGCGTCTTCAAGGCTCCTGTGGTGTTCCTCTGCCGCAACAACGGCTGGGCCATCAGCGTGCCGACCGAGCGCCAGACGGGCAGCGCCACCTTCGCCGAGAAGGGGATCGCTTATGGCATCCCGAGCGTGCGAGTCGACGGCAATGACATCCTCGCCGTCATCAAGGTCACCCAGGACGCGGTGGCCCGCGCGGCCCGCGGCGAAGGGCCGACGCTGATCGAGGCGCTCACGTACCGGATGAGCGGGCACTCGACCAGCGACGATCCCCGCGCATACCGCCCCGAAGCGGGCCTCGAAGCCTGGAAAGAGCTCGACCCGATAGCGCGCCTCCGCCGCCATCTCGCGCCGCAGAAGCTCTGGACCGAGGCCACCGACGCGGCCATCGAGGCCGAGCTCGAGGCCGAGCTCAAGGCCGCCATCGCCGTCGCCGAGGCGACGCGCGCGCCCTCCCTCGACTCGATGTTCGACGACGTCTTCGCCACCCCGCCATGGCACCTCGTCGAGCAGCGTGAGGCCTTGAAGAAGGGGCCCCGCCCGAAGGGGCACTGATGCCCCGCAACGAGCCGTTCCCGCCCACGACGCCCTCTCAAGGCCACTCCAGGAGACATCAGACGTGCCTCAGATGAACATGGTCCAGGCCATCAACGACGCGCTCCGCCTCGAGATGCGCCGGGACTCCCGCGTCGTCATCCTCGGCGAGGACGTCGGCAAGGTGGGCGGCGTCTTCCGCGTCACGGCGGGCCTCTTCGACGAGTTCGGCGACGATCGCGTGATCGACACGCCCCTGTCCGAGGGTGGGATCATCGGCGCGGCGATCGGCATGGCCCTCTATGGCCTCGTCCCCGTGCCCGAGATCCAGTTCAGCGACTTCATCTTTCCGGCCTACGACCAGATCGTGTCCGAGCTCGCGAAGTACCGGTATCGCTCCGGCGGCGAGTACCCGGCGAAGATCGTCATTCGCACGCCCGTCGGCGGCGGCATCCGCGGCGGGCACTACCACTCTCAATCGCCCGAGTCGCTCTTCATCCACGTCGCCGGCCTCAAGGTGGTTTGCCCGTCGAACCCGGCCGACGCCAAGGGGCTCTTGCTGGCCTCCATCCGCGATCCCGATCCGGTCCTCTTCTTCGAGCCCAAGCGCATCTATCGCGCCGCCAAGGGCGAGGTCGACGAGGGCGACTACACCGTCCCGATCGGCAAGGCGGCCATCGCGCGCGACGGCAAAGACGTCACCGTCATCGCCTGGGGCGCCATGCTCTACGAGTGCCTCGAGGCGGCCAACCAGGCTGCCGAGCAGGGAGTCGACGTCGAGGTCCTCGACCTGCGGACGCTCTGGCCGCTCGACATCGAGGCCATCGTGGCCTCCGTCAAGAAGACGGGCCGCGTCGTCGTCGTCCACGAGGCCCCGAAGACGTGCGGCCTCGGCGGCGAGATCGTCGCTCTCATCAACGAGAAGGCCTTCCTCCACCTGGAGGCCCCGCCCGCGCGCGTCACTGGCTTCGACACGCCGTTCCCCTACACCCTGGAGAACGAGTATCTGCCCCTGGCTCACCGCATCCTGCCGACGCTCCTCGAGACCGCGAGGTACTGAGATGAAGACCTACGAGTTCAAGCTGCCCGACATCGGCGAAGGCGTCACCGAGGGCGAAATCGTAAAATGGCTCGTTTCCGTGGGTGAAGCGGTCAAAGAAGACCAGCCCATGGTCGAGATCATGACCGACAAGGCCACGGTGACGATCACCGCGCCCAAGGCCGGGAAGATCCTCGAAACGCGCGGGCCCGAGGGCGGCGTCGTCCCCGTCCACTCGGTCCTGGTGGTCTTCGACATCAGCGGGAGCAGCGATGTCGCCGCGAGCGCGCACGCGCCGGCCGAACCGAAGAAAGAGTCGGCCGCGACGGCGGTCGGCGACATCAAGGAGACGCTCCCGGGGATGAACCTGGTGCGCGCGCCCGCCGCCAAGGCGACCAACGGAAACGCGGCGGCGCCCGGGTATTTCAACGAGAAGCCCCTGGCCACGCCCGCGACACGCAAGCTGGCGCGCGAGCTCGGCCTCGATCTCCGCACCGTCTCGCCCACGGGGCCGAATGGCCGGGTCGTCCGCGACGACGTCGAGGCCGCGGGCAACACCGAGGCTCCGGAGGCCGCGATCGAGGCCGCCCCGGCGAGCCGCCCGACTCCCGATCTCCAGCGCCGCGAGCTCGGCTTGCCGCTGCCTCCGCCGGCGGTCCCGACGGCCGCGGCCGCGCGCCCGCCGGTGAAGATCGCCGCGAATTCCAGCGCCGATCAGGCGCAGGACGAGCGGATCCCCCTCCGCGGCATGCGCAAGCGCATCTTCGAGGGCATGAGCCGCTCGGTCCACACGGCCGCTCACTTCACCTTCGTCGAGGAGTGCGACGTGACGGCGCTCAAGGCCCTCCGCGCGCGCCTCAAGGGCCCTGCCGAGCAGGCCCAGGTCAAGCTCACCTTCCTCCCGTTCTTCGTGAAGGCCGTCGTCGCGGCCCTCAAGAAGCACCCGACGCTCAACGCGGCCTTCGACGAGTCCACGCAGGAGATCGTCGTCCGCAAGAGCTACCACATCGGGATCGCTTCCTCGACGGACGCCGGGCTCATCGTGCCTGTCGTGCGCGACGCCGATCGCAAGAGCATCCTCGACATCGCGCGCGACATCGCCCGCCTCGCGGACGAGACGAAGTCGGGCAAAGCGAAGGCGCAAGACCTCAGCGGGTCGACGTTCACCATCACCTCGCTCGGCCAGCAAGGTGGCCTGTTCGCCACACCGATCCTCAACTTCCCGGAGGTCGGCATCCTCGGCATTCACCAGATGAAGCAGAAGCCGGTGGTGCGCGACGGGCAGATCGTCGTCGGCGACGTCATGCTCCTCTCGCTCTCGTTCGATCACCGGATCATCGACGGCCACATCGGCGCGGCGTTCGCTTACGAGATCATTGGCTATCTGGAGAACCCGGATCGCTTGTTCCTGGAAATGGCTTAGTCCCGGGAAAGGGCTCGCGCCCGTTCCCCCCGTCGAGCAAAGCTCGCCGGGGCCCCCCATACCCCGAACCGCCATCGCTCGTTGAGCGATTTGCCGCATTGGCACGAACCTCTCTGATGCCTCTCCCCGCGGAAATCTCCCTCGATTTCGCGTTCGACGAGCCCACCGACGAGGCCTACCTCCGGGGGCGCGTCGCGCGGGCCGTCGGCGTGGCGTCAAGCGATCTCCCGCCGATCGCCCTGCGCAAGCGGTCGATCGACGCCCGGCATGGCGTGGTGCGCTTTCACCTGCTCTTCGAGATCGGCGCGAGCGACGCCGTTGATCTCGGCGCGCCCCACCCGCGCGAGGTCGGGCCTTCGCGCGTGGTCATCGTCGGCGACGGGCCGGCCGGGCTCTTCTGCGCTTACGAGCTCGCGCGTCATGGTATCGGCTGCACTATCGTCGATCGCGGCAAACCGGTGCAGCCGCGGCGCCACGATCTCAAGGGGCTCCACAAGGGCGAGCCCGTCGACGCCGACAGCAACTATTGCTACGGCGAGGGCGGGGCCGGCACGTACAGCGACGGCAAGCTCTACACGCGCGCGCACAAGCGCGGGAATGTGCGCGATGTCATCGAGATCCTAACTCGCCACGGAGCGCCCGAGTCCATCCTCACCGACGCTCGCCCGCACATCGGATCGAACCGGCTACCCCAGGTCGTCACCAGCCTTCGCGAAGAACTCGAGCGGAGTGGGGTCACGTTCCGCTTCGGCGCTCGCGTCGTCGGCCTCCTGATCAAGGACGACGCGCGCCGCCGCGTCACCGGCGTTCGCCTCGCGGATGGCAGCGAAATCGAGGGCGATCACGTCGTCCTCGCCACCGGCCACTCGGCCTCTGACATCTATCTCATGCTCGCCGAGCTCGGCGTCCAGCTCGAGCCGAAGTCGTTCGCGCTCGGGGTGCGGATCGAGCACCCGCAGCCGCTGATCAACCGCATCCAGTATGGCGCGCTCGCCTCGCATCCCACCTTGCCGGCGGCGCCGTACCGCCTGGCCGAGACGGTCGATGAGCGCGGCGTGTTCTCGTTCTGCATGTGCCCGGGCGGCTTCATCGTGCCGGCGTCGACGCAGCCGGGCGGCCTCGTCGTCAATGGGATGAGCCTCTCCAAACGCTCCTCGCATTACGCCAACTCGGGCCTCGTCGTCGGCATCGAGCCGGCCGACGTGGAGCGCGCCGGGTTCCCTGGCATCCTCGGCGGGATCGATCTCCAGCGGCGGCTGGAGACCGTGGCATTCCAGGCCGGCGGCGGCCGCTCGCGCGCCCCGGCGACGCGGGTGACGGACTTCGTCGCCAAGCGCGCTTCGTCGACGCTGCCGGCGTCGAGCTACGTCCCCGGGCTCGCGGCGGTGAACCTCGCCGAGGTACTCGACTCGCTCGGTCTCCCGATTGCCAATCGCCTCCGCGCGGCGCTCCGCGTCTTCGATCGCAAGATGCGCGGCTACGTGACGGAAGAGGCCATCCTGGTGGGGGTCGAGTCGCGCACCAGCTCTCCGGTCCGCGTCCCGCGCGACGCCGAGACGCTGGAGTCACCTGATCTCCAGGGCCTCTTCCCGGCCGGCGAGGGCGCCGGCTACGCGGGAGGCATCATGAGCGCCGCGATGGACGGGATGCGGATCGCCCGGAAAATAGCCTCGATCGGCGGGTGACGGTGCCTTGACACCACCCCGGGTCTGCCTGCCAACTGGCTGACAGGCTTCGCAATTCATCACGCATTTATCACGCATTCAGGCCTTGGCCCGCGCCGTGCAAACGCCGGTCTTCCGTCCGACACCACGTTGGCGCCGGAATCACCGAAGAGCGGATCATGAACCTGAACCCATCGCACGCTCTCTTGCCGTCACCGCTTGGCCTGGCCTCCAGCATCTCGAGCGTGCCTCCGCGGAGCGGAGTGCGTGGAACGCCCGAGGAGCGGGCCGAGAGCCTCCCGCCCCCGCCCGTGTGCGCCCGGCGCGTGCTGCTGATTGATGACGAAGGGCCGAGTCGCGACGATCTCGTCGAGGTGCTCCGCGTCGAGGGATACGCGGTCTGCGCCCTGACGGTCAACGATCCTGTCCTCGAGTTCATCCGCCGCGCCTCGCCCGATCTCGTGCTCCTGTCGGCCGATGGCAAGGAGGGGATAGGCATCGATCTCTGCCGCGAGCTCCGGCGGCTCGATCCTGGCCACCTGACTCCCATCCTCCTCTTCGCGGTCGACGACTGCGATGAAGAGGCCGTTGTCGCCGGCCTCGTCAGCGGGGCCGACGACTACGTGGTCGCGCCCGGGCGTATCGCCGAGCTCAAGGCGCGCGTCCGCGTGCAGCTCCGCAACCTCCGCGATCGCGAGCTGCTCCGCTGGGCGCGCGAGCAACGATCGAGCTTCCGCGACGAGGCCCTCACCGACGCGCTCACGCGCCTGCCCAACCGCCGCGCCATCGATCGGGCGTTGACGGCGGCGCTCCGCGGCGGGGAGTCCACGACGGTCATGCTCCTCGACATCGATCACTTCAAGATCATCAACGACACCTGGGGGCACGCCGCGGGCGACGAGGTGCTCCGGAGCATTGGCGCCACGCTGGGCCTCTGCACCCGCCGTGAAGACATCGTCGGTCGCTTCGGGGGGGAAGAGTTCGTCGTCGTCCTCCGCGGCTCGCTCGGCGACCACGCCGACATCCTCGGTGATCGTTACCGCCAGACGGTGGGAGCCATCGTGTTCCCCGACGAGCTCGGCCCCAAGGGGATCACCGTGAGCGTGGGTATCGCGCAGTGGGACGGCCTCTGCGATCGCCCCACGCCGGCGCAGCTCCTGGCGCTCGCCGACTCGGCCCTCTACGAGGCCAAGCGCGCCGGCCGCGATCGCGTCCGCGTCTCGGATCTGCCTGGCCGCGACGATCTGACGACGCGGGCGAGCCTGGAGCCGCAGTATTCGGGGCAGACTGGCACGCACTGACTGCCGCGGCTAGGGCGCGCGCCCTCGCCCGATCTGGATGAACGAGGGCATCTCCCGATGGTGGAGCGGCCATGGCGACTCGATGCTCCGCGCGGGGGGATCGAGCGATGCGAGCCTGGCACTTCGGCCGACGTTCCATGGTCTCCGCGGCGCTCGTCGCGGCCACGTTCGCGGGGTGCTGCGGTGAGCCGCCCTCGTCTCCTCCAGGCTCGCTGGCCACGCCGCGCTACGCTCATGTGGCCGTGACGCTGCCGGGAGGCCGCGTGCTGGTCGCCGCGGGGTACAACGCCTCTGGATTCGTCGGCAGCGCCGAGCGCTACTCTCCGGTGACGGGCGCGTGGTCGGCGGCAGGGGCCTTGACGATCCCGCGCGATTACCCGAACGCCGTCGCCTTGCCCGGCGGCCGAGCGCTGGTGCTGGGCGGTATCGGTGCTTCCGGCTATCTGGCGAGCACCGAGATCTACGATCCTCCGAGCAACGCCTGGCTCACGGGCGCGCCGATGAGCGTGGCTCGCTATGCGCCCTCGGCGACACCCTCGCTCGCGGGGAGAATCCTCGTCGCCGGCGGCTTCGACGGCGCGTCGTACCACGCGTCGAGCGAGCTCTACACGCCTGACCTCGACACGTGGTCACCCGCGGGCGCGATGGCCACGGGCCGCTGGCTGCACGCGGCGGTCGAGCTGCCGCAGGGCCGTGTCCTGGTCGTGGGCGGCGAGAACGCGACTGGCTTCCTCGCCAGCGCGGAGATTTTCCAGCCGAGCCTGGGTGTATGGACGAGCGCCGGTTCGCTCGTCACGCCCCGCCGCGGCCACCGCGCCGTGCGCCTCGCCCAGGGCAAGGTGCTCGTGACCGGCGGGGAGGACGCGAGCGGCTCGTTCGCGAGCGCCGAGCTCTACGATCCGGTGAGCAACGCGTGGACGGTGACGACACCGATGCACGTGCCGAGATACCTGCACACCGCGACGCTGCTGAAGAGCGGGAGAGTGCTTGTCGCCGGCGGGCGCTCGAACATGGAATTCGTCGCCAGTACCGAGATCTACGATCCGGCGACTGGCACCTGGGAGATGGGGCCGCCGATGAAGCAGCATCGTTATTTCCACACTGCGAGCGCGATTGATGGTGGGAAGAGGGTGTTGATCACCGGGGGATGGAGCGGCGTCGAGGTGCTGAGCTCCACGGAGCTGTTGCCCTGACGCCGCGCGCTCCCTCGGTGAGGCTTCAGCGGGGGTAGCCGCGCTGCGCTTGGCGCGCCTCGCGCCCCTCGTGACGACCCTCGGCGCGCAGCTCCTGGGCCTTGCGCTGATCGCGCCTGGCCGCCTGGATGTCCTTCTGGGCCTTGCCCATCTGCTGCCGCGCCATCTGCTGCTCGCGAGCGGCGCGGGCAACGTCGCCGTGGCGCGCCTCGCGCTGGGCGCGGGCCATGTCCTTCGCCGCGGCCTGCTCGTGCCGCTTGGCCTCGGCGAATTTCACCTCGGCGCGCTGCTGATCGAGCCGGGCCTTCGCGAAGTCTTGCCGCTCTTCGCGGCGCTCGACGCTGGCCCGGACTGCCATGTTCGGAGCGAGGTTCTGCGGGGCCGGAGGCGCCGTCTCGGCGAACGCGCTCGTGCCCAGCGTGAGACCCATGGCGACCAGAACCGCGGAAAGCATCGTCTTCATGACTCGATATCTCCTGTGAGCCTCCGCTTTGCAGCGGGGTTGTTGTTCGTGCGAGTGGCTAGAGCACTCGACGTGCCAGGAGAGAAAGAGCCGTAATTCGCGGGAAATGACGGGGATCGGGGCGGCGAGAGCGTTCGATCGGGATCGCGTGGCGTCAGGATTGACGCCGGGGGGGGCGGAACGGAGCAGGGCAGGGAGTGCCGCTCTCGGCTTCGCGCGGCGCGGGGGCGAACATCCCCGACGGGCTCTGACCTGCTGGCACTTCCTTGGTGGTCCAAATTGTCGGGCACTCTTTGCGAAATCTTACGATCTTTTGACGCTGGAAAGTTCGCTCCTAGATTATTTACTTGATCATGGCCCCGATTTCAGCGAAATGACTCGCCCACGCACGCGTCACAATACGTCACGGCGCTTTCGCTGAGCTCAGCCAGCTTGGTACGGCGGCTCATTTGCGCCTTGAGTCCCAGAAAATGAGTATCTCCAGCTCCCGTTTTCGAGCGTTTGCTCTTCTGTCGATCATCGCGGTGACACTCGTCGCCGCGACCGACTCGGGAGCGGCTCCCGCGCCGCCAGGTCCCGGACAGGGACGCTATGATGTCGTATGCCCCTGCGCATCGTCGGGCGTCGTCTTACCGGTGGCCGCTGCCACCGAAGCCGCACCACCCGCCGGGTCCATTGCCGGTGCTTTTTCGGTGTCGCAAGGTGGCTCCGCCGTCTATGCGATGTCGCTCGCGGTCCCACCCGGGCGAGCTGGCATGACGCCCTCGCTTTCCATCGCCTACGACAGCAGTGGCGGCGATGGTACGCTCGGAGTTGGCGTGTCGCTCCGGGGCTTCTCCTCGATCACTCGCTGTGCGTCCACCATCGCGCAAGATCACCATATTCGCGGCGTCAAATACGACGCTCTCGACGCGCTCTGTCTCGACGGTCTCCGCTTGGTCGAAGTGCCAGTTACCAACCAAGCCCATCCCATTCGAGGCTACCACTTCAGCTACCAGGCATCTTTGGCATCCACGCGACCGCTGCTCCAGACGATCACGGAGTGCGCGGCGGACGATTTGGCGCAATGCAAGCCGCCGACGCGTCTGGCATGGAGCAGTAGCGCGGACAGTGGATTCGCGGAGTCAAAGACGGGGTACGACGTTTCTCACGACAGACGGTTCCAGTGGGTTATGGCCGACGTGAACGGTGACCCTAATTTCGTTGCGCTCCAGCAGCTGCAAAAGGATGCTAGCATGGTGCACTGCGAGTTAGTCTCAAGCAACGACTCTGGTCTGGCGTTTCGGATAGAGTTTATTCTTTCGAAAGGATGTTGAGCTGCGAGGGCGTATTGCGCTCCGGTGACTCTGGGTATGTCGATGGCGCGGTGTTAAGTTGTACGCTTTAAGTCTGTTGGCCGATTCTGTTGGGGTTATTTGTGGCCTATGAGGGTGGTTCCTGTCGGAATTTTTAGGTCGTACCGAACGGCGCAATTGGTGCGTTCTGCGCTGGGCATTCTATCGTTGGCGTCGGGCTGCTCGTCGGTCGTAATCTCATCGCCGCCATCGTCTCACGGCGGCGCAGGAGGGGAAGGCGGATCAGCCACAATTCCATCCTCCACTTCCGGCGCAGGCACCTCTTCAGGCCCAGGTACCTCCGCCGGCGGAGCCTCGCCCGGCGCCACCGTCTGGTCCCGCCGCTTCGGAGCCGACTCCGACGAGTCGCTCGAAGGCTTTGCGGTCAGCCCGGCCGGGAATATCGCTCTTTCGGGCAGCTATTATCATGCCGTCGACTTCGGGGGCGGGCCGCTTCCAGCTGGGGTGGCCAACATCAGAAACCTCTTCGTCGTCGGCCTCGACAGCGCGGGCGAGCACGTCTTCAGTCACTCTCTCGCAGGCGGCGAGAGCTGGGACGCCGACGCCGAGCCTCTTCGCAACGTGGCCTTCGATCCGCAGGGAAACCTCGTCGTGGTGGGCGCGCACGCGGGCGACGTGGGCTTTGGCTGCCAGACCCTCGACGCCGCGGTCGGCGACATGTTCCTCGCCAAGCTCGACCCGAAGGGTGCCTGTTTGTGGAGCGAGCGCTTCCCCGGCACGCTCGCACAGCGCAACATTCACGTCGCCGTCGCGTAAGCCCCTTATGGCCAGCCTGAGTGCGTAGGCCTCGCTCGGTCACCACATTCTGGCCATGGCGAAGACGACGAGTTTGCAGGCCAGTGGCCGTGGCCGCGTGAACGCCGCGCGGCGCAGCGCGGCGGAGTGGGCAGAGG
>JANYGI010000066.1 GCA_025362495.1 Byssovorax sp. | reverse complement strand
CAGAGCAAGCTCTCCTTGCTCGAGCACCGGGTCCAGTACGGCGAGACCGACTACGACTTTCTCCGCCGCCTCCTCGTCGAGGCCGGGATCTCGTTCTATTTCGACACCGACGATCACGGCAAGACCCGGCTCGTCCTCTCGGATGCTCCGCAATCGAACCCGCCGCACCGCGAGGCGCCCGTACCGTTTCACCGGGACACGAGCAACGCCGGCGACGCGGAGCACATCACCGACGTGCTCCTCACCCACAAGGCGCACGCCACCCACGCCACGAATCGGGACTTCGATTTCCGGCGTCCGCACTACGCGCCGACCGGCGATCACGCGGGCGTTGGGCCTCTCGGGCTGCTGGAAGACTATCGCTTTCTGCCGGGGCACAGCAGCGTCGAGCACGACGGCGGCGGCGGCGGGACGCCGCACGCCGACGCGCTCGGGCACTACCGCCATCAAGACAGGGAGTCGAAGGCCCAGGCGGAGCGGCGATTGGAGGCAATCCGGTCGCACGCGGCGCAGGTGGCATTCAATACGTCGCTGAAGGATCTCGCGCCAGGCACGGTGTTCGCTGTGGCCGGGCACCCGCACCCCGAGCTGGCCCACGGCAAGCACCTCCTCGTCACCCACTCGTGGATCAACGGGGACGCTCACGGCGAGTGGAGGTCGGGTGGGCACGCCGTCCGCGCCGACAGGCCCTATCGGCCCCTCGTCACTCCGCCGCACGGCGAGCCCGGCAACTGCAGTGATGGGGGCGATCCGTTCGCGCCCGTCACCCGGCTCGACAAGCCCCGGATCCACGGCGTTCAGAGCGCGATCGTGGTCGGTCCGGCCGGGGACGACATCCACACCGACGAGCACGGTCGGGTGCGGGTGCGCTTCGCCTGGGATCGCGAGCACCACCACGACAACCGGAGCTCGTGCTGGCTGCGGGTGAGCCAGAGCTGGGCGGGCGCGGGCTCCGGGAGCCAGCAGCTACCCCACGTCGGGCAAGAGGTGCTGGTGAGCTTCCTCGACGGCGATCCCGATCATCCGATCGTGGTCGGCAGGCTCCACAACACCACCGCTCCCACCCCCTACCCGCTCCCGGAGCACAAGACTCGATCGACCTGGAAGGGCCCGGGGAAGGACGGCGGCGGCAACGAGATCACCTTCGACGACAAGCCCGATCACGAGCTATTTTACCTGCAAGCGCAGGGCGATCTCCACAAGCTCGTCAAGCACGACGAGCTCGAGCACACCCTCGGCAGCCGGCACATCTCGGTCGACGGCGATCTGGTGATCTCGGCCCGCGGCAAGGTGATCATCCACTCCGGCGACGAGGTCGTGGCCAAGGGTAGCCCGAAGGTCTCGCTCAACCCGGCGAAGCCGCCGAAGGCGCCGACCAGGCCGAAGGAGCTGTCGAGCGGCAAGCACCACGACAAGGCCCCTCCGGCGCCCAGGCACCCGAGCGGCGGCGCGGGCGGCGACGTGAACGCGGCGCTGTTCAAGCTCAATCCGGGTCACCGGCCGGTGTCGGATCAGACCGCGGCGGCGCGCCTGGCGCTGGCGAAGAAGTACCAGCCGCTAGCGATCAAGCTCGGCAAGAAGTACCACCTGCCGCCGGCGCTGATCCTCGGGTGGATGAGCCGCGAGTCGGGCCTGGGCACGATGCTGAGGCCGGACGGCTACAGCAAATACGATGGCTTCGGCTATGGCCTGCTCCAGGTCGATCGGCGCTACCACACGCCGACCGGCGATCCGTTCGGCGAGCCGAGCTGCGATCAGGCCATCGGCGACGTGTTCAAGGGCATGATGAACGGCGTGAAGAAGCAGCACCCGGGGTGGACCCACGAGGAGCAGCTCGCCGGCGCCCTCGTCGACTACAACTCGGGCCCGAACGGCGCGGGGACGCGCCCGGACAGCGCCGCCGGGTGGGCCGCGATGGATAACGGGACTGCCAACGACGATTATTCGCGGGACACCTGGGCGCAGTCACAGTGGTATGCCAAGCACCTCCAGTGGTGAGCAGCCGGCGGAGCGGAGACGACGACCATGGCCCGAGCAGCGCGACGCGGGGATCTCTGCGCAGGAAACGAGACGTGCGCGGCGCGGCCAGCCCGCCAGGGTAGCCCCGACGTGACGTTCAACGATCAGCCGGCGCTGCGCGAGGGCGACGCGCTGGTGCCGCACCGGTGCGCCGTTCACGGCCCCGCGGCCGGCAAGACCGCCGGCGGATCGGCCACGGTGTTCGTCAACGATCGGCCCGTGACCCGCGTCGGCGACGACGTCGACTGCGGCGGGCAGATCAGCACCGGCAGCGCCGACGTCGACTGCGACAGCACCGAGGAGTGATCCCGCCCCGGGATCCGGCTACGCTCCGCGCCGACTCGTATGGATGTCCTCGTTCAACGCCCCTTCACCGCCGGCTCGATCACCTGGCAAGAGCAGCCGGGTCAGTGGACGCTCACCGTCGTCTGCAAGGCCACCTACGCGCTCGCGCCGGGGATCTCGCCCCTCGCCGCCGCGCCCGAGGCCATCAACGAGAGTGACAATCACTGGGACGACGATCTCGAGCGGAGCCTGTACGCGCCGAGCGATCTGGCCCCGCGGAAGCCCCGGCCCGAGGTGCTGCTGGTCGGCAGCGCGCACGCGCCACGCGGCGAAGAGGTGCGGTCGCTCGCGGCGCGCCTCGTCGTCGGCACGCTCGATAAATCGATCGAGGTCTTCGCGCCGCGGACGCGGATGAGCGACGGCGCCGTCCGCGAGGGCGTGCCCTGGACGCGGATGCCGCTCCGCTACGAGCGGGCCGCGGGCGGCGCCGGCACGTGGAACCCGGTGGGCGTGGGCGCGGAGAGCGTCGATCGCCACGGCCGCACCTCGCTGCCGAACCTGCAGCCGCCGGGCCTCGGCGCCGCCGGCCCGCACGCGGTGATCCCGCCCGTGGGCTTCGGTCCGATAGCCCCGCGGTGGAGCCTGCGCCGCGATCGCCTCGGCGACAGAGTGCCAGTCTCGAGCGACGGCCGCTGGGACGGCGAGACGCTCTGGCCCGACTTCGACGCCGAGTACTTCCAGACAGCGCCGATCGATCAGCGCCTCGACGAGCTCCACGAGGACGAGGCGATCGTCCTCGAGAACATGCACCCGGACCACACGGATCTCGTGACGAGGCTGCCCGGAGCGCGCCCGGTCGTGCGCGTGGAATCGCCGGATCTACCGGCCTGGGAGCTGACCCTCATCGCCGACACCCTGTGGATCGACACCGATCGATGCCTCTGCACGATGACCTGGCGCGGGCAGATCCCGCTGGCGGAGCGTGACTCTCCCGGGCTGGTGCGCATTGGCGTCGAGGTGCCCGGACAAGCGGTGGAGTGGCCCTCCGCGGGCGAGCCGGGGAGCGCCGACGAGGGTAGCGTCGATCTCTCGCACACCGCCGTCGACGATCACCTGCTCTCCACGCTCGGGCTGCAGGCCGGCGGCGGCGCGCTGCCGTTCCGCGAAGGGCCGTTTATGGCGCCGATCGCCGTGCCTCGGCCGCCGACGCGCGCGCGCGCGTGGGAGCCGGAAGAGCGGGTGGACACGGCGCGGATGACGGCCCGCACGGCGCAGAACACCATGCCTTCGTGGCTGAAGTCGTCGCCGGCCGCGGCGCCGATCGTCGTGCCGCCGCCGCCCGTCGCGCCGCCGGCGCTGCTCGGGCGCAGCGAGAGTGGCAATCCGGGAGGCGAGGCGCCGAAGGCCGTCCCGCGCGCGCCCGCGGCCCCGGCGTACGTGGGAGTCCTCGAAGCGTCGAACTCGGCCGCCGGCGCCCCGAGAGAGGCACTCTCGGCGTCCCCGCGCCGCGAGCCGGCGTCGAGCCCGGAGCGCTCGCCGCGCTCGCTGCAAGATCTCGTGTGGTACGATCCCGAGGCGTTATCGCGTCTCCGCGAGAGCGCCGAGTGGTCCACGTGGATGGGCCCGCCGCCCGCGCCCGCGCCGCCCGACGATCTGCCCGCGCTCCGCGCCGTGGTCCGCGCCGAGCGGGCCAGCGTGGCCGCGGTGCTGGCGCGCGCCTCGGCGGTCGTCGACCTCGAGGCTGCCGTGGCCGACGCGATCACCGAGGATGGCGCCTTCGACCCCTCGCTCTCGGTCGTGGCGGGCGAGCTCGAGACAGTGTTCGACGAGCTGGAGACACTGAAGCTCCTCGCGGCCGCCGCGGGCCCGCTCGCGCCGGGCGACAAGCGCCTGAAAGAGGTCCTCGATCAGGCCGCCGAGGTGATGAAGACGCCGCTCGCCGCCTCGCCCGAGGTGGCCGCTGGCCTGATCGCCCGCCTGCGCGAGGCCTGGGCCAAGGCGACGCGGATCTTGCCTGCCGACTACCTGGATCACCACGCCCGGCGTCTGCTGCTCGATCAGCGCCTCTACCAGAAACGGAGGCTCGGCAACGCCACCTGGATCCGCGCGCTCTTCACCCCGGCGGGCGCGAGCGCGGCAGTCCCGATGTACCTCCCCGAAGCGGTGGGCCCGTGGATGCCGCTCTTCACCCGCTTTCCGGCCCGCGTCATCGCGGAGGCGATACCGCAGCAGGATCAGCACGAGAGCGCCGCCGTCGCGCTGCGCGTAGCCGCCCTCGCCCGCGTGCTGCCGCGGCCCCGCGCGCGGCAAGGGAGCCACACCTGAGCCTCCCTCTCAGCGCTTCGGCACCGCCACGCGCTCCAGATCGCGCGCCACCACCACGTCGCGGAACACCCGCCCTGCCTCGACGCCGAAGCCCTCGAGCGAAGGATAGCGCTGCGAGAAGTGCGTGAGCACGAGGCGTTTGGCCCCGGCCTCCGCGGCGAGAGTGGCCGCCTGC
>JANYGI010000092.1 GCA_025362495.1 Byssovorax sp. | reverse complement strand
GCGAGCAGCGCGGGATAGCGCGGGAAGAGCGGCCGGTGGAGGTAGTTGAACTGGAGGATCACGTCCCACGGGCCGGTCGGGAGAGGATCGCTCTCGAGATCGAGCGCGACGATTTCGAGGCGATTTCCCGTGCGGATCGCCTCGTCGTGGGCGAGCGCGAGGCCGAGCGGCGAGATGTCGGCGAGTGTCACGTCGAGCCCGCGGCGGGCGAGCGCGAGCGCGTTGCGCCCCGCGCCGCCGCCGACGTCGAGCGCGCGGCCGCGGCGCGGGAGGATCGCGTCGAGCTCCGCGAGGAAGGCCGAAGGCGTGAAGTCGGGCGAGGCGCCGCGGTAGCGGGCATCCCATCGGGTGCGCTCGGCGAGGGACATCCGCCCATTCAACAGGCCCTCGGGAGCCCCGTCCAGCGGGTATCAACAGTGCTCGATGATGATCGTCCAGCAGGCCTCGGCGAACTCCCGGTAGACGCTCCGGTCCAGCGTTGGTGGGCGCACGGCGACGAGGCCTCGATGGGCGGCGAACAAGGGGCCCAAGGCACCCTCGATCTCGGTGCTCGTCTCCACCCACAGGAACTCTTCCACTCCCTTCGTCACCTGCGAGCGCAGGAGTCCGGGCACGTCCTGGAGGCGCAGGCGCGGCGGGGCGCGGCGGGAGATGCCGGCGGCGATTTGCTCGGCGTGCTCGGGCCAGCGGCCGAGGGCGCGGCGGAACGTGGCGCCGAGGAGGCGGAGGATCTGCTGCGCCAGGGCCTTGACCTGCGGACGTTGCACCCGCTCCTCGTGCTCGGCCACCATCGCCAGATACTCGGGCGTCAGGAGCTTCTGGATGTCCGTCGTGAGGATTTGCTGGGACTCGGGCGTCAGCTTCAGATCGGCAATCTGGGCGAGCAGGAGGTCGCGCGCGGTGCCGAGTCGGGCCGTCAAGGCCCCCTCGGGGGTGGTGTCGAGGATGGCCGCGAGAGGATCGATGAGACGGCGGCCAAAGGTGGTGAGGATGTGGTCGAGGACCCGCTTCTGATGCTCGACGCGGCCGAGGACCGAGAGCCCGCGGGTGAGAGCGGCGCGGCTCGGCGGCTCGACGAGGACCTCTTCACCGCCGCCGACGCGGTAGCGGTCGTCGTACATCTGGAGCGACGCCAGCATTTCGCGGAAGGCCTCGGCCGAGGCCTCGCCGCCTTCCGGCGCGCCGTAGACCCGGATCTTCAGGCCCGCGTCGCTGCCGGCGCCGAACTGCCGCTGGATCTCCGCCATGACGTCGGAGGCGGTGACCAGCGTCGGAGAAGGGGGCTGCATGCGCTCAGCTTATCGTGGATCAACGTGATGAGCATGTCCGAATCCGGCGAGACAGCACCCGCGAAAGGCGGCATGGTCGGGCCATGACGATAGACGACGAGGCCGCCCACGCCGCCGTCGAGGCCCGCGATCGGCGCTTCGACGGGCTCTTCTTCACCGGCGTCACCAGCACCGACATCTACTGTCGCTGCGTCTGCCCGGCCCGCATCCCGAAGCGAGAGAACCGGCGCTTCTTCCCCACCGCGGCCGCGGCCGAGCGCGAGGGGTTCCGGCCGTGCTTGCTTTGCCGGCCGGAGCGCGCGCCCGGACAGGCACCCATCGACGCCGCCGAGCGCCTGGCGCACGACGCGCTCAAGCGCATCGAGGCCGGCGCGCTGGAGGAGACCGGGCTGGAAGATCTCGCGGCCGAGCTGGGCGTCACCGGTCGGCACCTGCGCCGTGTGATGATGGAGACGTTCGGCGCGGCGCCCATCGAGCTGGCGCAGACTCACCGCCTGCTCACCGCCAAGCGCCTCCTCGGCGACACCGATCTATCGATGGCCGCGGTCGCTTTTGCCAGTGGATTCAGGAGCGTGCGCCGCTTCAATGCGCTCTTCGTGGAGCGCTATCGACTGACCCCTTCGCGGGTGCGACGCCGGCCCGAGCGGCCCTCGCCCCAGGCGCTCTCTCTGCGTCTGGAGGCGCGCGGTCGGCTCGAGCCGGACGCGGCCATCGAGGATCTGAAGCGCCGTGCAATCGAGGGGATGGAGGCGCCCGTCGACGAGCGCACCTGGGCGCGCACGCTGGCCGTCGGGCCTCACCGGGGCTGGCTCACGCTGGCGGTGGATCCGAGCGGCGTCGAATTGCGCCTCTCGGATGGCCTGTTCCCGGCCGTGCGCCAGCTCGTGGCCGCCGCGCGCGGCGCGTTCGATCTCGACGCCGACGTCGAGGCCATTCATGGTGCCCTGTCGCGACACCCGCTCTTCGCCGGGGAGGGCGCGGCGGTGCGCCTGCCCGGCGCGATTGACCCCTTCGAAACGGCCGTGCGCGCCGTGCTCGGACAGCAGGTGACGCTGGCCGCGGGGCGCACGCTCGGCGCGCGCCTGGTCGAGCGCTTCGGCGCCGTCATCGAGACCCCGTTCCCCGCGCTGACCCGACTCTTCCCCTCCCCCGACCGCCTGGCCGACGCCGCCGCGGACGACATATCACGCCTCGGAATGCCTCGAAAACGCGGCGAGACCGTGCGAGAGCTGGCGCGCGCAGCGGCAGAGGGTCGTTTGCGGCTCTCGCGCGGCGCGCTGGCCATGGGTAGAGCAGGCCTGGCGAAGATCCCTGGAATCGGCCCCTGGACGCTGGAGTACGTGGCGCTGCGCGGCCTGGGCGATCCGGACGCGTTCCCGCTCGGCGACTCGGCGCTGCGCACGGCGTTCGGCGAGGCCGATCTCGGCGACGCGTGCGAGGCCTGGAGGCCGTGGCGAGGTTACGCGGCAGCGCGGCTCTGGCGGCGACATTCGAGCTCTGAAAGGCAATCCGCATGAAGTTCGTGATCCATGACAGCCCCGTCGGCCCGCTGAGCCTGGTCTCCAGTGGCCAGGCGCTGACAGCGCTGGCGTTCGACAACCACTCCAGACCGATTCGACCGCTCGCCGAGGCCGAGCCGGGGAACGACGCGATCCTGGACGAGGCGCGCCGGCAGCTGGACGCCTATTTCGCAGGGAAGATCCAGCGATTCAACCTCCCCCTCGCGCCCCGTGGCACGCCGTTCCAGGAGCGCGTGTGGATGGCGCTGCGCGACATCCCGTACGGCGAGACGTGCTCGTACAGCGATATCGCGGCAGCGGTGGGTGCCCCCAGAGCGGTGCGCGCCGTCGGCGGGGCCAACGGGAATAACCCCATCTCGATCATCGTCCCCTGTCACCGAGTGATCGGCGCCGGCGGGGCGCTCACCGGCTTCGGCGGCGGGATCGATCGCAAGCGTTACCTGCTCACGCACGAGCAAGGACAGCTCGTCTTCGCCGCGTGAGCAGCGCGGAGCCAGTCAGCCAGGTGGCTCGTGTCCAACGACACCGCCACCGGAGCCGTCGGTGATTTTCGTCGAGCCGGGTGCGCGGCCAAGGCGGAGGAGGAGCCGTACGCAAGTACGGTGACGACGACAACGCCGGCCCCGCGCCCGGATCGACGAAAAGCACCAGGCTCCTAGCGGGCGTAGGCGCGCAGGTGCAGATAGGCCCACATCAGCTCGGGTAGCACCTTCTCGGCGAGCTTCTCGACGCCGCCGACGAGGCCGCTCACCATCGGGTTGTTCGCCCACTCCGGCTTGCCGAGGTCGGGGTGGAACACGATGCGATGGATGGGGAAGCCCTGGTGCTTCGTGATGTCGCGCACGTCGAAATGGCTGTAGAGCAGCTTCGACAGGTATCCTTCGGTGGAGCGCAGCTCGCCGCGCTCCACCGGGATCGCCAGCGCGTGAGCGGCGATGAGCGGGTTGTAGCGACAGGGCTCGAGGACGTCGACGCGGCCGCCGGGGGCGATCACGCGGGCGATCTCGGCCATCAGGCGCTCGGGCTCGGGGATGTGGTGGATCACGTCGCGAACGATGATGTGATCGAAGCTGCCATTCTCGAAGGGCAGCTCCAGCGCCGAGGCCGCGAGGAACGTGCACTTCGGGAGGCGCTGTCGGGCGAAGGCGATCTTCTCCTCGAAGAGATCGACGCCGGTCGCTCCCTCGGGCTCGCCCAGGTGGAACAGCGTCGCTCCCTCGCCGCAGCCGAGGTCGAGCAAACGACCCTGGATGGGGAAGAAGGCCGCGCGCACCAGCTCGCGCTCGCGGTCGGCGACATAGGCGCCCTCGGTCTGCCACGCGTAGTGGGCCGGAGTCGCGGCCTTGTACGAGTCGCGCAGCGGCGAGTCGACGGTCAGATCGCGGACCTTGACCATGTCAGAGCCCCATCCGCAGCTTCTTGAAGCCGAAGGCCGTCATCTTGAGGAGCAGCCAGCCGTGGGCGAAGCGGCTGATCTTGGTGTCACCGTAGGTGCGGGCCCGGTAGCGCACCGGGAGATCGACGATCTTCATGTTGAGGCGCGCCGCCCCGAAGAGCAGATCGAAATCACCGAACGGATCGAACTCGCCGAAGAAGGCGCGGTTGTCGGCGATCCGGTCGTAGTCGCGGCGATAGAGCACCTTCGTGCCACAGAGCGAGTCCTTGATCGGCTGCTCGAGCACCCAGGAGAGGGCCAGCGAGAAGAACTTGTTGCCCAGCAGGTTGAGGAAGCGCATCGCCTGCCCCTCCATCGGGTACACCAGGCGAACACCGTTGATGAACTCGCCCTTGCCCGTGACGAGGGCCTTGTAGAACTTGGGCAAGTCCTCGGGCGGCACGGTGAGATCCGAGTCGAGGATCATCAGCACTTCGCACTTCGCGGCGGCGTAGCCCTTGCGGACGGCGTCGCCCTTGCCTTTGCCGTCGCCCTGGAAAACGAGGCTCAGCTCGAGAGGGCCGTCGTAAGCGGCGATCGCGGCCTGGATCTCCTCGACGGTGCCATCGCTGGAGTTGCCGTCGACGAAGATGAGCTCGGTGCGCGGGCCCATCATCGGGGTGCGGCGGATGGCCTCGTGGATGTTGCCTTTCTCGTTGCGAGTCGGGCAGATCACGGACACGCCGGGGAGCGGATTGACCATCGGCTCTTCGACGCCGCGAGCGACGAAGTAGTCGACCAGCGCCGTCTCGCGGAGCACCGGTATCTGGGCCCCGATGCGGTTGGCGAGCTGCGACACGACAGGCACGTTGGCCGGGACGAGGATGTCCGTCCCGTGGCGCACGACCTCGTAGCCGGAGAGATGGAGCAGGTTGCCAATGTCCTGCATCGACAGCCAGTTCTGATCGGGCCACGGGGTCTTGCGGCCGACCATCTCTGCGGCCTTGAGGATAGGCTCCCAGAGGAAGTTGTAATAGGTGACGATCATCCGCCCCGTGGGCGCGAGGAGCGGGCGCACCTGCTCGAACGCGCGCTGGATGTCG
The DNA here is from genome assembly GCA_025362495.1 of Byssovorax sp. Classification (GTDB taxonomy): domain Bacteria; phylum Myxococcota_A; class Polyangia; order Polyangiales; family Polyangiaceae; genus JANYGI01. Next base: position 102,197 of record JANYGI010000092.1, on the reverse strand, counting down.
TCGAGGTGGCCGACGGCGTCGCTGAAGATGATCGCGTCGAACGGGCCCTCCGGCATCGCGTCGCGCTCGACGTCGCCGACGCGGAAATCGAGGCCCGGGTGGCGCTTGTGGGCCAGCTCGACCATGCGCGAGGAGATGTCGACACCGACGCTGCGCTTGCCGCCGAGCGAGGCCAGCAGATCGCCGAGGCCGCAGCCGATCTCCAGGATCCGGCTGTTCGGCAGGACCAGGCTACCGACGAGGCGCTGCACCTCCTCGGCGTAGTAGTGATTCTGCTCGATCCAGCGGGCGCGCCCGTCGGCGATCCCGTCGTAGATCGCGACGCGCGAGCGGCGCCGATCGAGCTCTCGGCGCTCGAACTCGGAGAGCTCGGCCTCGACTGCCTTCCTTGCGCTTGCGACCTGCTGCGTGCTCACCATGCTCTGATTCCTCGGCGTTCGTAGTTCAAGCTGCGTGTCAGTGCGAAGAGGTAGAGGTCGACGAAGAGGCCTTCGCGGCTTCGCGATCGAGCAGCGCGCGGCGGTGCTCGCGATACCAGGCGATGGTCTTCGCGAGGCCCGCGTCGAGCGACGTGGTCGAGGAGAAGCCGAAGCGCTCCTTCGCGCGCGAGACGTCGAGCATGCGGCGCGGCTGGCCGTTGGGGCGGTTCGCGTCCCAGCGCAGCGCACCCTTGTAGCCCGTCGCCGCCGCGACCTTCTCGGCCAGCGTCTTCATGGCGATCTCGAAGCCCGCGCCGAGGTTGACCGGGTCGGGATCATCGTAGTGCTGCGCCGCGAGCGCGATGCCGAGGGCGGCGTCGTCGACGTAGAGGAACTCGCGCGTGGGTGAGCCGTCGCCCCAGAGATCGACCGAGGAATCGCCTCGCAGTGAGGCCTCGACGAACTTCCGGATCATCGCCGGGATGACGTGCGAGTCCTCGAGATCGAAATTGTCGTTGGGGCCATAGAGGTTGACGGGAAAGACCATGACGAAGTTCGATCCGAACTCCTGCCGGTAGGCCTGGGCCATCACGAGCAAGGCCTTCTTGGCGATGCCGTAAGGCGCGTTGGTCTCCTCGGGGTAGCCGTTCCAGAGATCGTCCTCGCGGAAGGGGACCGGCGCGAATTTCGGGTACGCGCAGATCGTCCCGGCGATCACCACCTTCGGCGTCTTCGCGCGGCGCGCCTCTTCGAGGACATTGAGGCCCATGGCCATGTTGTCGCGGAAGAACGTGCCCGGGTGCTTGCGGTTCGCGCCGATGCCGCCGACCTTGGCCGCCAGGTGAACGACGAGGTCGGGCTTCGAGGCCTGGAACAGGGCGCGCGTGGCGGCGGCGTCGGTGAGATCGTGCTCGGCGGAGCGCGGCACGACGATGTCCGTGGCGCCGCGCGCGCGGAGCTGCGCGGCGACCGCGACCCCGAGGAAGCCGTTGCCGCCGGTGAGGAGAATCCGCTGATTTGCGAGGTTGGTTTCCATGTTCGCTGCTCCGGGAAGCCCCCCAATACCACAGCCCGGGCGGAGACGCGCGCACGAGCAGCGACGATCCCGCCGGCGCCTGTACGTGAGCCTCCGGTGGCGTATGCTCGGGGGAACATGATTGTCATCCTCCGCTCCTCCGCGACGCCCGAAGAGCAACGCCCCACGCTCGACGCGCTGGCCGCGCTCCCGGGGATCGAGGCCCGCGTCCACACCGTCCGAGGCGCGCTGAAGACGCTCACCGAGGTGTATTTGATCGGGAACACCAAGGCCCTCTCCGCCGAGGACATCGCCCTGCTCCCCGGCGTCGATCGGGTGGTGCGCGTCTCGGAAGAGTACCGGATCCTCGGGCGCCACAGCGATCAGCAGCGCGTGACGGGCTTCGAGTACAACGGCGTCGAGTTCAGCCAGGATAACCTTCATGTCTTTGCCGGGCTCTGCGCCGTGGACACGCCCGAGCACGTGCGAGAGATGGTGGAAGCGCTGGCGCGCCACGGACAGACCTGCACGCGCATGGGCGCCTACAAGCCGCGGACGAACCCGTACTCCTTTCAGGGACACGGGAAAGGCTGCCTTCCGTGGGTGTTCGAGATCGCCGGCAAGAACGGGATCAAGGTGATCGCGATGGAGATAACCCACGAGAACCACATCGAGGAGATCGCCGAGTGCCTGGAGAAGACTGGCAATCCGACTGGGGTGATGCTCCGGATCGGGACGCGCAACACCCAGAACTTCGAGCTGCTCAAGGCCGTTGGCCGGCAATCGCGCTTCCCGGTGCTCTTCAAGCGTGGATTCGGCATCACCCTGAACGAGTCGCTCAACGCCGCGGAGTACCTGGCCAGCGAGGGGAACTCCAGCGTGGTCTTCTGCTTGCGCGGGATGAAGACCAACATGGGTGATCCGCACCGGAACATGGTGGATTTCGCGCATGTCCCCGTGGTGCGGCGCTTGACGCGGATGCCGGTGTGCGTCGATCCGTCGCACTCGGTCGGCTCGCGCGAGCGGTCGCCGGAGGGCATCTCCGACGCGATGCACGTGACGGCGCAAGGCGTCGTCGCCGGCGCCAACATGGTGCTGATCGACTTCCACCCAGCCCCGCGGACGGCGCTGGTCGACGGCCCGCAAGCGCTGTTGATGAGCGAGCTCGGGTGGTTCCTCGACGACGTGGCGCTGGCCCGCGAGTGCTACGAAAAGCGGCGAGACCGCGCGGCGAAGGCGTGACGAGCGTCAGCGCGGGCGACGCGGCGGCGTCGGGCACGAGCTCGACGTCGTCTCGCCGGGTGAAGAACACGCCGTGTCCATCGCCGAAGAGCGGAACGTCGGGCTGCCCCGTGGGCTTCAAGCAAAGGGCGACGGTCGAAGAAGTGAGGCGCGGTCAACGTGAGGGTTCGGGCGCGGCATCGCTCCGGCGATTGGCTATCATCAGGAGCGCAGGCCCGTCGGGCGTGACGACCTCGCGTACGTCGATGAAGCCGGAGCGACGGTAGCCGCGGATGGCGCGCTCGTTGTCGGGAGATGGATCGGTCTGGACCCTGGTCACGGCGGGATCGGTGAAGCACAGATCGACGAAGGCTCGGACCATCGCGCTGCCCAGGCCGCGCCCGAGCTGGTCTGCGTGCGCGAGGAACTGGTCTGTCCCTCGGGCGCCGGGATCGCTCTCGTCTTCCCACCAGCCGTCGCCCGACCCCATGACGACATACGACTGGATGAAGCCGATTGGCTCCTCGCCCTGGAGGGCAATGTAGCCCCGGGTCTTCGATCCAGGCTCCGTGATGGGCAGATAGTCACTCTCGACCTCGGAGAGCGGCCCGGGATCACCCCACCATTCGACGACGTGAGGCCGGGAGAGCCACTCGTGGAGCAGGGGGAGATCGCCGGGGATCAGCGGCCTGAAGGAGATCTGTTGATTCACGCGAACCCCGCTGTGCCCGGCGTGTCTCAGTGAGCCCAGGGCGGGGAGATCCGCACCTTGCTCAGGCGAGCTTCCTTGATCAGGACGAAGCGAACCCGCTCTTCACCGCGCAGTTTCACGCGGATCTCGTAGGGCTCTTTCCGCGGCGCGAGGGCGCGCTTGATCAGCGGGCCATTGCCCACCTGCTGACCGTCGATGAAAATCGTGTCACTGGTGCCGGCGGTGATCTCGAGCATGCCCTGGCCGGGCGGGACTTGATCGGTGTCGCGGAGCGGCGACTCGACAGGAAGAATGGGGTTGATCTTGCTCTCGCCAGGTCCCTTGGGTGCTTCGGCAGCGGCGGTGTCGGCCGGCTTCGGCGCCTCGGCAGCAGCGGTGTCGACGGGCTTCGGCGCCTCGATCGCGGGCGGCGGGACGGGCTCCGGGATGACCTGGTGATCGCGCGACAGGCGCGCTCCCACGGCGAACACGATCCCCGCGACGGCGAAGAGCGCCCACATGCTGCGGTTGTGCGTGACGGGCTTCGGCGGCGCCGGCGCTTCGGTGGCAGCCGCGTGTGGCGCGAAATCGGAGGGCCGGCGCACGAAGCGCGAGGGCGACTCTTCGCTGGCTTGAATGATCACCGGGAGCTGCGGCGCGCGCGGCGCGAGGCTGCGGGGCGTCGGCATCACCGGCGGCGGCGTGAGCGAGCCGAGCGTGAGGAGCGGCGCCACGGCGGTGGGGTGCGGCTCGCCGTGGGCGGCCGGGGCGGCGTCGACGTGAGGCGCCGCGGCGAGGGCGATCGGCGGGGCCGCAGCGGCCTCGGCGTCGTCGCCGTCGCCGGAGAGGGCGACGACCGGGGCCGGCGTCGAGGTGTAAATGACGGGGCCGAGATCGAGCGGCATCGCGGCGATCGGAGCGCGCGCGGCGCGGGATCCACGCAGCGTTTCCATCTCGAGCTCGACCGCGGCTTCGAAGAGATCTTCGCCGTCGGGGCCGTGGATGGCGGTGACGGCGCCGTGCGCGGCGGCGTCGCCGAGGACGTCTTCGAGCAGGCGCGGGGCGGCCTGGCCCGAGGTGATCAGCGCGCGCGGCGAGGCGCCCGCGGCCAGCGTGCGCAGCAGCGATCGCGCGGGCTCGGGCGTCGCGAGGGCGTACGCGGCGAGGCGATCGTCGGCGAGGCTGACGCGCTCGATGCCGACGAGCGACGCGCCGCCGAGGAGACGCTGCGCCGCGCGGGCCGAGGCGATCGAGGGCAAGAGCAGCTCGTCGAGCGAGCCGTCGAGCTCGGGCGGGAGCGTGCTCTCGGAGGGCGCGACGATGAAGCGGCCGGCGCCGACGCCGAGCAGCGAGGTGAGCACGCCGCGGCCGCGCTCGAAGGCGCCGCCTTCCGAGGTGCGGCTGGCGCGCGTGGGGCGGCCGCCGGAGATCTCGATCTCGTAGAGGAACGCCGCGTCGCGCACGGTGACGATCGACGCGGGCCGGTGCGCGCAGGCGAGCCCGAGCAGCGTGCGCGTGGTGAGGCCATCGAGGCGTCCGCGGATCTCGCCGCCCGAGGCGAGGCGCTCGGCGACGCGATGCCGACCGCGCATGACCTCGCGCACGCGCTGCACGATCGACGACGCGCTCTGCTCCTTGCGGAGGTAGCCGTCGGCGTCGGCGCCGAGCTCGCGCACGCGCTGGAGCAGGTCTTCCTTCCACGACAGCAAGATCACCGGGACATCGCGCAGCACGACGTCGCGCTTGAGCGCGCGGCAGAGCGCGAAGCCGTCGATGCCGGGCATGAGCACGTCGCTGATCAGGAGATCGGGCGTGGTGCGGAAGGCGATTTCGAGGGCGCGCGCGCCGTCGTGGGCTTCGTGGACGATCGCGCCCGCGGCCTGGAGGACGCCGGCGAGGAACCAGGTGACGGCGGGATCGTCGTCGGCCACGACGATGGTCTTGCCCGCGAGGCTCACCGCGGAGGCGGCGCGCGAGTCGCTCGATCGCAGCGATCGGCTTCCATCTGCGGCATTTCCATCGCGCCCGCCGAGCCACGACGCGAGCGGCAGCGCGCCCTCGGGCCCGCTCGGGGCGAAGCGAACCTCGCCGCGCGACTGGATGGTGACGAGATCGCGGATGCGCGCGACCGCGCCCCACACGGCCGCGAGCACCTCGCTGCCGTCGCCGAGATCGAAGCGCGCGCCGCGGCCCGCAGCGAGCGCGGCGCCCTCGAGGCCCTGGCGCAGCTCTTCGGCGAGGCGCGCCCCGAGGTCGTCGAGCGAGAGCTCGCCGAGCGGCGCGCGCGTCTGCTCGCGCTGAAGGCCCACGGTCTTCGCGGCGTCGATCACCGCGCGTCGCAGCGCATCGGGCGAGACGGGCTTGCTCAGCGCGCGCGTGACCCCGAGCGCGACGTAGGCCGAGGCCTCTTCGGACTTCGCCCAGCGCCCGACGACGACGATCGGGACGAGCTCGGTGAGCGGATCGGCCGTGATCGCCAGGACGAGCTCGCGCGTCCCCGGGCGATCGGCGTCGAGGATGATCACGTCGGGCGCGACGGCGCGCGCGAGATCGATCGCCGTGGTGTTGTCCGAGGTGCGCTCGACCTCGATGTCGACGCCGCCGTCGGCGATCACCGGCGTGAGCGCGTCGGCGAGCTGCGACGGGCCGACGACGAGCACCGTCAGCGGGACGGCGGGCGTCACCTCGTCGACAGGCGTGGTGCCGATCGGGACGCGGACCGAATCGAGCGGAGCGGGCACGCGGGGGCGCACGCTACGCGGCACGGGCGTGGTCTCGCCGACCGACGCTTCGCCCCACGCGAGCGCGGACACGCGATCGAGAACGCCTCGAATTTCCGCGATTTCGAGCGGCGCGACGATCCCGCGATCCGCCGCGGCGTGGAGCACGCCCTCGATGCTGCCGACCTCTTCGGCGAGCCTGGCGAAGCGCAGGAGCCGCGCGCCCGCCGAGAGCGCGTGCAGACGCCGTCGCAGATCATCGCGCGGGCGAGCCTCCTCGGGCGTCGCTTCGATCTGCCGCAGCAGGTTCGAGAGCTCGGCGACGCGTCGACCGAGGTTCGCGACGAAGTCGGCCCTCGCGCCCCCGAGCCTCTCCTGCGGCGGCTCCGGCGTGTGCTCGCCGAGCTCGTCGTCCAAGACCACCCCCTGCTCGTCGGCCGAGAAATCGCTCTCCCGGTCCCGTGCGCTCACGCCAAAGCCCATGGGCCTTGCCGTATCATGGGGCCCCGAACCGCCCCCAATTTGCGGCAGAGTTTACCGACCGGCGCGCGGCTACAGGCGCGAGAGCAGGCTCCCTACTGCGTCCATCGAACGAGGACCGCGGTGACGTTGTCGGGGCCGCCGTTCTCGTTGGCGCGCTCGATCAGCTTCGCTGCGGCCATCTTCAGATCGGTCTCGGCGTACTCGGTGAGCACGGCCGCCATCGCCTCGTCCGTCACCGGCCCGCAGAGCCCGTCGGAGCAGAGCAGGTACACGTCGTTGAGCGCGGGGATCTCGAAGCGCGTGTCGACCTTGACGGTGTCCTTCATCCCGAGGGCGCGCACGATCACGTTCTTGTGCGGGAAGTTCTGGATCTCCTCCGCCGTGAGCCGCTTCATCTTGATGTAGTCGTTCAGCAGCGAGTGATCCTCGGTGAGCGCCTCGATCTTGCCGTCGCGAAAGCGGTAGACGCGGCTGTCGCCCACGTGCGCCACGTACACGCCGTCGTTCGCCGTGCAGATGCTGACGAACGTCGTGCCCATGCCGCGCTTCTTCGACTCGCGCTGCGCGGTCTCGTAGATGCGGAGGTTGGCGAGCTTGATCCCGGTGATGAGCCGGTTCTCCTCGTAGCCCTTCGACCGGTCCATCTTGTAGGGCCAGGTTCGCTCGGGATCTTCCTGAGTCTGGCTGAAGAACTCCTGCATGGAGTCGACGGCCATCTTCGAGGCGACCTCGCCCGAGGCGTGTCCGCCCATCCCGTCGGCCACGATGAAGAGGCCGTAATCGGGCATGATCGCGAAGTTGTCCTCGTTGTGGTTGCGCTTGCGCCCGACGTTCGTCTCGCCGGCGACTTCGATTCGAAACGGTTGAGCCACAAGTTCACCCAGCGAGGAGGAGGGCGGGCCCGCTCGGCACGCCGCGCTCGATCCTCGCGTTTTGGCGGCGGGGGTGTCAATCGGTTCCTCGCGGATCGACCACGATCGCTCGCGGGTCGGGAGGAGCCTTGCCGTCAGATCGGCTTCAATTCAGGGAAGTTGAGGCCCGCGTTCAGCGACGAAGCGCTTTTTTCAGGGGCGGAAGCGGGGCCGGCGGCGCGGAAGGCGCGTCTGACGCGGGCAATTCGGCCGGATTCGCCGGAGCCGGCGGCGCAGCCTTCGCGTCGGGGGCGGCGCGAAGAACGATCGTCACCTCGTGGTACTTGCCCTGGCCAAAGATCGTCAGCGGCACCTTCTCGCCGATGCCATGCGCGCGGATCGCATCGGCCAGCGCCTCGGGCGAGGTGACCGGGGTTCCATCGACGGCGAGGATCACGTCGCTCGCGCCCCTGTCACCGCCCTTGAGGCTCGCCTCGGCCGCGGGGCTGTCGGGGTGCACCGAGATCACGCGCACGCCCTTGGCGATGCCGCTCGTCTCGCTCACGCCCTGGATGCCGAGCCACGCCGCCGGCGCCACCGCCGTCGACGGCACGTTGCGCAGGAACGACTTGATCGACGCGATCGGCGCGCCGAACGCGACCGGCGTGCACGGGTGGTTGTCGACCGGCGCGCACCCGCGACCGAGGACGGCGACGACGCGCCCTTCCTCGTCGATCACCGGCGATCCGAGGTCGACCGGGTTCACGCGCGAGCCGATCTCGATGGCGTTCTCGAGCGGCTTGTCGTCGCCGCCGAGGAGCGTGCGATGCGAGCGCAGCACGATCGGCGACGCGCTGATCTTGCCCTTGTTGAGCGTGAAGGCGCGAATGGTCGCGTCGGGGCGCACCGGCTCGCGCGCCGAGGCGATGAGCCCCTCCCCCCAGCGGCCGCTCTGCGGCACGAGGAGCGCGAGATCCCACGTGCGATCGTGGTGCCCGAGCTTGACGCGCACGCTGGTTCCATCGGCGAACCGCACGTCGAGATCGTTGCCCGAGCCGAGCGGCGACAGCGAAGAGAGGATGCGTCCATCGCCCGAGAGCACCGCGCCGAGCGCCAGCGCTTGACCACCTCGCTCGATCACCACGACGCCGCGCGCCGCCTTGTCTTCGACGGCGATCGGCTTCTCCGCGGCCTTGGCGCCTTCGGCCCTGGCGGCCTTCGGATCGACCTTCGCGCCCTTCACGCCCTTCGCCGGAGCCGCGGCCGCGGCGGGAGCGCCGACGACGGTCTCGAGCGGATCGGTGTCGGCCAGCGCCGTCGCGGGCGCGACCAGGGCGAGCGTCGCGGCGACGGCGATCCGTAGCCCGCGCTTCACAGTGAGATCGAGACGAGGGCGATACAGAGCGACAGGGCGAGTGGACATGGCAGCGGCTCCTCCGGGGCGGCGTGGTGCGTGGCGCGGCCGGTTGGACGTTGGGCGGGGGCTCGCCGTGCAAAGCGCGGGCCCGACCTCCCGACACCAGGCTACGCGCCCCGGAGCGACCGGTCCAGGCGCGAGGAGATGCTTTCGCGAGCCGCCATGCACGAGGCGAATGCTGTCCATGAATCGCCGCGCGCTGGTGCGACCTTCGTCCGTGCCTATCCTCGCCCCGCCGTCGGATGCCCCGCGGTGAAGCCTTTTTTCTGGAGCGACAACCTCATGAGCAAGCTGAAAATTGGAGTCCTCGGCACCGGCGACGTCGGTCGCGTCCTGGCGAGTGGGTTCGCCGCGCTCGGCCACGACGTGATGATCGGGACGCGGGATCCGAAGGGCGAGAAGGTCACCGCGTGGGTCGAGAAGACCGGGGCGCACGCGTCGGCGGGCACGTTCGCCGAGGCCGCCGCGTTCGGCGAGGCCTTGATCCTGGCCACGCTCTGGACGGCGACCGAGAGCGTGCTCCGCCTCGCGGGCGAGGAGAACCTCGCGGGCAAGCCGCTGATGGACGCGACGAACCCCCTCGTTTTCTCGGGCAAAGGGCCGCCGACGCTGGCGGTGGGGCACACCGACTCGGCCGGTGAGCAGGTGCAGCGCTGGGCCCCGAAGGCCAACGTGGTGAAGTGCTTCAACATCGTCGGCAACCCGCACATGGTGAACCCCTCGTTCCCGACGGGGAAGCCCGACATGTTCATCTGCGGCGACGACGAGACGGCGAAGCGCACCGTGACCGCCCTCTGCGCCGAGCTCGGGTGGCCGACGATCGACGCGGGGAACATCGAGGCCTCGCGCCTGCTCGAGCCGCTCGCGCTCTTGTGGATCCAGCTCTACTTCCGCAGCGGCAACGGCGGCCACGCCTTCTCGCTCTTGCGGAAGTGATCCCCACGCCTCGATCCGATCCCGCCTGATCTCGCCAGGTAGCCGCGTCGCCCCGCGATGTGACACCGAAGGCGATCTTTCTCGAAATCACCTACAAAACAAGGCTCTTCCTGTCGTCGTTCGCTCCGCGTAGCGTGGAGCGCAAGGGCGGCGGGGCTTCGCCCGTTTCGCGCTCCTGCCTGGATCGTCCGCGGGTCTCGCTCGTCACAGGCGAGCCCGGGAGAGCGGCGCACGGGCGCGGGCGGAGCGACGAGAAATATCGTGGTCACAAATCCAGGCGACGGGGACACATGGCGAGCGATGAGGCACCGATGGCACCGGAACTAGCGCGACTGCCCGGCGGGGACGGCGCGATCGCGGCGGACGAGGGCGCGACGATCGAGCGGTTGATCGCCGAGGGGAAGCATCGCGACGCGCTGGGGCTCTGCGCTCGCCGCTTCGCGCTGCCGCTCGGGAGGCTCTGCATGGCCTTCACGGGCTCGCAGGCGGAGAGCGAAGAGCTCGTGCAGGAGACGCTGCTGGCCGCGTTCGACGCGTTCCCGCAGTACCGCGGCGAGGGCAGCGTGCGCGCCTGGCTCTTCGGAATCGCGCGCCGCATTTGCGGCCGCCACGCCGAGATCAAGGCGCGCCGGCAGGAGCGTCTGCGGCTCGTGCACGACACGGGTCGCGCGCGCGACGCGGCCGACATCGCGCTGGAGCGCGAGCGCGCGGTGCGGGCCCGCGCGGCGCTGGCGAAGCTGAAGCCGAGCGAGCGCGAGGCGGTGATCCTCCGCTTCGAGGGCGAGCTGAGCTTTCGCGAGCTGGCGGCGGCGTGCGGGGTGGATGAAGCGGCGGCGCGCAAGCGCGTGAGCCGCGCGCTCGCGCGTCTGCGAGCGGACCTGGGCGAGGAGTGAAGCGATGAGCACCACCGAATTTTCGAGCATGTGTCAGGAGGTCGAGGAGCGGCTCTCGGAGGTCCTCGACGGGACGGCCTCGCAGCGCCTCTTCGATCACATCGCGAGCTGCGACGCCTGCCGCGATCTCCGCCACGAGGCCACGCACGCGTCGGAGCTCGTGGGCGGCTCGGGCAAGGATTTCCGCCCCGCGGACGATTTTCTGGAGAAGCTCGTCGCGCGCCTGGAAGAGGCGAGGCCCGACGATCACGCGGCGCCCGTGGCCTCGGCGCCGCGCGAATCCGCTCCGCGTGAGCCGGTGTCGCACACCGTTGACAGCGGCAACATCGTCGTCCATTCGTCGTCGAGCACGCCGGGGATGGAGACGGCGGCCACGGTGTTCGATCCGCTCGCCGCCGTGAAGGCCGAGGAGCAGGAGGCCGAGAGCCGCCGCTCGGTGAAGTCGGGAGCGCGCGAGATCGGCTCGACGCAGCCGGGGATCGACGAGCCCGCGCGGCCGAGCGGCGTCTCCGCGACGACGCACCGCACGCCGATCAGCGGCGCGGCAGCGCGCCCCGTGTCGCCGACGATCGAGGAGCACCTCGACACGGGCGCGGCGATCGACGGGGTGAGCGAGGCCGAGCCGGCGCCTGCGCCGATCAAGGCAGCCACTCCTGCCGCGAAAGAGCGGGCGCCGGAGCCGACGCGCAAGGCCTCGGGCAAGCTGTCGTTCCTGCGTCGACCGGCCGTGCTCGCGGGCGCCGCGGGCGTGCTCGCGGCTGCGGCGGCGGTGACGTTCTACCTCAAGCATGGACCGACCACGACCGAAGCTCCGACCGGTCCCGCGCCGTGGTGGGGCACGGTGGCCTCGGTCGCGCGCGCCTCGGCCGACAAGACGGGCGGGCTCGAAGCGTGCGATGACGCGGGCGCGTGCGCGGTCGTCGTCGACGGCGCGAAGATCTCGAAGGGCTCGATTTTGCGCACCGACGCGCGAACGCGGGCGCACGTCACGCTCGCCGACGGGACGGACCTCGCGATGGATCGCGGCTCCGAGCTCGCGCTGTCGAAGGACAAAGATCGCTCGGCGCGCCTCAAGCACGGGACGATCGTGGCCGACGTCACCCACGTCGACGGGCAGACGGCGCACTTCTGGTTCCCGAGCGGCGACGTCGAGGTGATCGGCACCAAGCTCTCGATCAGCGCGAGCGACGATCGCGCCTCGGTCGAGGTCGCGCGCGGGACGGTTCGTGTCAGGCCCGACGGCGGGAAATGGACCGACGTGCGCGCCGGCGAAGAGGCGACGCTGCTGCGCGGTCAAGACACCGTCGTCGCCAGCTCGACGTCGCTCGCCGACGTGATGGAATGGAGCGATCGCAAGGCCGAGGACATCGACGCGCCGGTGCTGCGCGGCCTCGGCGAGCTGCGGGCGCGCAAGCCCGGCCAGACGACGGAGAAGGACCACGCCGTGCGCCTCGCCAAGCACGCCGTGAAGGTGCGCGTCGTCGACGTCGTCGCGCGGACCGAGGTCGACGAGACCTTCGCCAACGACACCGACGAGGAGCTCGAGGGGATCTTCCGCTTCCCGTTGCCGCCCGGCGCGCAGATCGAGAAGCTCTCGCTCGAGGTCGACGGCAAGATGGTCGACGGGGCCTTCGTCGATCGCGACAAGGGCGCGGCGATCTGGCGCGGCGTGATCCAGAACGCGGCGCCGCAGACGCCTCGCCCGCGCGAGGAGATCATCTGGGTGCCCGGCCCGTGGCGCGATCCGGCGCTGCTCGAGTGGCAGCGCGGCGGGCGCTTCGAGCTGAAGATCTTCCCCATTCCCAAGCGCGGATCGCGTCGCGTGGCGCTGACGTACACCCAGACGGTGGATCAGTCGGCGGGCGTGCGGCGCTTCACCTACCCGCTCGCGCACGATCCGAGCGGCACGACCAAGGTCGGCTCGTTCGATCTCGACGTGCAGGTCCTCGGCCTCGACAAGACGATCGGGCTGCAAACGCGCGGCTACGATTTGACGGCGGCCTCGGGTGACGCCGATCGGCGGACGATGCACGCCGACGACTTCGTCCCCGCGGGCGATCTGACGGTGGAGTACGCGCTGCCGGATCGCGACAAGGAGGCGACGGCGTGGGCCTACGAAGACACGGCGCGGCCCGCGGCGATCACGCCGAGCACGCTCGGGAGCGGCCGGGAGCAGACGCCGGAGCAGAAGGCCGCCTTCGCGACGGCGGCCACGATCCTCAACGACAGCTCGCCCTACGCGGCGATCGCGCTGCGGCCGAAGCTGCCGCGGTGGACCGAGGCCAGGGAGCGCTTGCACGTGATCGTCGTCGATTCGAGCCGATCGATGTTCGGCGAGCGCTTCGCGCGGGCGCGGCTCCTGGCCTCGTCGATCGTGCGCGAGATGGATCGCCGCGACTCGTTCGTGGTGCTCGCGTGCGACACGGTGTGTCGGCCGATGACCGGCGAATCGGCTGGATCCGCGAAGCCCGAGGCGCCCGGCGCGGCGGCCGCGGAGAACGTCGAGCGCTTCCTCGGCGGGATCGAGCCCGACGGCGGGAGCGACATCGCGGCGGCGATGAGCGCGGCGCGCACCGCGGCCGGGCCCGTCAACGGCAAAGAGCTGCGGGTGATCTACCTCGGCGACGGGACGCCCTCGGTCGGCCCGACGCGGCCCGCGCACCTCGAGGCCGCGGTGCGCAGCTCGATGCTGGGTTCGAGCGGCGACGGCGCGGTGGTGGCGGTCGCGCTCGGCGCCGACGCCGACGTGGCGTCGCTCACGGCGCTGGCGCGCGGCGGCGGCGGCGTGGTCGTGCCGTACGTGCCGGGGCAGAAGGTGACGTCGGCGGCGCTCGATGTGCTCGGCGCGGCGTACGGCGTCGTCCTCCGCGATGTCGAGGTCGAGCTGCCCGCGGGCCTCTCCCAGGTGAGCCCGGCGCGCCTCGATCCGATCCGCGCCGGCGGCGAGACGATCCTCGTCGCGCGTATGAGCGGCAGTAACGTCGGCGGCACGATCAAGCTCCGCGGCCGCGTCGCCGGCGAGCGCTTCGAGCAGAGCTACCCGCTCAACCTCAAGGCGAGCACCAGCGCCGGAAATGCCTTCGTCCCGAGGCTTTTCGCCGCGGCGAAGATCGCCGATCTCGAGCGCGCCGGCGACGAGTCGCAGAAGGCGACCGTCATCGAGCTCTCGAAGCGCTTCGCCGTGGCGAGCCGCTTCACCTCGCTCCTCGTGCTCGAGAGCGAGGCGATGTTCAAGGCCTTCGGCCTCGATCGCAACGCGCCTTCGCCGGCGTTCACCGGTGAGGTCGGCGCCGACAGCTCGACCGCGGACGCCGTCGGCGACGCGGCGGACGACAAGGACTCCGCGGCCGAAACCAAGGCGAAGGACGACTTCGGCGGCGAGCGCGCCGCGGCCAGGAAGTCCGCTTCGGCCACCTCGCCCAATGCGTACGGCGACGACGAGGGCGCAGCGCAAGGCTTCGGCAGCGGCCACGGTCGCCTCGGCGGCATCGGCGGCGGCGGGCTCTCGGCGCCCCAGGCCGCGCCCGCACCGGCGGCGACGATGGCGCCCCCCGATCCCTTCGCGTCGAGCCCCCCTCCGACGACGCCGCCGTCTCCTGCCAAGGTCGCCGGCGGCCCCGTCGGCTGGAGACATCGCTGGGATTCACCGCCGCCGCCGCCCGTCGATCGTTCGCGACGCCTCGTGCCGATGCGCAAGGTCTTCGATCGCAAGGTCGCCTTCGACGCGGGCAACACGTTCCTCGCGACGAACGCCTCGAAGCTGCTCGCCGCGGAGAGCGCCATCGCGGCCTCGCCCGACAGCCGCGACAAGACGATCGATCTCTTCGCGATGTACTCCACCGCGGGCCGCCTCGGCGAGGCCCAGGAGCTCACGGCGAAGTGGAGCGGGCGCGACGCGCTCGATCCCGACGCGCTCACCGCCCGCGCCGATCTCGCGGCGCGGCAAGGCGATCGCGACCGCGCCGTGCGCATCCTCGGCGGCCTCGCCGACGTGCGGCCGAACGATCGCGCCGTGCAGACGCGCCTCGCGGAGCTGCAGGAGAACGCGGGCAACCTCGCCCTCGCCTGCGAGCACCGCCTCGCCCTCGCCGACATCGCGATGAGCGACGCCAAGCTCGTGGCCGACGCCGTCCGCTGCGCCCGCAGCCAGGGCATGCTCGACCTCGCGGGCCGGATCGAGCTCGACACGACCGACAAGGTGCGCGACGCCGTGACGCGCCTCCTCGTCGCGCCGAACCCCGTGCAGAAGCCCCTCACGGGCGACGTGCAGGTCTCGGCCGAATGGACGGGCGGCGCCGATCTCGACGTCGCGCTCATCGACGCGCAAGGCAAGCGGACGTCGTGGATGGGCTCGCCCGGCCGGGCGACGACGACCGCGCGCGACGTCACGAGCCAGCGCAACGAGACGCTTGCGGTCTCGGCGCTCCCGCAAGGCAACTACGTGGTCGAGATCTCGCGCGCGGCCAGCACCGGCGCAGACGCGGCCGCCTCGATCCGCGGTGAGGTGACGCTCCGTCTCGGCGGCGATGTCCGCAAGATCCCGTTCTCGCTCGTCGGCCCGCGCGCCGAGGTCGGCACGGTGCGCGTCTTCTTCACGTCCCGCCTCGTCCCCGTCGACTTCGGCTTCGGCTGGCGCTGAGGGTCGCCACGGGGCGGTGCTCGCCGCCCCGTCATCTTCGGCAAACCCCCTCGACTCCGCCGCGAAACTGCGGCAATCCTCCCGGCCATGAGCTCCGGGTCCCACGACACCCACGCCGCTGCCGCCGATCACGACCACGCCTTCGACGGGGAGCCGACCTCTGAGCTCCCCGCCGACGAGCCGCGCACCCCGGGATGGATCCCGGTCCTCGGCATCGTGCTCTTCGTCACGGCCGCGGTCGCGTTCCTCGCCACGCGCGACACCACGCCCGCAGCCGACGCGCCCGCCCCGGAGCACGCGGCCGTCGAGGCCCTCGCCGCGCCGCCGATCCCGCCGCAGCAGCAGCGCATCGCGCAGCCCATGGCCGCTGCTCCCTCGCCGGCCGCGGCGAGCGCCGACGCCGCCCTCCGTCGCCTCTCCCCCGATCAGCTCCGTGCCCTGCAGAAGCAGATCGACGTCATGAAGGCCAAGCAGGGCGGCGCCCCGCCCGCGCCGCAGCCCGGTCGCTGAGTCGAGGCCCGCCATGACGATCGATCTCGCCGCCTCGCACCCGATCCGCCGCGTCCTCGTGCTCGGCACCGGCACGATGGGCCAGGGCATCGCCCAGATCTCGGCCCTCGCCGGCTACGTCACTCACCTCCACGACGTCGACAGCGGTCGCATCGACAAGGCCGTCGAGGCCGTCAAGCACCTCACCGATCGCCTCGTTTCCAAGGGCAAGATGCTCAACGAGGCCCGCAGCGAGATGATCGGGCTGCTCGTCGCCACGCCGGATCTCGCCCGCGCGGCCGAGGGCGTCGATCTCGTGATCGAGGCCGTCCCCGAGGTGATGAACCTCAAGGTCGAGATCCTCTCCAAGGTGAAGCTCTTCGCCCCCGAGCACGCCATCTTCGCGTCGAACACCTCGAGCCTGTCCATCACCGAGATCGGCCAGCGCCTCGGCATCGGCCCGCGCACCATCGGCCTCCATTTCTTCAACCCGCCGCCGGTGATGGAGCTGCTCGAGATCGTGCGCAGCCTCGACACCGACGACGACACGCTGGCGACCTGCCTCGGCGTGGCCAAGCGCCTCGGCAAGACGCCGATCGTCGTCCGCGACATGCCCGGCTTCGCCACGAGCCGCCTCGGCGTCGCCATCGGCGCCGAAGCCATGCGCATGCTCGAGACCGGCGTGGCTTCGATCATCGACATCGATCGCGCGATGGAGCTCGGCTACCGTCACCCGATGGGCCCGCTCAAGCTGACGGACCTCGTCGGCCTCGACGTGCGCCTCGCGATCCTCGAGCACCTGCACAAGGAAGTGGGCGAGCAGTTCCGCCCGCCGGTCATCCTGCGGCAGATGGTCCGCGCCGGCCGCCTCGGCAAGAAGACGGGCGAAGGCTTCTACCGCTGGACGGAGACCGGCCCCGTCCCCGCTCGTTGACGTCGTTCGACGCTGTTCAACGCCGTACCCTCGTGGCCACGAGAAGACTTCCGTTGCTGAGCGAGCGCGAAGCGGGAGCGGGGTTTGGGGCGGAGCCCCATCGAGGCTACCGGTTGAGCTTGTCCTTCTTGGCGTTCTCTTCCGCCTCTTTCGTCCGCTCCAGCTCGCGCTTCGCGATGCGATCTTTCACGGCGCCGTAGTCGACCTCGTCCTTCATGCGGCGGTCGGCCTGCTTGGTCCGCTCCGTCGCCGTGGCCGGGTAGCCGACGACCTTGGTGTGGTTCTGGAGGAAGGCCGAGTACGAGGCCCACGCGTCCTTCGCGGCCTGCCACTTGTGCTGGCGCTCGCGGAGATCGGCGATGACGAAGAGCAGCTTGGCGTTGAGATCGTCGGTGCCCTTCTTGCCGAGGGCCGTCTGCCAGGTCGAGTCGGCGTCGTCGGGCTTGCCGGCCTCGAGCTGGGCCTCGCCGAGGCGGAAGAAGCCGAGCATCTTCTCGGTGTCGAGCTTGATCGCGTCCTGGAAGGCGGTGATCGCGCCGGGGATGTCGCGCGCCACATAGGCGCCCTCGCCCCTGGCGATCGCCTCGGCGTAGGGGCTTATCCCGCGCTTTCCCTCGGCGTCCCGGCGGACTTCCTTCGCTCCGGCGGCCGGCTTCGCTCCCTCGGCCAGGGCGCTCACGTTTCCGAGGGCCATCGCGGCCACGACGAGAGAAGACAGGGCGAAGCTCGCGCGCATGCGCCGAGCGTACTCCAGGCCGGCGCGATCGGGAAATCGTTCCGAGGGCCCGCGCCAACGACAGGGATTTCCACGCCAAAGGCTCGCCCCTCGCCCGCGCGGCCCGCTATGCTGCGGCCTCGCCGATGGAGCTGCCCGCGCTTCCCCAGCACACCGTCGTCGTCGTCGACGAGCGCCTCTCGCGCGATCCACCCGGCTTCTTGAGCCTGAAGCGGAGGCTCCTCAAGATCCGCTTCGACGACGGCCACGAGAGCGCGCCCTTCGAATACGACACCATCGATCGCGCCCGGCTCGACGCGGTGGTGATGGCCGCGCACTACCGCGACGCGAGCGGGACGCGCTGGGTCTACCTGCGGTCCTCGATGCGCCCGCCCGCGGCGCTGCGCTCGCGCGACGACTCGCCCGTGCCCGAGCTCGCCACGCTCGGCGTCCTCTGGGAGCTGCCGGCGGGCCTCGTCGAGCCCGACGAACGCAGCCCCGAAGGCCTGCGCAACGCCGCCGCGCGCGAGCTCCAGGAAGAGGTCGGCGTGACGATCGACGTCGCCGATCTGCGGCCGCTCGGGCCGTCGAGCTTCCCCGCGCCCGCGCTCATCGGCGAGCGCCATTTCTTCTTTCACGTGGAGATCGATCCGCGCGCCGTCGGCCTCCCGACCGAGGACGGATCGCCGCTGGAGGAAGGCGCGATCGTCGTCGCGGTCCCGCTCGACGTGGCCATCGATCTCTGCCGTCGCGGGGTGATCGAGGACGAGAAGACGGAGCTCGCGCTCCGCCGCCTCGCGGAGATCTGATCATGGCCCCGCTCCGCCTCCCGAAGACCGCGAACGGCGCGAAGGTTCGCGGCCCCCGCGTCGGCGTCGTCGCCAAGCGATCGGCCTGGCAGATCCACATCGAAGAGCGCCAGGATCCCAAGCTGCGCCGCCTCGTCGAGGAGCACGACGCCACCGTCGCGCCGCTGCGCGCCTCGCACGACGCCCACGAGGGCACGGTGCGCGAGGTGATGGACGCGCTCGCGTCGGTCAACGCCGAGATCGTCTTCACGCGCCGCGCGGGCGAGCCGTTCCAGTCGACGGGCCTCGATCTCGTCGTCACCGTCGGCGGCGACGGCACGCTGCTCGCGGCCTCGCACTACGTGGACGACGTGCCCGTCCTGGCGATCAACAGCGCTCCGTCGCACTCGGTCGGCTTCTTCTGCGGCGCGCGGAGCGGCGAGGCGAAGGCCGCGATCACCGCGGCGATGCGCGGCACGCTGCGGCGCACGGTGCTCACGCGGATGAAGGTCACGCTCAACGGCGTGATCGTGGCGGGGCGCGTGCTCAACGACGCGCTCTTCTGCCACGCGTCTCCGGCGGCGACGTCGCGCTACATCCTCGAGCTAGGCGAGGTCTCCGAGCAGCAGAAATCGAGCGGGATGTGGATCGGCCCCGCCGCTGGATCCACCGCGGCGCAGCGCTCGGCGGGCGGGCGCGTCTTGCCTCTCACGTCGAAGCAGCTCCAGCTCGTCGTGCGCGAGCCGTACACGCCGCACGGCGAGCGCTACCAGCTCCGCCACGCGATGATCCCGCCCGGCAGCGTGCTCCTCGTCCGCAGCAAGATGCACGACGCCAAGCTCTTCTTCGACGGGCCCGAGAGCGTCGCCGATGTCGCGTTCGGTGACGTGATCACCTTCGCCGAGGCCGATCGCCCGCTCACGGTGCTCGGCATCTCGTCGCGCCGCAAATGGGGCACGACGACCTGAAGCTCGATCGCGCGGTCGCGATCAGAACGTGCCGACGAGGCCCGCCGATCCGACGCCGATCCACGGCGTGACGTGCGCGCCCACCTTCGTCGGCGCGGGCGCGCTGCTGCTCGACGAGGCGACGATCGCGACGATCCCCGCGCCCACGAGCGCGCCGCCCGCGATGAAGCCGACGGTGGAGATCGTCCCGCTCAGCTTCGATCGATCGATGGCCGCCTGCGCCGTCCCCGGGCACGTGTTGCCGTTGCACTGCGCCTTGGCGTCCTTCGCCTGCAGCAGCGCCGCGATCCCCGCGCCGCCGCCGACGAGCAGGCCCGCGCCGCCGAGCGCGAACAAGGTGATCGCCGGGGCCTTCGAGCCGCCCGCGACCTTCGGCGGAGGGGCCTTCTCGGTCGGGGCGAGGTCGACATGAACGTGCTCGTGCGCGCCCTCGCGCAGGCTCACCTTGCGCGTCACCGCGACGAAGCCTTCGGCGCTGACGACGACCTCGTGGTCGCCGGGATTGAACGGCACCTCGTTCGCCGCGTCGATGTCCTTGCCGTCGATCGTCGTCGCCGCGCTGCCCGCCTGCGGGCCGCTGACGTCGATCTGGATCCAGGAGATCCGCGGCTCGATCGCCGCGAGCTCCTTCTTCGCTTGATCGTGAAAGCGCTTCGTCGCGGGCGAGGCGACGGAGCCGTCGGTGACGACGTGAAGCTCGTGGCTGGCCTCGACGAGCTTGCCCTCGGCGCCGAGCGCGCCGGCGAGATCGATCTTCGTTTGCGGGCTGGAATCGAGGCCATCCGCGCGTCGCAGCGCGCCCTCGGCGTCGGCGAAGCGCTTCTCCTTCATCGCCTTCTTCGCCGCGTTGACGAGGGTCCGGGCCTCGGCCTTTTCCTTCGGCGAAGCCGCGGCTGCGACGCCGGCGCTGAGGACGACCAGGGCGAAGGCGGGGAGGGCACGGCGCAGGATCATGGCGCGACGATGTTACCGAGATCGCGCGCGCGAGCCTACTCACGCGACGCTGGGCCTCGCGTTTCTCGGCCCGTGCGTCAAGCGTTGGCCGCGCGATGCCCGGACGTTCCCGGTCAGATCCGTGCGCACCGAGCGTGGAAGATTCGACGCCGGGTGGGCGCACGACGCGGGCGTCATCGCCAAAATCATTCGAAAAAACAAGGCTATCCCGCGCATCTCTGCTCCGTCTGCGCAGGCTCGCACGGCGCTCGCATCGCGCGACGTCACCCGGAAAACGCCTTTTTTGTCGCTCGGAACGTCGATTCTGGTCTGGATTCGAGCGCCACGTTGTGATTGTTTGACGCCCGCGACAGGCTCGCCCTGGAGGAGAAATCATGGCTGGAAAGAAAACGGACGCGAAGAAGGCCGGCTCGATCAGCAAGAGCGCCCTGGTGAACGCGGTGGTCGAGGCCGCGGGGGACGTGAACCGCAAGCAGGTCAAGAGCGTCCTCGATGCGATCTCGGACATCGCTTACAAAGAGCTGCGCAAGAACGGCATCTTCACGATGCCCGGCTTCGCCAAGTTCCGCGTGGTGAAGAAGCCCGCCACCAAGGCGCGCCAGGGGACGAACCCGTTCACCAAGCAGCCGACCACGTTCGCCGCGAAGCCGGCGAGCAAGTCGGTCCGCGCTCGCCCGATCAAGTCGATCAAAGACGCGGTGGCGTGAGCCTCGGCGGGGCAGGCGCGATCCTGCTCCTCGAAGGCCCTCGATAGCGGCCGTCCGGCGGCGTTTCCTGCGCTCCCGGCGGCCCTGTCGAGGGCTTCGCTCTTCCATGGGTCGCCCGCGCGGCGCGCGGAGGCTACCATCCGCGATCCGTGCTCTTCGTTCGTCTCGTCCGCTCGTCGTTCGCCTTCGGGGTGATCTTCTTCAGCTACCTCGTGCACCTCGGCCTCTGCCGGGTGTTCGGCGAGGTGGTGCGGGAGGCCGACGCACCGAAGGGCCCCCGCCGCTTCGAAACGCGCAAGCTCCCGCCGTGGCTCGAGGCCCGGCGCAAGCGCGTCGACGCCAGGAACGCGCGCCGCCTGCTCACCGCGATGCTCCGCCTCCGCGGCGTGTTCATCAAGCTCGGGCAGGTGCTCTCGATCATGGGCGGCTTCCTCCCGCGCGTGTACACGAAGGAGCTCGAACAGCTTCAAGATCAGGTGCCGGCGCAGCCGTTCTCGCAGCTCGAGGCGGCCCTCCGCGAGAGCTTCGGCCGCGGCCCCGACGAGATCTTTCGCGACATCGATCGCGAGCCCCTCGCCGCCGCGTCGCTCGGGCAGGTCCACGTCGCGCACCTCCACGACGGCCGCAAGGTCGCGGTGAAGTTCCTCTACCCGGGGATCCGGGGCGTGATCGCCGTCGACATGCGCGTCCTCGGCTGGGCCATCGCCGTCTACAAGCGCTTCGTGCCCGTCGCGAAGATCGAGCGCGTGCACGAGTCGCTGGTCGATCTGCTGCGTCGCGAGACGGACTACCTGCACGAGGCCGCGTGCATGGATCGCATGCGCGAGAACTTCGAGGGCGACGAGGGCCTGGCGTTCCCGACCCCGATCATGGATCTGACCACCCGCGACGTCCTGACGATGACGTTCATGGAAGGCTTCAAGATCAGCAAGATCGAGGAGATGGAGGCCGCGGGGATCAAGCGCACCGAGGTCGCCGTCCGGCTGATCCAGTCGTTCTACAAGATGCTCTTCGTCGATCGGTTCTTCCACGCCGATCCCCATCCGGGGAATTTCCTGATCCAGCCGCTCGGCGACGGGAAATTCAAGATCGTGGTGCTCGACTTCGGCGCCATCTCCGAGGCGAAAGACTCGCTCGTCGACGGCCTGATCGACATCCTGAAGGGCGTCTTCACGCAGGAAGATGCGCTTGTTTTGAAGGGCTTTCGCGACATGGGCTTCGTCGCCGAGGGCGCCAACGACGCGCTGCTCGAGCGCACGGTGAAGGCCTACTTCGGCAAGCTGCTGAAGATCCAGGATCGCACCCCCGCCGCGCTGATGCGGCAGCGCCCCGAGGCCCTGGAGAAGCTCGCCGATCCCGAGGTCGAGCGCGGCGAGCTGCAAGAGCTGATGCGCTCGGTCGAGTACCCCGAGGACTGGTTCTACGTCGAGCGCGCCTGCGTGGTGATGTTCTGGCTCACCGCGCAGATCGATCCCACGCTCGACACGCTCATGGCCGGCTTCCCCTACGTGATGCCGCTGATCGCCGAGCGCGCCGCCCGCGCCGAGCGCGAAGCGAGCAAGCCCGCCGCGTAGCTCAGGCCAGCGTCGAGGCGGCGAACGCCTCGAGGAAGGGCGCGTAGCTGCGATCGCGATCGGCGCGGATCTCGTTCATCAGCGCCACGAGCTTCTCGAGCACGCCGCCGTGCATCTTGGCGAAGTTCGCCTGCGCGGGATCGAGCTCTTCGCCGGTGGTGGTCTCCTCGAGATCGGCCGCCCCGGCGAACATCGTCCCGCCCTGGTGGAGGCCCTCGGGGATGAGCTGCACGAAGGGATCGGGCGCGCGCCGCAGCAGGCCCACGAGGCGAAATGGATTCGACCCATCGCCCGGCAGCGCCGGGTGGAACGTGGCCATCACCGGCGGGTCGCGCAGCGATTTTTTCAGCGCCTCGCCGAGCTTGCCCGAGAATTTCTCGAACTGCGACGCCGCGTACGGCGCGCGCGGGTACACGAGGTGGATGACCGACGTGCCCGCGTCGTTCACTGCGCCGAGCGCTCCGTCGACGCTGGGCTCGTCGTCGAGCATCACGCAGAAGCGACCAAACCCGGTGTCTACGTCGCGAAGAAACGGGCAGAGCCCATTCCGCGCGACGACCTCCGCCGCGTACCGACGATGCACCCGGTGGACCTCATCGGCGAAACGAGCGGCGAGCGGGTGACTCCGAAGGGAGCCTCGGACGAGGAGAGCGAGCGCGGCCATGCGCCATGGATACCAGGGATCCCCATGGGTTCCAGCGATCTGACCGGCGCGCCCCTCGGTGCCCCGCCGAACGCAGCCGACCTCACCGACGGCCGGACGAAAAGGATGCGCGCTAAAGCCGCTCGGAAGGGCGCCGCTACCGTGTTACGTTTTGCCGCGCTGCGGCGACATGTTCGACGAAGGAGGACGCGTGCAGGAACGGGCGAAGCTCACCCTCGGTGGTGAGGGTAACGAGCAGACGATCGAGCTGCCGATCATCACGGGTGCAGAGCGCGAGCGCGGGATCGACATCTCGTCGCTGCTCTCGAAGACGGGCCACGTGACGCTGGATCCGGCGTTCATGAACACCGCCTCGACGACGAGCGCGATCACGTTCATCGACGGCGAAAAGGGCATCCTCCGTTACCGCGGGATCCCGATCGAGCAGCTCGGCGAGAAGTCGACCTTCGTCGAGACGGCGTACCTCCTGATCTACGGCAACCTGCCCAGCAAATCGGAGCTGACGCGCTTCTCGACGCTGCTGACGCGGCACTCGCTGATCCACGAGGACATGAAGCGCTTCTACGACGGCTACCCGTCGACGGCGCACCCGATGGCGATCCTGTCGTCGATGGTCGTGTCGCTGTCGAGCTTCTACCCCGAGGCCATCGACGCCAACAACCGCGAGCTGGTCGACATCACCATCGCGCGCCTGCTCGCGAAGGTGCGGACGATCGCGGCGTTCTCGTACAAGAAGTCGATCGGGCAGCCCTTCGTCTACCCGCAGAACTCGCTCTCGTACTGCGCCAACTTCCTCAACATGATGTTCTCGGTCCCGGCCGAGCCGTACGAGATCGACGAGGACGTGGTGCGGGTGCTCAACCTGCTGCTGATCCTCCACGCCGACCACGAGCAGAACTGCTCGACGTCGACGGTGCGGCTCGTCGGCAGCTCGAAGGCCAACCTCTTCGCCTCGATCTCGGCTGGCATCTGCGCCCTCTGGGGCCCGCTCCACGGCGGCGCCAACCAGGAGGTCGTCGAGATGCTGGAGCAGATCCGGCGCGACGGCGGCGGCGTCCAGAAGTTCATCGACCTCGCGAAGGACAAGAACTCGGGCTTCAAGCTCATGGGCTTCGGCCACCGCGTCTACAAGAACTACGACCCGCGCGCGGTGCTGATCAAGGCCGCCGCCGACAAGATCCTCTCGAAGCGCGGCGTCGATCCGCTCCTGGCGATTGCCCTCCGCCTCGAAGAGGCCGCGCTCAAGGATCCGTACTTCGTCGACCGCAAGCTCTACCCGAACGTCGACTTCTACAGCGGCCTGATTTACCGCTCGATCGGCTTCCCGACGAACATGTTCACCGTCATGTTCGCCCTCGGCCGCCTCCCCGGCTGGATCGCTCACTGGAAGGAAATGACGGACGCGCCGGGCACGAAGATCGGCCGGCCCCGTCAGATTTACACGGGCGAGACCGTGCGAAACTACGTTCCGCTGGAAGAGCGCGCGTAGGCTGCGTGCTGGAGGGCCGCGCGCGGCTCGTTCCACGACGCAGATCGTCTGCCCCTTTCCCTCCCGAGGTACCCCGATGGCGAAGAACGCATGTGGCCCGCAGACCGAGATCGCGACGAACAACGTCGTCCGCGTCACTCGATGCGCCTGCGGCATCCTGCACGTGACGCTCCTCGCCAACGGGGTCACCGTCCGCATGACGGCCGAGCAGCTCCGCGCGACGTCGATCGGCTTCGCGACGGCGCTGGAGAAGATCGACGAGCCCGTCGAGTTCAGCTCCACCGGCTCGACCAGTATCAACTGAGCCACCCGCCCCCCGGGTGTGCCACGGCAAGGGACCGCTGACACCGCGGTCATCCGTGCCGGCCGCTCCATTCTCCAAAACTAGCTAAATTCCAGCGATAGGCGCGCTGGCCGACGAGTTGCACCGTGCTGGCGACTCGCCTGGCTTATCCTCGCTTTCTCAACCTTTCGCTGGAGGTCTCATGCGAACCCGTATCGCCGCGCTTACGTTGGCGTCACTTTTCCTTGGTGGTCTCATCGTCGTTGGCTGCGGTCCGGATTCCACGACGGGCTCGACGACGTCGACGTCATCGTCGAGCGGATCCGGCGGCGGCGGCGGCGCAGCGCCCGAGGACCCGTCGAAGCTCGACGCTCCCGCGGCGGGCAAAGGCTTCCAGTTCGAGAGCGAAGACACGGCGGTCGCGTCCGGGGTCGAAGAGCAGGACTGTTACTTCTACAAGGTCAGCGATCTGGCCAAGGCCGGCGGCCTCGATCCGAGCAAGCCGGTGAACCTCCACCAGGTGCAGGTCGCGCAGCGCGCCGGCTCGCACCACATGAACATCTTCCGCGTGGCGACGCTGAAGGGCCTCGATCCCAAGAACGGCGCGGTGCAGAAGGCCAAGGACGGCGTGGGCGAGTGCTTCAAGAGCCCCAACTGGTCCGACTGGCCGCTCATCGCCAACTCGCAGCAAGAGGGCAACATCGACTGGACCTACCCGGACGGCGTGGTGAACATCCTCCAGCCCGACGAGTGGATCATGATGCAAACCCACTACGTCAACGCGACCACGCAGAAGACGGAGAGCGCCGGCAAGGTGCGCGTGAACTTCTGGGCGATCCCCGACAGCGAGAAGAAGGCCGAGCTCGGCACCATCTTCGCGACGAAGCAGTCGATCCGCATCTGCGAGAAGAACCCGACCCCGGAGTTCGGAGGCGGCTGCCAGATCAACAGCCCCGATCCGGTGCACGTCATCGGCGCCAACGGCCACTTCCACAGCCGCGGTACCAAGTTCGAGATCTACAAGTGGGATGGCAAGACGGCCGGCACGCCCGCCGAGACCGAGAGCTTCTACACGTCGAAGGCGTGGGACGATCCGCCGATGAAGCACTCGCCCGAGCTCGACGTGACGGTGCCCGCGAACGGCGGCATCTACTACACGTGCGACTTCAAGTGGTCGGAGCCGGAGCCGTCGGTCGGCTGCAAGGGCCTCAACGACTACGACACGACGAAGTACATGACGCCCGCGCAGAACCTCGACTGTTGCTACACGTTCGGCGGCATCGTCGAGAAGAACGAGCACTGCAACGCGTTCGTCTACTACTACCCGAAGCAAGACAACGTCGTCTGTCAGTGATCGACGGCCCGCCGCGCTGCGATCACCGCGGCGCCGCGATCGACGGAGCCCCCGATGTCCCGTGAACGCGCGCTCGGGCGCGCCGTGATCCTGGTGATCGCGGCGGCGTCGGGCTCCTTCTTCCTCAGCGCCGGCGCCTCCGGGTGCGGCCCCGAAACGAAGGCGCCCACCGACGCCGGAGCCGACGTGATCACCGGCTGCACGCAGCCGTTCATCGGCGACGCGACCAAGCCGACCGAGCTCGAGATCATCGCGCTCAAGGCCGACTACACGTCCACGCCCGTCGCCGAAGGAGACAGCGTCGCGCTGCTGTTTCCGCCGCAGGGCGGGCGCGTGATCTTCGCCGGCGTGCGCGCGCGCAACATCGATCCGTGCAACGTGCAGCTCGCCGGCGCCGTGCGCGATCTCGACACCAAGCAGCTCCGCGTCGACTCGCGCACGATCAACCTCGAGCCGACGAGCGATGGCTGGGGCAAGAGCAGCGACGCCGACATCGCGAGCTTCGCCAACGTGCCGATGTGTCCGAACGAGTGGTCGAAGACCGACATATTCGGCACGAAATACCAGCTCGAGATCACCGTCACCGATCGCGCGAAGCACAGCACGACGAAGTCCGTCGGCGTGACTCCCGCGTGCGCCGAGCCCGACAACGCGGCGGAGTGCGCGTGCATCTGCAAAGCCGGCTACGTGCTCGGCGAGATGTGCAACGGCGGCACGTCGACGAGCAGCAGCAGCGCGAGCAGCGGCAGCGGCGCTGGAGGGATGTCCCCGTGAAGAGCACGATCGTTCTCGGCCTCGCGGCCTTCGCATTCGCCTCGCTCGGCTCCGCGCTCGGCTGCGGGCCCGACTCCCCCACCGGCACGGGCGGAGGCGGCAGCGGCGCTCCGGCGTGGCAAGTGGTGCACGACGGCAAAGACCTCGGCGGCGCGCTGCTCTCGGTGTGGGGATCGAGCCCCACGAACGTGTTCGTCGTCGGCGGCCCGCTCGGCAACGGAGGCTCGGCCATCGCCCGTCACTTCGACGGGGCCACCTGGAAAGACCTCGCCCCCGGCGGCGCCGACTCGTTCTGGTGGGTGACCGGCAGCGGCCCGAACGACGTGTGGATGTCCGGCGAAAAAGGCCGGATGACCCACTGGGACGGCGCCTCGTTCAAGGAGCTGCCGCGCGTCACCACGGCGACGATCTGGGGCGTGTGGGCCAAGAGCCCGACCGAGGCGTGGGCCGTCGCCGGCTCGCCCGGGAAGGGTAGCGCCGCGCCCAACGACGTGGTGCTCAAGTGGGACGGCGCCACGTGGACCGCGGACCCGCTGCCGATGAAGCTCGATCGATCCCTGAACAAGATCTGGGGCACGAGCTCGGAAGACCTCTACGCCGTCGGCGAAGCCGCCACAGTCTGGCACCGCAAAGGCGCCACATGGGCGCTGGAGTCTCAACCTCCGGTCGCCAAGAGCAACTTGCTGACGGTCTTCGGCTGCAGCGCGACCGACGTGTACGCGGTCGGCGGCCAGAGCGTGATTCATTCGGACGGCAAAACGTGGACACCCGTTGACGTCTCGCTCACCAACACCGTTAACGGTGTGACCTGCGGTTCACCCGGCGAGGTGCTCCTGGTCGGCTTCGGCGGCCTCAAGCAGCGCCTCGTCGACGGGAGCTGGGTCGACGAGTTCTCCGTAGATCCCACGGGCGATCTGCACGGATCCTGGGCCGACGGGCAGGGCTCGTTCTGGGTCGCGGGCGGCGATTTCGTGAGCAAAGCGGCGCCGGGCAAGGCGCGCAGCGCGATCCTCGGCCGCTACGGCAAGGGCCACGTGCCGGCGCTCTAGGCCTCGAGGCGCGCAACGCGGGGCAATCACAGCGCAAATCTCCACGATTCCACGGTGATCTGGACCCCCTGTGAATCACGGAGGTATGGCAATTCGATCCGTGCCCGCGTGACCGATTGCGCGTGGCGCCCGGGAAGCCTCGCGTACAATCGACGGCGCCTCCGGGCCTGGTCGCCCGCTTGCAAGGGCCTTCCCCGCCAGCCGCACAGCGGAATGCTTGCCCCTAACAGGAGAAAATTCATGCGTCGCTCCATCCCCCAGTCGATCTTCGCGTTGCTCGCCGCCCCCGTTCTGTTTTTCGCGCAGAGCGCGTCCGCCGCTCCCAGCGCCGATGCCTGCGGCAACATCGCCCTCGTCGCGACCGGGTCATGCCACCTCGACGTCACCGGTGGCTGCAGCGCCAAGTGCGAGCCCCTCACGTTCCAGGCCGCCTGCGATGGCAAGTGCAACGTCGCGATCGACGCGACCTGCACCGCATCCTGCAACACGCAGTGCCAGACCGACTGCACGGTCGACCCCGGCTCGTTCGATTGCGAGGGGAAGTGCGAGACCGACTGCGGCGGTAGCTGCATGAGCCGCTGCTCGGCGAGCGGCGATCAGGCGAACTGCAGCGCGTACTGCCAGGAGTCCTGCAAGAGCACCTGCCAGGGCCAGTGCAAGGTCGTCCCGCCTTCGGCCGATTGCAACGCGAAGTGCAACGGCTGCTGTGGCGGCTCGTGCACGGTCGACGCGAACTTCGACTGCTCGCTCAAGTGCACGGCCGACCTCAAGGGCGGCTGCACGGCGGATTGCACGGCCCCGGACGGCGCGCTCTTCTGCACCGATCAGAACGGCCGTGATCAGTACGTCCACGTGACGAACCTCGCCGATTGCGAGGCGTACATCGCGTCGAACTTCAACGTGAAGGTCGAGGCGAGCGCGACGGCCACCTGCAACGCCAATGGCTGCCAGGGCGTGGGCACGGCCGGCGTCGGCTGCAGCACGCAGCCCATCGGCAGCGCCCCGCTCGACGTGGGCGCGATCGCGACGATGGCCATGGGCCTCGGGCTCATCGTCTCGCGCCGCCGCCGCAGCTGAGCTTGGGCAGATCGTACGGGGAGGATTGCGGTCCTCCCCGGAACGCTCGATCATGCGTGACGTTCTCATCCCTGCTTCAGGAGGTGTCCTTTGCGCGCTCAGATCGGTTTCCTTCGCTCGCTCGTGCTCGCCGGGTTCGTCGGCCTCACGGCGCTCACCGTCGTCGACTGCGGCAACGGGGTCGCGGCGTGTGACAAACAGTGCGACTGCGAGAAGTGCCCCACCAGCGCGTACGACGCCTGCGTCGCCACCAACGAGAGCGCCGCGCAGGATGCGTTGAAGGCTGGGTGCAGCGGCCAGCTCGACGACGTGCACGCGTGCACCGTCAGCACCGGCGTCTGCAATGGCACCGAATTCGAGGCCAAGTGCGACGCGCAGAAAGCGGCGCTGAAGACCTGCCTCGATCCGAAAAAGTGACGTCGGTGTGACCGTCGAATCCGAGATGCTGGAGGGCCGCGTCGGCACCACGCTGCGCGGGAAATGGACGCTGGAGCGGCTCCTCGGCTCCGGCGGCATGGCGGCCGTGTACGTCGCCCGTCACAAGATCGGTCGCCGCGACGCGATCAAGATCCTCCATCCCGACATCGCCGATAACAAAGAGCTCGCCGCGCGCTTCGAGCAGGAGGCGCACGCGGTGAACCGCTTCCGTCACCCCGGCGCCGTGTCGATCCTCGACATCGACGTCGCCGACGACGGCGCCCCGTTCCTGGTGATGGAGCTGCTCGAGGGCGAGTCGCTCGAGACGCGCCGCCTGCGCGGGCCCATCGATCCCGAGACGGCGCTGCGCCTCGCCGACGAGCTGCTCGACGTGCTCGCCGCCGCGCACGCCTGCGACATCATCCATCGCGACATCAAGCCCGACAACCTCTTCGTGCTGCCGGATGGGCGCGTGAAAGTGCTCGATTTCGGCATCGCCCGCATGCGCGAGGCCCAGCCGCGCACGTTCCTCACCGCGCTCGGCACCACCATCGGAACGCTCTCGTACATGCCACCCGAGCAGGTCGCCGGCGATCCGATCGACGCCCGCGCCGACCTGTTCGCCGTCGGCTGCACCATGTTCGAGATGGCGAGCGGACGCACCCCGCACGAGGGCGCGACCGAGATCGAGCTGATGGTGAAAATGGGGATGATCCCCGCGCCGCCGCTCGCGTCGGTGTGCCCCGGCGCGTCCCCGGGGCTTTGCCTCGTGGTCGATCGCGCGCTCGCCTTCGCGAAGGAGCGCCGCTATCCCGACGCCGCGACGATGCAGGCCGACGTGCGCGCGCTCCGCGCCGGCTCGGCGCCGCCGTACGCCTCGGCGCGCATGGCCGCGGGCGACGCGCCGAATCCACCGGAAACGTCGGCGTTACCCGCTCCGATCGTGCCGCCCGCGGGCCCCGCGCCCACGCAGTACGACACGGCGTATCGCGCCGCGACGGGCGTGATCCCCGCGCCCCCGCCGAGCGCGATCGAGGTCGCCGCCGTCGCCGTCCCCGCGGTGTCGATCCGCGGCGGCGATCGCCGTGATCGCGCCGTCGCCGTGATCGCCGTGGCCGCGACGCTGATGCTCTGCCTCGCGGTGATCACCTGGCGCGCGCTGCGATCGTGCGGCGTCGATCCTGTCGTCGACACTGGCCAGCTCTCGGGAGCCGCGGCGGCCTCCGCGTCGATCACGCCGACCGCCGACGATCCTCCGCCGACTGATCCCGTGGCCGTCGCGGGCAACACGCCGCAACCGCAGGGGAAGCCGAGCAATCAGGGCAACCCGGGCAGCGTCGCGCCTGCGCCGCAAGGGCCTACCAACCGCCCGCCGACGGCGCCCGCACCGCAACCGCAGGCCGCGCCGCCGAGCGCGGGGCAGAGCATCCTCCAGGCGATCTCTCCCCCCGGCCACGGCAAGGGCAAGGGGCATGGGAAGCATCACTGAACGCCGACCGAGGGCAGATCTCCGCCTTTCCACGATCGCCATGGCCCCTGCCCCGGGGCCAGGAAGCGCGCTACGATGCGGCCGCTCGACCCGAGGAGATCGCCGATGAAGCTCAACACCAAGCTCGCTCTGCTGCTGATCGCCGGAACCGCCGGATACGTCGCGTTCCAGAACCTCGATCTGCTCCGAGGCGGCGCCAAGGACGAGGATCCTTCGCTCCTGTTCAACCGCATCTGGATGGAGTCGAAGCCCGAGAAGGCGACGGATTACGTGCATGGCGCGTACTTCCTCTCGCGGCCGCAGCTCGGCATTTTCCAGCGCTCGTCGGCCTACGATTTCCACTTCGAGCGCTTCGACTACAAGCGCGATGGAGCGAAGACGACGCTGACGTTCCCGCAGCAAGATCGCACCGCGGAGCTGACGATCCACATCACGAAGTGCGGCGCGCCCGAGCCGTTCGATCTCTGCCTCGACGTCGGCGAGAACCCGTGGGGCGGCCCGAAGCGCTACTACGGCCTCTCCGCCGAGCAAGACGAGGCGCGCCTCCTCGGCCCCGCGGCGGCCGCGATGAAGAGCCACGTCCCCGCGGAATGATCGCCGCGACAGCCGGCTGGATGGAACCGGGGGCGGCCGCGCGTTAGCGTCCCCCTCAGCCGATGTCGCTCCCTCGTCGCCTCGCTTCGTCTCCCCGAAATAGCCTTGTTTTCTCGGTCGCCGTCGCGCTCATCGGGTGCGACGCGCACGCGCCGCCGCCGCATCGAGTCGACGATCCGGCGCCGCCCGCCCCGGCGCTGACGCCGCCTTCATCGAGCGCGTCGGCCGCCGTCGTCGAGGTCGCGAGCGCCTCGGCGTCCGCCGCGCCCGCGCCGACGTACCCGCCGCCCGCGGCGCCCGATCCTCCAATTGTGCTGCATTCCGGCGGGAAAAACGCCGTTCGTGGCGAGGCCGGGCTCGTCACCAGCGTCGAGCCCAACGCCACGCAGGCCGGCGTCGACGTCCTTCGCAAGGGCGGGAACGCCGTCGACGCGGCGATCGTCGTGGCCTTCGCGCTCGCGGTCACCCACCCGAGCGCGGGGAACCTCGGCGGCGGCGGCTTCATGATCGTGCGCGGCCACGACGGCGCGACGACGGCGATCGACTTCCGCGAGACGGCGCCCGCCGCGGCCACGCCCGAGAAGAACAAAGCGATGCTCGACGGAGGGGCCTTTGGCTACGCGTCCGCCGCTGTGCCGGGCACCATCGCCGGCCTCGCCCTCGCGCACGAGAAATTCGGCAAACGCCCCTGGGCCGACCTCGTCGCGCCGGCGATATCCCTCGCGAAGAAGGGCCACAAGCTCGGTCCGCGGCAAGGCCAGGTGCTCGGCTGGAACTGGGAGAAGCTCAAGAGAGACCCTGTCGCGCGCGCCACCTACGGTCACGGCAAAGAGGCCTTGAAGACGGGCGACCTCTGGAAGCAGCCCGATCTCGCGCGCACCCTCGAATCCATCGCGAAGGAGGGGGCCAAGGGCTTCTACGAGGGCGCGGTCGCCGCGAAGATCGATAAAGCCATGAAGGCCCATGGAGGGCTCGTCACCGGGGCCGATCTGGCCGGCTACAGGGCCGTGATCCGCGAGCCGCTCCGCTTCTCGTACCGGGGCTTCGACGTCGCCACCATGCCTCCGCCGTCGATGGGCGGAGTGGCCTTTGCGGAGATCATGCTCTCTCTCGAGCGCTGGCGCGCGTACGAGGCGCCGGCCGACTCGGGGCAGAGCCTCCATTTCTTCATCGAGGCTTCGCGGCGCGCCTACGCCGAGCGCCGCCTCGTCGGGGCCGATCCCGACTTCCAGCCGGCCGACGCGACTGCCACTCTCCTGACGAAGCTGCTGGGCGGTTTGCACCTGGAGACGCGCAAGCCAGCGCTCGATCGCGATCACGCTACGCCCTCGTCCACCCTGGCCTCGGCGACCACGGAAGAGCCGCCCGAGTCGCCGCAGACCACGCATTTCTCGGTCGTCGACGGCGAGGGCAACGCCGTCTC
Source organism: Byssovorax sp. (assembly GCA_025362495.1). Taxonomy (GTDB): domain Bacteria; phylum Myxococcota_A; class Polyangia; order Polyangiales; family Polyangiaceae; genus JANYGI01. Next base: position 69,170 of record JANYGI010000092.1, on the reverse strand, counting down.
GTGCACCTACACCCAGTCAGCGGCCTTTGGCTCCAAGGTCGTCATCCCCGGGACTGGCGTCCTCCTCGCCAACGCCATGGGCGCGTTCTCGATCATCGGCCCCAATGCCCTCGCCCCCGGCAAGCGAATGGCCAGCTCGATGACGCCGACCATCGTCGCGCAGAATGGCAAGCTGGTGCTCGTCCTCGGATCGCCGGGCGGCGACACCATCCCCAACACCGTCGCTCAGGTCTTTCGCAACGTCGTGGACTATGGGCTCACCGTCGACGAGGCCGTCTCGCACCCGCGCATTCATCACCAGTATTTCCCCGACAAGGTGCGGATCGAGAAGCTCACTCCGCCGCCGCGCGCCGCGCTCGACGATCTGGCCAAGCGCGGCCACGCCCTCGATTTCGACGCGGTCCCGATGGGCGACGCCAACGAGATCTTGATCGACGCCGCCACCGGGACGGCCTGGGGGACGATCGACAAGCGCGAGGGCGGAAAGGCGACTGGCATCGACGCGCCGAAGAGGTGACTACCGCTCTGCGCGGGGCTCGAACTCGGCGAAGCCCGGATCGTTCTCGTCGGTCTTGGGCTTCACCAGCACCACCGGGCAAGGCGCGTTTCGGGTGATCCGATCGGCGATCGAGCTCCCGAGCAGGCGCTGCCAGCGCGTCGGCGGCGGCGTCGCTACCACGATCACGTCGGCGCCGATCTCCTTCGCCAGGCCGAGGATCGCGCGGTCCGGCCTCCCGGTGCGAAAGTGCATCGCCATCAGCTTGGCCTGTCCGCCCGCCGATCGATGCTGGAACACCTTGAGCAGCGGCAGCGGCCGCTCCGGCTGCTCGGCGCGATGCGGCGTCGACACGCCCGGCGTCGCCACGTCGCGCATCTCGGGGGCCATCGCGCGCGCGCCCATCACCACCGCGTGGACCTCGCTGCTCTCGCCGCGCAGCGCCGCGAGCTCGAACGCGAACCGCCAGGCGCGGCCGCCGGGCTCCGAGAGATCGAGGCCCACGAGCACGATGTACGGCGCGGGCGAGCTCGGCCGAGGGGCGTTCGAGCTCGGCAGGTCGACGCGGGGAGCGTCGCGCAACAGCGCATCCTTGGCCATCGGCTGGAAGCCTTCGGACCTCGCGCAGAGACCGCAAGCCCACCCTCGCCAGGATTTCGCGGGAGGGCGACGCCGCACGCCGGGACGCCGCCTTCTCCAGACCTTCGAGCCTTGACGCCCCCTCCGCATACCAGCAGCGTTGTCGGCGATGATTCCCCGCTACACGCCCGCTGATTTCGCCGCGCTCTGGTCCTCCAAGACTCGCTACGACTCGTGGCTCGACGTCGAGCTCGCCGCCTGCGACGCGATGGAAGAAGCCGGCCTCGTGCCGGTCGGCACCGCGCGCTCGATCCGTGGCAAGCAGCTCGCGCTCGATCCCGATCGCATCGACACCATCGAGCGCACGGTGAAGCACGACGTCATCGCCTTCCTCACCCACGTCGAAGAGCTCGCGGGCGAAGAGGCGCGCTGGCTCCACCGCGGGATGACGTCGAGCGACGTGCTCGACACCAGCCTCGCCCTCCTCCTCGTGCGCGCGTCAGATCTCCTGCTCACCCGCATTTCAAAGCTGATCGACGCGCTCGCGCTCCGCGCCGACGAGCACCGCAAGACGCCGATGATCGGCCGCAGCCACGGCATCCACGCCGAGCCGGTGACCTTCGGCGTCGTCCTCGCGGGGCACCTCGCCGAGATGAAGCGCGGCCGCGCGCGCCTCGTCGCCGCGCGCGCCGAGATCGCCGTCGGCAAGATCGCCGGCGCCGTCGGCACCTACGCGCACCTCTCGCCCGCGATCGAGGCCAGCGCGCTGGCCTCGATGGGTTTGTCGGCTGAAACGGTCTCCACGCAGGTCGTCGCGCGCGACCGCCACGCCGCGTTCTTCACCGCGCTCGCCGTCGTCGCCGCGGGCATCGAGCGCTTCGCCACCAACGTGCGCCACTTCCAGCGCACCGAGGTCGGCGAGGCCGAAGAGCGCTTCACCAAGGGGCAAAAAGGCTCCAGCGCGATGCCGCACAAGCGCAACCCGATCGTGAGCGAGAACCTCTGCGGCCTCGCGCGGATCGTCCGCGCAGCGGCGCTCCCCGCGCTCGAAGACGTCGCCCTCTGGCACGAGCGCGACATCTCGCACTCGTCGGTCGAGCGGATCATCGCGCCCGACGCGACGACGGCGCTCGGCTACATGCTCGAGCGCAGCGCGGCCATGGTCGAAGGCCTCGTCGTCTACCCCGACGCGCTCCGCCGTAACCTCGATCGCACGCACGAGCTGTTCTTCAGCGAAGCCGTCCTGCTCGCGCTCGTGCACAAAGGGAGCGCGCGGCAAAAGGCGTACGAGGCCGTGCAGCGCTGCGCCATGAAGACCATCGCCGGCGAGGGCCGCTTCCGCGATCTGCTCGCGGAAGACGCAGAAATCGCCGCGCTCCTCGGCGTCGACGAGATCGATCGCGCCTTCGATCTCGACCACGCGCTCGCCCACACCGGGACGATCATCGATCGCGCGATCGCCGCAGATTGACCGCTCTCCGGGAGTTTGCGAGGCTCCGCGCGCCATGCCCATCCGCGCGCTCCCCACCTCTGCTCGCTCTCTCCTCGGCGCCGCTGCGGCCGCTCTCCTCGCCGCCGCGTGCGGCGGGGCCGAGCCGAGGCCGCCGTACAGCGCGCCGCCGATCCCGGCCTACGCCGGCTCCGGCTCGCCGACGCCCGCGAAGACGGCCTCGAACGCCTCGACGAGCGACGCGCCGGCCTCCGGCTTCAGCGCGCTCCGCGATCGCATCCTCGATCAGTGGCTGCGCGACGAGCCGGCGATGGCGCGCGGCCTCGGCCTCCACGACAGCGACGGCAAGATCGCCGATTACGGCGCCGAGGCGATCAAGGCCAAGATCGCCCGTCTCACCCAGCAGCAGAAGGATCTCGCCGCCGTCGACAAGGCCTCTCTCTCGGCCGACGACGCGCTCGATCTCGCCATCATCTCTTCCCAGGCCGGCCTCTCGCTCTTCCAGCTCCAGGAGCTCGCCGCCTACCAGCACCGCCCGCAGTTCTACGAAGAGCTCTTCTCCGTCAACGTCTACCTCGATCACGACTACGCGCCGATCGAGCAGCGCTTGCAGAAGCTCCTCGAGCACGAGAAGGCGGCGCTCGCGCAGATTGGCAGCATCCGCAAGAACCTCGTCAGCCCGATGTCGAAGCCCGTCGTCGAGACGGCCTTGAAGATCTACAAGGGCTACGCCGAGTACCTCCGCGGCGACGTCGTCAAGCAGACCAAGGGAGTCGGCGACGCCGCGTTTCAAGCCGATCTGGTGAAGACCAACGCCGCCCTCGCCGACGAGGCCGACAAGCTCGCCGCGTACCTCGAGGACGAGGTCAAGAAGGGCGACAACAGCCACGTGCTCGGCGTCGAGCGGTACAAGAAGCTCTTGCTGCTGCAAGAGGGCCTGAGCATCCCCCTCGCCGACTTCAAGAAAATGGGCGAAGAGAACCTCCAGGTCAACAAGAAGGCCTTCGAGCTGGCCGGCAAGAAGGCCAAGCTCACCCGCCCCACCTCCGAGGCGTTGCTCGACGAGGCGACGAAGCTGATGAACAGCTCACGTCAGTTCGTGATCGAGAAGAAGATCGCCACGCTGCCCTTCCTCGACGACAAGGCCGTCCTCAAGGAGACTCCCCCGTTCCAGCGCTGGAACGCGGCCTTCCTCGACGGCCCCGGCCCCTTCGAGACCAAGGTCACGCAGGCCTATTACTACATCACCCGCCCCGATCCGACCTGGCCCAAGAAAGAGCAGGAAGAGTACCTGATGGGCCGCGGCATCCTCATGGCGACCACGGTCCACGAGGTCTATCCCGGCCACTTCCTTCAAGGCCAGTGGATCCACAAGGCACCTACCCGCGCGCAGAAGATGCTCTCGTCCTACTCGTTCGTGGAGGGCTGGGCCCACTACGGAGAGCAGATGATGGTGGAAGAGGGCTTTGGCGCCGAGGACCCGCAGAACAAGCTCGGGCAGCTCTCCGACGCGCTCCTCCGCAACTGCCGCTTCGTGGTCTCCCTCGGCCTCCACACCGAAGGGATGACGCTCGCCCAGGCCGCCCAGCGCTTCATCACCGACTGCCACCAAGACAAGGCCACGGCGCGCGAGCAGGCCGTCCGCGGCACGTTCGATCCCGGCTACTTCGCCTACACCCTCGGCAAGGTGCAGATCCTGGCCCTGCGCGAGGAAGCCAAGAAGAAGCTCGGCGCGAAGTTCTCCCTCCAGAAGTTCCACAACGCCCTGCTCTCGCACGGCTCCCCGCCGGTGCCGCTGATCCACGATCGGGTTCTCAAGGACCTCGAGGCGGGTTTGTAGAAGTCCTGGAGAGCCAGATTTGAACGCAAAGGCGCAAAGACGCAGAGGCGCAAAAAACCCGGAGCCAGAGCAGATGAAGAAATACATTTCTCCTCTGCTCTTGCCTTTTTGCGTCTCTGCGTCTCCGCGCCCTTGCGTTGAATGCTTGTCTCTTCTCCGACGCGTTCAACCCACCCACGGATCCAGACGTCGACAGATCTCGCGAATGCCTCTTTCCTCCCGCTCTCCGCTGACCACCGCCGGGCTCGTTCTCCTGACGACGCTCACCGGCTGTGGTGGGTGTGATCCGCCGCAGCGCGAGCGCCCCAAGGCCGCCGCGGCGACGGCGAGCGCCACCGTGCCTGCGCCGCCCCCGCGGCCGCCTTCACGCACGCTCGTGGACGTCGTGCGCGCCCTCCCCGGCTGCGACATCGATCATCGCGGGCCGCTGCTCGACCTGGGCACCAGCGCGATGATCGGGCGCTACGGCTGGGGCGAAGGCAAGCCCGCGGGCGTCACCGCGGTCGAGCACGACGGCTCCACCTGGGCGCGCGTCACCGATCGCAAGCTCACCGTGAACTTCACGCTCACCGACGCTTCCCCGATCTTCGTCGCCGCGCGCGTCGTCGGCAACGGCGCGAAATCGGCGCAGGTGCTGCTCGACGATCAGCCGCTCGGCACGCTCACCTTCACGCGCGAGCAGATCAAGATCGCCACCACCGGCACGACCACGCTGCCCGTCGACGCCGGCATTCACGCGCTCACACTCCACTTCTTCGGGCGCAACCGCGATCAGGACTCGCTCGCCGACGTCGACTGGATCCGGGTCGGCGTCCCCGACGACAGCGCGATGACGTACGGGCCACCCACGCTCCGCGATCTCGTCGCGCCGGCCGCGGCGATCGGTGGAGTGCCGCATCGATCCCTCGCCCTCCGCGCCCCGGGCAGCGTGCGATGCACCGTCCGCGTGCCCGAGGGGGCCATTCTCCGCGCCTCGGTCGGAGTGCAAGGCACCGGCGAGGGCGACGCCGAGATCCGCGTTTTGCGCGATGGAAAGAAGCCAGAGAGCCTGAGCGTTCTCCACCTGGAGTCCGGCGATCACGCGGCCTGGACCGAGGTCGAAGTCCCGCTCATCGCCTATGCTCACGAGGTGATCGCCCTCGAGCTCCGCGCCACGCAGGCCTCGCGCGGCGGGCGCATCCTCTTCGGTGATCCGATGGTGACCGTCACCGCACCTCCGCCGCCGCCCGCGCCGGCCGCCCGCGCCGTGGTGATCGTCGTGCTCGATGGCGTCGAGCGCGCCGAGCTACCGCCCTGGAACGCCGCGCCGACTCCGGGCCTCCCCGCCCTCTCCGATCTCGCCGCCACGGCGACGATCTTCGATCAACACCGCGCCCCGAGCCCGCTCGTCTCGGCCGTGGTCGCCTCGCTGCTCACCGGACTGCCACCCTCCGCGCTCGGCCTCTCCGACGCCGCGGCGCGCGTCCCGGCCGATCTGACCACCATCGCCGGCGTGGCGCGCGACGCCTCGGTGCGAACGGCGATGTTCACCGGCGTGCCGCACACCTTCCGCGCCTTCGGCTTCGCCCAGGCCTGGGAGCGCTTCGTCGAGTTCGCCCCGAGCAGCGGCGATCCGGCGACTGCCCCTCTCGACAGCGCCGCGGCCTGGATCACCGAGGTCGCCAGAGCGTCGAGCGAATCCCGGCTGCTCACGGTGATCCACGCGCGCGGCGGACACCCTCCCTGGGACATGACCTTGAAGGAAATGTCCACCGCGGTGCCCACCGATTACACGGGGATGGTCGAGCCGCGCACCGCCGCGCAGCTCATCTCCAAGCTCCGCCGCGGCAGGCACGCGGCCACCAACGTCAACGACGCAGACCGCCAGCGCATCCGCTCGCTCGAGCAGATCGCGCTCGCCGGCCAGGACCGCGCGCTCGGCGCCGTCATCACCGCCCTGAAGACGCAGAACCTCTGGGACACGACGTTGCTGATCGTCACCGGCGACGGAAGCTCGGGCGTCGGCGCTCTGTTCGCCGAGGCAGGCGAGCTGAAAGAGCCCCTCTCGGAGCCGACCTTGATGCTGCCGCTCTACATCCATTTCCCGACAGGCATCTATGCCGGGAAACGCATCAGCCAGCCCACGTCCGTCGTCGACCTCGCCAACGAGGCTCTCGGCGCCCTCAGCCTCGGCTTCTCCAAGCAGGCCACCGGCCGGGACATCTCCCGCGCGGCCGGCGGCATCGACGAGGGCGCGGCGCCGCAGATCGCCAGTCTCGACAGCCGCTACTCCGCCCGCTGGGGGACTCTGGTGCTCGAGGGCCGCTATCCGGCTCCGCCCGATCTCTGCGATCTGGCCGTCGATCCGACGTGTGCCTTCAACCGCCGCGAGAAGATGCCCATCGCCGCGGGGGCCCTGTTCCGCAGCATCATCGCCGAGCAGCTCGGCTCGCGCGTGCCAGCGAGCGCGCGCGAGCCGGCGACGATCGATCAGGACACCGCCGCGGCGCTGATGGTCTGGGGCGCGCAGTAGCGCGGAGGGCTCTACTGCTCGTTCATGGTCTGTCCACAGAGCAGCGCGCTCCGGGGCGGCAGCACCGCGACTCGCGTCATCGTGCGGCTGAGCGGCACGAGGCGCAGTTCCTCCACGAAATCAGGGCCGGCGTCGATCCCGGCGTCACCGAGCACCGCCGTCATCCCGTGCTCGGTCGGCACGGCGAGCTGGTCGGACGAGGTGGCATACGCCGTCTTCTCGGCCACGTCGACGACGCGGAGCGAGGGCGCCAGAGCGGCGGCGCGGATGGCGATCCACCCCGTCAACGCCGTCGCGATCGGCCGCCGCTGAGCGTCTTTTGAAGGGGCGAGGACCCAGGGCGCGTCGGTCGGGACCGACCAGCGCCTCTCACCGCCGGCGTCGCTCACCGACACTGCTCCGTTCGAAGCATCGTAGACGATGCGCTGCTCCGTCACCTCGGCGCAGCGCCCGGCGATCGCGGTCTCGGCGTGGACGAGGCGCCCGCGCGGATCGAGCGTCACGTCTTCCACGACGAGAAAATGGCCACCGTCGCTCCGGATTTCGGTCTGCCCGTGCAACCGCTCCTCGCCGTCGGCCATGATGCGTCGCTCGACGCGGCCGACGGCGCCGCCGCCGTCCGAGTACAGGAACGTTCGCGTGGCGACCGGGATCTCCTCGACCTTGCTCCGCCTCGAGTCGGCGCACGCCGGGAGGGAAACCGCGAGGAGCACGCCCAGGGCGACGCGACGAAGTGTCTTCATGGGGCACCTTTCGCGGGGCGCCCCGGGGTTATTTCAGCAGACGTTCACTATTTCAGAGCGACCCGTCCGGCGCGCGAACGTCGCGCGACGATCGCGAGGGCGAAGAGGCTGAAGAGCGCCGTCGCGGGCGAGGTGCGATCGCGATCCGACAGGACGCAACCGCAACCACCGGAGCTGCCGCTATCGCTGCTCGCTCCACCGCTCCCGCCGCTGCCTCCACCGCTGCCGCTCGTCGCGCCCGTGCCGGTCGCCGCGCCGCCGCCGGCCCCGGCGCCCGACGAACCGCTGCTGCTCGTGCTCGGCATCGGGCCCGTGCCGCCGAGCTCGAAGGCACCCACGTCCGGCGCCTTGCCTGCGAAGTCATCGTTGATGCCGGGGATCAACACCCCACGATCGACCACGAGAGAGCCCATCACCGGGGCAAAATCGGCCCCGAGACCCGGCTCGCCAAAGGCTCCATGCGCCTCCTGCGAAGCGCCGGTCTGGAAGGCCGCGAAGGTATCGTACTTGTCGTTGCTCGCGCCGTTCCACCACGAGAAGATCTGTGTGGTGTCGGTCGTCCACCACACGTTGCCGTCGAAGCTCGGCTGCTCCGCGCCGTGATTGTAGGCGTTGGTGCACACCCCGCCCATCGGCGTCGCGAAGACGTTGTTGCGGAAGACGAAGTCGTGAATCGGCACGTTGTGATCGCCCTCGACCGCGTACCAGAGGTGGAGAGCGGGGCCCTGGTTCGCTCGCACGAAGGTGTTCTGGTAGACGAACACATGGCGGCTCGGGACGGCGCTGTTGCCCGCCGTGTTCATCTTGAAGCCCGCGTCACCCCAGTTGCCCGTGGCGAGGTTGCGCACGAAGAAGTACGGCCCCGGCATCACCGGAGCGGCCGAGAACGGGTTCTGCGCGTTGTGGATGGTGTTGCGGTAGATCCGCGCGTTGACGCAGATCCCGTCGAGCTCCATCCCGTCGTCGCGCGCGTCCTCGAAGGTGTTGTCGTAGATCTCGAGATCGTGGTTCGTCCACGGTCCGGCGCCGACGAGCGCCAGCACCGGTGAGCCGTCGGCGAGCTCGCGCCCGCTGTCCTCGTCGCCGCAAGGGCTGGTGTTGTCGTCGTGGCCGCGGATACGGTTCTTGCGAATGACGGTGCCGCCGCCGGGGTTATTGTCCTGCTTGATGCCGTAATACGTCTGGCCAGGGCAGGCGGTGTTGCTCCCGCCGGTGCAGGTCTCCTGGACGAGATCGGCGATGTCGTTGCCCTCGATCAGGTGAAAGCCCCCGAGGAGCGGCCCGCCCGAGAACTCCGCGCCCTTGCTGATCAGCACGTTGTCGTGGCCGTTGTCGTGGATGAACGAGTTGCGCACGGTGACGTGCGATGACGCGCGCAGATAGACGCCATGACCACCGCTGTCGTCGCCGCCGTTGCGCACCTCGAAGCCGTCGATGACCACGTAAGCCGCGTCGTTGAGGTAGAGCGAGCTCCCGGCCATGGCGCCGTCGATCACCGGCTTCTGCGCGGGATCGTCCGCCCGCAGCACGATCGGGAGCGCCTCGGTGCCATGCGTCCCATCCGCGCTGACGGCGGCGTAGCTCCCCGCGAGCACGCGGATCTCGTCGCCGGGCATGGCCTGGGAGAGGGCATATCCCGGCGTGGCATACGGAGCTGCCTTGGTGGTGCCCGCGCCGGCGGCGTCGCTCCCGCCGGGGCCGACCCAGCGCACCCGCGTCGGGACTGGCAACGTCGGCTCCGCGCGCGTATGCAGCGCGACCATCTGCGTGGCGCTGCCGGTGACGCCGTCGGGATCGGCGACGGTGATCCGCAGCGTGTAATCCGTGCCCGGCGCGAGCTCGAAGAGGCTCGTCGCGAAGGCGTGCGGCTCGAACAGTACCGCGGCATGCGCGGGGTGAAAATCCGCGTCCTTGGGCCCTTTGACGTCGACGGTGACGGTCTCGTTGCCGCTGTCACCGGTGAGCTGCACGATCACGCCCGCCGTCTCGAACGAGGGCGTGACGTTGACCGGGCCGAGCGCGGCCGCCTCGGCGCGGGCGGCGGTGCCGAGCGCGAGAGTGGCCGCGAGCAAGCCGAGGAGCGTTCGAGGGGTGGCGCGGAGGTGACGAAGAGAGCCCATGGGCGAGACGCTATCACGACGGCGCGGGGGCGATGTCGTCGCGATAATTACAATCAGACCGCAAACGCCGTACGGGCCGTCTGCGGCCTGATCGCGGGCGTCATTGCACCTTCTTGCAGAACCCATCGATGCAGAGCTGGAAGCCCTGCGAAGGATAGTAATACTGCCAGAGGAAGCACATCTCGTCGTTGAACCCCTCGCCGAATTTCACGTCGCTCGCGGTCGGGTTCGTCCAGTTGCACTCGAAGGCGAGGCCCCTCGAGCTGTTCTTGCCATTGCCGCTGTCCGGGAAATCGAGGGCGGGCGTGAAGAGCTCGAGCGGGGGATCGGACCAGTTCTTCCCGTCCGCCACCGGCTTCATGTTCTGATCGTTGACGCTGTTGGCGTACCAGACGCGCATCTCCGTCCCGAGGTGGTGCTGGTGAGTCGTCAGGGCGAAGGTCTTCGTCGCGGGGAGGGCCTTCTGGAACCTCACCCCTGTATCCCCCGTGCCGTTCGCGGGGATCTTGATCTGCTGCGTGCCCCAGAAGGCCAGATCGCTCTTCACGACGTTCGTGTCGAGAGGCACGGTATCGACGAAGAGCTTGCCAGTCACGTCGAGGGGCTGCGTGGTGGTGTTGATGAAGTGCAGCTCGAGCCGCACCATCTGGTTCGGCGCGATCTCCAGAGCGACGGGGACACCGTTCTCGTCGCTGGGGAAGTCGAGCTGGGCCTTGGCCTGCTGGGCGATGAAGATCGGGTGCTCGCCGCTGAGCAGGCCGCTGAAGCCCTGGCAGTCCGTGGGGACGAGCGACTCGGCCGTGGCATTGGACTTGTACGCGATCATGTGGTGAGAGCCCACGCCGAGATCGGCGCGGAAGCGGCGGACAAAGGCGCTCTTTGCGTTCTTCAGGCTCACGGTGATGCACTGAGTGTGCTCCTCGCCGGAGCCCGTCTTGATCGGGCCAATGCCCTCCTCGATGGTCGTGAACGGCACGCCGCCGTCGACCATGTCGCCGCCGCCGCCGCTCGTCGTCGATCCCGACGGCCCTCCGCCTGCACCGGTGGTCGTCCCGCCGGTCGTCGTGCCGGTCGTGGTCTCGATGCTCGACGTGCATCCGACCGCGAAGATCAGGGCAAAAGAGCTGAAAGCGAACGACGGGGAGCGGTGAAGCGACATCGAAGGACCTCTTGGGGGAGGCCAAGACTAGCGCGAGCGGCCTCGCTCGGCATCAGGCGCGACGTCGCGATCCCAGATCGCCCGGAGCTGAATCTTCGCCGCCAGGCTGGAACGACGTGCAAGTTATTTGCCGGGGCTCGCCCCGCCGCACGCCGCGAGGGCGGCGCTCTCGACGCAGGCGCCGCCGACACAGTTTGAGCTCAAACAATCGTCCGCGCTCGCGCACGCGGCGCCGAGCGGGCGCGTGTCGCCGGTGCACACGAAGTCCACGCAGAGGCCGCCGAGGCAGGCGAGGTTCGACGAGCAATCGCCTCCGTTCAGGACCCTCGGCGTGAACGCGGCCTCGCAGTCGCGGTCGCGGCGCGCGAAGTACGCCGGACAGGAAGAGGCCTCGATCGACGTCAGGCAGCTCGCGAGCGCGGCCTCGTCGATCTGGACGAAATCGGCATCGAGATCGGCCCTGATCGCGTTGACAGCGAGCTGCTCGAAGCCGGCGCGATCGGCGCGACATGCCTCTGCCGTCGCCCCGAAACCGAAGCTGACGGGCGCGGAGCAGCACGAGAAGATGCGCTGGCATTGCAGATCGAACACGCGATGCACGTAATCGTCGAGCGGCGGGCCGTCGTGACAGCCCGCGGCGAGCGCGGCGATCCCCAGCACCGTGGCCGTCGCGGCCATCCAACGCTTCGTCGTGTTCGCCATGGTTCCTCCGCTGCGACGCAGTTTTCCGCTTTCCCCCCGGGCAATGCAAGCGTTCGATTTACGATACCGCCCCCGGCTCGGCGTGTGTAAGAGACACGTCCGGTGAAGCTACGCCCTGTCTCCCTCGTCGCGGTCCTCGCCCTCTTCGCGGGGAGCGCTGCGGCCCAGCCGGCGCCGCCCGGCGCTGCGCCGCAGCCGCCCGGCGACGCGCCGCCGCCGAGCACCGTCACGCCGCCGCAGGTGCTCGAGCACGTCGACGCGGCGTACCCGCAATCTCACCTCGGCGACGCGATCGAAACGACGGTGGTCCTCAAGGTCACCGTCGAAAAAGACGGCTCGGTGAGCGACGCGAGCGTGGTCACGCCCGGCGGCGACGATTTCGACGAGGCCGCGCTCCTCGCCGTCAAGCGCTGGCACTTTTCACCCGCGCTCAAGGAAGGTCGCCCGGTGCGCGCGCGCATCCAGGTGCCGTTTCATTTCGCGCCCGACACCCACCCGGCGGCGCCGAAAGAGCCCGAGCCGCCGAAGCCGACCGAGCCCGCGCCGAGGCTCCCGGCCTCTGAAACGAAGCCCCGCGAGGCTCCGCAGGAGCTGCCCGCGGGCACCGGTCTGCCGCACGCGGTGTCCGAGCCGGGCAAGCCGATCGAGATCCACGTCCAGGGTCGGCCGAGCCCGCCGCGCCGCGCCGCCAGCGATTTTCGCCTCGACGCTCAGGCCCTCAGCGCCGCTCCGCACTCCAACGCGGCCGATCTGCTCAACACGGCTCCCGGCGTCCACGTCACTCACCCCGAGGGCGACGTGGTCGCGCAGCGGGTGTTTCTCCGCGGATTCGACGCCGATCACGGGCAAGACATCGAGTTCACGGTCGGGGCGATCCCCATCAATCAGGTCTCGCACCTGCACGGCCAGGGCTACGCGGATCTGAACATCATCATCCCCGAGGTGGTGCGATCGATTCGCGTGCTCGAGGGCGTGTACGAGCCCAGCCAGGGCGACTTCGCGGTGGCCGGGAGCGTCGATTACGATCTCGGCGTGCAGGAGCGCGGGGTCCGCCTCAAGGCCAGCTATGGCTCGTTCGCCACCAGGCGCTTCCTGGCGATGTGGGCGCCCGAGGGGCAGGCGGAAGAGACCTTCGTCGCCGGGCAAATCCGCGCCTCGAACGGCTTCGGCGACGGCACGCGCGGGTCGCTGTCGGGCGGCATCCTGGGCCAGTACAAGCTCGATTTGCCGGGCGACGTGACTGGCCTGCTTCACGTGGGCATCAACGCCGGTCGCGCCAGCATCGCCGGCGTGCTCCGGGAAGACGACATCCAGGCCGGGAGAGTGGGATTCTACGACGCCTACCCCGATCCCTCGGCCCGCTCGCAGTCCGCCGCGACGACCCGCACCCAGATGAGCCTGACGTTCGAGCGGTCGAGCGACGATGGGAGCTTCGCCGGCGCCGCGATCTGGACGGCGTACTCCACCTACCGGAGCCGGCTCAACTTCACCGGCTACACCCAGCGATCGCGGGTGAACCCCGATTTTGCGGGCCGCGGCGATCTCGTCGAGCAATCGAACGAAGACCTCGGCCTCGGCGCCAAGCTCACCTACCGATCGCGCCGCGCCGACGTGCTGCCGTGGCTGTCGGCGCAGCTCAACCTCGGCGCCGCGGGGCGCACGAGCTCGATCGATCAGGCGCAGAACCTGCTGCAAGCGCCGCAGAACGAGACCTGGGATCAGCGCGTGGACGCGACCGTGCGGGCCACGACGGCGGGGTTTTACGCCGACGCCCTGCTCAACGCGAGCAAGTACGTTCGCCTGCGCGGTGGCGTGCGCGCCGATGTGTCGGTGTACGACGTCGACGATCGCCTCGGCAACTTCATCCCTGCGTTCCAGGTCAAGACGCACATCCCCGGGTTTCGCCGCACCGCCGCGGGCGTGGCCATCGGCCCGCGCGGGACGATCGAGGTCAGCCCGCTGCCGTGGTTGAAGCTCCTCGGTGCCTATGGAGAGGGATATCGATCGCCGCAGGCCCGCCAGCTCGAAGAGGGCGAGAGCGCCCCGTTCGCCAAGGTGCAGAGCTACGAAGCCGGGGTGAAGCTCACCGATCAGAACCGGATCAGCGTGACGGCGATCGCCTACGAAACAAGGCTTTCTTACGATCTCGCGTTCGACGCCGTCGAGGGGAGCCTGACGCGGATCGGCCCGACGACGCGCCGCGGCCTCGTCGGGTATCTCCAGGCCTCGCCGGTCCAGGGGTTCACCTCGTCGATCAGCGCGACGTTCGTCCACGCGACGCTCGACTCGCCTCCTCCGGCCACGCCGAGCAACCCGACTCCGGCGTTCATCGCCGGGCAGCAGCTGCCCTATGTGCCGCCCGTCGTCGTCCGCGCCGACGTGGGGTATCGACGTCCGCTCGGCTCCCTCCTCGGCAAGCCCGTCGAGGGCCGCGTCGGCTACGGCGCCACGTTCCTCTCGCCCCGCCCGCTCCCGTATGCGCAAGAGGCCGCGGCGGTGTTCCTCGCCGACGCTTCGATCGGTATCCGCCGCGATTTCCTGGAGATCGGCGTCGACGGCGAGAACATCTTCAACGCCAGATTCGCCGACACCGAGTACTCGTTCGTGTCGAACTGGCAGACCTCGTCGGCCCCCTCGTTCCTCCCTGCGCGGCACGTCGCCGCGGGCGCGCCGCTCTCCATCCTGGCGAGCGTCACTCTCTACCTGTGAGGCGCTCCATGCTCCGTGATCTGCTCTTTCGCCTTGCCCCGATTGCCCTGCTCGCGTGCGCCGCCTGCTCCGGCACCGGGCAACCCGACATCGACTATGCCACCTTCGCCGCGCCCGCGGCGCAGGCGCCGATCGGCGCCGATCACGGCTGGACCGTGACGCTCGATCAGGCGACGGTGGCCTTCGGGCCGGTGTACTTCTGCGCGTCGGAGTCGGGCTCTGCCACGCTTTGCCAGACGGCGATCGGAGAGCTGCTGACGACGACGGCGTTCGACGCTCTCGACCCGGCGCCGCACGCGCTCGGCACCGCGCACGGCCTGGTCGGGAAGATCCAGAGCGCGTCGTACGATTACGGCATCCACTGGTTCCTGACCGACGAGGCGCCGAGCCCGTCCACCGTGGCTCCCGGGGGTCACTCGGCGCATTTCTCCGGCACCGCCCAGAGAGGCGAAAAGAAGCATCACTTCGTGGCCGATATCGACGTGGTGCCGCAATTCCAGGGTCAGCGCGCCGCGCCGAGCCAGGTCGCCAGCGCGACGATCGCCGGTGACGGGCAGAAGCTCGATATCCAGTTTGACGTCGGTCAATGGTTCGAGCACGTCGACTTCAACGACGCGCCCGCCGGGGTGGATCCTTATGTGATCAACGCGACCACGGCTCCGCGCAACCACGGGGCGATCGTGATCGGGATGACGGCCGAGGCACCGCCGGCGTTCGTCTGGTCTCCGGCGCCCTGATCACCGGGTGAGCGAGCCGCGCCGCGGGATCTGCCCCGGCGCGGAACATCGATTGCACTGCTGCTCTCCCCGGAGGGCGAGAGCGATGGCAACCTGGATCGAGCAGCAGCGACGCAGGCTGAGGCGTGGAGGCTCGCGCGACATGACGCCTGTCCTCGGGGCGTTCGGCGTCGGCGCCGGGCTCATGTACTTCCTCGATCCCGTGCGCGGCGCGCGGCGGCGGGCGCTCGCCCGCGACGGGATCGTGCACGCGCTGCACGCGCTGGACCGGGTCGTCGAGAAGGGGGCGCGCGATCTCACCAGCCGATCGCGCGGCCTGGTCGCCGAGGCCCGATCGTTCTTTCATGATGACAACGTCCCGGATGAGGTGTTGAAAGCGCGCGTGCGGGCGAAGCTCGGGCATGTGATTGGCAATCCGCACGCCATCGAGGTCACGGTTCACGGAGGGCACGTGGAGCTGCGCGGACCGATCCTCGCCGAGGACGAGGACGGGCTCATCGCCAGCATGGCAGTGATTCCCGGGGTGCGAGGGGTCGAGTCGCGACTCGAGGTGTACGACGCGCCGGAGCACGTCCCCGCGCTGCAGAGCAGCGACGGATGGGGGAGCGATCACTTCACGCGCGCGCGCGAGCGCTGGTCTCCGCTCCGCCGGCTCGGCGCGGGCGTCGTCGGCGTGGGGCTGCTCGCCGCGGGCGCGCGGCGGCGGGACGGGCTCGGCGCGGTGCTCCGCCTCGGCGGGATGGCCATCCTCGCGCGCGACGTCGCCGATCAATCGTTGAGGCGGCTGCTCGGGCTCGGCGCCGGGAGAGACGTCATCGAGATCCAGAAGACGCTCACCATCCGCGCCGCGATCGAGGACGTGTTCGATCTGTGGCTCCACTGCGAGCGATTCCCTCTCTTCATGGATCACCTGCGCCGCGTGGAGGTCCTGGGCGAGGGGCGCTATCGCTGGATCGTGCGCGGCCCGGCGGGCGTGTCGGTGAGCTGGGAGGCCGACATCGTCGACCTCGTCCCCGAGCGGCGAATTGCCTGGGCGAGCCTGCCTGGCTCCATGGTCGCGAGCGAGGGAGCCGTGCAGTTCGACGCGACGCCGGACGGCTCGACGCGGGTGACGATCAAGCTCGCCTACAACCCGCCGGGCGGCGTTCTCGGCCACGCACTGGCCTCGCTCCTCGGCGCCGCGCCCAAGCGCCTCATGGATGAAGACCTCGTCCGCTTTCAATCGCTGTTCGAGCGCGGCAAGACGACGGCGCACGGCCACGAGGTGCACTTCATCGAGGTCTGCGCGGGCGGCGGGAACTGAGGTAAGCTGCGGCGGCCTTGAAGCGTCGCCCTCCGTCACCGCCCTCCCCGCATCCCCTCGAGCTCACCGGCTCCGTCATGCGCGACATGGTCGCTCAGGTGATGGACCGCGTCGTCCCCTTCGTCGGCGCGCTGCCCGAGCAGCGAATGCACACGATGACCGGGGGAAAGAAGCTCGCCCGCTGGCTGCGCGAGCCGCTGCCGGAAGATGGCGCCCCCTTCGACAAGCTGCTCACCATGCTCTTCAGCCGCGTCTTCCCGGCGACGCTGAACACGGCCTCTCCGGGATACCTGGCCTACATCCCCGGCGGCGGCCTCTTCCACGCTGCCGTGGCCGATCTCGTCACGCTGTCCATCAATCGTTACGTCGGCCTCTTCGCGGCCGCGCCTGGCCTGGTGCAGCTCGAATCGAACGTGATCACCTGGTTCGCGACGATGGCGGGAATGCCCGAAACGACGGGAGGGCTGCTCACGACCGGAGGATCGATGGCCAACCTCACGGCGCTGGTCACGGCCCGACGCGAGCGCTTGCCCCCGGATTTCCTGCGCGGGATGATCTACACGTCGACCGAGGCGCACCATTCGGTGCGCAAAGCGGCCTTGATCGCCGGCTTCCCCGAGGGGAACGTCCGGGAGATTGCCACGGACGACCATTTCCGGATGATCCCCGCGGCGCTCGAGGCCGCCATCGCCGAGGATCGCGCTGCCGGGAAGGCTCCCTTCTTCCTCGCCGCGGCCGCGGGCACGACCAACACCGGCGCCGTCGACGATCTCGCGACACTCGCGCGGCTCGCCGAGCGAGAGCACCTGTGGTTCCACGTCGACGCGGCGTACGGTGGTTTCTTCCTGCTCACCGAGCGCGGGCGCGCCCTGCTGAAAGGGATCGAGCGGGCCGACTCGATCACCCTCGATCCTCACAAGAGCCTGTTCTTGCCGTATGGAACAGGGTGCCTCCTCGTCCGTGATCGGGAGTCGCTCCGGCGCGCGCACGCCGTGGCCGGCGCGTACATGCCGCCGATGCAGACGGAGGACGATCTCGTCGACTTCTGCGAGATTGGCCCCGAGCTCTCGCGCGATTCCCGCGGACTCCGCGTCTGGCTCCCGCTGAAGATGCACGGAGCGAAGGTGTTCCGCGCCGAGCTGGACGAGAAGCTCGACCTCGCCAGGTACGCTGTCGAGGCGCTGCGGGCGATCCCGGACGTGGAGATCGCGGCCGAGCCCGAGCTGTCGTTGCTGGCGTTTCGCGTGCGAAGGCCGGGGCTCGGCGAGGCAGAGATCGACGCCCTGACGCGGAGGGTGATCGCCGCGGTGAACCTGCGGCAGCGGGTGTTTCTGACCGGCGCGGTGGTCAAGGGGCGTTATCTGATCAGGATGTGTATCCTCAGCTTCCGCACCCACAAAGAGCGTGTCGACATGGCCATCGAGGATATCGGAGCCGCGGTCGCGGGCTGCTGATCCGGATTCACGCGCTCAAGAGAGCACGTCGGCGGCGGCCTTTGCCCCGAAGACATTGTCGATCCAGCGGTCCAGGGTCGCCTCGCTCGTGCATGCCTGGATGAGGGCGCGGTCCTCGTCGGCGAGGGCGATTCCTGCGCGCGCAAGAAGGCGGAGGAGGGTGACGCGGCGACCCTCGAGCTCGCCCTCGGCCTTGCCCTCGGCCTTGCCCTCGGCCTTGCCTTCCACCCACCTGGCCTCGGCGATCGCGAGCACCTGCTGGATCTCGTCTCGTACCTTTTCGTAGGCGTCGAGCTCTTCCAGGGTGAAGGTGGCCTTGTTCGCCAGCGCCAGGGCCTCGCGGTGCGGCGGCGGCAAGTCTGCCGGGACCTCGGTCAGCTCGGGTGCGTGCACGAAGAGCCAGGCCCACTGAGAAGCGCCGGTATCGGGCTTGCGCTCTGGCAGCTTGGGCAGCTCGAGGAAGGCATACTGCACCTGCAGGAGGCCGGCGTTGCCCGAGACGCGCTCGCTCATGTTCCACCGGCTCAGCATCGGCACCGGCTCGAGGCCGCGCGCCTGCTGCGTCGCATCGGGCCAGATCTCGAAATCGCAGATCGAGATCGCCACGACGTCGGTGAGCGTGTCGTACCAGGTGCCGGCCTTGAGCTGCCCGACGTAGGCTTTGCAAGCGTTGTAGACGACGCGGTTGACGAAGCCGGGATGGTGGATGAGCTGCATCTCCACCACGAACGTCGTCCCGGCGCGGTCCCGACAGCGGACATCCAGGATCGACAGCTTGGCGCCGGCCACCAGCGGGAGCTGCTCGCTCGGCAGGTACTCGATGCCCTCGATCGCCTGCTCGCCCTGTCGATCGAGCAGATCGTTCAGCAGGCCGCGCAAGATCTCCGGGTGCGTCGCGAAGATGCGCCGGAAAACGAAGTCGTTCGTGAGATCCGCGAAGGCCACATGTCCCTGGTAGCGGGGCGCGGGACGGGACGCAACTCGATCGCCGGGCGATCGCCGATCTACTCGCCGCTCCACTCCGTCCGCTGCACGACGGGGAGCTGCAAAGCACGCTCGCGATCCAGCTCCAGCGAGCCGACGTGGATGGCGAGCGGCGCCTGGACCCACTTGAAGATCGACTGCGTGAACAGACGCGAGAACTTCTGCGCCCAGGTGGCCAGTTGCTTCGGGTCGCGCTCCGGAAACAGGCTCGGGAGAGCACGCACGACCTCGTCCGTGGCGAGCTTCTCGCTCGCGTACAGGTACAGGCACGCATCGAGCACCTCGAAGGGCATGAGCTCGTCCTCGCCCGACTGGTTCTCTGCCAGCTCCGGTCCGGCCGTGGTGCCCATCGTCATGCGGATCCCCTCGAAGCCGTAGCGGCGATACAGCCGGTCGATCAGGGCGATCACCACCGTCTTCGGGAGATTGGCAATCACGCTGTAGCACCCCTCCAGATCGCCGCCCACCGTGGTGTAGCCGACGGCCTTCTCGCTCATGTTGCCAGTCTGGAGGAAGAGCGCTCCGCTGGTGTTCGCCCAGTTCCACATGCGCGTACCACGGATGCGGGCCTGCACGTTCTGCTGCGTTATCGCCGTCGGCGCGGGGCCGTGCTCGCCGAGCATGGCCTTCGTCGCCTCGAGCTCGCGGTGGAAGGCGTCCTCGATCGGCAGCACCGTGAACGTCGCGCCGAGGTCCGCCGCGATGCGCGCCGCGGCGCCGCGCGTGTCGGCGCTGGAGAAGCGCGTCGGCATGTAGAACGTGTAGAAGGTGGCCTTGATCTTCGCGGCGAGGGCCGCGTCGTCGAGCCCGGCGTGAATGAGCTGGAGCGCGCGCCAGGCCACGAGGGTGGTGAGGAGCGAGTCGCGGCCGCCGGACAGGGCCACGCCGATCGAGCGGAAAGCGCCGGTTTTCCGGTAGTAATCGGCGACGGCGAGCGAGAGCGCGTCGAAGAAGTCGTCGAGGAGCGCGTCGCGCGGAGAGATGCTCTCGGCGCTCGACGTCGGCAGAAAGAACGTGGTCCCTCTCGGCGGCGCGGGGTACGCGTGGTGGGATCGATCGGCCGTCTTCGCGTCGATCTTCACCTCGGGCACGAGGCGCTCGTCGTGGCGAAAATCCTCGAGATCGGCGCGCCAGGTGCTCGCCTCGCGGCGGCAGCGCGTGGTGCGATCGAGATCGACGACCGTCGTCTGATAGCCCTGCTGAAAGCGCGGCGCGTCGAGCATCGGGCGGCCGTTCTGGTTCACGTAGCCGCCGCCGTCGAAGACCAGGCCGTCGTTGCCGCCGACGAGGTTGGCATACACGACCGTGCACTGATTGTCCGAGGCGCGGGTGGCGATCATCTCGCGGCGGGTGCTGGTGACGCCGGCGCGGAAGGGAGAGGCCGAGAGGTTGCACACGATCTCGGCGCCCGAGTAGCAGCGGCGGCGCATCGGGCCGTCGGGAGACCAGATGTCCTCACAGACCTCCATCGCCACGGTGCCGAAGTCGAAGGTGTAGAGTCGGTCGCCGAGGAAGATGCCCTCCGCGTCGAGCGCGAGGCCCGGCGTGCCGCGCGAGAACGTGCGCGCCTCGTAGAAGATGTTGTACGTCGGCAGCTTCTCCTTCGGGCAAAAGCCGAGGATCTTGCCGCGGTGAACGAGGGCGCCGCAGTTGAAGAGATCGCCGCCGACACCGACGGTGACGCCGATGACGAACGCTGTCGCGAGGTCCTTCGTCACGTCGGCGAAGCGGAGGAGCTCGCGCCGCTGCGAGGCGACGAAGGCGCGCCACTGGACGAGATCTTCGACCGCGTAGCCGCCGATGACCTGCTCGGGGAAGACCGCGAGCGTCGTGTCTTCGGCGGCGAACGAGCGGGCGAGATCGATGCACTTGTCAGTGTTCGAGCGCACGGCCCCGACGGTGGAGTTGACGCTGGCGATGCCGAATTTCACGAGCCGCATGGCCGCGGAGCGTACTCGATCCAGCGCGCAGGGAAAGGGCGCGCTACTTCGGGATGAACGCCGAGGCGGCGCCGACGAGCGTGTCGATTTCACCGGCCGTCAGGTGGACGTCGGCCTTCACGTTCCCCATCTCCGCGAAGAAACGGATCGGCTTGAAGAGGCGCACGCGGACGAAGACGACGCGCACCGAGGTCGCGTCGTCGATCGATCGCGTGAGCGCCGCCGCGTCGGCCACGGCCTGCTCGGGGCTCGCGCTCGGGCCCTCGATCGCGATCGCCGCGCCGCCGTCGTCGCCGAGCGTGACGATGGCGCGGAGGCTCTGGATCGAGGGTGGGATCGCCGGGACGCGGTTGCCGCGCACCGAGGTCGCGGGATCGATCGCGGTCGCGAACACCGCGCCGGGGCCCTCGGGATCGGGGAAGCCGCCGGTGCCGGTGAACCGCCCCGCTTCGATCGCGTGCGCCTCGGGCAAGAGCACCAGAATGTCGGGCTCGATGATCGCGAGAATACGAGTCTGCCCGCGCGCCGTCACCCGCGCTTCGGGGACGGGCGCGCCCGGGATCCACTCGCCCGCGACGCGGCCCGAGGTGATCATCGCGCCGAGCGCCAAACGGATCTGATCGGACGAGAGGTGATGCTGGGCGACGACGATGGACTCGTCGGCGCGATCGGTCGCGGGCGCGGCGACGAAGGCGCGATCGAGGTCTCGCTCGGGATCGAGGCCTGTCCCGTCGAGGTACGGTCGGAAGAGATCGAGCGATTGAATCCGCGCGGCGATCGGGCGGCCGCGGACGCGCTCGACGTACGTCAGAGCTCCCACCTTCGCATGCACGATGTCCCAGGCGATCGTGGCCGCGTTACGCTCCTTCGGAGGCGGCGCCGCCTCCCCGGGCGGAGGCTGGATCGCAGCCCCGCAGGCGAGCGGAGCGGCCGCGAGACAGAGCGTAAAAGCCACAATAAAACGAGGGAAGCGCACGTCTCGACGTTAGCCCTGGTCGCCGGTGGATGCTAGGCCCGAACCATGCTCCACCAGCCCAAGAAGGTCGGTATTTTGGTCGGCGGGGGTCCGGCTCCGGGCATCAACGCCGTGATCGGCGCGGCGACGATCCGCGCGGCGCTCTCGGGGCGCGAGGTGGTCGGCATCTGCGACGGCTTCAAGTGGATCATGAAGGGCGATATCGATCACGTCCGGCACCTGACGATACCCGAGGTGAGCCGGATCCACTTTCGCGGCGGCTCGCACCTCGGTATCGCGCGCCAACCCCACCACGGACGAGCGCCTGCTCGAGACCACGATCGCGAGCTTGCTCCGGCTCGCGGCCCTCGTGGCCATGGTCCACAGCGTGTTTCGCGCCTTGCCGTTCGACTCGATCCTGGACCGGGTATCGGGGCGAATGCGGGTGCGGATGGTCGACATCGACAGCGATCGGTACATGATCGCGCGCCGCTACATGCTCCGCCTGCGCCAGGACGACTTCGACGATCCGAGCGAGCTGGCGAAGTTCGCGAGCGTCCTTGGCATCACGATCGAGGACTTCCAGGCGCAGTTCGCGTACCTTGTGAAGAACGAGCCCGTGCCCCGCTCCTTCTTCCCCGACTTCCCCGAGGTCATGACGTGATCATCGATTGCCATGCTCATTTCGAGCCAAGGATGCTCGAGGTCGACCAGATCCTGGCCCGGATGGACGCGGCGGGCGTCGACCGGATCGTGATGATCCCGACGATGAACGATCCGCTCCCCGCGACGCCGGAGCGCCTGCTCTCGGCCCTGCGCAGGCTGATGATGTCGAGCGCCGGGCGCGCCGCGGCCAGGCTCATCCACCGTGCCACGCTGACGCCCGAGGGCGATCTGAAGCTCTCCGGCAAGGTGTTCACGATCTACGATCGCCCCGACAACGCCTCTGTCGCCAGGCTGGTGGAGGCGTATCCGGCGCGTTTTCTCGGGTGGATCTTCCTCAATCCGCGCAACAACCCCGGCGTGCTCGACGAGCTGGAGCAGTGGAGGAGCGTGCCCGGGATGATCGGCGTCAAGCTCCATCCCCACTGGCACGATTACCGGACGGAGCTGCTCAATCCCTTGCTCGCGCGCGCGGAGGAGCTGGGGCTGCCGGTGCTCATCCACCTCGGCTTCGGCAAACGGGGTGATTTCCGGGCGATTTGCAGCAAATTTCCGCGACTCACGCTGATCAGCGCCCACGCGGGCTTCCCGTTCTACAAGGACCTCTGGGCCCATCACCGCGAGCACCCGAACCTGCACGTCGATCTGTCGAGCCCTTATATCGACGAGGAGCTGGCGCGCGCCGCCGTGGCCGTGATGGGGCCGGAGCGGTGCCTCTACGGGACGGACGCGCCCTATGGCTTCCACGACGCGGGAGGGAGCTACGATTACGGCGAGATCAAGCGCTGGGTGGAGCGTTTGCCGGTGACCCACGCGAAGCGAGAGGCCGTGTTCTCCGAGAACTTCCTGGCGCTGCTGGGGAAGGCCAGCGTGAAGACCGTGTGAGCCAGAAGTTTGGCCCGGCGGGGGCGGCGGCTGTACGCCGGAGGGGCCATGATGCGAACCCTCCTCTTCACGGTCCTTGCCGTTGCCACGTTGCCTGCCTGCGCCGCCGTCCGGAGGCCGATGGTCGACGCGCGCGCCGCCGCGCAGGTCGAGCTCGCGACGGTCGAGCCGCCGCCCACCTGCGGGTTCGTGAGCCCGATCAAGGGTAGCACGCTCGTCGGCGACATCGCCGACGCCAACGGGGACGCCGTGCGCAACGCGGTGATGACCGGCGGAAACTACGTGGCCATCGACGTGATCGAGCGCCCCGTCGTCGCCGGCGTCGGGGGTTATGTGGTGCGCGGGCGGCTCTTCAACTGCCCTCGTCCTGCCGCCCCGCAGCCGCAGCCGTTCCGCGCGCCGGTGCAGATCGCCAGCGTCGGGCCGCAGAACGCCGCTCAGGCCAGCGACGCCATCGTGCTCCCCAAGGCACTCTGCGAGCCGGACTGCAGCCCCGGGTTCACCTGCTTGCACGGGGCCTGCGTGACGGCGTGCAACCCGGGCTGCGCGAGCGGCGAGCAGTGCGGCGGGGATCGCAGCTGCCACGCGAAGCAGTGATGAGGCTCAAGGGGCCTTGAGGCCCCTTTGCACCCGCTCGTGCCAGAGGAGCATCTCGGCTCCGCCGGGCCCGCGGTTGAACTCGTATCCATGCGTGCCCGGCACCACGAGCAGCTCGTGGATCACGCCGTCTTGCGCGAGGCGGGCGGAGGCCGCGCGCACGGCGGGCAGGAACGGATCGGCGTCGCTGGAGACGAGGCGCAGGACCACATTGGCCCTGGCGTTCGCCGCGCGGGCGAGCTCGGAGATCAACGGCGCTTCGTCGACGCTGATGGCCGGTTGCAGGGCGCTGACGACGCCGAAGATCTCCGGGTGACTCAGGCCCACGAAGAGCGCGACGCGGCCGCCCATGCTGACGCCGTCGATGCCAGTCGCGGCGCGATCGGCTGTAGATCCCGTCTCTTTTCGCATCCGCGGGAGGAGGGTCTCGATCAGGAAGCGGGCGAACGACCGGGCGCCCTCCACCGATCGATCGGCGAGCACCGGAGTCGCCGGGCACGCCACCGAGAGGCCTTTGTAGGGCGCCTCGGCGAGCGAGGCGTTGAGTCGGTCGAGGCGCGCCGGGCTGAACATGTCCTGGAGATCAGCCCCGGTGAGCGGGGGCGCGAGGAGGCGGCGGTGGAGGCGGTCGAGCGCGTATTCGCTCGGCCAGGCGCCGGCGCCGATCTCCAGGCCGCGGCCCGCTTCGCCGCGGCCGTGAAGGGCGATGAGGAGCGGTGCGGAGGCCGGCGCATCGGGGACGAGGAGCTGCGCGCGCTGGCCTTCGGGGTAGTCCGGCGCCGGCGGGAAATCGAGCACGCGCCACGCTCCGCCGGGCGGTGGCGGGCCGGCTTCGGCGGGGACGCTCGCCTCCGAGGGCCGCGTGCGGTGACAGCCAGAGAGCGCGAGACCCGCGGTCGCGAGCAGCAGGGAGCGACGCGTCAAGGCTTCGGAAACGCTGGAATCAGCGCGGAGGCGGGACATGACGAGAACGTATCACGCTCGGCGCGAGGCCTGGCTGGCGACCGGCAGACGATCGTGGTAGCCGCGCTCCATGGCGTTCTTGATCCCCGCGCATGCTGGCCGTCCCGGTGATGATCTGATCTTTGCCCTGAACGCCGAGGCGAAGGCCCGCGCCGCGGCCGGCGAGTCGATCGTCAACGGCACGCTGGGAGCGTTGATGGATGACGCCGGGCGACTCGCGGTGCTGCCCAGCGTGGCCCAGACGCTGCGCGAGATACCCGCCGAGGTGGCCGCGGGCTATGCGCCCATCTCGGGGACGGCGGCGTTTCAGCGCGCGGTGATTGCCGATCTCCTGGGCGGCCGCGACGAGGCGGCGCAGGCCATCGCGGTGGCCACGCCCGGCGGCTCGGGCGCTCTTCGCCTGGCCCTGGGCAACTTCCTGGAGCCCGGGCAAACGCTGCTGACGACGAGCCTTTACTGGGGCCCTTACAAGACCCTCGCCGACGAGGCAGAGCGCAAGCTCGCGACGTTCCGGATGTTCGATGAGCGAGGCCGGCTCGACGTCGTCGACTTCGAGACGAAGCTCTCGGCGCTGGTGGAGAGCGAGGGGCGAGCGCTGGTGTTCCTCAACTCGCCTTGCCACAACCCGACGGGCTATTCGTTCGACGACGCCGAGTGGGACGCCGTCGCGGCGGCCGTGGCGCGCGTCGCCGATCGCGGGCGAGGGCCGGTGACGATCCTGCTCGACGTGGCCTATGCGCGCTATGCGGCGACCGATCTTTCGCAGGCGATCGATCGCGTCATTCACCTGGCAAAGAAGGCGCTGGTGCTCTTCGCCTGGTCGGCGTCGAAGTCGTTCACCGAGTACGGCCTGCGCGTGGGCGCCCTCGTGGCCGTGGTGCCCGACGCGGCCGAGCGCAAGCAGATCGAGAGCGCGTTCTCGTACTCGTGCCGCGGGACGTGGTCGAACTGCAACGCAGCGGGGATGGCCGCCATCGCGAAGATCCTCGACGACGGCAAGCTCAAGGCCCAGGTCGACGGCGAGCGGATGGAGCTGAAGGCCGTGCTCGATCGCCGCGTCGCCTGCTGGAACGAGCACGCGGGGAAGGCCGGGCTGAAGTACCCGCGTTACACCGGCGGCTTCTTCACCACGGTGTTCTGCGACGACGCGACGGGCGCCGCGGCGAAGCTCCGCGCAGATGGCCTGTTCGTGGTGCCGCAGTCGGGGGCGCTCCGCGTGGCGCTGTGCTCGGTAGCCGAGCGCGACATCCCGCGGCTGGTCGAGGGCATCGCCCGCCACACGCGGTGACGACAGAACCTCTGCAAATGAAGGACTTCGGCGCCTCGGGGTCGATTTCTTGAATCCTTCGCGCCGCGCCGGGCTTCTCCTTTCGAGAGACGAGGAGAAGACCATGAAACGTAATCTTGGAACCTGGGACCGCTGGCTTCGTGGCCTCGGCGCGCTCGCGCTGTTCACCTGCTCGGCGATGGCCCCGTTACCGCTGCTGGTGCGGATCGGGACGTTCGGTGTCGCGGGCTGTTACATGCTGTTCACGACGCTCGCCGGGACGTGCTTCGGGTACGCGCTGATGGGGAAATCGACCTGCCCGGTCGACCCGCGCTGAGCGCTGATGACGAGCGGAGACCACCAGGCCCTCCTCGACGCGGCGGCGCACGGCGACGATCGGGCGCTCGAAGAGCTGGTGCGGAAGTACCACGATCGGGTGCATCGGTTCGGCAAGCTGGTTTGCCGCGATCACTTCGACGCCGACGACGCGGTGCAAGAGGCCTTCTCGCGGCTGGTGCGACGCCCCGACGTCGTGCGCGATCCGAGCGCGCTCTCGTGGCTGATGAGCGTGGTGAGGAACGCGTGCCTGCGGCTGCTCCGGCCGTTCGCGCGCGAGCGGGCCCGCCTCGGCGAGCGCGGCGAGGACGTGGATCTCACGCCCTCGACCGACCTCGATCCGCAGGCGGCGCTGGAGCGGTGGCGCCTCGTGCACGCCGTTCATCAGGCGATCGCCGCGCTGGAGCCGGCGTACCGCGAGGTCCTCGTGCTGCGCGACGTCGAGGGGCTCTCCGGCGAGGCGGTGTGCGCCGCGCTGGGGATCGGCGAAGCCGCGATGAAGAGCCGGCTGCTGCGGGCCAGAGCGCGCGTGCGCGACGCGGTCCGCGAGAAAGGATGATGCCATGTTTGCCAGCAAATCGGTCGTCGAGCACTTGATTCGCGGGGCCCTGGGCCTCGGCGCCTTCGCGCTCGCCGCGGCCCTCGCGCCGGCTCACCCGATGCTCGCGCTGGCGATGGTGCCAGTGGGGTTCGTGGCGCTCCGAGGGTGCCCCATGTGCTGGACGGTGGGCCTCGTGCAAACCGTCGTCGCGCGGGTGCAGGGGAAGCCCACCGCCGATCGGTGCACCGATGGGAGCTGCGCTCGCGAGCGTCGGCTCGGCGAGGAGGCTCGGTGACCTCACCGAGGACCTCGGCGAAGAGCGAGCGCATCGCCTTTTCGTGGGCTCGCGAGGTCTCGCCTGCGTGGGGCCGGCTCGCGCGGACGCGCACGGGGGAACGACAGCGCGCGAAGTAGAAGATCCGGACGCTGCGGCTCTCTGGTATCTCTTGCGGTCGACAGCATGCGAACGAACGACCCCCGCGTTATCCCCTCGATTCGACTTCCTGGATGTCTGAGCGCCGCCGGCGTGATCGGCGTCGCCCTCGCGGCGTGCTCGTCGTCCACGCACCTCGATCCTCCCGGCGCTTCGGCCACCGGGACGGGCGGCGCATCGACGAGCACCGCGGCGACGACGACGGGGGCCGGCGGCAGCGGCGGCGAGGCGCCCGTGGTGGCGTGCAAGTCGAACCCGGATTGCGCCGTCTTCCCGGAGACGGTGTGCGACCCGGTCGCGGGCGAGTGCCGCGAGTGCCTCGTCGACAAGGACTGCTCGCTCAAGGGCGGTCCGGTCTGCGCGGCGGGCAAATGCGGCTGCCCCGTGAAGAGCGATCAGTTCTGCGGCCCCGCGGGGAGCGCGCAGTGCGTCGACACGATGACGACGCAGACCGACTGCGGGAGCTGCGGCCACGCGTGCTTCGGGGCCTGCGCGGCTGGCAAATGCGCCGATCCGTGGGAGCCCACGTCGCTCGTCGGCGCGCCCGACGCGCGCTCGCACCACGTGGCCGTGTGGGACGCGACCGACAAGACGATGATCGTGTGGGGCGGCCGCACCGCGAGCGGCCCGGCGTCGACCGGCGGCGTCTACAACCCCGCGACCAGCACCTGGACGCCGACGAGCCTCGCCAACGCGCCGAGCGCGCGCGTCGACGCGACCGCGATCTGGGACGACACCGAGAAGGCGATGATCGTGTGGGGCGGCCGCGCCGGGCTCGGAGGCGGCCCGGCCCTCGCGACCGGCGCGCTCTATTACCCGGCCAAGAACGTGTGGAAGACGATCGCCATCGATCCGAACACGCCGGCCGCGCGCTGGGGTCACTCGGCGGTGTGGACCGGCGCGAAGATGCTCGTGTGGGGCGGCGAGAACGCCGGCGGGCAGCTCGGCGACGGCGCCGCATTCGATCCTTCGGCCACGGGGGGCTGGGCGCCGATCGGCGCGGCCGCAGCGTCTCCCACCCCGCGCACGCTCCACAGCGCGGTGTGGACGGGCGTGACCACCAACTCGATGCTCGTGTTCGGCGGCTACGGCCCCGACGCGATGGCGAACCCGATCTACCTCGGTGACGGCGGCGTTTACGACATCCAGGGCAGCGCATGGGCTCCCATGAATACCGGGGCGCTCGCTCCCACGGCGCGGGCGCAGGCGACGGCGGTGTGGACGGGTGCGAACATGCTGGTGTGGGGTGGCGTGGATTCGACCGGGTATCTCGGTGACGGCGCGAAGTACGCGAGCGGGACGTGGTTCACGATCAGCAACCTCGCTCCGACGGCGCGCGCGGGGCACTCGGCCGCGTGGATGACGACCTCGCTCGGCATGCGGATGATCGTGTGGGGCGGGCAGAACGCCTCGACGTACCTCGACAGCGGCGCGCTGCTCAACGAGGTGAGCCTCACGTGGTCGCCCGCGCTGCCCACGGCGCCGATCGCGCGGTCGCATCACTCGACGGTGATCAACGGCGATCTCGGCTCGAAGATGATCATCTGGGGCGGCGATGTCGGCGCCCTCAACAGCGGCGCGCTCACCAGCACCGGCGCGATCTACGACGCGTCGGCGCCCATGTGAACTCGCCGGGGCGCCGCGCAGTCGGCCGCGGAAGCGCGGCGCTCCTCCTGGCGGCGCTCAGCGCCTGCGCCGCTCCCGGCGCGGCGCCTTCGATCCACGCGAGCGCGGCGCCGGTGGCGTCGCCCGACGTGGCCGCGTGCGCGGCGGGCGACGGCGCGGCCTGCATGGGCCTCCACGCGCGCACGTGCGCCGAGGGTGACGCGCGCGGCTGCGGCGAGCTCGGCGCGCTGTACGAGCGCGGCGAGGGCGTCCCGCGCGACGACGCGCGCGCGGCGAGGCTCTACCGATCGGCGTGCGAGGGCGACGTGCCGACGGCGTGCGCGCGGCTCGCGCGGATGGTCGAAGCGGGGCGCGGCGAGGCGGCCGATCCGGCCGGCGCCGCGGCGCTCTACGCCAAGGCCTGCGCGCACGATCTGCCCGACGCCTGCGCCCAGCTCGGCGTGTCGACGGCGCTCGGCCTCGGCGTGCCGAAGGACGAAGCGCAGGCCGCCGCGCTCTACGGCCGCGCCTGCGCGTACGGATCGATCGAGGGCTGCGCACGCCTGGGATCGGGCTACGCGTCGGGCCTCGGCGTGCCGAAGGACGAGGCGCGCGCGGCCGGCCTGCTCCGCGCGGCGTGCGCGCGTGATCACGCGCCGAGCTGCCGCGAGCTCGCCTCGCTGCTGTCGAAGGCGCTGCCCCCGGTGCGCGACGACGCGACGGCCTTCCGCTTGTTTCGCCGCTCCTGCGACGCCGGTGACACCGGCGCTTGCTACGAGGCCGCGGGGTTGCTCTCGGTCGGCCGCGGCACGACCGCCGATCTCGCCGCCGCGACGTCGCTGTGGAGCCGCACCTGCGACGCGGGCAACGCAGCCGGCTGCGCGCGACTCGGCTTCGCGATCCTGAAGGGGCGCGGCGCGGCGCCCGATCCCGAGCGCGGCAGCGCGCTGCTGCAGAAAGCCTGCGCCGGCGGCGCCGCGTCGGCGTGCAACCTGCTCGGGCTCGTGTACGCGCTCGGCGACGGCGTGCCGCGCGACGACGCTCGCGCCGAGGGCCTCTTTCGATCGGGCTGCGGGCGCGGCGACGCGACGTCGTGTGCGCGCCTCGGGAGCTGCTACCTGCGCCGCGGCCCCGATCAGCCGGGCTACGATTTCGGCATCGCCCAGGCCGCGTCCGACTGCCGATCGACCGCGGCGGCGTGCGAGTGGCTCGGCAAGGTGCCGACCAGGGTGGCGAAGCAAGCGTTCGGCGCCCTCGTCGACACCTGCGACGCCGAGGTCCCCGCGGCGTGCGGCGCGCTCGCTCGCGCCATCGCCGCGGGCCGCGTCCCTCGGGCCACCGCGAAGGTGGTGCTCGGGCGCATTCGCACCTCGTGTGACGAGGGCAAGCCGCTCTGGTGCCGTCGCCTCGCGTACTGGCACGAGCACGGCCTCAGCGTCGCGAAGG
Organism: Byssovorax sp.; assembly: GCA_025362495.1. Classification (GTDB taxonomy): domain Bacteria; phylum Myxococcota_A; class Polyangia; order Polyangiales; family Polyangiaceae; genus JANYGI01. The sequence goes on along the minus strand of JANYGI010000092.1, from coordinate 38,751 downwards.
ACGCGGTGAAGGCGCGGATGTTCTACCGCAAGGCCTGCGACGCCGGCGATGGCCGCGCCTGCACCGATCTCGGTCGTCTGCTCGCCTCGGGCGAGGGCGGCGAACGATCGGAGACCGCCGCGCTCGGGCTCCTGCGACCGGCCTGCGACAAGGGCGGCGACAGCGGCGCCGCGTGCAGCAGCCTCGGGATGATCTTGCTCTCGCACGCGGCCGAGGCCGACAAGATCGAGGGCGCGCGGCTCCTCGATCGCGCCTGCGAGGCGGGCGACGGGCTGGCCTGTCAGCGCTTGACGAGCCTTCACGTGGCGCCGGCCCTCGATCCTGCGGTGAAGGTCTCCAGCGAGAAGCAGAAAGAGGACGACAAGGACGCGAGCGATGAGGCGCGCGCCGCTGACTTGCTCGATCGAACCTGCGCGGCCGGCGGCGAGCGCTGCGAAGAAGCGCAGAAGCTCCGCGAGAAGGTCGGCGTCAAGCTCGAGTGATCGGCCGCGCGCTCGAGGCCGGTGACGCCGCCACGCCCGGTGATGTGCAGTCGCGGCGGGGCATCAGAGCGTGAAAACGATCCTGCCATTGACGTGTACCCAATCGTTGACGACCAGCAACAACGGTCTCCGGGCGCGAGGATCCGGGGAGGAGCGTGGGTATCGAGCTCGCGACTCCCGCGCTGCACCGACGTGAGAACGACCCCGCGGAGCTCGCCGCGTCCGAGCTTGATGGATCGCGCGCGGGCAGCGTATCCTTGCTCGGATCGGATCATGAGCGCGTCGCTGAAGCCCTCCCTGCTCGCCGCCCAGCTCACGCCGACGCTCCCCGTGGGCGACGGGTGAACGGCGAAGAGACCGGCGGCGCTCCGCGGGAGTCCGCGCTCGTGCGGCTGTTTCCGCTGGCGCGGACCCTCCGCGGCTACCGCGCGGGAGCGGCCCGACACGACCTCATCGCGGGGCTCACCGTCGCTCTGTTCACCATCCCGCAGGCCATGGCCTACGCGATCATCGCCGGCATCCCGCCGGCCGCCGGCATCTTCGGCGCGGCGGTCGCGTCGATCCTCGGGGCGGCGTTCGGGAGCTCGGAGTTCCTCGTCAACGGCCCCACCAACGCGCTCTCCGTCATGCTCGCAGCCACCGCAGCGCTGATGACGCGCTCCGATCGGATCGTGGTGTTGACGCTGATGATCGGAGCCGTCCAGCTCGCCGCCGCGGCGCTCCGACTGGGCCGCTTCACGCGCCTCGTGAGCCAGCCCGTGCTCACGGGATTCACGGCGGGCGCAGGCGTCTACATCGCGGTGAACCAGCTCCCGCCGCTCCTCGGCCTGAGCAGGGCGACGCTGGTGACGAGCCTCGGCGGGTGGTCGCCGCCGCACGACGCCGTCTTCGATCTGGCGCGCACCGCGATGAGCCTGGGGCACCTCAACCCCGCGGCGATCCTCGTCGGGATTGGCACTCTCGCGCTGATCCGCGCGCTGCAGAAGGTCGGACGCCGGCTCCCCGCGCCGTTCATCGCCATCGTCACCGTCAGCATCGCGGCTCATTATCTCGGGCTCGGCGACGCCGCGCGGGGCGAAGGCAAGCTGCGGCTCCTCCAGGACATCGCGCCGCTCACGCACCGGCTCCCGGCCTTCGCCTGGCCTCGCTTCGTCGCCGCCGACTTCACCGAGCTCGCGGCGCCGGCGATCACCATTGGCCTGCTCGGGTTGATCGAGGCGATCGCCATCGGCAAGCACCTGGCCGCGAAGGCGGGGCACACGTTCGATGTGTCGCAGCAGATCGTCGGCGAGGCGGCCTGCAACCTCGGCGCGGCGCTCGTCGGCGGGTTCGCGTCGTCGGGCTCGTTCACGCGCAGCACCGTCAACCACGAGGCGGGCGCGGTGACCCGGCTCTCGTGCATCTTCTCGGGCTTCGCCGTGATCGCGATCATGCTGCTCGCGGCGCCCGCGGCGAACCACATTCCGCTCGCGGCCCTCGCCGGGACGCTGGTCCACGTCGGGATCAAGCTCGTCGACGTCAGCAAGCTGAAGCAGGCGATGGCGACCACGACGGCCGATCGGATCGCGCTCCTCGCGACGCTGGTCGCGGTGCTCCTGCTCGAAGATCTGAGCCACGCGCTGCTCGCCGGCGTCGCGGTCTCGATCGCTCAGGCGCTCGGCCGCGCCGAAGGGTTCGAGCTGATCCACCTGCGCGAGACGGCCGATGGGCACCTCGTCGAGGCGCCGCTCGTCGCGCCGTACACGGACGAGGTCCTCGTCGTCGATCTGCAAGGCGAGCTGTTCTTCGCGGCCGCCGACGTGCTCGAGCTACGCCTCCGGGAGATACTCGCGGGCGGCGCGCGCTTCATCGTGCTCCGCGTGCGACAGGCCTACAACCTCGACGCCACCTGCGCTCAGGCGCTCGGCAACGTCGCCAGGCACGCGCGCGCCCGCGGAGGAGCGTTGATCCTCTCGGGGGTGCGCGACGGCATGTATGGCACGCTCGAGCGCGCGGGCATCCTCGACGCCATCGGCGCCGAGTCGGTGTTCCGCATCGCCGACGAGCCGATGCGCGCGACTCGCGACGCGCTGGCCCGAGCCCGCTCGCTGGCCGGGCAAGCGCGACCTCAGCCCCAGCCGAGATCCCGGTCGAGGAGCGCATAGAGCTTCTCGTTCCAGGGCCTGTAAAACGCCTGGAGCTTGGCGCGGGTCTCCTTCTCGAACGGCGGCGCCTTGATCACGTTCTGGTTGGCGATCTCGTGGATCTGGGGCCTGATCGGCTCGAGCCCGAGGAACCGATGGAGGTCGCACACCGTCGCGGCAGGGTCCTTGAAAAAATCCTCGGCGCGCACGACACAGACGTTCTCGCGGCCGAAGCGCTCCATCCACAGCTCGACCGCCTTGACGTAGATCCCCGACTGGAGGAGCTCGCTGTTCGAGGCGCGCGAGGGGAACTTGACCGCGGGGAAGAAGTCGAGCGCCATGTCGATGTGGCCGGAGAAGCTCTTGTAATCAGGGTGCTTCAACCATCGCTTCCCGCCGATGAGCAGATCCCATTTGTAGTAGGAGTAGGCCCGGTCGACGGGGTTGCGCACCAGGAGGATGACCTTGCCGTCGGGCCTGGCCTCGTGGAACGAGTCCATCAGCGGCAGGCTGTGCATCGCGGGGGTGAAATAGCCGCACAGCGCCTTCCCGTGCTCGCGCGCGACCCTCTCCTTCTCCTTCACCGTCGGATAGTAGAGCAGCCACTCCTTGTGGCTCGCCGACGTGACCTCCTTGGCGAGAGGGGCGATGATGCAGGGGTGCTGGAACATGTACGTGGAGAGATCGCTGGTGCCGCTCTTGATCGGGCCGACACAGGCGAAATCCGGCAGCGTGCGCGGGCCGCTCAGCGAGCGGAGCTTGAGCCTCCAGCTCGGCACTCCGCTGAAGTAGTGGGGCAAGAGCTGGTACTTCAGGGTCGATACCCTGAATTTGATGCGCTCCTCGAGCGTCTTCACGCCTTCATAGCGAGCATTCCGGAGCTCTTCCTCCAGCGTGTAGGCGTCCATCAGCCGCTTCCACTCGTGTGAATCTCGTTCCATGTACAGGTCCTCACGCTGGCGCGTTTGCAGAAAGGCTATCATGTATCCGGCGTGGACCGGAGCGGCCCGAGCGGCCAGTGGGCCCACTCGCCCCCCTACGTCACTTCGGATCGGCGGCGGCTCCGGCGTCCGGCTTCGGCGAGCGCCCCGCCCCGCAAGCGAGCCCGCGGGCGCAGATCATGTCGTCGATGGCGCGCGCCGTGATCGCGTGTCCAGCGCGGTTCGGGTGGCCGTCGCCAGGCACCTTCAAGGCCGCCGGATCGGCGCCGACGTTCGCCGGGCCGAGATCGAAATAGTCAATCTTGAGCTCGTCCGCGAGGGATTTCACCTGGCCGGCGACCCAGTCGTGCTCCTGGCTGAAGTCCTGGAGGACGATGAGCGCGAACCGCGTCTTGCCGGAGAAGTCGGCCACGAGCTTGCGGATGCGATCGGAGTCGGCCGCCCATAGGGCGCTCTTGTCGGTGTCGGCGCCGCGCTCGTTTGGCACCGCGCGCTTGCCGGTCTGGATCCGCGCGACCCGGCGCGCCATGAAGGTGAGAAAAGAGCTGGTGTCGCGCAGCAGCTTGCGCCGCTCCTGGAGCTTCAGATACGTCTTGAGCTCCTGGTCGCTGAAGGGCTGGCGATAGATGTCGATGGGCGTGATCGTCAAGAACACGACGTCGGGCGCGAACCTAGGGATGGCCCGTCGCAGGTAACGCTCCATCTGGAAGATGCCCCAGCCCGGGCCGCCGCCGTTGAGGACCTCGGCCACCTTGCCATCGCCGGGGTGCGTGCTCCCTTCCTTCGTGAAGAGGGCCTCGAGCTGGAGCGGCCAGCTCTCGTCGGTGGTGACGCGATCACCGTAGGTGAACGAGTCGCCCGTGGCGAGGAAGCGGAACCTGGAAGGGTCCTTCTCCTTCGTCTCCGGACCTCGCAGGCCGAGCGTGTTGATGTGCGTCATGCTCGTGGTCTGGTCGGGGCGGGGAAACCAGTAGAGCTCGGGATCGAGGTCGAGCGTCAGCGTGTCGTCGTGGTAGAAGATGCGGAAGCCAGCCTCGAGCAAGAGCAAGAGCACGACGATCGAACCGAGGGACGCGCCGAGTTTCTTCAGCGTCGAGAACAGCCCAGAGGCGCGGCTTGACATGGCGCCATGGTACATGGTCCCGTCAAATCGAGCATGTCTTTGGAGCGCCTCACAAAACCGGACCGAGCCGGCCAAGGAGCCGCAAGCTCGCCAAGGCGCGAGGATGAAGGCGTGCGAATGCACGTCGAATCCGAGCAACGCAGGCGAGCGCCGCGGATCCGCCGGGCGGCGACGGGAGGCTTTGTGAGACGCTCCAACACCCTGTTCCGGGTCGCGACGCCGCTCGCGATCGCGTGGTGCAGGCCACTCCGCGGCCGCCGTCGCGGCCGCGAAATGCGAGCCGTTCAGCGCGGGGCGAGCGTGAGCGCCCCCAGGTGGAAAAGATCGACCAGCAAGGAGTTGACGGCGTCGTGCACGTCGCGGTCGTCGCCCGCGCCGATGCGCCGCCGGGCCTCGCGCACCACCTCTTCGACCGAGCGGCGACCGTCGGTGGCGTCGAGCAACGCTTTGACGTAGGCGAGTCGTCCTGGCGCGGGACGATAGCTCTGCTTCACTCCGCCGAGGGTGAAGGTGACCAGGGTGAAGCTCGGGGGCTCGTCGGCGAACGAGATGTCCTGGTGCGGTGTCGGCTCGACGCGCGTGAACGCGCGCTTGACGATCTGGCCCCGATCTTCAATGCTCCTCGCGGCGTCGCGCAGCACCATCGGCGCGCCGCCCGGCGCGAGGAGCTTCATCCGCAAGAGGTCCTGGACCACGCCCCGCGCGGGCGTGCTCAGCTCGCCGGCCTGGCCGCGACGACGGATGTCGCCGCCGATGTCGCCGAAAGCACAGGTGACCTCCGTCGTGGCGAGCACGCTCTCCAGCGCGGCGACGGTGCGGGCCACGTCGGGCTCGCCCGAAGGACTGCAGTCCACCCGGGGGCGGTAAATCTGCTCTTTCCCTTGACCTTCTGGAGCACGCCGAGCCGGGCGAGCACCGGGTTGGAGTCCGGCAAGAGCGACTCGCCCATGTGCTGGCGCGGGAAGACCATCCGCTCGATGAGCACGATCCGCGCGTCGGAGCGGGCCTGTTGCAGGAGGGTGGCCGCCGTGCAGCCGGCCGGTCCACCACCGATGACAACCACGCTCGCGGACTCTACACGCGCCATGATGCGACCTTAGCAGGCAGGCGCGCGCGCTGGCAACGCCGGCCTGGACTCGACATCGACATCGACATCGACATCGACGCGGGGCGAGGGCCCGGCGCCCGCGGATTCACTGCACCGGGACCTCGGGACCCGAGTAGAACAGCTTGTCGAGCAGGGCCCGCTGCGTCGCGCACCGGCTCGCCGGGAGCGGCGTAGTCTCGAGCGGATCTGCCTCCAGATCGTGGCAAGCATAGTGGAACTCGCGTCCCACGTAGTGCAGCTTCAGCGGCCAGGTGATCACGCCGAAGGCGTCCGCGGGGCAGGTGCGCGAAGGGGGGCAGTTCCACAGCAGCACGTTGCGCGGGCCGGGGGGCTCGCGCAGCAGGCTCGTGCCGACGAGGGCGGCGGTGGAGGCGTGGAATTCGGGCAGATCGAGGGCGCCGAGCAGGTCAATCACGGTGGCGCTCACGTCGGCGGTGCTCACCGGGCGGACAGCGGCGTCGTTGCGGAGGTGGGCAATCAGGTCGGGGGAGAGCGAGCCCTCCGGGGCGTCGATCCAGAGCGGGATGTCGATCTGCTCGGCGTAGACGTCGAAGGTGTGGCCGAGCGCGTGGTGCTCGTTCCAGGCTTCGCCGTGATCGGAGAGCGAGACGACGACGGCGCGGCGGCCGCGCTCGCCGCGGCGGAGCAAGGCGACGAGATTGCCAATCACCGCGTCGTCGTGGACGAGGCTGTTGCGGTAGTCGGAGCGGGTGTCACCGCCCTTGTAGGGCGTGAACCCCGGCACCTGGCGATAAGGCACGTGGGTGTTCGAGAGGTGGACGAACACCAGCGAAGGGCCGCCTTTCTCGACGAAATTCGCCACCTCGGCGCCGAGCAGCTCGTCGGGGGAGCCCTCGTCGAGGCGCGGGTTCGCCATGCGGTCGCGGGCCTCGCGCTGGAGATCGATCCGGCTCCCGCGGAGGAAGCGATCGATGTGCTGGAACGTGAGGTTCTGCGACGTGAGGTACGCCGTGCGATACCCGCGCGCCCTGGCGTAATCCCAGAGGAGCGGGGCGTGGCCGAGGGCGCCGAGGTTCGCGTTGATCGCGAGCCCACTCCACAGCACCGACGACGCGAGCTCGGTGCAGGATGCGACCGAGAACGCCCGCTCGTAGCCGATGCGATCCGGCGCGGCAGCGTCGACGACGGGGCTCTTCGCGCAGCCATCTTTGCGGGCCACACAGACCTCGTCGCGGCGGACGCTCTCGCCGAAGATGACGACGATCGTGGGCGCGTCGGCGGGAGCGGGCGCGGCGGGCGGGAGCGCCTCGTGCTGGCCGACAGGCAGGCTCGTCGTCGGCGGGACGCGGCCTAGCGCGCGGAGGATCGGGCCTCCGCTGCCCTGCACCCAGAGCATGTCGGGCGGGAGGCACTGATACCAGTCGGGATTGAAGCTCGAGAACATCATCGCGCCGAGAGCGGCGACAGCGGCGCCAGCGGCGATCGAGGCCCAGATGCCGCGGCGATCGCGATCGAAGCGGCGAGCGCGCTCGCGGGCGAAGGCGAGGATCGCGATCGCCGGCAGCGCGAAGTACGCCGCCATGATCAGGGCGTGGCTGCTGACGAAGCCGGTGATGATCCCCGGCATGTCGGCCGCGAGCAGGACGGCGCTGCGGGTGACGTATTCGTTGGTGACCCTGCGAAAATAGCTCTGTCCGCCGATGCCGAACGCCGCGGTGACGCCGAGCACCGCGAGCGCGACGCCACGGACGACGCGGTTCGGGTGGCGCGCGGCCTCCATCGCGAAGGTCCAGAACGCGAGGCCGAGGAGCGCCGCCTCGACGTAGGTGACGCGGTTGCGATGGTTGAGGTAGGGGAACAGGGCCCCTCGGTTGACGACGTCGAACGTCGTCAACGCGAGGGGCACCGCCAGCGCCGTGAGGACGACGAGGCCGCGCCGGCGCCACGGGCGCGCGGGGCGCTGCGGTGGCGCGGCGGGCTCGGGCGCGGACATGGCGTGAACCGCGATCAGGCCCGGGAATCGCGGCGCTGATCGAGCGCCCACTCCACCGCGCGACGCGGCTTGAGCACGCCCGCGCCCTGGCGCTCACGGTCGACGTTGACGAGCGGGACCGCCGTTGACAGGAGGCCACGCTTGATCTCGGCCGGCGTCAGCGCCGGGTTGGCCTCGAGCATCTGGGCCACGACCGACGCGGTGATCGGCGAGGCAAACGAGGTCCCGTCGACGTGCTGGTAGTCGGGCGAGATGTACTTGCAGCGGTTGATGCGGGCGCCGATGGCCTCGATCAGCGCCTGGACCGAGGCGCGCTCTTCCGCGGAGGCGGTCTGGCGCGTCTCGGAGAAGCCGTGCTCGACCGACTCTTCTTCGAGCACGGAGAGGAGCTGGAAGAGCGGCGCCGCCTCGCGCGCGGTGAGGGTGCCGGGGAGCATCGGCGCGGGGAGCCAGATCGCCGGGGCGAGGAGGTCGGGCTTGATCACGTTGCCGACGCGGCCGTGGCTCGACGGCCAGGGCTCGTCGTCGTCGCTGCCGGTGGTGTTCTTGTCGTTGCTGCCGCCCGCGGTGATGGCCTCGTCGACCGAGCCGGGGGCGAGCGGGGGCGCGCCGGGGTTGTTGCCCGCGGCGCAGACGACGACGATGCCGGCGGCGACGACCTCGCGCACGGCGGCCTCGGTGTCGGCGAAATCGGGATCGTCGCGGCGCACGCCGAGCGAGATGTTGAGGACCTTGATCTCGAGGTGCGGGTAGCGGAGCGGGAAGCGGATGGCGTTGGCGACGTGCTTGCCGCGGATGCGGCCGTCGTCGATGCTGGCCTTGATCAGCACGACATCGGACTCGCTGGCGAGCCCGCGGTAGCGGCCCCCGGAGACGTAGCCGTTGCCCGCGGCGCAGCAGGCCGTCATCGTCCCGTGCCAGCCGAAGGCCTGCGGGGTGAAGAACTCGCCGCCGACGGGCACCTCGCGGGCGGCGTCGGCGTAGACGCGGATCCGCCGGCGCGGGTGCATCAGATCGGGGTGCGGGTAGAAGCCCGAGTCGACGAAGCCAATGCACACGCCGCGGCCGGCGTATTTCGGGTGGGCTTCGAGGCGTTCGGGGAGCGAGAGGATCTGCGGACGGGCCAACGGGCTCCTTGGGGGCGCCGTCGGGGGCGCCGGTTACTGGAGGAGGTTGAGGACTTTCTGGACGGCTTCGAGCGGCATGCTCGGCGCCGGCGTCGCCTTGTTGTCGATGGTGTCTGCGCTCTCGACCTTGGGCTCCGGCGGCAGCGGCGGCTGGCCAGGGGGCGGCCTATAGCCGGGCTTCCGGTACGTCAACAGAGCGATTTTTTCGTTCTTGTACGCGTGAGTCTGGCCGGGGGGCGGGCACATCGCGCGGACCCAGTAGACGTCGAAGGCCACGAGCTCGTCCTCCGGGCGCCCCGTCTCCTTGTGCCAGTTGCGGAGGTAGTCTTGCAGCGGCTGGCGAAACACCTTGTTTCGATCGAGCCGGATGCGGTTGAAGTAGTCTTGGCGGATCTGGCCGAGGCCGAGGCCGCGCGCGTCGGAGATGTCGAGATCGGGAGCCTGCCCGGTGAAGGGATCGACGTGGCGCCCTTCGAGGGTGACGGCGTCGATGCTGACCGAGCCGTCGTCGGTAATCGGGTTGGGCGCGAACATGCCCCAGCCCTGGAACATGCGCGGGTACGTGAGCGTCGCCGTCATCACCGCGGGCATCTTGGGCTTGATCCGGGTCGGGACGGCCTTGTTCTCCGCGATGGCCTGGAGCACCGAGCAGATGGCGACCCAGACGAGGAGCGTCTCGCGCAGGTAGACGCTGCCAGTCCAGATCTTGCTCCGCAGCGGCGACCAGGGCGACACGGCCTCTCGGCCGCGGGGCGGGATGGCGAGGCCGAAGAAGCGGGCCAGGGCCGCGCGGCGGCGGCTCGCGAAGGACAGGAGCGCTCCGAGCAGCCCGAGCGTGAGAACGCGGAGGATCCAGTAACCCCAGCGCCCGCCCGGGAGGGCGCGGCAGATCTCGTGGAACGCGGCGAGCCCGGTGAAGACGGTCCCTGAGGCCTCGTCGCGCGCCGTGAGGAGCTCGGGCGAGTCGCCTTCGCTCTCCTCGAAGCGGAGCAGCTCGAGGCAGTCGAGCCGGCTGAGGGCGCGGCAGATCGCGAAGGCGAGCGGCGAGGTGCGGTCGTACACCACCACGCGCGGGGCGGCCTTGCGGCGATACCAGCTCTCGGCGATCTGCCACTGCTCGGGCGAGATCAGGCACATCGACCAGCCGATCATGAACCACGCGAACGGCCCGAGGCGCATCATCACGCCGAAGGACGTGTGCAGCAGCAGGATGCCAATCATCGCCGCCGCGCGGGTGATCCGCTTGGCGTAGGGCGAGAGGATCCAGCCCACCAGCAAGGCCTCGGTGCAGAGGACGGCCCAGGTCATCGGCCGCGTCGTCCAGTAAGGGAGCAGATCGCGGAGGAAGACGGCGAGGCCCGTCACCATCCGGTTCAAGTGGAGGACGTAATGCACCGTCTGGCCCGTGCGCCAGAGGTTCCCCGACTTGTTGACGACGTTGAAGAAGTAAACGACCGCGAGGTTCAGCACCACGAGGAGGACGGCGAGCGACGTGTAGGGCTTGTAGGCCCAATCGGGCCGATACCGATCGTTCAATTCGGCGACGTTGCCCTCCTTGCGCTCACGCCACGAGCGGAGCCAGGCGTCGACCGAGAAGCGCTTCCCCGTGGGGAGGAACATGGCATACGCGACGACGAGGTTGACGACGACGTAGCCCCCGTTCTCGACCATCACCAGGCGGTTGTCGACGCTGGTGACGGCCACGAACGAGAGGATCGAGAAGAGCTTGGTGTGCCACCCGATCATGAAGAAGAAGTGGCAGAGGACGAAGAACGCGAAGATGACGTGGACCTCGCCGAGCGAGGAGAACGCATGGAAGACGCTGAAGTTGTAGCCGCTGCTCGGGCGCCACAGGTGATAGTGGTTGGTGAGCACACCCTCGTTGGAATAGAACCAGCGGGCCTCGCTCCAGTGACGGAGCATGTCGGCCACGCAGAGGAAGCCCACGACCAAGCGGTAGATGCCGGCGGTGCGGGGCTCCATCACGCAGTAGTGATCGCGGATCCAGAGGAGCGTCTCGCGCAGGCGCTCGCTCCGCTTTTTCTTCACGGCCGCTGCGGGCGCGGCCGCGGGCAAAGGCACCTCGGGGGAGGGCTCGTCGGCAGAGGGCGCCTCCGGCGAGGCGGCCTCCAGGGCGGGCGCGGACGGCTCGGAGCCGCGTTCGCCCGGGGCGACGTCGTCCGGATCGCTCACCACGTCACCGCTTCAGGTTGAGATCGGGGCGAACGAGCGGCATGATCTTCTCGGCGTTGACGCCGGATTTTCCGCCGCGAGAGTGGGTGAACATCTTCTCCTTCGTCACGGCCGCGGGATCGCGCTCCGCGCCGGGGGCCGGGATCGGCTGCTTCAACCAGTAGGCGTCGAGGCCCGTTATCTGGTCGTCGCCCGTCTTCTCGTCCCAGGCAGGGCCGCTCTTCGCGAGGTAATCGCGGAAGGCACGCTGGAAGTCGACCCACTCTTTCTCGTGCATCCGGGTGAGGTAATCGCCCCAGAGCTGGCCCAGGCCCGCGCCGCGCATCGCGCCCGGATCGAGCACGGGATCCTTGCCTGTGAGAGTGTCAATCGAGCGCCCACCCTTGGTCTGACCGTCGATGACGAAGAGCTCGTCGTCCTTCGGGGGCTCGGGGGTGAGCACGTCCCATTTGGCCATCATCCGCGGCCAGGCGGCCACCGAAGCGAGCCACTTGGGCTGAGCGAGCTTGTACGGGAGCTCGTTGGCGACCGAGGTCTGCGCCAGCATCGCGGCGAAGACGACGCCCACCGCGAGCTCGCGCACGAAGGCCGTGCCGATGCGCGCCGTGCGGATCGCGGGGGCGACCTCGTCGTCCGCCTTCGGGCCCTGGGCCCCGGCCGGAGCGTCGGTCTCGTGAGGAGCGGTGATCCCACAGGCCTCTTTGCCCATGAGCACGCTGATGTTCTGGCGGCGCCTGGCGACGGCGTCGTAGAGCACGTCCCACAGGCTGCTGAGCCCGGGGACGCGGAAGATCCAGGCGACGGCCCAGCCGAGCGGCAGCGCGCCGATCACCTCGGAGACGGCCCGCGACTTCGTGAACGTGTGGCCCTCGCCGTCGGCGACGACGACCGAGTCGAGCACGACCGTGGGCGTGAGGCCCGTCGGCGCCGGGACGCGATAGACGCCCTGCTTCCCGGTGACGAGGAGCTCGCTCACGTCGTCGTTGCCCTGGAAGGTGAGGTGGTGGCGGAGATCAGCGTGCTTGGCGACGCGAGAGAGCCAGAGGCAAACCCCGCAGTCCGCGTCGTAGATCACCGTGCGGAGGCGCGAGGCGCTCGGCACGCCTTCGAGGCCTGCCCACATCTCCTTCGGGAGGAGCAGGAGCGAGGCGACGAGGAGCGTCCACGCGTAGAGGCCAAACGAGAACAAGATCCCGAGTGTCAGAGCGTAGAACGCGGAGAGGATCGCGGCGCCGGTGCGCGTGTAACGGAAGCCCACCGGCACGACGAGCAGAGCGGGAATGCCCCACTCGGCGAGGTAGAGCAGGCGAGTCCAGATCGCGAGGATGGCCGGCGAGAGGTGACGCACAAAGGCGCCTTCACGGCTGACCCAGCGCTCGACGTTGAGGCCGTAGTAAAGCGCGGTGCCGTCGCGCCAGGCGCCCTTCTGCTGGGCGGCGGTGGCGAGGTAGATGATGGCGACCTGGGCGAGCACGGCGAAGGCCGCGAGCGAGGTCGGCGTCCAGCCGGGGAGCCGCTGGGCGTCGAGCTCGTCGTCGGGGCTAACCGGACGATCGTTGAGGGCCGCGGCCGTCTTCTCGTCCCGGGCGGCGAGCGCGGCGCGGATCGCGTCGAGCGAGAAGCGGCTGCCGCACGGCAGGAAGAACGTGAACGCGAGGAGGGCAATCGCCGCGTAGTTGCCGGCGTTCTCGAGGAGGATGTTGCGCCCCGTCAGGCTCACGAGGGCCACGAGGGAGACGGCGTGAAAGAAGCGCGTCTGGAAGCCGAGCGCGAACAGGAGGTACGCGACGAAGATCAGCAGGAACGCGAAGGTGCTCTCACCCTCGGTCGAGAACGCGTGCAACAAGCTCCACACCTGCGCTCCGTGCAGGTTGAAGAGGTGGTTGTGGTTCGGCAGGACCCCGTCGTTGGAATAGAACTCCTTGATGTACCGGAACCGGCGCAGGAGATCGTAGATGAGCACCAGCCCCATGCCGAGGCGGAACAGCCCCAGCGATCGCGGGTCGATGCGAAGATAATGGTCTCGAAGCGCCTTTCCCACGTTCACTCGACTCAAGCAATTCGGGCAGGTCTGTGGTCCACGCCGCGGCAAGGGTTGCCGTGACGCCTAATCTTCGATCCGGAATCCATACGCTTCTTCGTGGCTCAGCGGCGGTAAGGTCTCCTTGCGCAGCAAGAGGCTTCGGACCGCCCAGACGTCGCTGAAGACGCGGTAACGAAGGGCCGTCTGGTCGAGGTAATCGACCCCGGCCGAGCCGCCGGTGCCGGTGCGACGGCCAATGACGCGCTCGACCATGCGGGCGTGGCGCTGCCGCCAGATGAGCATCCGTTGCTCCATCTCGACGAGCGAGTCGACGACCTCGCGCGGCCAGGTGAGGCGCGGGAGCTCGCGGTAGCTCTCCAGGAACACGATCGCGGCGCGGACGCGGCGGAGATACGCGCGCTCTTCCGGGGTGCGCGGCGGCGGGGGCGCCGAGGGCGGTTTACCGTGAAATCCAGGGTCAGCGGCGGGCTCGTCGTCGCCGCGGAGGAAGTCGGCTGCGGCCGAGATCTCTTTCTCGTAGCGGGCCGCGAGGCGATCGACGTCGTCGGGCGAGAGGGCCTGTTGCTGCGCGAGGGCGAGGCGCCGGGTGATCTCCCCGCGGTGCGCGGCGATGATCCGCTCGATGAAGGCGTCGGCCGCCTCCTGCGTGGCGGCGCCGTCGATCGGCGTGCGCGAGAGCCAGTCGGAGACGACGGACTTGAGGCTCGCCCCGCCGGCGATGCGCGCCTCGACGCGGTGAGTGGCCGGCGAGGGCTTGCCGTCAGCGCCGCGGAGGGCCTCTTTGTAGCTGCCTTCGCGGCCGAGCGGGATGCGCAGGCCGTCGTCGAGGCCGAGGATGATCTCGATCTCGCGCATCTGCGCCGACTGGAACCCGCTCGCGGGGATGAGGCGATCGCGGAACCCGAGGTAGTCGCGGGTGGTGAGCGTCTCCATCACCTGGAAGTGCTGCGTCGCCTGCTCGAAGATGGTGATGACGCGCTTGAACGAGCGCGTGGCCGCCGCGAGCTGGATGTCGGGTACCGGGTTTTGCCGGAAGATGTCGCGCGCGGTGGTGAGCTCGCGCAGGATGAGCTTGAACCACAGCTCGTAGACCTGATGAACGACGATGAAGAGCGCCTCGTCGTTGCCGACCTTGCTCTCGTCGTCGTCGAAGCCGCCCTGGAGGGCCAGGAGCTCTTCGACGTGGATGTACTCCCAGTAGTTCATCAGGTCCTGTGATCGCCGGTCGACTCGCTCGATCCACCTATGGCAAGGCGCGCGCCGAGTCTACTTCCCTCGACGGAAAAGAGCAGCGCGCGGGATGCGGCGCTGCGCAGAGCGGCGCAAGTGGTGCGTTGACGCGGCGATTGCGCCGGAGAGGCGATCTGGAGCGTCGGTGAGAATCGCGAAAAACCTCGCGGATCACGGCTGATCGCGGCGCTCCGTACCTCACGTAGGGAGAGGCGGAAGAGCGGCCGCTCAGCGCGGGAGGGAGGGCGGCGCGGCCTCGGGCGCGGGCTGCTTGAGCTGGAAGCGATCGGTGCCGTCGAGGCCGACCTCGATCGGCGCGGCGTAGGTCTTGAGCGAGGCGCGCTCGAGGCTCGCGCCGCTGGCGGCCTCGAGCAGGACGACGCCGATGCCCGGGCAGAACGTGGTCGCGTACTTCACGGGCCGATCGCCGCCGCGCTCTTCGAGCGTCTGCACGCAGCTGTCGAAATGGCCGAGCGGGACCTCGACCGACGACGCCGTCGAGAGGATGCGCGTGGTGCCGCCGTGCTCGCCGCGCCACGTGGTGCCGACGGCGAGCGGCTGCTTGAGGACGTAGATCGCGGCGCCGTCCACCGTGACGGTGATGCCGTCGGGCGCGTACTCGAAGCGCTTCGATCCCGTCGGGAAATGAAGCTGTCCGCCGCGCTCGCTGGTGCGGCCGGCGCGGGCGATGAGGAGCCCCGCCTCGCCCATCTCGTTCTCGGTGACGTAGTGGTAGATCATCCCGTCGACGAGCGGGAAGTAGCGCTCGAGCGGGGTGCCCGAGACGAGCGCTTTCTTCGCGCCGTCGGCGGGCGCGAGCCACGCGGGAGCCTCGGTCGTGGCGCTGGCGCCGCCGCACGCGGCGAGGCCGAAGAGGCTGGTGATCACGAGCAGAGCGCGTGGCGCGGTGTCACGGAGAAGCATGCGGGTGGGTCCAGTACCAGAAGGCCAGGAACGTGAGCAGCAGCGCCGCCCCCGCGAGCAAGTAGACCGCCACGGGATCGGGCTCGATGCGCTTCAGGAGCTCGCGCGCGGCCTTGCGAACGGCGACGCTCTCGGTGGCCTTCACGAGCAGCGGCGCCTCGCGACGGACGCGCGCGTAGTCGCCGCTCTCGAAGGCCGCGACGAGGGCGTCGAGCTCCGGGTCAGCCGGGAAATCAAGGGCGAACGCGGGGATCTGCGGCGCGTCGTGCCGGCTGTCCAGCGGGCGGAGCGCGGGCGACTCGGCGCTGACTTCGCGACCGGTCTCGGTCTGGCTCTCGGGCTCGGCCCGGCGCCGCTTCTTTTTCTTCGGACGCGCCGGGGCCGGAGTCGTCTCCGCCGGCTCCTCGTCGCTCACGCGGCCTTCTCGTCTTCGTCGACGGCCGCCGCCTCGGGCTTGCGCGCGCCGACTTCTTCTTCGAAGCGCGCGTTGCGCTCGTTCTGGGTGAGCGCCTCGGTCGAGTCGCCCTTGAAAATGTGGATGGCGTCGTAGGGGCAGTCGAGCTCGCACAGCGTGCAGCCGACGCACTTCTTGGCGATCACCTCCGACACCGGGAAATGGTGGCTCCCGGCGAGCTTCACCATCTCGAGCGCGTCGAACGGGCAGGCCCAGACGCACCACTCGCAGCCGACGCACGACTGGAGATCGACGTAGGCCTTGGGCCGCGCGACGGGCTTCAGCATCTCGCAGAGGTTGCCCTCGTTGTCGTAGATGGCCTCGTCGGGGCACACGACGCCGCACGAGCCGCAGTTGATGCAGAGCTCGGGGTCGATGACGTGGAGGAGCTTGCGCTCGCCGGTGATCGCGTCCGTAGGGCAGCGCTTGATGCACGCCGTACAGCCGGTGCAGTTCTCGGTGATGATGAAGGGCATCGGTGGGGACCCGTTGGAGAGGGACGCGAGGCTAGCGCAAGCCCCCCGCGAACGCCTCAGTCAAATGTTCCGCAAGGGCAATCGCAGCGTGGGATGCGGCGGGGGCGGGGGCGAGCGAAGCTTTTTCGCCGGGTTCACGGGTTCGATACCGGGTCCGGGCGAGCGTGCCACGGGATCGATTTTCCCTGCTCCTCGACCGTGCACTGGAGGCCCTCGCAGGCCGTGAGGTACGTGGCGCGGTGACCGCAGCCGATGGCCTCGAAGCGGCCGCCGAGCTGCTGGGTGATGCGGATCTGCTCCTGCGCGCAGTCGAAGTCTTTCTCGGCGCGGACGCGCACGCCGGGGATCGCGTTGGCGCTCGCGCCGTTGGTGGTGAAGCAGGCGGGCGTCAGGAGCGAGGCGGCGAAGGCGAGGACGAGAGCGGCGCGCATGGACGCCATCAACGGCGCGCGTTCGCGAGGCGTCAAGCGCGGCTCGGACGCGCGCGCGATCGGCGCTACTGCGGGGGCGACACGGCCAGCGCGGGCGGCGGTTCGACGGCCCAGTCGCGGGCGAACGCGAGGGTGCGCGCGTTCTCGGGGACGCGCTCGAGGAAGCTCCGGCGGAGGATCGGATCGCGGATCTTGGCCGCGCGATCGAGGAGGTGATCGCGGGCGACGAGGATCGCCGAGGCGGCGCGGCGATCGCCCGCGGCGTGGAGGACCTCGGCGTAGACGAGGCGCACCAGCGGCTCGCCTTCTTCGAGGGTCCCGAGCGTGTCGAGGAGATCGGTGGCCTCGCGCGCGGCGGTGAGCGCGCTCTCGGCGTCGCCGCGACGGAGCAGCGCCTCGGCCAGCGTGGCGAGCGCGTGGGCGCGGATCGGCGGCGGCGGATCGACGGCGAGCGCGGCGCGGGCCTCACGCTCGGCGGCCTCGAGATCGCCCGACATGCCCAGCATCAGCGCGAGGTAGATCAGCGCGCCGGCTTCCATGCGGCGGTGGCCTTGCGCGCGGAACGCCTCGACGGCCTCGACGGCGACGGCGCGCGCCTCGTCCCAGCGCTCTTGCCCCGCGAGCGCCATGCCGAGGTTCTCCTTGGCGCTGGGGCTGACGCCGCTCAGACCCAGGCGATTGGCTTCGATCAAGGCTTCTCGCAGGGTGCGCTCGGCGTCGACGTAGGCGCCGAGCTGGAGGTGCGCGTAGCCGACGCTGACGCGGATGTTGCACGAAGCGCGGACGTGCCCCGCGCTCTCGAAGCTCTCGAGCGCCGCGGCGATGAGCTGAAGGAACTCGCCGAGATCCCCGAGGACCAGCGCCCGACGCGCGTGCGAGTCGAGCGTGCGCGCGAGGACCGCGGGATCGGTGATCCGGTGCTCCCTCGCGATCGCTGTGATGTCGGCGAGCGCCGCGTCCGCGAGATCGTAGAGGCCCGCTTGCAAGAGCTCGGCGACGGCGCGCGTCAGCGCCGTGACCTTGAGCTCGGCGCTCTCCGTTTCGCTCGGCTGCGAGCGCACGAGATCGGTGATCGTCTTCACCCAGTCGAGGTTGCCGAGCCTGCCGCTCGCCATGATCGCTAGCCGCGCGCCGTCGTACCAGAGCCGCGCGCCGCTCGGCAGCGCGGCGAGCGCTTCGAGCGCGGAGCTCTGCGCGTCGTCGAGCTTCCCGCGCCAGAGGTGGGCCTCCGCGAGCAAGAGGTGGAGCGCCCCCGCCAGCGGCGCGTCGACCGAAACAGCCGAGATCGAGGGTGGATCGCGCGATATCGGGACGGACGACATCACGGCTCGATCGTCGTGGACCTTGATCTCCAGCGTCTGACGCGACTCCGGATCGACGGTGGCCGCTTGGACGAGGCAAGCAAGACCGCGGTCGGCGCGCGCGAGCACGGCGTCGAGATCGTTGCCTTCGAGGGCGTCCTCGGCGGCGCGGCGATACCAGATCGCCGCTTTCGCAGGGAGGCCGCCGCGCTCGAGGTGCTCGGCCAGCATCATCGCGTCGCGCTCGCCGAGGCGCTCCAGCCAGCGGCCGGCGAGGCGATGACCGAGGGCGCGGTCGCCGTCGGTGAGCATGGCGTAAGCGGCGTCGCGGAAGAGCGCGTGACGGAACACGTACTCGTCTTGACCGGGAAAACGGCTCTCGCCCGAGCGGACGATCACCTCGCGCTCCTGCAACGTCGTGAGCCACTCGGCGGCGTTGGTGGTCGGCGCGGAGCCTCCGAGCAGCGCGGCCACGCCGCCGGACCAGAACGTCTGGCCGAAGACGCTCGCCGCGCGCAGGAGCCGCCGCGCCTCGGCTTCGAGGCCTTCGAGGCGCGCCTGGACCATCGCCAGCACCGTCTCCGGCAGCTCGGCGCCCTTGCCCGACGCGGCCGCGCGCACCAGCTCTTCGAGGTAGAACGCGTTGCCTTCGGCGCGCTCCAGCAGCCGCGCGACGACGGCGTCGCTCGCGTCAGCGCCGAGGATCTGCCGCACCAATCGCTCGCTCGATCGCTTCGTCAGCGCGCCGAGGCGGATCTCTTGCAGGCCGCGCTCGGCCCACAGCTTCGGGAAGATCTGGTGCACCTCGGCGCGCGCGAGGGCGACGACGAGGAACGGTTGCTCGGCGAGCCGACGGAGCGCGGCGTCGACGAGCTTCACCGTGGGGAGATCGCCCCAGTGCAGATCTTCGAGCACGAGCACCACCGGCTGCGCGGCGCACTCGGCAGAGAGAAAGTCCTCCCAGGCGCGGCGCATCTGATCGCCCATGAGCATCGCGTCGCGCCTCGCGGCGCGGAGCTGGACGCTGCCCTCGTCGGGGAACGGGGTGCCGGCGATCTCGCCGAGGAACTCGGACACGCGGGCCACGTCGGCCGCCGAGACGTGACGCGCGACGCGGGCGCGGAGCTTCTTCTGGCGCGTGCCGAGCGGCTCGCCGGCGTGCACGCCAGCCGCGCCATGGAGCGCCTCGGCGAGCAATCCAAAGGCCGAGCCCGCGCGGATCGGATCGCCGCGCGCGATCCAGATCTGGGCCTCGGCGAGGCGCTTCGGCGAGCGAACGAACTCGTCGCGGATGCGTGATTTACCGATGCCGGGCGCGCCGGTGACGAGGACGACGCGGGCGACGCTCTCCTCGATGCACTCGCCGAAGACGCCGTCGAGCACCGCGATCTCGCGATCGCGACCGACGCACGACGTCGGCTTTCCGAGGACGGTGCGCGCGACCTCGTGGACGGCGCGCGCGCCGCGGAGCTCGAGGCCGGCCGCGTCGCCGCCGATCTCGAAGCGCGCGCCCAGCAGCCCGGCGGTGACCTCGTCGATGCCGATCGGAGCGGCGCGCCCGCGCTCCGACGCCCGCGCCGAGCGACGCGCGTAGAGCATCCTCGCGGCGCGATCGATCGCCTCGCCCACCGGCAATCGCCCCGCGACCTCGCCTCGACCGGTGGCCAGCGCCATCGCGCGATCGGGGATCGACGCGCGCACCGCGAGCGCGCAGAGAGCCGCCTGCGCCGCCTGATCGGTGGCGATCCCCGTCCCCGAGATCGTCGCCACGATCAAGCCGCCGGGCAGCACCTCGAGCCGACCGCCGCGCGCCTCCACGGCCACGCGAAATGGCGACAGCGCGCCCGCCGCTTCGGCGGAGGTCATCGTCGGCGCCGTGGCCGAGTCGGACGAGAACAGGTCCTCGCCGCCGATCATCACCACGCTGAGGAGCCGCTGCTCGCGCCGGGTGATCGACTCGGGCGGCGCGCTCGCGACCGCGCGAAACGCGCCTTCCATCGAGCCGAGCGCCGCGATCTCGGCCACCACGGCGGCCCCGTCGCGCGGCCTCGCGTCGGGCTCCTTGGCCATCATGCGCGAGACGAGATCGTCGAGCTGCGGCGGCACGCCGCGCACGAGATCGCGAGCGCGCGGCGTCTCGTCGAGGAGGATCTTCGCGAGCAGCGCCATCACGTGCTCGCCGACGAACGCGGGCTTGCCGGTGAGGCATTCGAAGAGCACGCAGCCGAGCGCGAACACGTCGGTGCGCGCGTCGAGATCGGGATCGCCGCGCGCCTGCTCTGGCGCCATGTAGCCCGGCGTGCCCATCATCATCCCGGTGGCCGTCGCGGTGAGCACGTCGCGGCCGGAGCGGGCGATGCCGAAGTCGAGGATCTTGCACCGCTCCACCTCGCCGCCCGGCAGGTAGAGGTTGCCGGGCTTGATGTCGCGATGCACGACGCCGCGGGCGTGCGCCGCCGCGAGCGACTCGGCCACGCAGCGCGCGAGGCCCACGGCGTGCTCGATCGAGAGCGGCCCGCGATCGAGGCGATCGGCGAGCTCTTCGCCCTCGAGCCACTCCATCACGAGGTAGCGCTCGCCGACGGGCGTCGCGCCGTGGGCCACGTAGCGGACGATCCCCGGGTGCCGCAAATTCGAGAGCGTCTCGGCCTCGCGGGTGAACCTCGCGCCGTCGAGCGCCCGGCTGCCCTGGAGGACCTTCACCGCGACCTGCTCGCCGGTGATCCGATCCTGCGCGCGGTACACGTCCCCCATCCCGCCCGATCGGGCGAGGCCTCCGACCTCGAAGCGCTCCGCGATCAGATCGCCGGCGAGCATGGCGCGACGATCGAGGCTCGCAGATCGGCGCGCCGCTCGGAGAGCGGACCCGTCAGGCACGATGTACTACGGGATCCCACGACTGCCCTTCGTTCCCTCGGTCGAGCGCGCGACGGCGATCCGGGCCGACCAGCGCAGGTAGTACGGCATGGCGCCCTCGCCTGGCAATCGCGTCCGCATGTCCAGTGCTGGAGTGGAACCGGTCGAAATGCGTCCAAAAATCGACGTGTGCACCAAGTTGCCTACATTTTCGGAATGTTCGACGATGCATTCTCGAAAGTTTCCAGAGGCTCCTGCGTCTATGGGTCCTGCACTCTGGAAACGAATCCCCATCAGGGAGAGAGGCTCGACCACGTGATTGATCAATCGCTCAGCACCAGCGCGCGGGGGAATGGGAGGCGGACGACGGCGTCGCGCCTTCTCTTCATTCTTGGGGTCACCGGCGCTGCATTCCTCGGCGCCTCGACGCACGAAGCCGCGGCGCAGACGCAGGTGTCGCAGGTCGACACCGCGGACTACTCGGTCTCCCTCACGGCGGTGCCTTACTCGAGGACGTACCAGGTTAACCGGCCCGGAACGGCGACGTTCAGCGTCCTGTCGAAGCTGCCGTACGCCATCGACAAGAACCACCCGTGGACGCTGACGCTCCACAACCCTCCCGGCTACAAGCTCGCGTACGTGAAGAACGTGTACACGCGCGCCGACGCGCTGATCAGCGACGGCTCGGTCACCTTCAGCGTTCCCTTCCTCGCGCGCGAGGCGGGCCGAGGGACGATCGAGGGCGTGATCGACGTCCGCGTCTGCGCAGCCGACGGGAAGTGCGACGTGAAGTCGGAGCAGGTGTCGCTCGGGATCGACATCACCGACGCGGTGGCCACGCCGCCGAGCGGCAACAAGTAGCTCAGAACTGGAAGTAGACGAAGGGGACCGCGGTGGTGCTCGCCGCTTCGTGCAGCACCACCGCGACCAGGAACAGGATCATCCCCTGGGCCGGCGCGGGCAGCGCAGTGAAGCGCGCCCGCGCGCCCTGGTACGTCGCCTCGGGCACGTAGTGCGAGCCGATCGCGATCGCGAGCAGGGCGAGCACCAGCTTTGGCAAGTTGGGGTGGAACGTCGTCCCCAGCGCGAGCTGACGGAGGATCTGCGCCGCGTCCGCGAACGTCTTCGCGCGGAAGAAGATCCACGCGAGGCACACGTAGTGGAACGTCGCGAGGACGCAGATCGCCTTGTAAACAGGGTGATCGGCGCTCGACTTCCGCGGCCGACCGCGCTGCCAGAGGCGCGTCGCGACGAGCCCTGTGCCGTGGAGGAACCCCCAGAACACGAAGGTCCACGAGGCGCCGTGCCAGAGGCCGCCGAGGAGCATCGTCAGCATCAGGTTGCGGTAGGTCTTCCACCCGCCGGCGCGGTTTCCCCCGAGCGGGATGTAGAGATAATCGCGCAGCCACGACGAGAGCGAGATGTGCCAGCGACGCCAGAAGTCGGCGAGGTCTTCCGACTTGTAGGGCGAGTCGAAGTTCTTCGGGAAGCGCACGCCGAGCAGCAGCGCCGAGCCGATCGCGATGTCGGTGTAGCCCGAGAAATCACAGTAGATCTGCGCCGCATAGCCGTAGACGGCGCAGAGCACCTCGACGGAGGAGAAGCTCGTCGGGCGCTCGAAGACGCGGTCGACGAGGTTCTGCGCGAGCTGGTCGGAGAGCACGAGCTTCTTCACGAGCCCGATGGCGATGAGGAAGAGCGCCTCGCTCCCGTCCTCGCGCGTCAACGATGGACGACGCTCGAGCTGCGGCAGCAGATCGCGCGGGCGGACGATCGGCCCCGCGACGAGGTGCGGGAAGAACGAGACGAAGAGCAGGTAGCGAAAGTAGCTGCGGTGAGGCGCGAGCTCGCCGCGGTACACGTCGACGACGTAGCTCATCGATTCGAACGTGAAGAACGAGATCCCGACGGGCGGGAGCAGCACGCGGAAGGCCGTGGCCGCTGGAGGTGCCCCGCCGTGGGCGAGCGCGACGAGGGCGTGCACGTTGTCGGAGGCGAAGTTCCAGTACTTGAAGAAGCCCAGGAACCCGAGGTTGAGCGCGACCGTGATCAGCAGCAGCGCGCGCTTCGCGCCGGGGCGTTTCTCGCGATCGACGGCGCGGGCCAGGAAGAAATCGACGGTGGACGAGCCGAAGATCAGCGGCAGGTAGCGCCAGTCCCACGCGGCGTAAAAGCCGTAACTGAGGACGAGCAGGAAGATGATGCGGGGCCAAGCGTTGAACACCCGCCCGCCGCCTTCGTCGAGCGACCGGGCTCGCCCCGGGACGAGGCAGAGGGCCCAGGAGCCTAGAAATGCGACGGCGAAGAACGCCGCGTACTTGAGGGTTGTGAAGAGCACGAAGACCGTAGCGGTGAAGGGGGCACGTCCGCCGCCGAACCTGCTACGCTGGCCGGGCTGCGAGGGCGGCCCATGTTGAACGTGGCGCGGCCTCGTGCCAAGGATCGAGGACGATGCTCGGGCGTCTGCTCATCGGAATCGTCAAGGGGCTCCTGGTCGGGGGCTTGATCGGGTTTGGGCTGGCGAAGCTCGGCCTCGCCGCGCCCATGGCCATCGTCGCGTACCTCGCGGCCGCCGTGACGGGCGTGCTGATCGGGCTCGTCGCCGGCAAGCCCATCTGGGCGAAGGACGCGAAGATCGAGGCCGGAATGAAGGCCTTTGTCGGCGCGCTGCTCGGCGCCGGGCTGATGTACGCGGCGCGGCGGTGGCTCACGATGCCGCTGCCGATCGCGCTCGGCCCGCTGTCGGCGGCCAACACCTCGCTCGGCGAAGCGGCGACGAGCACCGGCACCGTGGGCGGGATGGCGATCACCTCGCTCGCCGCGATCGCCGCGCTGCTCGGCGGCTTCTACGAGGTCGACAACGATCCGAGCGAGGGCGGCAGCGCAACCGAGAGCGGCGGCAAGCGCGCGCCGGCCAGCAACAAGCGGATCGCCGCGGACGACGCGAGCGACGAGGCCGACGAGGAGCTCGACGCCGAGGCCGATCCGAAGCGCTCGAAGAAGTAATCCACGCATGACGCCCGCGCGGGGTGCTCTCTACATCGCCACCGCGGGCTCGCTCGCGCTCGTCGCTCGCTCGGTCATCCTGGGCCCGATCCCGATGTGGGTCGCGGGCGTCGCGCTCGGCGGCTACCTCGCGCTGATCCTCACCGGGGTCTTCATTTTACGGCTCGGGATGTTCGTCGACGTCCTCTGGCGCGGGCCCGTTGACGCGCGTGGTGTCGCGTTGACGTTCGACGACGGACCGAGCCCCGAGACGACGCCGAAGGTCCTCGCAGAGCTCGACCGAGCCGGCGTCAAGGCGACGTTCTTCGTCATCGGCCGCAAGGTGAAGCTCTACCCCGACCTCGTGCGCGACATCGTGGCGCGCGGGCACGCGGTCGGCGTGCATGGCTACGATCACGATCGCCTGTTTTCGCTGCGCACGCCGGAGTCGATCCGCCTCGATCTGGCGCGCGCGATCGAGGTGATCACCGCCGCGTCGGGGCAGGCGCCGACGCTGTTCCGACCGCCGATCGGCCACACCAGCCCGCGCATCGCCGGGGCGCTCGAGGCCTTCGATTTCACCGTCGTCGGCTGGTCGGTGAAGGGCCTCGACGGGCTCGCGGGCGCGCGCCCCGATCGCGTCGCCGCGCGCATTGTCCCGCACCTGCGCGACGGGGCGATCGTGCTGCTCCACGACGCCGCCGAGAACGACGACTTCACGCCCGCGAGCCTCGCCGCGCTGCCGAAGATCCTCGCCGCGATGACCCGCAAGAACCTCGTCGGGGTGCGCGTCGACGCCTGGCTCGACGCGCCCGACGCGGGAAGCTCAGCCCCCGACCATGACCCAGACGTCGTAGATGGCGTGGGTCCAGACGGCGGGAGCGAAGCCGCGGAAGGCGAAGATCACCGTGAGAAACAGGCCGCAGAAGGCCCGGAACGCGAATGACTGGAGATCGAACGGGTCGCCCATCGCGCCGACGTAGTGCCAGCCGGAGAACGCGGCCGACTCGCACAGGGCCCAGAGCACGGTGACGGCCACGCCCTTGCCGCCCTTGCCGAAGAGCTGCCGGAGCACCAGCGAGCCCACGCCGAAGATGCCGACGCGAAACGCGATCTCCTCGTAAAAACCAGCCCCGAGCGCCATCACCACGCTGCTGAACGCGCCGCTGCCGCTCGCGCCCGCGAGGCGGAGCGAGCCCACGACGTACGAGCTCGCGGCGCGCATCAGCACCGCGTAGAGCGTGCCTTCGAGGGCGATGAAGACGAAGCGCGAGGGCGCGAGGGCCCGCTTCTGCCCGAGCGACCAGAGGGAGATCACGAAGAGCGCGCCGAGCGCGAGCGTGAGCGTCGCGTACATCGGGAGGCTGTGTTTCGCGAGCGATCGCAGCTCGCTCGTGACGAGGTCGGCCGCGTTGCGCACGGGGAGGAACACCACGCCGAGGTGGTACGCGACGAAGATCGGCAGCGTCAGCCCGAGGTCGGTCCAGGCGTCGCTCTTGCGCGCGACCTCGGGGACGTCGGCGTCGTCCTTCGCGGCGGGCGCGACGGGCTTCGCCATGCGATCAGGCCAGCCTCACGTTGTAGAGGAACGCGATCACCTCGATCACCCAGAGCACGAGATTGAGCACGAAGGGCACGTCGCGGAGCATCTCCTGCGTGGGCGACTCGGCCTTCGGTCGGCCCGCGACGAGCTGGAGGAAGCGGATCACGCCGAAGAGCGTGTGCACCGTCGTCAGCCACAGAAGACGCGTGCCGAAGAAGCGCTGCGTCTCGGCGTCGAGCGTGTACGCGAGGTAGTTGCCGACGCTGGCCGCGCCGGTGATCGCCAGGGCGATCGTCAGCGCGCGCGGCGTGTAGGCCTGGAGCGCGGAGCGCTGCTTGGTGGCGTTCTCGGAGGCGAGCTCGTGGCGGCGCTTGCCGAAGCCGAGGAAGAGCGCGAGCAGGGCCGTGCACGCGAGCATGTAGCCCGAGACGTGGGTGCGCGTCGCGAAGCCGCCCGCGAGCACGCGCAGCACGAAGCCGAGCGCGATGAACCCCACGTCGACGTAGGCCACCTTCTTCAGGCGGAACGAGTATGCGACGTTCTGGAGGAAGTACCCGAGCGCCACGAGGAAGAACGGGATGTTGATCGCCAGCGCGCTGCCGAGCGAGACGATCACCAGGACGACGACCATCACCCGCGCCACCGACTCGGGCACGCGCCCCGACGCGATCGGCCGGTTGCGCTTCACCGGGTGGACGCGATCGGCGGCGACGTCGACGAGATCGTTGAGCGTGTAGACCGCGCCCGCGAGCAGGCAGAACACCAGGAACGCCGACGCCGCCGTGATCAGCAGCGAGGGCTTCGTCAGCTCTTTCGCGAAGACGATCGGCGCGAGGACGAAGAAGTTCTTCACCCACTGGTTCGGCCGGAGCGTCCGGATCATCCCGCGGATCCGCCAGGGCAGACCGCCCTTGCGAAACTCGGGGATCACCGGGATCGGCTGCGTCTCCCCTTGAGCTTCGTTCTGAGAGCGATCCGAGAGGGGCTGCGGCTGCTCCGCGCTGGAAGTGGATGTATTTTGAGACACAACTTGTTGCGCGGCCGCTTCCGCGGATCGGGCGGCGTTCGACGGGGATCGCGGCGTTTCGCCCGCTCCGGCGAGCGGCTGCGATCGGGGGCTGAATCCGGGGGCCGCCAAAGCGCGCGCAGCATACATGCGACCGAAAGGCTGGGCCAGAAGAGCGAGGCGCGGGTGCCCGACGAGCTCCCGCAGAAAATCGACGAGCCGGGGGACTCATTCGCGCGACGGTCCGAGCGCTCGGCGGCGTCGTGCTAGCATCCGAGCCAATGACGTCGGCGATCTCGATTGCGCGCGAGGCTGCGCCCGTGCTGCAGAAACTTCGGGGAGCTGTCGAGGCAGCACTCGAAGGAAAGCCGGATGCGGTCGAGCTCGCGCTCATCGCCCTCCTGGCCCGTGGCCATGTCCTGGTGGAGGACGTGCCCGGTGTGGGGAAAACGACGCTGGCGCGCGCCCTGGCAAAGGCCGTCGGCGGCGAGCTGCGGCGCGTGCAGTTCACGAGCGACCTGCTCCCGAGCGACGTGCTCGGCGTCAGCGTCTACGACCAGCGCGCGGGCGAGTTCTTCTTTCGCCAGGGGCCGATCTTCGCGAACGTCCTGCTCGCGGACGAGATCAACCGGGCGAGCCCGCGCACCCAGTCGGCGCTGCTCGAGGCGATGAACGAAGGTCAGGTCTCGGTCGACGGGACGACGACGCCGCTGCCTGATCCGTTCTTCGTGATCGCCACGCAGAACCCCCAGGATTTCGCGGGGACGTACCCCCTCCCCGAGTCGCAGCTCGACCGGTTCATGGTGCGGATCAAGATCGGCTACCCGCCGCCGCAGGTCGAGATGCGGCTGCTGCTTCACGGAGGCGACGCCGATCGCGCGCGCAACGTGCCCCGGGTGATCGACTCGGCGCAGCTCGTGGCGCTGCAGCGCGAGGTCGATCGGGTGGAGTTCGACGCCTCGCTCGCGACGTATTTGCAAGCCGTTCTTGCGGCCACGCGGTCGACGCCGACGCTGTCGCTCGGCGCCTCGCCGCGCGCCGGGATGAACCTCGCCCGCGCCGCCCGCGGCCGCGCCGTGCTCCACGGCCGCAGCTACTGCATCGCCGACGACATCCACGATCTCGCCGTCGCCGTGCTCGCGCACCGCGTCCGCCTCGCCGCCCAGGCCGAAGGCTATGTGCCGAGCCGCGACGAGTGCGAGACCACGGTGCGCGATCTGGTCGCGCGCGTCCCCGTCCCGCTTTAGCCTGGATCGGCATGGCGAAGGGCCGGGAGGATGACGTCGCGAAGGACGGGGGCACCGACAGCCTCCGGACCGCGCGCGCGGCGGTGAAATCGGGCACAGGGACGATCACGCGCCCCGCCGCGGCGAAGCGCGAAATCGCCATCCCTCCGCCGCCCGACTCGCGATCGCCGGGCTTCGGTCCGCCCTCGGTTTCGCCGTCGCCGCGCCCGGGCAAAGCGCCGCGCGAGGCCCCCGCGGTCCGCTTGCCGCCGCGCCTCCCGCCGATGCCGCCGCAGCCCGTGAAGCACCGCACGGCCTGGGAGAAGCTCTTGCGCTTCTTCACGCCGCCGCGGAAGCTCAAGGTCACGCGCGAGGGCAAGTATTACCTCGGCATCACGCTCGGCGTCGGCTTCGCGGCGATCAACACCGGCAACAACCTGCTCTACCTGCTGCTGGGCATGCTGCTCTCGCTGATGCTGGTGTCCGGCGTGATGAGCGATCTCTCGCTCCGCCGGCTCACCGTCACGCGCCGCCTCCCGGTGCGCGCCCAGGTCGGCCGCGCGCACCTCGTCGAGATCGAGGTCTACAACCACAAGAAGCGCGTCCCCTCGTACGCGATCGAGGTCGAAGATCTGCGCGCCGGCCAGCCCGCCGACAAGCGCTGCTTCTTTCTCAAGATCAGCCCCTCGTCCGCGCAGGTCGCGGCCTACCGGCGCACGCCGGCGCGGCGCGGTCGCGATCGGCACACCGGCTTCCGCATCGCCACCCGCTTCCCGTTCGGTTTGTTCGAAAAATCAAGGGAAGTCGACGCCGAGGGCGAGCTCATCATCTACCCCGCGGTCGACGCGGTGCGCCTGTCGATCCATGAGTCGGGGCGCCGCGACGGAGGCGCCGGCTCCAGCGGTCGCGGCGGCGGCGACGAGACGTACGCCCTCAGGCCGATGCGCGAGGGCGACGATCCGCGCGACATCTACTGGCGCAAGAGCACCGTGCGCGATCAGCTGATCCTGCGCGAGCGATCGCGGGAGACGCGCCCCGACATCGACGTGATCATCGACGCCGTCCGCCCGGCGTCGGCCGCAGACAACGGGCCGCTGGCCGAGGCCTACACCACGCAATTCGAGAAGCGGATCCGCGAGGTCGCGTCGCGCGCCGTGGCTCACATCAAGCGCGGCGACGGCGTCGTGGTCTCGACGACGCTGGGCGAGCGCGTGCGCGGCGACAAGAACCTCGGCTCCGATCCGATCCTCCGCTTCCTCGCGCTGCTCGAGTCCGTCGACGAAGCGAAGGCGCCCGCGCTCCGGGCCGAGCGGGCCGCGCGCGCCCTCATCGCCGGTCGATCCGCGCCGATGGAGGCCGCGCCGGTGCTCAACCCCGTCAGCACGGCGACGCGCCCGACGACCGACGACGACGCCCCGAAGGGCTCCACCAGGAGCAACGGCAAGCGCCGCGCAGCAGGTGGCCGCGCGTGAGGTTCGGCTTCGTTCACCGGGTGATGACCGACGCGCTCGCGTCGCTGGGCGTGCTGGCGCTGGTGCTGAGCGGGCAGTTCAACCGCTGGGTCTCGGCGGCGATCTTGCTCGGCCTCGTGGCGGCGCTCTCGGTGCGCGAGTCGTGGCAGCGGCACCCCGCGCTGCGCCACCTCGACACCGGCGCGCTGCTCATCGTCCTCGGCGTGCAGATCGGCCGCGTGCTCTTCGACGCCAACGTGCTCGACGTGCTGGTCGAGTTCGCCGCCGCGCTCCAGATCATTCGCCTCGCGACGCGCAAGGGCGCCGCGCACGATCAGCAGGTCATCGTCCTCTCGCTGCTGCACCTCATCGCCGGCACGGTGCTCGGCGGCGGCCTCGGCTACGGGCTCTGCTTCATCGGCGTGCTCATCGTCGCGCCGGGCGCGCTCGTGCTCAGCCACCTGCGCCGCGAGGTCGAGGGCAACTACCGCCAGGGCGCGCGCGATCGCACCGGCTTGCCCGTCGACGTGCCCCGCATCCTCCGCTCGCGCCGCGTCGTCGGGCGCTCGTTCCTCGCCGTCACCTGCCTGCTCTCGATCCCGATCTTCGCGTTCACCGCCCTTCTTTTCGTGCTGTTTCCGCGCGTCGGCCTCTCGCTCCTGCTGATGAACCGCGGGCACGCGGGGCGGATGATCGGCTTCTCCGGTCGCGTCGATCTAGGCGAGGTCGGGGTGCTCCGCAGCGACCCCACGCTGACGATGCGCATCGAGATGCCGGACCTGCCCGAGCCGCCGCCGCCGCGCCTCACGCTCCATCTTCGCGGCACCGCGCTCGACAGCTACGACGGCCGCGCCTGGACGCAGAGCGAGAGCTGGAAGCGCCCCGCCGAGACGGATGGAACGCTGATCCCGATCGAGCACTACCCCGACGTCACGACCGACAAGGTCATGCGCGCCGACCTCGAGCCGATCGAGCCGCCGGTCGTGTTCCTCCCGCAGAACGCCACCGGCATGCGCTTCCGCAGCCGCGGCCAGTTCGGGATCGAGTCGCCGCTGCCGCCGTTTCGCGGCCCCGAGGGCGAGTTCCGCTACCAGCCGCTCGACGAGCGCGGCCTCAAGTACGAGATCTTCCTCTCGACGCGCAACGTCCCCACGTTCCGTCGGCTGCCCGCGGCCGAGCGACCGCGCTACCTCGCGCTGCCCGGCGACATGCCGGATCGCATCCGCGATCTCGCCGCGCAGTGGACGAAGGGGCTCACGCTCCCGCTCGATCGCGCCCGCGCCATCGAGGCGCGCCTGCGCACCGACTACCGCTACGATCTCAACTCACCCTCGGGGAAGAGCAAGCAGCCCCTCGACGACTTCCTGTTCGAATCGAAGCGCGGGCACTGCGAGTACTACTCCACCGCGATGGCCGTGATGCTGCGGACCCTCGGCGTCCCCACGCGCAACGTCACCGGCTTCATCGGCGGCACGTGGAACCGCTTCGGCCACTTCTACGCCGTGCGCCAGGGCGACGCGCACTCGTGGGTCGAGGTCTTCGTCGACGAGCAGGGCTGGCTCACGTTCGACCCCACGCCGCCGGGCGACTCGGCGCCGCGCAGCGAGCTCGCGGGCGCGTGGGCCTACGTGCGCGACTTCCTCGAAGCGTCGAGCCAGCGCTGGGATCGCCACGTCGTCGGCTACGATCTCAACCAGCAAGTCAGCCTCTTCCAGACGCTGACGCGCAACCGCAACGGCTCGCTCCTGCCGCGCGGGATGACGAGGCCGCGACCCGCCGTCGTGGCCGGCTTCGCACTCGTGCTCGCGGCCGGCGGCTTCGGGTACTGGTACTCGCGACGGCGCGTTCGTCACCGCCTCCCCGAGCCCGGGGAAGGCGCGGCCAAATCACGCAGCGCGCTGCTCGCCACGGAGCTCTACGAGCTCCTCGACGGCGCCATGGGCGCGCAGGGCGTGTCGCGATCGCCGGGCACCCCACCGCTCCTCCACGCCGAGACGCTGAAGGCCCTCGATCACCCGCTCGGATCGGAGATCCTCGCGCTCACCGAGATCTACCTCGAGGCCCGCTTCGGCAAGGAAGTGATCACCGACGAGCTGCGCCGCGAGTTCGAGGATCGGGTCAAGGCCGTGCGGACGAAGCCGGCGCAGCGGGCGGCGTCGCTTTCGGCGTAGGCTTGGGCGGCTTCGTGCACACCGGGTGCGCGCCGCCGTCGCACACCGCAAACAGCGCGAACTCGCCGTCCCGCGCGACGAGCCGCAGCGCGCCGTCGTGCTCCATCGATCCGCCGGCCGATCCGCGCAGCAGCACGTAGTCGAACTTCGTGAGCCCGGGGCTCCCTTGCCAGCCGTACGTCGACAGCCCTGGCATCGGGTTCTGGTTGTTCACGTAGCGGATGAAGTTGATCTCGTAGCCCGCGAACGACGCGTTCGGCAGCCCGCCGTGGCGGATCGATGAGTACAGATCGAGGGCAATCAAAGGCTTTTCGGGGAACGAGATCGTCGACGCGCGATCGATCGGCGCCAGCAGCGCGTCGCCCGGCCCGACCCGATCGATCAGCCGCGACGCGCCCGCCGTCTCGCGATCGAACGCCGCGAAGCGCCCCGCCAGATGCACGAGGCCCATCGCCGAAGCGAGCCCGACCGCCCCGAGCAAGAGCGCGCGCGCCCCGCGCCGCGCCGGCAGCGACCACCCGAACACGAACAGCAACGCCGCGAAATACGGCTGCCGATTGTTGATCCCCTCGACCCCGAAGCAGGTGCTCGGCAGGACCGCGTAGCCGAGCGCGGCGGCGATCGCCAGCCACGTGAACGGGCGCTTCACCCGGAACGCAGGGCTCGCGCTCGTCGTCGGCGCGGACGTGGCCGCGGCGCCCACGGCGAGCATCAAGGCGAACAGCGTCGCCACGCCGGCGGCCTGCGGCAGCGGCCCGAGGTACGCGAAAAAATGCGTCGCGTTGTCGAGGAACGGCGGCCACACGAGCGGCTTGCGCCCCGGCGATCGGCCCTCCACCGCGGCCATCATCCACGCGGCGAAGATCACCATCGCGGGCACCATCGGCGCGAGCGCGCGGCCGCGGGCGCGCGGACTCTCGGCCCGGTGCAGCAGCCACAGGATCCCCAAATCGAGCCCGAGCTGCGCGAAGATCAGCGCGTGCCACAGGAACGCCGCGACCAGGATCGCCGCGAGCACGAGGCCGCGCCGCCGCGTCGGCGCTTCGAGCCAGCGCACCGACGCCGCGAGCCCGAGCAGCAGCAGCGGCATCCCCGTGGCGAACGCGAAGAAGCCGCCGACGACCCAGTACGAAATCACCAGCGGGAACACGAGCAGCACGCTCCACGCGTCGCGCCTGAGCACGCCGAGCAGGTGCAGCGACGCGACGGGGAGCCCCACTGCGTACAGCGTCCACAGCACGCGACCCGCCGTTTCGAGGCTCGAAAACAAGGCGATCCCGCGCGTCAGCAGGAGCGGGAGCACCAGCGGCGAGAGCGGGAACCCCGTGGTGTACGCGCCGGCGAAGGGCGACCCCGGCGCGCGGTAGTCCGCGAACGCGCGCGCGAAGAGCAGGAACGCCGGGTAGTCCTGCATCGGCAGGATCTGCGTGAGCCAGAACGGCAGCGCGCCGAGGATCGTGAGCGACGCAAAGACCGCGAAGAAGAGCGCGCGGTTGTTCCTGGGACCGTACATGCGGCGTCACGTTACGGCCCGCGCGGCGCCCTCGAAGGCGCCGCGCAGAGGGCCGCTCAGATCGAATCGGGCGAGACGATCTTGCCGGCGATCGCGCTCGCCGCGATCACCAGCGGGCTCGCGAGGTACACCTTGCCCGGCCCGCTGCGGCCCGGGAAATTGCGGTTGATCGCCGACACGGTGACCTCGTCCGCGGTGAACGACACGCCCGGCCCGGCCTTGATGCACGCGCCGCACGAGGGGTCGACGAGCTCGGCCCCGGCGCTGGCGAACACCTCGAGGTAGCCCTTCTCCTCGGCGTAGCGGCGGATGTCCTGCGAGCCGAACTGGATGTAGAGGTGCACGCCGTCGGCGACGCGCTTCCCCTTCGCCACGGCGCGCTTCAGCACCGACGCGTACATGTCCATGTCGGCCTTCTTGCCGCCGGTGCACGAGCCGCCGTACGCGATGTTGATCTTCACCTCGCCGCCCGACGCCTCGTTGAGCGAGCGCAGCGGGACGCCGTTGCGGGGATCGCCCGGCGTCGCCACCATCGGCTCGAGCGTCGCGAGATCGACGTCGAACGTGGCCACGTAGGTCGCGCCCTCGTCGGCCGTCACGATCAGCTTCCGCACCGCGTCGGCGTCGAGCCCGCGCTGCTTCACCAGGTACTCGACCACGACCTCGTCGGCCTCGATGATCCCGGTGAACCCGCCCGCTTCGACGGCCATGTTGGTCAGCGTCGCGCGCTCGTCGAGGCCCATCGCTCGGACGCCCGATCCCGCAAATTCAAGCACTTTGCCGATGCCGTCGCCGCTCTTCCAGAAGGGCTGCGACAGCAGGTAGAGCATCACGTCCTTGGCCGTCACGCCCGCGGGCAGCTCGCCGTGGAGGTTGAAGCGCGCCGACTCGGGCACGGCGACGCGCACGTCGCGCGTGAGCCACGCGTTGGCCATGTCGGTCGATCCCACGCCGAAGGCGAAGCACCCGAGCGCGCCGGCCATGCAAGTGTGCGAGTCGGTCCCGGCGACGACCTGGCCCGGCAGCGCCAGCTCTTCGATCACCTTGTTGTGGCAGATCGCCTCGGAGCCCACGAGCTTCCCGTCACGGAACACCTCGCCGTAGAGCTTGATGTTCTGCTTCTTCGTGAAGGCCTCCTGCACCGTCGCCAGCGACTGCGACTGCTCGCGCAGGCCGAGCTTCACGTGCGAGTCCGACATCACCTTGTCGAGGAACGTGAGGTGATCACGGAACGCAAACACGCTCTCCGGCTCGCTCACCCTGGCGTCCGGCCCGAGGCTCGCGCGGAAGAGCGACTCGGCCATCGGCGTCACGTACTCGTGCGAGAAGCGCACGTCGGTGCGCACGAAGAGCGCGTCGCCCGGCTGCACCGCCGTCACGCCGAGCGAGCCCGCGCGCGCGTCGACGATGGCGTGGCGCGCGAGGATCTTCTCGCACAGCGTCATCGCCCGCGGCGCCGTGGTGATCGTCGGCGGGTGCACCTCGCCGACGAGGCGCGCCTCGTTGTACGCGAACAGGCCGCCGTGCTCGACGACGTCGGCGCTGATCGGATCGAGCCCGCGGGTGAACTCGCTGATCGGGATCTCCTCGCCGCGCATCGCCCGCTCGACGATGCCGAAGTCGGTCGTCGTCAGCAGCCCGATGTTCTGGCAGTTCTGCCCGTAGATCTTCTCGATGCTCTTGGCGACGACGATCTTGATGCCCGACTCGCGCTCCGAGTACGGCGCCGTCTCGCGCGAGCTGCCGCAGCCCTTCGACCGGCCGCTGACGATGATCTCGAAGCCGCCGCTCTTCACCGCGTCGCGCTGGATCACGCCGCCGCGCAGGCCGACGAGGCAGTAACGAGCGAGCGTCTCGTCGTAGTAGTAACAAACCCACCCGGGCGTGAGCTCGTCGGTGGAGATGTTGTTCACGAGCGCGTGACGCTCGGGATCGAACGCGATCGCCTCCCCCTCGAGCTGCTGCTTCAGCAGCCCCGCGTCCTCCGTCAGATAGAGGACCTTGCCGGAGATTTTCACGGATTTGCGACGCGGCGTCGACATCGGGGTACCTCGAGACGTGGAAGATCGAAGGGAGCGCAGCGGGCCGCCCCGGCAGACTCCGGCTTAGTCCCTCTCGACCCGCGAGCCAATTGCCTGGAGCCGCCTCACGCGAGGTCATCGCATGCCGCGCTGCGCAGCGCGCCCGCCTTGCAGTTGTGAAAATGCGATGTCGCTGGCCGCGGCGCGCCGCGTCCTTTCCACTTTCCAGGCCTGCTACCTTCGCTCGCATGCGAAGACCGCTCCTGCCCGCGGCGTGCGTCGTGCTCCTCCCGCTCGCGGCGGCCTCGTGCAAGCAGCTCAGCTCCGGCGCGCGCGAAGATTTCGCCGCGCGCTACAGCTGCCCTGAAGATCGCGTCGAGGTGAAGCCGCGCGCCGACATCCAGCCGGCGCAGGCCCTCGCGCGGCCCGGCGAGATCGCCCTTGCCCCGTCCGACGAGGTCAAGCGAGATCCGGCGCGCCTCGCGAAGTGGCAGAAAGATCAGGCCGATCGCCGCGAGGCAAAGCTCTCGACGTACATCGGCTACGAGGTGCTGGAGGCCACGGGCTGCGGCCACACCGAGATCCTGGTCTGCCATCACCCGGGCGGATCGAAGGGCGGAACGCGTACAGGCGACGTGACGTGCGAACGAGGTAACAAGCCGTGAAAGATCCGATGTCGAAATCCACAAGGACTCTCCCGAGCAGGCGCGCGGGCGCGAGCCTCCTGGCGATCGCGGCCCTCGCGCTCGCGCCGGCGTGCTCCAGCGCGAGCCCGGAGGCCACGACCGGCACCACGAGCACCGCTGGAACCGGAGGCGCCGCGACGGGCAGCGGCGGCGCCGGGGGCAGCGGCACCACGGCGCAAGGCACGGGCGGATCACTGACCACCACCACCGGAGTCGGTGGAGCCGGCGGCGGCGCCGTCGACCCCGGGCCGAACGTCGACGTCAGCAATCCTCAGCTCTACACCCTCAATTTCAAGCCGGACGACGCCGATCCCGCCGCCAAGACCAAGCTCGGTATCCAGCCGGCCTACCTCGATACGCGGGTGACGCCGCGCGGGCTCCTCGTCGTGTACCTCCATGGCGCGGGCGCCCCGAGCACCTGCGGATCGACGGCGCACGAGCAGCAGCTCGCCAGCCTCGGCTTTCACGTCCTCGGCCCCTGTTACACCAGCGATTACGGCATCGCCAACTGCGGCGCCGACATCGAGGGCTGCCGACTCGAGGCCTTCGACGGGCAAGATCACCACCCCTTCGTCGACATCACCCCGCCGGAGAGCATCGAGACCCGGGTCACCAAGGGCCTTGCCTATCTCCAGACCAAGAACCCCCAGGGAGACTGGAAGTATTACCTCGACGGGGACAAGCCGCGCTGGTCGAAGATCATCATCTCCGGCATCTCCCACGGCGCCAGCAGCGCCGGTGTCATCGGTCTTCACCGGCTGACGAACCGCGTCGTCATGCTCTCCGGGCCGCTCGACACCGACCAGGCCTGGCTGAAGAAGACGCCGCTCACGCCGGCGCTGCTCTTCTTCGGCTTCTCCCACACGGCCGATCCGCAGCACCCGGGGCACCTCGCCGCGTTCGAGTCGCTCGGCCTCAAAGGCACGTCCACCACCGTCGACGGCGCGATGCCGCCTTTTGGCGGCACCCACCGACTCGAGACCTCGGCGGCGACCACCGACGGCCACAGCTCGGTGCAGGCCGGCGGCACCTCGCCCAAGATGGGGATGAGCTACGTGTTCGCCCCCGTCTGGAATTACCTCTACACCAGCGCTCCGTAGCGCTCCGCGAGCGACGGGGCTCTGCGCGGACTGCTCTATTCGAGCGCTGGAGCAGCCTTTGCGTCCACGCATTCGCGCGCATCCCGAGCCTCCGGCGCCGCGCATACCTCCCGCAAGAGCCTCCGGTGATCCTCGGCGTCGAGCCGCACCGGCGAGAGCCTCTCGTGCTGCCTCAGGAAAGCGAGCGCCGCCCGCACGTCGCCCAGCCTGAACGAAGTGCGTGCGCGCTCCAGGAGCATCGTGGGCGCCACCGTGGAAGGCGACGTGGGCCGAGACGCAACGAGGGCACGCCCATCCCTCGGAGGGCTCGCCGCGGGCGACGCGTCCAGCGCCTCGGCGGTGCTGGTCAACCAGACGAGCTGCGCCGACGCATTCAGATCGCCCGGCTCGTTCTCGGCGCCGCTCATCGTCAGCACAGGAGTGGCCCCGGCGCGACCCCGCGCGTCAGGAGATTTTTCGGGGAGCGCACCATGAGCGAGATACCCAAGGATGGTCCCGAGCACGACCCCTCCGCCGACCATCCCGGCGGCCGCCCCGGCCGATATCGGCGGCGCAGGTGTGGTGTTGACCGGGGTTGGCTCTGGATCTGCCGCGCTGGCCCCCACCGCATCCATGCTTCGCTCCAGGGACTCCCAGACCCGCTGTCGCATCGCCGCTGGAACGTCGTCAGCCTCTGCCCGGACCGCCTCGAAGACGTGGTCCATGGCGATCGCAAGCACGAAAGCCTGCCGTTCTTTCCCGGTCGCGTCGTCCTTCGCCGCAGCTTCCTCCATCTGCGCGAGGGCGCGTCGGAACAGATACCTCGCCTGATCGACCGAGATCTGCCGCTCGCGCGCGATCTCCTCCCAGGACAGGTTGTCGATCCGCACGTCGAAGACGATGCCTTGCGCCTTGTCGTCAATACCATCGAAGAGCCGGCGCAACAGCTCCCTGTGCTCGACGATCTGCTCCGGGGTCGGCATCGCGTTGACCACCTCTTTCACGCCGGCAAGCCCCCGCCTCGAGGCCTTATGACGGTAGTTGCTCGCGTGCTTCCGGGCGCACTCCCGCAGCCATGCGCGCGGGTAGTCGATGGCCTCGCCGCGCAGAAGGGCGACATACCCGGCCAGGAGCACGTCGTGCGTCAAGTCCGCCCGATCCTCGATGGACCGGACGCCATACCACGCGAGCGAGCGCTCGATCGTGGAGGAGTGCGCCGCGAACCATCCTCGAACCAGCGCCGTAGCGCCTGCCGGTGTCATGCCCTCCCCGGTGTCGCCAGGTCCGGGATCTGGTAAAAAAATCGTCATGGCCCCCCGATTTGTCGTACTCGAGGCTTGGTCTCCTCTTACGGCAAGCAACAATAGGTCGACGGATCCGCCGGGAGCCCCTCTCCCATGGGCTCCCCGCCGCTGACCTGGCAGGCGCCGGGCGCGTAGAGGGGCGAAGCCGCGAGCTTGCTCCCGAGGGCCTGCCCGGAGGGCGCTACGTCGAGACACACCGGACCCGTCGCATCGACGGTGCCTGCGACGACCGGTGACATACAAAAACCATCGCTGAACGCGGAGATATATGCCGCGCACGTGCTCCCTGCCGGGGCGCCGCAGGCGCAAGCAGTGCAATTGCGCGTATCCACGAGGTCACTGTAAAAGACATGTTTGACCGTGTAATAGGGCCCCGGGCACTCTCTGTCCCCGTCGCGACCGATACACTGGGCAAAGCCTGGCTCGGCGGCCGGAGCGCAGCCATCTGCGGGAGCCGCGCAACGCCCGTAGGCTGCTCCGCGGCAGGAGCGCGCCGTGGTTCCCCAGGTGTATGGCACCTTTGCCGCGACAGACTCCACCTTCACCGCGCAAGCATTCTCCGAGAGCGTCAGCGGGGCGATGGTCAACGATTGAACGCAGTTGACGCCATTGCACTTCTGATTCGCGGCGATCGGGCTCACCGCGGAGCAGGATCCGTCCCAGGCCGCTGGTGCGTCAAACGACGTGTGAGCGACGCCCGCTTTATCTCCTGCGCACGTGGACGCGGCCGCGATCATCGTGATCGGGAGCGCGCACGTTCCCGTGGGCGCGTCGCACGTACACGCGCCGCAGACGGTCGGCGCGTTGAGGTCGGTGAACATCGGCGCGTCCGCGATAGGCGCGCTGGCCGGGCAATCGGGGGCGTCTCCGTCCTTTCCTATCCAGACGAGAAGAGGCCCGCTCCATACTCCCGGAGCAAGCGGCACGCATTGGCCCTCGCATCCTTCGCCGCCCGTGCCGCCGGTGCCTGTGGTGCCTCCGCCTGCGCCTCCTCCGCCG